>JAFRSU010000084.1 GCA_017427415.1 Lachnospiraceae bacterium | reverse complement strand
TCAGATTTTTATTACTTTTCCCTGATCGGCATCTACCAATACGGCATCTCCATCCTTCAGTTTTTTCGTCGCATCACCACAGGCAAGTATCGCCGGAATATTATATTCGCGGGCCACTATAGCCGCATGTGACAATGTACCGCCCGTATCTACCAGTACGCCTGCTGCAAGACAGAACAACGGAGTCCACTCCGGATCTGTATAAGTGCATACCAGTATATCGCCTTTTTTAAGTTTATCGAACTCTTTAGGTGACTTAACAACACATACCTCTCCTCTTGCTTTTCCTGATGATCCGCATATACCGGTTACTTCTCCGGATTCGTTTACAAGCGCATCTTCATTTGCTTTTATCCAATAGCCTTCTGCTAAGGCTCTTTTGGCTTTTCTATGATCAACTATTTTCGAAATCTTTGAATCCCATCCGTTTTCCAGAACATCAATGAATTCGTCAGCAAACAGATAAAGATAATCATTATAGCTTTTCCCGGATATTTTTGCTGTTTCTCTGAGCAGTTTACGACAGTATTCGAATTCAGACTCCCACAAATACTGCGTAGCTTCTCTGATATAATGATAGTGACGTAATGCTTCAGCTCTCCTCTTAAAATCAGCGTACTTTTTAGGTGACAATATACCTTCAACCTGTTTTAAGATATTGTTATATCTCTGCAGCCCCTCCTCTTTTGAAGGAGTCTTGTTTTCTTCCGCCTTTATCATGGGTTTTAGCACATTTAGGAACCTGTCCGGTTCCTCGCGCCATGACCTGGAAATAAAGCAGTAACAGTTAAAATCGGATTTACTCCCGTATTTAGCAAGAAAAGCTTCAAGCCTTGATTTTAATTCAGGGTACTTATCTGTAAGTGTATTGTAATCATCATTTTCAATACTTTTTCTTATTTGTTCATTCTTTTTTATCCATTCAGCTAATTCCGCCATTTCACGGTTGATATCAGCCGTTACATAACTAAGACCATCAAGCAGATCATAACAATTCAGATCACCCGGGAGTTTCTTCAGCACCTTATTCACTTTCATGCTCTCTACTGCATTCGGGAATAACGCATAAAGAAATCTGTCATATGCCGTTTTAGCTATCAGCTTTCTCATATATTGAAATGCATTACTGTAATCCTTTAAAGTACGAAGATTTTTCTTTTGGAGCTCTTCAAATTTCGACTGCCATTTTTTATATGTTTTCTCTGAATTCTCAACATTCCCGTCTATGTCTTTTACCAATTTAAGATAATGCGGAAGTTTAAAAATCCTACGCGTAATCTTAGGTTTGGAAGCACTCAGATAATTAATTCCGTCGTTATCAATCGGATACATGCTTTCTCCGAATTTCAAACCGATTTCTTCAAAAAGTACTCCTTTCTGTTCACCTACAATACCGCCAAAATCATGATCTAAAGGATAGTACGGAGTAGGTGTCTTTTCCATGTTAAAAAGAACACTCTCACGCATCCTTCCGGTAGCCGGCTTAACTTTTGGTAATGCAGCCATTTCTGCTTCTGAATACCCTTTCTCCTTTTTTTCTCCGAGAGTAGTAATAGCTCTTGCCTGAAGGATATAAATCTTTCCGTCCTTTACAGCCCATTCAATATCCATGGGGTGTCCGTAATGCTCTTCTATCCTTATACCTTCACGGATAAGTTCTTTAATTACGCTATTTTTAAGTACCTGTGCAGAACGCAATTTTTCCTCAACATCGACTTTTATTGTTCCACCCTGTCCGGATATATCATTATTCTGACCATTTTCTGCAGTTTTGTTAATGTCATAAATAATCTGACACTCTTTACTGCCTATTATTATATTTTTAATATTTCCGTTTCTGTCACATATATATTCATCCGGACTTACAATTCCGGAAACGACAGCTTCTCCCAATCCGTATGAAGCATTTATATGTAAATTGTCAGGATCTCCGGCAGGATCGCTTGTAAACATAACTCCTGAGCTTTCACTTTCCACCATTTCCTGGATCACTACTGCCAGAGAAACCTTCTGTTTATCATAACCGGCTGTTTTTCGATAACTTACAGCCCTGTCTCCCCAAAGTGATGCATAGCATTCTATAATCTTTTGGAGTAATACATCTATACCTATAACATTAAGATATGTTTCCTGCTGTCCTGCAAAGCTTGCATCCTCCAGATCTTCCGCTGTAGCTGATGACCTTACCGCCACTCTGGTCCCCGCCCCCAGAAGAGCATAATAGTTTCTTACCTCGCCTTCCAGTTCTACAGGAAGTTTCCCTTTCTTTATTGTATTGCGCAACTCGGATGGGTTTTCAAATACTGCCGGATCTATATTGTTTTCTGTCATAAACAGATCATACCCTTTGGCCGATACAACCGCTCCCCTTGGTACCGGAATACCGGCTGCCGTCATCTCTCCGAGGTTTGCTCCCTTGCCTCCTGCAGTTAAAACATCTTCCTTTTTGATTTCTTCAAATGGTATTACATACTGCATTTTTCTCGCCTCCTAGATATTTTCTCCATGCATATGTCCCGATAAATATTGATATAATCAGAGATATTCCGCTGGCTATAGGCTTAAACCATAACAGACCATCTTCTCCCATAACAAGACCGCATATTAACAGTACCGGGATAAGACAGAATCCGTTTTCCAAAGTAGTTACCGAAGTAGCCATCGCAAATCTTCCGATATTTTGCAGCAACATGCCTATAAGGATATAATAACCCATAAACGGCAGAATCACGCACCATTTTTCAAGCATGTTTCCTGCCAGCAGCGCAACCTCGTCCTCATTGGTAAACGCCCCGATCAGACTCGTTTTCAATAAAATTAAAACAAAAGTTGAAATTACCAGAAAACCTGTTACGGTGATAAGTGTCAGTTTAAACGCTTTTTTTATCCTGTCATAGTTTTTAGCTCCATAGTTCATGGCACATACCGGCTGAAATCCCTGCCCAAAACCGATGACCAGTGCATAAGCTATATACAAAACTCTGGTTGCAATAGTTATGGCTGCCAATGCATTTACACTAAACCCTCCCGCTACATTATTCAGCACAACAGAAGATATACTGCTTATACCCTGCCTGCAGAAATTAGGAGCTCCTCCGGCCAATATCTCCTTTATATGAAACAGATCCGGCTTTGCTTTTCTTAAATCAACCTTAACATTACCTGGTTTATATGTCCCATAAAAGAGAACTGCTACTCCGATCACTTGTCCTATAAGGCTGGCATAAGCGGCACCTTCTATCCCCATATTAAAGCTAAGGATAAACAAGGGATCCAGGATCATATTTACTCCCATACCCAGTAGTAAGCCGATCATACTGCTGCCTGCCCCGCCTGACAATCTCAGCTGATTGTACAAAACATTAGACACCAGCATAAACGGAACACTGAAAATGGTAATCCTCAGATATTTAATAGTAGCATCCAAAAGTACTTCATCGTTTCCCGCACCCAGCAAAGCTGAAAGCGGCTTAATCAAAATCAGACCGATCAGCAGAAATATTATGCCTGTAATAATAGCTAAACATACTCCTACAGCAGCCATTTTTTCAGCCTTTTCGTTGTCTTTTTTTCCAAGCATCCTGGATATATAGTTACCGGATCCGTACCCAAACCAAAAACCTATGGCCTGTATCACTGATACAAAGGTAAATACCACTCCAACCGATGCGGTAAGTGCAGCATCATCAAGTTTTGCCACCCAATAGGTATCTGTCATATTGTATACTGTACTTACTATCATACCTATCATAGATGGGATAGCCATTTTTATAAGCAAAGGATAAAGATTACCTGTAGTCAACAGTTTGTACCTTTGCTCACGTTTGTTCTCATCTGTTTTTCCCATAATTTCACCTCATCAGTCAGCTACGCTGACAGCTTCCCTTCGCCAGGGAGGGCATCGTACGTCGAATGCTTTAGCGTTCGACTCCATCACTTCGTATGTCGATATATCCCCTCAAGGGGAAGCCTTAACTCAACAAAAACAGGAGGTGGTTCTGTGATTAATTAAATCTAACAGCCTTGAAAAATCTTGATACCTCTGCTTCACAAAACACCTTATATATCTCCTCAAAATACTTTTCCTCAAGCATATCGGCATTTGAAAACAGTAATCCCGCTGCAGCACCTGCATTTAAAAGGCCTTCCGCATCGCATTCTATCCTGTACCCATTCTCTTCCCAGTATGAGATCATGTTTTTTAAGAAAGCAAGATATGTTTCGCCTATCATATGATTCCCATTGCGTGATGAATTTTGCCAGAAAGAAATAGTATCACTTTCGGAGTTCTTAAATGCCATGTTCTTTTTAAGATGCATACCTTCCTTGTAGAAAACCTGTGCTATAAAATCTTTAGGATCTTCAAGGGTCTTCTCCCTTTCCTGATACATGATATCCGTTTTTTCCCTAACTCTCAGGCACATCAGATCCATGATAAAATCGTCCTTATCCTTATAAAAGGTATAAAACCCCCCCTGCGCTATACCGGCTTCCTTAGTCAGTTCCCTAATGGATACTCTTCGTATTCCTTCTTCTGCAAGCAGCCTTAATCCTGTTCTTCTTAATTTTTCCTGCACTTCTATTTTTTCATTTTCTGTAAATGCTTTACCCATCTTTTTCACCCAATCCTTCAAATAACCGGTTTGTTTTCATTCTCAGTTTCTGTTAGCAAACGCTAACAGGCTATGAACATATTATCACGATGTTCATAGCCTGTCAAGTACTATTTTTATTTTTTTGTATTCACTGCATAACTATGCTTAAGCATTCATCAATTCGCTTCTAAAAGTTTCCACTTTCCTGCAGTTTGCTGTTCTTTCCATAGCTCCGCGTACCTTCCATTCATATCAAGAAGTTCTTTATGTGTTCCCTCTTCAACTATCCTGCCTTTATCAAGTACTATTATATCATTGGCATTCATTACCGACTGCAGTCGATGCGCTATTACGAGGACTGTTTTATTCTTTACCAGTTCATCTATAGCCTGTTGTATCAGCAACTCATTTTCAGGATCCAGACTGGCGGTAGCTTCATCCAGGAATACGATCGGAGCATCAGAAAGTATAGCTCTTGCTATCGATATCCTTTGTTTCTCTCCTCCTGACAGCGTTGAACCACCTTCTCCCACCATGGTATTATAGCCATCAGGCAATGACATTATAAACTCATGACAGGCTGCGGCTTTTGCAGCTTCGTATATTTCATCCTCCGTTGCATCCGGCTTTCCGATACGGATGTTTTCAGCTATAGTATCCTTAAACAGGTATACATCCTGAAATACCATGCTTATTTTTGAGAGCAGATGTTCCTGTGTCATAGATGTTATAGGTACGCCGCCTATACATATCTCTCCCTGCTGTATATCCCAGAATCTGGCAAGGAGTCTGGCTATGGTGGTCTTTCCTGAGCCTGACGAACCAACTAATGCTACAAACTTTCGCTCCGGGATATTAAAACTAACGCCCTTAATGACTTCTTCTGCACCATATGAAAAATGAACATTTTTAAATGAGATATCACTTCTGTCCGTAGTCTTAGACGGTTCTGTAACAGCAAGTTCCTTTTCTTCTTTAAGTCGTGCCAGCTTTTCCACGCATTGGTTCATCCTAGCCATACTTATTACAAATACAAAAAGCTGCATTATCGGCTCATAGACCTGTAATGCTGCGAGCAAGCACATAATATAGAAGAACGGGCTTATCTCATCTATAGAAAGTAAATATGCTCCTAAACCCATAACAATACTTATCCCTAAGAAAAGTATCGCCCTGCCGTACATAGATACCGCTCCACCGGCTTTTTCCTGGCGTTTAGAGTCATCACGGAGCTTTGCGAAACTTTGTTTCAAACCTTCAAATGCACTGCCTGCACGATTATAGGCCTGCAGAGTGGTAATGCCCCCTGCATACTCTATTGTTTCTGCGGCAGTCTGCTGTTGTATGGCTATCAGTTCTGCACTTGTATGTGCCACCCGCTTATAACTCATGATTGCAAAAGGTATGGCAAGCGGTATCACTATAAACATAGCTAACATCATCTTAACGTTGAAAACACTCAAAATCACAAGTGCTATAATAAGCCTTATAACTATTACAGTCCCGTTTGCCACTATGCTTGAAGACAGGTTCTCTATCTCCTCATAATTTCGCATAAGCAATGTCGAAAGCTCACCTGCATCATGAGTTGCAAAGAAACCCATCGGTAAGGTTTTAAGTTTGTCTCCCAAACGAAGTTTTTCTTCCTGTTGAGCCGATACATGTCCCACACAGATATCAAGATAACTTTTTCTCCTCACTATAGCATACAAAACTGTCTGAACGGCAAGTATACCCACCAATATCCAAAAAGGTTTCTGCTCATATGCTAAAGAATCATCAAGTACAGGGGCAAGGAAATAATATACCGCTATCATCAATATACTTGAGGGAATAGACGCTATAAAACTGTCAAAAAACAGCCATGCTATAAATTTGACATATTTTCTGCTGTCACCGTAGGTGACTATATCTCTCCACCTTTTGAATTTTTCTTTTTTTGACATATTTATTCTTTCCTTTCGATCACCAAACCACTTCTGGTAACACCTCATCAGTCAGCTACGCTGACAGCTTCCCTTCGCCAGGGAGGGCATCGTACGTCGAATGCTTTAGCGTTCGACTCCAACACTTCGTATTGCGATATATTCTCCTCAATGGGAAGCCTTAATTCCTCATGATCCAGTTGTCACGTCTGTCATTGGTGTTTACCATATTACGGTATAATTCACAGTTTTCCATTAGTTCCTCATGTTTTCCGATTGCTTCAAGTCTTCCGGCATTCATTACAAGGATATTATCGGCGTTTTGTATGGTTTTAAGCCTATGAGCTATCATTATGACAGTCTTACCTTTTGAAAGTTTGGAAAATGCATCCTGGATTTTCGCTTCGTTTTCCGCGTCTGCATAGGCTGTAGCCTCATCGAGTACTACGATTGGAGCATTTTTAAGTATCGCTCTGGCTATAGCAATACGCTGTTTTTCTCCGCCCGAAAGCCCTGTGCTGTCTGTTACAACCGTTTTATATTCTAAAGGGAGCGCCTCTATTGTTTCAGCTATATTCGCGGCCTTGGCTGCTGCTCTTACATCTTCAAATGAAGCCTTCTCATTTCCCATGCGTATGTTATTTTCTATCGTATCATCAAAGATAAATGAATCCTGGAAAACATACGATATATTATTTACAAGCTCAGCATGTGTGACCTCTCTGATATCTGTCCCGCCTATCTTTATCGAGCCTTCATCTATCTCATAAAAATGCATCAATAATTGAGTAATGGTAGTCTTTCCGCCACCTGACGGACCAACGAGCGCATTGCAGCTTCCCTGTGGTAAGCAGAAGCTAACCTTATCACAAACTTTAATGCCGCTGCCCGGATAAGCAAACGACACTCCATCAAATTCAATATCAAATTTTTCTAACTTCTTACCTTCTCCTATAAGCTTTATCTCAGGTTCAGCAAGCAGATCGTCTATGCGTTTAAGACCTACATTTATCTTCGTACTGTCTATCGACACATTCATCATGTTTTCAAGCGGTTCTTTAAGTCCTGCGCATACTACCAGGAAAAATAATATTTTCGGCAATACCTCTGTATAATTTGACGCACTGTTCAGCATGATTATCGCTGCAGGGAGCAGAAACAATATCTGTGCACCAAAGAATGCATAATATAACCCCATCCCATTCGCATTATAATAAGCCGTATCATGAACTGACTTTGTAAATGCATTCATATCAGTTTTAAAACGCTTAAATGCATTCTTAGTACCACCAAATATCTTTATGACACTCATGCCGTGAATATACTCTATGATGGTACCTTCCATTTTAGCTTTACAGTCGGCCATATTTTTCTGATATTTCGCACCATCAGGCTTTTTGAGCGCCATCGCCAGTATCACGAATGAGATAATGATCGGTACAAGTGATACCAATGTAAGTCTCCAATCAGTTATAAACAGCAATATTATAGTAAATAGCGGTGTAGCTATGGCTGCCGCCACCTCGCACATGCTATGTGCTATGAATATCTCTATCTGTTCCACATCCTCAAGCAGCAGTTTCTTTATACTGCCCTGGGTATTGGCTGTGTAATAACCCGATGATATCTTCCCCATCTTCTCCATGAGCTTCATCCTCAGTTCATAGAGTATATCAAATGCCGCGCCGTGTGCCAGCATCGCTGAAGCGTATGCACATACACCATACAGTACTGCGCTCGCAGCTGTTATTATTACCGGAACACATACACTGTCAAACGTGAATGCTTCATCTGAAGAATAACAATTGATTAGTTTTTCAAGTATAAGATATATGGTAAAAAACGGGACTATCTTAAATACGCTGGACATTACCGAAAGTATACAGGCCGCAGTAAGTCCGCCTTTTTTGGTGCCCGCCAGTTCCATAAGTCTCGCTACACCCTCTTTTTTCCTCGCTTTCCTTTTCTGTTCTTCCAATGTAACCACCTTCCTATCTGTATATTTTTTCCATCAAGCCTTCCGTTTCTCAAATATACTGTCAAACAGAACCTCAAACAATTTCTCCTGAGTACGCTCATACCCGCTCTCGTGGAGTATCTGACGGCTCTCGGCCACAAGCGCAAGGATTTTAAGCATATTTGAAACAACTGCCGCATCCACATCCTCACGTACATTTTCAAACATCGAAAATAAACGATTAAGAGTTTCGCTTTCTTCATTCAGATCCAGTTTGTTCTTATCCGGCATAACCTCCGAGAGTTTCTTTTCATCTTCCGGTGTCAGATACTGGTATACACTGTCCTGATTGTTTATTATGGCAATAAGTACCTGCTTGCTCTCTTCTACTGTAAGTTTTTCACGTTCTCCAAGCATTTCTTTTACAGCCTTCCAAAATCGAATACGGTTAAACTCAATAAGCTGTATCACATAATCCTCTTTTGACAGAAAGAAATTATAGAATGTACTTTTACCGATACCTGCAGCCGCAGTTATCTTCTCAACAGACATATGTGTCATGCCATATTCTTTCAAGAGTGCCGGACCGGCCAGAAACATCTTCTCTTTTAGTTTTTCTTTTTCTGTCAACGAAAACAGTTTGGGTGACATATCTTCTCCTTTACGAACATTTTATATTTTTATAGCGACTACTATTTAAATTATGGTCGCATAATGTAATATAGCACTTACCGTTTTATTTGTCAACCACTAATTAAAAAATAAACAGCTTACCATACCACAAAGAGTATGGTAAGCTGTCATGATCGACGTAAGATATTATTATTTCATTATTTTTTAGCCAGAACGGTTATCCACGGTTTTGATTCATGATGATCGGATTTTACCTTTGAGAAACCTGCATTGCGTAGTGCTGCCGTTATCTCGGCTATGGTGTAACACTTCATACCGTCAATTTTCTTTTCAAATTTGAGACTGGTTTCATCGGTACCATCTGATTCATTAACTATCATAAACATAGCTCCGGGCTTAAGTACCTTTGCTACCTGAGAAAAGCATTTCTCGAGTCCCGGCCAGAAATATATAGTCTCAAAGGCGGTAGCCAGATCAAACTTTTCTTCGGGCAGGTTAAGATTAGAAACATCTCCCTGTTGTACTATACATCTGCCAGCCTTGATACTATCCTGATTATATGCGGTAGCCTTTGCTACAGATACTTCGGAGTAGTCTATTGCTGTAACATTAGCATCAATAAACCTCTTTAGCAGGGCATCTGCATTTCTTCCGCCACCGCATCCTAATTCTACAATTTCTTTAGGCGATATCGAAGTCAAATGCGATATCCCCCAGTCAGCCATCTTTGCATGACCGCTGTTCATCCCGTTTACCATCATTTTACCTAAGAATCCTTCAGGTTTTCTTGTCTGGTTTATAAAATCGTTATATAATCCCATGCTTCTCTCCTTCTGATCAATAAAGCTAAGTTTCAATCTCTCTTTATTTGATACCTACAAGCAGTGATGAACCTCCAAGCATCATTCGTCTCGACTCACCCTTAGACATGAACATTCCATCAGTCGTATCGATCAGTCTCACCTTTTCATAGCCTTCATCATAGAGTTCATTTACAAATTTCTGCATGTCACCATAGCGTCCCTTTGACATTATGTCATGTATTGCAAAGGTTCCGCCCTTTTTAAGCACGCGAAGTGTTTCCTTTAAAAGATCCTGTTTATTTTTTCCTGTGATATTATGATATACATAATTGCTTGTTACAGCATCAAAGTATTCATCAGGGAAGTCCAGTTTACATGCGTCACCCTGACGGAACTCAACATTATCAACACCTTCTTCCGCAGCATTATCTTCACAAAGCTGCTTGCTAAAGGATTTATATTCCCTGCCCCAACGGTCTATTCCTATCATTTTACCTTGAGGATTTCTTTTAGCACAGGCTATGGTCAGCGCTCCGCTGCCACATCCTACATCAAGACCCAAACCGCCTTCGGGCAGCTTCACATATTCAGCGGTACCATCTATTATCTGCTTGGACATTTTTCTTTTTCCATTATATGAAAATGTATTATATGCCGAGATGCTCCATTGTGTTGCCTTCAGGCATCCTAACGCGCCCACTCCTGCTATACCTGCTATTATAGTCTTAGCAGTAGTATTCATATCATATTTACTTCCCAAGATAAGCGTAGCCGCTGTTCCCGCTGCCAGTACAGCGGTGCCTGCTGCCAGTCCGGCTATCATCCCTTTAGGTACCCAGTTTTTGTAATTTGCTCCCATATACAGCCTCCATCTAAATTAATTAACTTACACTATTTTTATAAATACAAAAGCCAATATCACCGAAACAACGATTTCTATGATCAGCTTAAGCATTTCCTTTCCATCCCACTGCGGATCAACTCTCCATGCTTCAGGAGTCTCACCTGTCTTTTTCTTTATCAGCACCCCAAATATATCCGTCTTGGTAAACATCCACCAGTCGAGTACTATGGCATCAAATAATGATACCATCCAGAAAAAGATCACAAAACGCAGGCTCAGCTCAAAAAAGCTCATACCGGCTCTTACTCCCTGTATACCTGCGGTTATGATAGTCAAAACAAACCCCATTCCAACCAATACAGTAAGAACCCCGATTTTGATCCAGCTTTGTGTATCAAGTTTTCTAGGTATCCCGGCTTTTTCCAATAGTCTTACCGCATACGGAGTCATCATCCAATATGCTATCTGCGGTACCGAGAATGCTCCGATCAGGCAAAAAGCCGTCAGAAGTACGATTCCTATTAAACCATATATGAAACTTAATAACATTACTGCAATCTCTTTTCTTAATTCATAAATACAATTAGCGTACGCTAACATTATAGTTATCATACGCTAACTTGTCAATAGTTGAATCTGATTTTATTCAATTCCTTTAAGTATCTCCACCATATCAAGGTGCTTTATCCTTCTGTTGAACATAAAGCTTACAAGAACTGAGATAAGCAGTACAAATGCTGCTGAAGCTAGATATACAAGAAGGCCTGCACCTACCGGGTAGTCCATGCTGTCTCCATTACTGTCAAACATATACTGGAGCACTACAGTGCCCAAAGGCGCACCAAGGATAATACCTATCAGGGATAACCATAGATTTTGAAGAGCTAAAAGTCTCCTGATCCTCTTTGTTGAAAGTCCCATTACTTTTAGTGTTGCAAACTCCTGTACCCTCTCATTAAATGACAGATTTCCGCAATTATACAAAACAACTATCGGCAGAACCGCTGCGAAGATCACAAATACAGCAAGCATTGCGTATATCATGGACATCATAACATCAAAGCTCTCCCTGATATCCGCATCATCATGCACTGCAAGGACTCCATCTCCTTCTTTCTTTACATAATCCGACATATCATTATCGGTATACAGCACTGAAGGAGTATAGTTTTCACCCGTTTTTTCATAGTCGGCTCTTAGCATCGTGATTCCGGTTAGGTTAGGATGTCTGTTTATGAGACCTATTTCAGCCTCATACCAGGTATTTTTCTCATATAGATGCCAGTATACCTTATCTCCTGCCTTGAGACCGAGCTTATCCGCCTGCTTCATAGTAATAGCTACAGTCCCGGGTGGGAGGGATGCCGGTTCCTCATTTATATCTGTAAGTCTATAGAAATCCCTGCCCTCGGTAACCATCAAGGTTGTCGACATCTTTTCCGATGCCACGGCATCTTTTTTCGCGGCTATCTCAACAGCTGCTGCCTGTACCAGCTCTCCGCCATATTCAGACCTGATACTTTCTGCTTTTTCAATACTTATCCCGCTTTCAAAATCAATCTCGGATTTATAGTTCTGTATCCTGTTAAGTGTCCAATCCGATACATTTTGTATAGTAGTGATCGAAGCCAATGCAGATACCATCATTACCATACCTGCCGCTGTACCTATGACCCCCATGAAAGCTCTAAGCTTTCCTCGTGAAATGTCTCTTAGGTTATACTGAGTATTAAAGCTCAGCTTATCCCAGAATGGAAGCTTTTCAAACAGAGTTCTTTTACCTGATTTAGGTGGTGCCGGTCTCAAAGATTCTGCAGGATGGATGTTCATCACCTTACGGCATGACAGATAAGTAGCAAGTACACAGGCTAAGACTACTATCACGCAGACCAGGTACATGGTATAGTCCATCTCCACTGTCCAGCCGGGTATGATGTACCATTCCCTGAAAATCTTTGCTATGGCTTCTCCGAACACATATGTACCGATAAATAACCCTAATACCGATCCTACAAGAGAGACTATAAAGCTGTAGCTCAGATAATGAAGAACTATTTTTCTCTTCTTCACGCCCAACGCACGCATGGTACCTATCTGTGTACGCTGCTTTGCTATCATACGGTTCATGGTTGTCATGATGATCAGCAGGGCTATAGCTATAAATACCACAGGGAATGAAACCGCAAACTGATCATGCTGGGCAAGTTCATCTGTCATCACCTTCATGCCCGGCAGGTCATCCCTGTCACAGAATACGGCAAAATCACCGTTTAAAGCATCGGATATTTCTTTCTCCATGCCTTTTACATCTGTGTTATCCGTCGTAAAGACTATTTCCGTATAAGGCAGAAACTCTAAGATTGTCTCTTCTTCTATATTATCAACTGCCTTGCACAGATCTTCTTTGGTAATCTGGTCTCTTGAAAATCCAAAGGCTTCCAGTTTCTCAACTTTTTCTCTAACTTCATCCGAATACTTTATGGCATCATCTATAGTCAGATCACCATTGTTTATAAGTACTTTTACAAAATCCTTTACAGGAAATCCTGCATAAGGCATATATACAATACTTATATTTTTGATTACGATATCCAGATCCTTGTCAGCCTTTAAGTACTGATATTCCGCTGATACTACAAGACCGGCTATCTTCTTTGTAACTATTACTCCATTATAATTAAAGGAAAAATTATCTCCTATCTTAAGTCCCCATTCATTAGCAAAGCCTTCAGAAATCCAAACAGAATCAGTCCTGTTCAGATCAAAATCATCACCCTTTTTTAAGAAAGGCTTTGAAACGATATTCTCATTTAAGAGATATACTTCCAGCTGTGCCTGATCGTTCTCCACAGCATTTGCAGTGACATGAAGACGGCGTTCCGCATCCTTTACATCATCAAGCTTTCTTATAGCGGTCAAAGCATCTTCTGTAAAGTTCTCACCATATATAAATCCGTTTGCATTATTGGTTGCCTTATACAGGTCATCACGCTTATTGTATGCACTGATATTGCTCGCCTTCATACATGCAAACAGTGATACGGCAAGGAAGGCTAAGATTAGTATTGAGATGAACTGACCGAAGTTTTTGCCCATCTCTCTGAGCATTTTCTTAAATAGCATTACCACTCAACCTCCCTTACAGGAACAGGGTTATCATTGATCTTTATTTCTCTGACCTTACCGTTTTTCATCCTTATTATCTTGTCCGCACATCTGGCTATATCAGCATTATGTGTTACAAGGATGACTGTCTTATGTTCTTCCCGGCACATCTTCTGTAACAGTTCAAGTACTATCACACCTGTCTCAGAGTCAAGTGCTCCTGTGGGTTCATCTCCAAGTATAACACTCGGATTCTTTGCCAGAGCTCTCGCTATAGATACTCTCTGCTGCTCACCGCCCGACATCTGTGAAGGGAATTTATGCTTATCATTTGCCAAACCAACCGCTTCCAGCATCTTTCCCGGGTCCTGAGCATTCTTTACTATAGTCTTTGTAAGTGCCACATTTTCATATGCCGTAAGTGAAGGAAGCAGGTTGTAAAACTGGAAAATGAATCCTATTGTTTTAGCTCTGTATTCTGACAACTGGTTATCATTCATGGATGACACTGTCTGTCCATCTACAACCACTGTGCCTGATGTAGGTACATCCATCCCTCCCAGCATATTTAACACTGTGGACTTACCCGCTCCCGACTGGCCTAGTATAACTACAAATTCTCCTTCGTTTATAGTAAAATCAACATGGTTATTGGCGTACTGCACAGCATCACCCTCTCCATATTTCTTTACTACATCCTTGAATTCCACTATAACTTTGTTGTTTTTATCTTTTCCCATATTTATATTATAGCAGCCGCGCTGCCCCTCCTTTATGGTTAGCATTGGTTAACTACGATTCGTATTGTAATCCTTATTTTTTAAAAAATCAACAATAAATTGAGAAAAATCTCAATTTTGTAAAACTTATACAAAATTTTGTATTGTAAAAAAGTGAGATTTTGTTCAATTTTTCACCTTGCCAAGTTTCCACTTTTTATGTACAATAGACTTGATGATGTCATCCTGAACGTAGTGAAGGATCTTTTTACATCAAAATAAGATTCTTCGCTACGCTCAGAATGACATACTAATAAGAAAGGAGCTCCTGCTATGCCGGATAAGAAAACGACAGAAAAGACAAATACAAGGCGACAACAGCAGCGTTCAATCGATACACGCAATAAAATCCTGGCTGTAGGTATGGACCTCCTTTTAAAGGAAGGATTTCATAAGATCACAACTGATGATATAGCTAAAGCAGCCGGTCTCTCAACTGGGATAATATATCATTATTTCAAAGACAAAAAAGATATCCTCATATGCGCTCTTGAGATTCATGCGGACAATATTTTTAATGATGTCCTCAATGTTTATCAAACAAACATGCTGGAACTCGGTGGGAATTTCGAAGACTTTTTAAGACTGATATTCAATTACTTTCTTGGATATCATAAAAGGAACTGGGAAGTACATGAAGAAATGGAGTCACTGTATCACAGTGACCCCGATATAGCTTTGTGTATGGATAAGTTTTGGATAAAGGCATTTGATATGCTTACCGAAATACTAATTTCTAAAGGTTTTTCAGAAGTAAACCTGCGTGAAAAGATCCGTATGATCCTCAATTTCATTGAGTGTTATTGCCATACATATATGCGTCCCGTAAACGAAAACCTCGATCAGGATTATATGTTGGACAACACCATCAAAATCATCATGGAACTACTTTATCAGGATTCTAACGTTTAAGACTATATCTGAAATCGCATAAGTCCGCTCCTTCTGCTATAGTCTTTGTCCGTACAAGCTTTGCATTCATCAGATCTGCCATCATAAAATCAAGTTTACACAGATACTTTGCAAGCTCAGGACAACCTTCATCTTTGCAGATTTTACATATACCGCATTCATAGTAATCATATCCCAGATCATACTCAGCACATTTAGGCAGGACATCAAGTACCCAGTTGTTTTCGCCCTTTCTTTTCTTGCTCTCTGCTGCCCACTCGTATCTTGCAGCCATCCTCTTCTCATCAAGGTAAGCCTCTGCAGTACCAAGTCCCTTTCTAAACATTGCAGATCCTTTCAATCCATCCTCTAGGATTTGATAGTTTTCTTCGGGAGACAATCCTGATACTCTGTTCATAGCTATAAAATACATGCCCATAATATAAGACGACAATAGTTTTTCGTCATTCATCTCTTTAGCCCTGGCATAAATCTTCTTATGCTCTTTTATTATCCCACTGATATCGGATACTCCTCTTTTCTTATATTGAGGTTTACATAAGCTGTGAAAGAATTTTCCGTAAAACCATGCCTTAAATGACTTTTTCATTCTGATTTTCGCTCCTAAAAACAATCTTAATAATCTTCATCTTTACCAAACCGTCACAGAATTTGATCATAAGCTTATGGGGCGCACTGACATCCTTATATATATCACGATACCCACGCATATAACTTTTCTCTGTAACTGATACAAAATTCTTGCTCCAGCGTTCCAGTTCAGATTTATCCTCAAGAGAAAAAAGTGCGTTTACATCAGATATGCCTGCTTCCTTTAGCCAAGTCTTGGTCATCATCTTAGCTCCGCGTTTATTGCAGATATCAAAGACAAGCACCGCTCCCGGGAAACTTTTAGCCATCTTTCTTAACAAAGTTCTAAGATCATCGCGTTTAAAATAGTAAAAAACTCCGGCTGCGAAAAATATAGCTCCTTCAGAAGAATCTATTTTACCCATCCAAGCAGCGGGATCATTCAGATCACATCCAAGGTTTTCCTCTCTTTCACCTGTAGGCATTATTTCATTTCTGACAGCTATAACATCCGGCATATCGATGTTATACCCCTTGCAGGTACCATTATCACATTTTCTGAAAGTATCATCCAGACCACAACCAAGATTGACCACAGCAGCCTTCGGATGACTTTTCAGATAATCTTTAACTTCCCATGCCAGGTCGTACTGACGTTGTGCAACTTCCAAGGCGCCAAATAAACCTGCGGTACTCTCCATCTTTTTTCCTTTTTCTGAGAAATCATAATCCAGCATATTACATATACGCTCTGCTTCTTTATCCTTAAAAAGTTTAGGAAAATGTTCTGAACAGACTTTTCTGCCAAATAAAGGTATAACAAGCGTTTCCTGTACAGTATTCTTTTCTATATGATATTTATTATTCGTTAGCGCCATCGTTATCACCCTTTCAATATATCATTGTTAGCATGCGCTAACCTATTATGTTATAACACTCAGTTATATCCTTGTCAAGTTGTTTCCCTTTCTCAAAAGTAAAAAAGACATCTTTCAGATTAACCAAAGATGTCTTTTGTCATTTGTAAAATACTTTATTTTTTATGCTGCTTCATCAAGTTCATTTATAATTATCATTCCTCCCTCACATTCAACAGATACTGCACAGGTGGAATCTCCTACAACTGCGTCTACGTTACCGACACCACCAATAATATTACCAGAAACTGAACAATTGCTGATCACAAATGATGACATCACGTCACTGCCTTCCATCATTTCCTTACCTGCTCCGATGAGGCCGCCAACTGAGTCAGTTGTTTCTGATACTGTGATAGTTACATCACTTACAGTACATCCGGTGATCTGTGCGGGAGATGTAGGATCATAGGTCCCACCGAAACCAATAAGACCTCCGACCAGACGGTTGTTTTCTCCGGTCACAGTGATACCAGTTCCACTGACTTTACAATCCGTAATTTCAGCAGCTCCCCAAGGAGCGCCACATAAGGCACCAAATCCCCAGGTTGCATTTCCTTCAGCAGTTATACTTCCGCCAACTACTTCACAGTTCTTTATGGAACTCATTGTAGTACCTCCGGCAATAATACCGGCACATGCACCATCATCCCCCATAACGGTAATATCTGCAGTAGCACTGCAATCTGAGATCAGATCAAATCCTGTTCCAACGATACCACCTATACCCTGCATACCTGCAAAATTATTATTTCCGATAAGCTTTATTTTGGAAACAGGACAATTCATAAACTGAAGACCTACTGCTCCACCAACAAGATAATAACCTGATGCATTTACATTCTCCAAAGTAAAATTACCGATATATGCAGCACCGTTCTCAGTACCTGTAGCGCAGCCAAAAAGGCCGACACCCATAGGAGTTTCACCATTAATTGTCAGATTTGAAATGGTATATCCGGCTCCGTCAAAGGTACCTGTAAAAGCGTAGTCAGGATGCGGCACTTCTGCATCTTCGGGAGCATCTGATAACGACTGAAATGCTCCGATAGGTGTCCAATTTTCAATAGTTGAAAGATCGATATCATTGACTAATACATAATGTGCCTTTAAATCATCATGAATGCGGTCAAGCTGTTCTGCTGTAGTTATCTGCCAAGGATCTTCTGCTGTTCCGCTGCCACCTGCAAAAACTTGAGACTCAGTAGGAGCCTCTGTAACTGCTTCCGTAACCGGATCAGATTTTTCTGTAGGTATAGGCGTATCCGTTGTCGTCACGGTAGTATCAGTTTTGGAAGTCTTATCCTCTTCCTTGTTTCCGCACCCGGTGAGGATGCCCAGCATTAACGCCAGTACAAGGGTTAATGCTAACGTTTTCTTTTTCATTATAATATATCCTCCTAAAAATTCATTACGCACTTTGAAGTTTTACCATATGGGCATAAGCCCCATTCTTTTCCATTAGATCTGTGTGGTTTCCTTCTTCTTTTATCTGCCCGTCAGAAATCACAAGTATCTTATCGGCATCCTTTATTGTTTTCAATCTGTGGGCTATAACCATTAAGGTTTTATTTTTACATAGCTCGGAGATAGCTTCCTGTATTGCCCTTTCATTGTCGGCATCAACACTTGCTGTAGCTTCATCAAGTATTACTATAGGAGCATCCTTTAATATACATCTGGCTATAGAAATCCTCTGCTGCTCGCCTCCTGAAAGTGAAGCTCCTCCTTCACCTATCACGGTATCAAATCCATTAGGAAGCTGCATTATAAAGTCGTAACATCTGGCCTTCTTTGCGGCTGCTTCAACTTCTTCTCTTGTAGCATTCGGTCTTGCCATCGCTATATTGTTATATATTGTATCCTGGAAAAGATATACTCTCTGGAATACCATGCTTATCCTATCCATCAGAGTTCCGATGGAAACATCTTTAATATTCTTTCCGCATATTTTAATAGAACCGGATTGAACATCCCAGAATCTGGCAAGAAGAGATGCTATAGTTGATTTTCCTCCTCCCGAAGGTCCTACCAGCGCAAGCATTTCATCCTTTTTAACTTTAAACGAAATATTCTTCAGCACATCTTTTTCCGTATAGCCGAATGTAACGTTATCATATTCTATTTCAGGTACATCGCGGGATACTGCGGAGAAAGAATCTTTCCCTCTGTCATCAAGTTCTTTGGCTGCAAATACTTCTTCTATTCTGTCAAGACTGGCAGATGTGACTGTAAGTCTGGCCATCTGGCTGTAATATGCCTTTATAGAAACAAAAACATCGAACAGGAATAAAACCATACCTACCATGTATTCTGCAGTAATAGAACCCGAATTATAAAGCAAAGCCGACAAAGCAAGTACCAATGAAGTGCCGATACCGAATGTAAGATTAAGTGCTCTGGCCCATGGAGTATAATCCATTTCAAAAGCTATACTTTCCTTACAGCTTTTTTCAAACTCACCGGAAAGTTTCTTTGATTTTTCACCTAACAGATTGTATGACTTTATGATCCCTATACCTTCAGCAAAATCCAACACTTCTTCCGTCAATGCCTCACTGTATTCCTGTTTATTTACAGAATGCTGTAAAGTGTTTTTTAACATAAAGTGTCCTATCACGATAAAAACCATGACTACAAATAATGACAGAAGCCCTATACGCCAGTCCATAACAAACATCATAACAACCATGATGCCCTGCGAGATCATAAATGTTACAAGCTCAGAAAGCACTCCCATACAGTTTTCTTCAATAAATACCATATCGGTAGCAAGTACTGAGTTTATCTTTCCGATATTGCCTTCCGTAAAATATCCCATCGGCAGCTTACGAAGATGATCTCCAAGACGCAGTCTCATGTCTGCAAATACCATATATCCTGCTGCAGACTGCAGTACATTTGTGATATGCTCAAAAACAGCTTCCAATATTACACTTGCAACCATTGCAATACCAAGATACAGGCATTTGCTCTTATCCATGGTTCCGTTCATAAAGTAGCTTATTGTAAGGAAACACAGCACCAAGGGAACTTTCATCATCAATCCTTTAATGAATGCCGTTATGTATGATGCACGGATCCTGCCTTTATATTTCCCGGTCATGTTTATAAGCCTATGTAATATTTTTATCATGCTGCAGGTCCTCCTTCCTTGATCTTCCATGTGCTTGCACTCACTGATGCTTCCCAGAGCTTTTTATACTCGGAACTGCTTTCCAGGAGTTTGTCGTGAGTGTCTGCCGCTATGCAGTTACCGTCTTTAATTACACATATTTTGTCGGCATTTTTTATGGTAGAGAGCCTGTGAGCTATGACGAGCACGGTTTTATCCTTTATGATCTCATCAATGGCTGCTTTCATTTTCTCCTCATTTTCCGGATCCATAAAAGCAGTAGCTTCATCAAGAACTATGATCGGTGCATTTTTTAGTATTGCCCTTGCAAGAGATATCCTCTGTCTTTCACCGCCAGACAGCTGTTTTCCGCCGTCCCCGGCCAAAGTTTCGATTCCTAAAGGAAGTCTCTCTAAAAATTCATCACATTGAGCGCGATGAGCTGCATCAAGCACTTCATCCCCGGTTGCACCGGGCTTTCCGATCAGAATATTTTCATAAAGTGAAGTATTAAACAGGAACTGTTCCTGAGATACATATGCCACCTGATCGTTCAGAGCTTCAAGCGACATATCTGTTATGTCCTGACCTCCTATTTCGATAGAGCCCTGATCTATATCATAGTAATGGACGAGTAGCTTGGCCAAAGTCGATTTACCGCTGCCGGATTCTCCGACCAGGGCTGTTGTAGTACCCTGCTTTAACTCCAGACTGATCCCGTGAAGCACTTCCTTTTCACCATATCCGAAGTGTACATTATTAAAGCTTACATCCCTGTTTCTGCCTTTAAACTCAGACTTTCCTTCTTTAAGCGGCGGATGCTCCATCATTTTTTCCAGTTCGGCTATTTTGTAATTAAGCTGCGGGAATTTACCTGCAAAGTTCAAGGCCTTTAATATCGAAGGCCCTACCGCAAATGACATGCATAATACAAGTATCAATTTGTCCATAGCTACGCTTTCTCCTATAACGAAAAGCGAACCGACCGGAACCATCAAAAGTACAAGGCAAGGCAATATACTCGCATAAATAGCCATCCACGGCCAACATACTCTGTACCAGTCCAATGTGAAATCCCTATAGCTCTTTACAACATCTCCAAAACGTTTGTATGAGTCACCGTCTTTATTGAACACTTTTACGACTTCCATACCGTTTACATATTCGATGATCGTATTGTTCATCCTGGCTGCAGACTCATAGTATGCATTCATCTTTGACAATCCGGACTTCATCATTTTACCCATGGCAAACATTCCGAGTATTATAGGTACAATTGAAAGAATCGCTACTTTCCAACTGGCGATAAACATCAAAATAATAATAAGTACGGGGATAGCAATATTAGCTATTCCCTCAGGGATTGCATGTGCAAGGAGCAACTCGATCTGATCGATATCATCCGTGAAAACCTTCTTTATACGTCCGGTTCCCAGCTCCTGAATGTTTCCCAGAGGTTGTTTCTCCATTTTTCCCTGAAGAGATACCCTCAGATTCTTTAGTGTATTATATGCACTGACATGTGAATACCCTAACCCTTGAGTATAGCAAAATGCAAATATCAATTCACATACAGCTACCGCTATAACACGTATCAGAATGAACGAGAGATCAATGCTTTCTCCCTTAGTCAGCGGAGAAATGATCTGATAGAGAAAAAAGTACGGGACAGTATTGGCAAAAATACCGATTATCATAAGTACTACTGCCGCTATGGTGTACTTTTTGTTTTCCCCTATGTATGGGGCAACTTTTTTAAACATGTTTTCCTTCCTTTCAAAAAATAATCCGTGTGGTTACCTATCGCTAACCACACGGATTATACATTAAACTTTTATTAAATTCTACCATTTATAAATCATTTTTTAACACTTTTCGCTCAGAAAACTTTTTAGGAGTCATTCCAAACCTTTCCTTAAACGCCTTTGAAAAATAACTCATATTGTTGTAACCTGAATTTAATGCCACCTCAGTAACACTGATATTCATTTTCAACAGCATTTCAGCAGCCTGTTCCAGACGCATTTCCTGTACATATGCATGAAGTGAAGTTCCATATAACTCACGGAATATCCTGTTCAGTTTACTGACACTCATGGATAACCTGTTCGCAACACTTTCTGCATCATAATCCTTAAAAGGGGAGAGTTGTATGTCTTCTCTCAGTTTTTCTACAGCATATGAATCCGTATTATTCCTTAAGGAAACATAGTTATTTGATTCGTTTTTGTTGTGAACTATTTCAAAGAGAACCAGAGCCGTAAGTTCTGTCATTTTCGCATCCAGAAAGACTCCTTTAAACTCCTTATATCTGTCGGCACTGTCCAATTCAGACAGGATTCTGTACATTTCCGGAGTTATCCGTGTCATCTGCACACTGTCGAATATTATTCTTTCAATATTATTTATATCTTTTTCAGGAAAGTGAGTCCTTAGCAGTTCCTTAAATCTTTTGGTATGCATTTGCAGACTCTTAAACTTAAAATTTACGCCTTTCCTATAGCTCATCGATGTACCGACATCGTCATTTCTGTATATACAGACATCACCCTTTTTCATTGATACGATCTGGTATTTTTCGTCATTCTTATTCTCGCCGACCATCCACTCAATATCCTGATTCAGGTTGAATATTATCTGTATTTCATCAATCCCGGAATTATTCGGTTTTTTTGCATCCGTATCTGCATCAAATTCAAGATCCCAACGGTAATATACAATATTACTGTCTGATTTCTGACTTGAAATATCTGCAGTCCCGATTTCTTTCAAGGCCCGGGTCTTCCCGTTCAAAAAATCATAAAGATTTACATTATCTATATATTTTCTCATATATCTCCATTTTTATCATCGTTACGGTTAGCCGCCGCTTACCGTGTAATAATATCATTGATGGAGCTATTAGTCAATATACATTTTTAGTCCGGAATTTTATAAAGCAGTACATATAATTGCTCTATTTCCTTTTGGTTCAAGCTTCTTTAAAAGCGGACTCAACGTTCCTGCATCCAGGGAAAGTGTGCTGCCCAGTTCTCCGACAGAAGCCTCCTTCTTTTCCCAAAGTACCATAAACACAAGATATTGGGTATATGTGAGGCCCAGCGGCTTAAGATAAGGAGTATAGGCATTTACTATCTTTCTTGAACATGCATACAATGGAAACCGATATAAATATGACGAAGCCCCTTGACACGTCTTTGCATCAAAGGGTTTCTGTGTTTTAGGTTGTATAAAAAGGAGAAGATCTAGAAGATTTATCGTATATCATTTCTTAACATGGAATGCATCCATCTTAGGATATACTGCAGAAGCACCTAACTGCTCTTCGATTCTTAACAGCTGATTGTACTTTGCTACTCTCTCGCTTCTGCTGGGAGCACCTGTCTTTATCTGGCATGTGTTAAGGGCTACTGCAAGATCTGCTATGGTAGTATCTGCCGTCTCGCCTGAACGGTGTGAAGAAATAGCTGTATATCCTGCATTATGTGCCATCTTGATAGCTTCAAGTGTCTCCGAAACCGAACCGATCTGATTAAGCTTGATAAGGATTGAATTAGCAGCCCCAAGAGAAATACCTTTGGCAAGTCTTTCAGTATTGGTAACAAAAAGATCGTCACCTACAAGCTGAACTCTGTTTCCAAGCTTAGCAGTCATTCTCTGCCAGCCTTCCCAATCTTCCTCATCAAGACCATCCTCGATAGAGATAATGGGATATTTATCAATCAGGCTCTCCCAGTGAGCGATAAGCTCATCAGAAGTAAACTCTTTACCTGACTTGGGCTGCTTATAGAAGCCCTTTCCTTTTTCGCTCTTCCACTCTGAAGAAGCTGCATCCATAGCGATCATGAAATCCTTACCGGGCTCATATCCTGCAGCCTTTACAGCCTCTAATATAGTCTCAATGGTTTCTTCATCTGAAGAAAGATTAGGAGCAAATCCGCCTTCATCACCTACTGACGTAGCAAGACCCTTGCCTTTAAGGATTTTTGCTAAAGCATGGAATACCTCTGCACACCAGCGGAGTGCCTCCTTAAATGTAGGTGCACCTACAGGCATGATCATAAATTCCTGAGTATCTACAGTATTGGTAGCATGTGCCCCGCCATTCAATATATTCATCATAGGTACCGGAAGTCTGTTTCCTGCTGCACCGCCAAGGAATCTGTACAGCGGGATACCTAAAGACTTAGATGCAGCTCTTGCTGCTGCTATAGAAACTGCAAGTATCGCATTCGCTCCAAGCTTTGACTTATCCTTAGTGCCGTCAGCCTTGATCATGGCTCCGTCTACCGCATATGTATCAGATGCATCAAGACCGCAGATTGCATCGTTAATGATTGTGTTTATATTATCAACAGCCTTAGTCACGCCTTTACCAAGATATCTGGACTTATCCCCATCTCTGAGCTCCAATGCTTCAAACTCACCGGTTGATGCTCCGCTCGGTGCGGTACCTGTAGCCACGGTGCCATCAGCAAGTGTGATCTCTGCTTCAACAGTGGGATTTCCTCTGGAATCCAGGATTTCTCTTCCTATTACTTTTTCAATTTTCATATTAGCCATTTCAATGACTCTCCTTTCATTCTTAGCCGTCTCCTAAAGGAAATCAGTTCAGCAGCCTGATTTCCAAAAGGAGTATTACGACTTACACTCATGAGGTTAGCATTTGCTAACCGTATAAGTTATACCATGCTAACTGTCAGTTGTCAAGTATATTTATTTTCGGGCAAGAACGTTTTAAAAACATATGTTAGTGGATTTGTAAAAGAATCTTCCGATATCCTCAGGAGAATAAGTTTTGTTTTTAGACCACCACCTTACTGTTTCCGCAAAGTCACAGACCATGTGGTTCAGTATATAGTCTCGCGGGATGTCTAATTCGGCGTTATCAATAAATGAGGAAAAGAGATAAGTAAGATTTTCTTTAAAGAATCCCATAAAGATATCTCCGCTTTCACCACTCAGTATTCCGGGCAGATAATCCATATGTTCATTTAAGTGGTACAGAATATGTGTTATTACGGAATAGGTGTCTTTAGCGCATGAAAAATCATGTGTTTTTTCTTTTCCCAGATCTTTGGAAAAGACATGATCGAATATGTCTGTGCACAGAGCTTTCAGGAGATCGTCTTTGGTTTCAAAATGACTGTAGAATGTTGTTCTGCCTATGTCAGCCAGATCGATTATATGCTGGACGGTTATCCGGGAATAGTTTTCCTTCTTTAGAAGTTCCGTAAATGCATTATAAATTGCCTTCCTTGTTTTTTGCAGTCTTCTGTCCATATTTCCTCCGAACATTTTTATCGTTTTGTTCCGTAACGAACTTATATCCGAATCTGACCATTGAAATATATAAATTATGAAAATATAATTAATCCAACATACAGAACACAATGTTCCGTTTTGAATATATTGTACCATATATATTCTGACCGGTCAATGTCAACAGGAAGGAATAATTATGATCAAAAACTGGTTGGAAAATGAGCCGAAAGAAACTTGTATATGTGCTGTAGTATCCGTTATTTCACTTTTATTAAGCATATCGAAAGTGTTGGAAAGCACTTTTCCGTTTGATATAGCCTGGATTGCGATAGTTTTATGCGGTATACCTATCCTTATAGGAGCGTTTAAGGGAGTTATATTTGAACACGACATTAAAGCAGATCTTCTGGTATCTCTGGCGCTTATAGCATCCGTTTTAACAAAAGAATTTTTTGCGGCCGGTGAAGTTGCATTGATCATGCAGATCGGATCCCTGCTTGAGGATTACACCTCCGGAAAAGCGAAAGAAAGCATAGAAAAGCTAATAAAGCTCACACCCCAAAAGGCAGCAGTATTATGTAACGGTGAATATATTGTAAAACCGGTAGAAGAAGTTAAACCCGGAGATATCTTAAGAGTTATCGCAGGTGAGACCATACCCGTAGACGGTACCATAGTTGAAGGTGAAACGGCCATAGATCAGTCGGTAATGACCGGAGAGAGTATTCCTGTTGACAAAAGTGAAGGCGACAAGGTTTTTAGTGGGACTCTTAACCAATACGGAGTATTTTCCATGCGTGCAGATGCGATCAGCAGCGACAGTTCGCTGCAGCGGATGGTAAAATTAGCTAAAGAAGCTGAAGAAAACAAAGCCCCTATCGTTACAGCCGCTGATAAATGGGCAACATGGCTCGTAATTATCGCATTATCCTGCGCCGGTATCACATGGGCTGCAACGGGAGAATTTATCAGAGCGGTTACCGTACTGGTTGTATTCTGTCCCTGTGCATTTATACTCGCCACCCCCACAGCAGTGCTGGCAGGTATCGGAAATGCTGCAAAATACGGAATAATCATAAGATCTGGAAGTGCACTTGAAAAACTATCGATCATAAAACGGATTGCATTCGATAAAACAGGTACACTTACTTACGGAAAACCTGAAGTACAAAATGTCTTTAGCAATGATGACCGATTTGATGAAAACGAAATATTGAAGATCACGGCTCTTGCAGAACAACTGTCTGAACATCCCTTGGGAAAAGCCATATGGAATGCATATGTTAAAAATGGCGGCGAAAAGGAAGAAGTAAAGGATTTTCAGGTTATCGCCGGACAGGGTGTGTCGGCCCAAATAAACGGAATGAAGATCCTTGCGGGGAAAAAAGATTTTATGATCCTGCAGGGTATATCTGCAGATGACTTAAAAACAATCGGCAATAAAGAAAAAGATAACAGTACTACTTTAGTATATGTTGCTGCAGATGGAAAAGCAATCGGCATGGTATCACTTAAAGATACCGTTAAAGCAGGAGTGACAGATACAATAAAAAGGCTTAAAGATATAGGACTGTCTCCTATACTTCTTACAGGAGATAACAATGATGCGGCCGGATCCGCAGCAAGAGATATAGGAATAACCGATTTTAAAGCCAATCTTCTTCCGGAAGAGAAAATGGCCATCATTAAAGATATGGCCGGTAAACATGAGCCAGTATGCATGATAGGTGACGGAGTAAACGATGCACTGGCGTTGACTGCCGCTGATGCCGGTATCGCTATGGGCGGTATAGGCTCCGACATAGCGATCGAATCTGCAGATGCGGTTTTGGTAAGCGATGAGATTAAAAGGCTTCCCTATCTGTTTATGCTGGTAAGAAAAGTTATGAAGAAGGTGAAGTTAAACATCATTGCTTCACTGGTGATCAATCTTTCGGCTGTAATACTTTCCGCACTTGGTATTCTGACACCCATAACCGGAGCATTATGGCATAATTGCGGATCTGTTTTCGTAGTAGTAAACGCTGCTTTGCTGCTGAGAACCAAAGATGAAAATGACATATGATCAAGCAAAAAAAGAGCTGTGATTTTCAGAATAGTTTTCTAAAAAACACAGCCCTTTTTTGTATCGTTCACCCAAAGTTAGAAATTGTCAATGATGTAATTCAGACCTAAAGTCCTTTTATGCAAGTGCCTCTCCTAAAGCTTTGCATGCTGCCGTTGCTGCATCATCAGGAGCTTCATTAGCTGTTACACTCTCAGCGCAAAGAGTAATACCGTTGTTCTTGCATCTGTCTTCCCAATCTCTCATCCACTGACCATCACCCCAGCCGTATGAACCGAAAAGTGCTACCTTCTTTCCAGCAAGTGAGCCTTCAACAGCTGCAAACATAGGTTCAAATTCAGTATCCTCAAGTTCTTCTGCTCCCATTGCAGGGCATCCGAATGCTATAGCATCAAAATCTGCCGCAATCGAAGGAGAGAAATCATTAGCTTCAAATAACGTGGTCTCTGCACCCTTTCCTGATGCTCCGCTCTCAACTGCCTCAGCCATAAGCTTTGTGTTTCCTGTCTGACTCCAATATACTACTGCTACTTTACTCATTTTCTTTGATCCTTTCTCATTATTGATTCTATGTCCTAAAACAAATACCTTTCATATGAAGATATTTATTATAAGATTCTTTTAGACTATCAGTTTTTCGAGCCGGACACCTTCACGGATTTTCCGGCAATAAATATTAGTGCATTTCCTATACAGAGCAAATATTTTTTCTGCTTCCTCTTTATTCCCGTAAGCTTTCCAACAACCTGAACATTTTACTCCATCTCTGGGATTTTCCATAAAACACTTAACATCCGTAGGCGGATAGCCTAAGAAAAGTCCTATTTCATGTGGAAAATCATTATCATCGGATATACGTCTTGCAAGCTGGACTATACACCTTTCGATACTGTCAGTTGCCAAATATCCTTTATCTTTAAGGATTTTCTCTGCTTCGAAACTCGAAAGATCCCTTTTTAGTAAATCAGGTCTGTATATATACACAAGATTGTTTCCGCATTTTGCAGTAAATAACAGTGCTCTAAGTCCCTTACGTGTAAGTATACGGTTAAGTTTTCTTAAATCTTCCGTTAACTCTTCTTTCCTTCTGTCTCTGACCATAAAAAGACTTCCCGTTTTAAGCCCTGCCAATGTAGGTGAACAAAATCTGGTTACAAGATTTTCGATCATTTACAGTACCTTCCGTCAAAAACTTCTAGTTAGTTATTGCTAACTCATCTTTTTAAATATACGGTCAACTTATAAACCCCATCGTTTTTGCTGTAATAAGTTGACCGCTATCGATGAAATAAAAACAAATATAGAGGTTAGCCATTGCTAACTTCTATATTTATATCATTTTATATTTTTGTTGTCAAGCATATTTTAAAATAATTCTGCAGATTCTGTTGATGGCCTCTCTCCCCTCAGGGAAAAATGAACATAGTGCCCAATCATGGCACATCGGTTTTACGTATTGGTTAAAATGAACTTCTTCCTCCATTAAAGTCATAAGATAGTTTCTTACATGTGGATAGAATAATTCATGTTTTCCATAAAAGAAATACATCTTAGGGAAACCTGTATAATCTATATACTCAGGGCTAATATCAGAACTATTCAAAGGCACATTTCTACACCAATTCTCAGCTATCAAGTCATTCATCTCAACGCTAAGTATGGGATCATATTGTTCCATTTTAAGTCTGATGTCTCTGTTTCTGCCATCCTCAAGCCCACAGGCAGGTGATATGACTATCAACTTTCCGGGTTTTATGTCAACTCTCTGTGTCAGGCTTAACAGCAGATTTGCCCCGGCACTGTCTCCCATAAATGTGATGTTTTCAGACTTATACTTTTTTATAAAAATCGAATATGCTTTTTCCGACCAATCGAGCGCATAACGTACATTATGCTCCGGAGCTAACGGATAACATATAATATAAATATCGGCTCCGGTATTATGGGCTATTCTCCTGGCTGTATCATAATGAAGCCATGTTGCTCTTGCCATACCGCCGCCTCCCGGGAAAAAGATCACTGCTTTTTCAGGATGTCTTATGGCTTTTTCTGATACAATGCGATGAATATAGAAGTCATCCATCAAAAAGGACTTTGCTTTCAGGCCGTTTTTCTTCATGTATTTTGGAAGTTCATCCTTGTCTCCAAGCTTCCCCTCCCCATCCATCATAATACCTTTTACTCCCCTGCCGGGTAGTTTGTTTATCAGAAAGCATATGTTTTCAACTATCTTGTACGATATACTCATTTTAATTTATCCTCTTTTCTTTCTGGTTAGCTTGCACTAATCCCTTTAATTAAAATACCGTTATAAACCATTTCTGTCAAGGATTAATATGATATTGACTATATATTTTGAACGTGTTATTATGTCAAAGTAAGCATCTGCTAACTATAATTATAATATGAGGTAATAACATGTCCATAAGCAGGATAATCCTTGACGGATTGGCAATGAGCCTTTTCTTTAACTTTAGTGTCGGAATGTTTTCTTTTATTCTTCCACAGGCATACAGCACAATGTTTCCTAAAGAAATAAAGGAAGCTGCTGCTCCATATGTAATTAAAAAAGATGTAAATAAAATGCGTATAATCCTCTTCGCTATTTACATCTTTGTTTTCTTATATTTGGGAATAAGCACTTATTTTTCAGGGCTTACCGGTTTTTGGAATTTGTTTTGGACCGGGTATTTCGAGATGTTATTTGTTAATTTCGGTGATCTTCTTATATTAGATTGTCTCTTACGAGGTGTCTGTAAAGAAAAGAAGTATCTTATAAAAGGTGCCGAAAACTGTAAAGCATGGGAATTTGGTGAATGGATGAAGTCTGCTTTACCCGAGCATCTCCTTTTCTGGCCGCTCACCTTCTGCCCTTTTACAGGACTGGTAGTCGCAGGGATAGTTTCGCTACTCAATTAAAATATGTAATTTATATCGAGGTAAATAAAAATGCTTTTAACTATTTTTTTGGCAATTGTCTTCTGTATGGCAATAACAATGATGCTTATTTCAGCAGTTGTGTTAATCAAGGAAAAGAAACTGTTTTCTTCCGCGCCAAAGGAAGCATTGGAACTTGTGATCGACCGAAAGCAAGAGGAATTTTACGGAGCCCGTAAGATAGGCTGGACTTTAATGATAATAAGCATTGTCATGATTTTAGGAGTTGGAGTAATCTCTATATGGGACGGTTTCAGAAGCGACTTTACATTCTGGCAATTCTTTTTAAGATTTGTCCTAATATTTTCCATATACAAGATCTACGATATGATCTTTTTTGATTATTTCCTGCTTTGTAAATTCCACTTTTTCCAGACATTCACTCCCGAAGTCACTCCTGTATATACAAACAGAAAATATGGTTATAACATTAAGAGTCAGTTGCTTAAACTTTTAGTTATTTTCCCGGCAGCATCAGCTCTTGCTGCATGGATATGCTCGATTATATAATACTTTTTGGCGCGGTAGGATCAAATGGATTTTTATATACTGGTAAGCACTGTCTAACCTATATAATATCTTTTAATCTATACAACTTTGAGTTTTTCGATTACGGAGGGTATATAAATGGCCGGAATGGATAAGATGGTAAAGAAGGGATTTATCAGATATACAAAGAAGAAATATCCTAATGAAGCTGAAAGAATAATAAGAAAAGCCGATAAACTTTTTCCTAAACTGTATGCAAAAGCTCCCGATATCGGAGGAAAGGAAAATGCTATGGCCTATAATCTTGATATGATGTTGATAGCCATATCTTTTTTTGAAGCATCCGATCATAGGATTGACGGAAGTGCATTTGGAGAAATAGCTGAAGACATATTCAGCAAACTGAGGTTTCTAGGAAAGTTTATAAATGTCAACCACAAATGGCAGATGAAGCTTCTGAAAAAAATGATGTACAAACGCTATATACCATACTCCAGATTAGTTGACGAAAAAATTGCAAAAGGCGAGTGGGGAAATACATGGAAGATAAAAATAAATCCCAGGCATACCAACGAAGGAGTCTGTTTTGATCTTGTAGGCTGTCCTTTAGCCGACTATGCAAGGGCAAACGGATACATGAATATCCTCCCCTTCATGTGTGCTACCGATCACATTTTACCTGAAATCATTCACGCAAAACTTATTCGAACACATACCTGTGCGTTAGGCAGCGATTCCTGTGACTATTGGTATGTAGCAGACAAGAGCAAAACGGCAAGAAAGTTTAAGGGTAAAATTATTTAATGAGAAAAATATCAATTTTTACCTTTCACCCTAAAACAAAAATCACAGCAATCATCTCCCCTGCCAAGCGTTCCCTTACGTTCAAAGATAACCCCGTTCTTCATATTGCCGAACGATATGTCATCCTGAATGCATATGGCAGGGCAGACCTCCGGACAACCTATTGCATTCAGAGTCTCGACATATGGGCAGGTTAAAAGATCATAGCGTTTTTCTTTATTGGTGTTGCAATGCCACCTTCTCTTAAATCCGGCTTTTTCGCTGAATATTTTTTTTGTGATCATCCCGGCTATTCTCATAAATAGGGCTGAAGGGAACTTTTCAATCTTGTTATGCTTGGCAACTGAGACCGGCTTCATGGCTTCCGCTATAATATCTATCGCTTCCTTTTTTTCCACGATTTCGGAAAGAGGGAAATATAATGCTGCAGCTGACGCCGCCCCCATAATGTGGCCTTTTCTTATTCCCTTCTCATTTTTATACCTCTCTTGGTATTCCCTATAAAGTTCGGAAGCTTTGTCAAATAATACTTCTGTTCTATCTACACCTATCTGTTCTGTCATCAGCAGGTATACCTGCTTCCAACCGCAAGTTTTCTGTATCGTTGTAAATTTTCTTGAACTCATAATTTTTATACTCTCCGAGTTTCATTTTAGCAGCATAAATATTCCTGCAGTCATCATACAAAGAAACGGATATGCAACAATTCTGATAATCTGATTCTTGTTATTAAAACCACGATTTTTCCACCCTTCACAGTCGCTTGTTTCAGGGAATATCTTCTTAAAATATCCAACCGTCATAACAAGCCATTGATCCTGAACAACAATATCAAAAACCTTCATTATATAAAGCATGACTATAAATCTTAGTGTCAGTACCCAATACCCTATCTCATTTCGTATGCCATCCAGGCCAACAAAAACCATTCCAGCTATCATAGCTATCAGGAAAAAGGCAAGGAGAAAATGTGCGATCATCTGCTTGCTTTTTGGCGGATCAACATGATTTTTTGCGGCATTCCTAACATCTTCCGGCAGAAACCTTAACACCACGGAAGATTTTGCCATAGGACTGGCTATAACAATAACAAGAATTTCTATCACACACAAAACCAGTGCAACGATTACTGTCTTTATCACTTTTCAAACTCTCCTATTTATTATTAATTTATTCAATTAGCCCCCGCTAACTATTTATAGCATTTTTTTCTCAAAAAATCAAGAAAAACCAGATCTAATCAAAATCAGATCTGGTTTAATTACATATGTTTTATTTTTTCTTAACCTTTTCTTTTATGAAAGACATTATATCAGGATTTCCTGACAGACTTACACATCCCGAGTATCACGGTCTGTACATCCACTGCACCCACTGCATCCGCAACCACATCCACAGCCTTTTTTCTTATGTTTTACCGCACCTATCACAGCAAGTACGACAATCACCGCAATAATAACAATCAATATTATGTTAATTGGCATTTTCTGTATTAAACCTTGCCTTTCTTAGAAGATAAGACATGCAACATGATATACTATAGCTGCTATCAATAGTGACATTACAACATAATAACCGGCAACAAGGAACGTCCATTTCTTTGATCTTGTCTCATGTAATGTTGCGCTTAAGGCCATCAAGCAAGGCATGTTAAAGTAAAATGCGAACAAGAACGCAAGTGCTTCGGGCTTAGTAAGTGCTGTTTTTAAGATATCTGCCAATGCAGTATTATCCACCGGATTACTCTTCATGGTCGCAAGTGCATGCATTACACCTGAATCATGACTGAAGGTTGATGCCAATACACCAAGAGCTCCTTCTTTTGCCATCATTGATCCGATCCATGCTATAAATGTCTGGCAGCGAAGACCAAAGAACATGGTTACGGGCTCTATAGCCTCTCCTATCCTGCCGAGTATACTCTCTGTAAAGTCTCCCGACTCTGAATATGAAAGCAATGACAAAACTATTGATATAAGTGTTATAACAATAAGTGCGCGTTTTAAAGCCTCCTTCATCTTGATAAGACCATGCTTTACAAGTGCTCCCCATCTGGGCTTATGATAAGGAGGAAGCTCCATAATGATACCGGTCCTGTCAGAAGGCTTTAAAAGTTTCCTGCCGAAAACTTTTGACGTGATAAATAAATGGAGTGCAGAGATCGCAAACATCAGCAGTATGATAACGATAACTCCGGGGCCGAAGAATACAGAGCCTATCAACCCTACAACTCCCCATGTCGAGCCGCAGGGAACAACCCATGAGAGAGCTATAGCTGTCATCCTCTGAGACCATGTATCAAGTACTCTGGTACCGGAGCTGCCGGCAATGTTACAGCCAAATGAACAGATAAAAGGCATTACAGCCTTTCCATGAAGACCGAGTTTGCGCATAGTATTATCGAACACATACGAAATACGAGCCATGTAACCTACTTCTTCCAAAAGTCCGAATGCTATGGATGCACCAAATATATATCCGCTCATAGCAAGCGCAAATCCTACTGCAGTCCAGATACCATCACAGAGAACAGTTACAAGGAGCGGATGTGCTCCCGCTTCAAGCAGTGCATCCGCAACCGGAGCAGCCAATCCCGGAATGTATGATCCGAGCATCATGAACGGGATTCCGAATATGATCGAAAGGATCAATGCCCCCAACATGATCGCTATGGCTAGAGGCTTGCCCCATCGTTTTGATGTAGCTATACGGTCAAACTTACTTCTTAAAAGCCCTGATCCGCTATCCTTAACCGAACCCTCAAGAATGGCATCGATCCATGCAAACTTACAGCTGCCTGTTCTCGATGAACCATCCTTTATGCCTGATAATATCTTATTAAGTTCAGAGTATTTTTCGGAACCGATCTTGTCTTCTACCAACTGCATCGCAACGGGATCTTTTTCAACAAGTTTAGCAAACAGCCAACATGGACTGTATACTCCTATTCCGTTTTCAGGCAGGATACGGCATACATCTGCATATGTCTCTCCAAACTCCTTTTTATACTCCTCTTCCAATACAGAGTAATCAGGATAAGCTTTCTGCTTTGCTGAAACAGTTGACAAAAACTCACTATAATTCTTTTTATCCTGTGCTACAAACGGGATTACACTTATGCCAAGCTTTTTTGATATTTTCTTTGCATCAATGTTCTTACCCTGAACTTTTGCTACATCCATCATATTCAGCAGTAAAAGTGCGGGTACTCTTATACCTGCATAATCAGCCAGCATGAACAGGCTTCTTTCAAGCTGCGACGAATCGGCTAATATGCATACGGTGTCTGCCTCCTGACCGGCGATATAATCACGGGTTACAATCTCCTCATCAGAGTTAGCTGCAAGACTGTATGTACCCGGAAGATCGATAACCTTTATTTTTTTGCCCTCGTAATCAAAGCTGCCTTCATTTTTTTCAACAGTTTTTCCGGGCCAGTTACCTACATGCTGATGTGCTCCGGTAAGAGCATTAAATAATGTTGATTTTCCCGAATTAGGCTGTCCGAGCAATGCTATAGCGGAACTCATGATACTACCTCCGTCTCAATCTTTTCGCAATCACTTCTGTCAAGAGCGATCTGTGTATTCCTTGCATAGATCAGTACGGGCTGTTTTGTCCTGTTCTGTATAACATTAAATACACATCCCGGGGTAAGTCCGACAGATGTTATCCTCCTCTGGTACTCTGGAGTACCTCCTACGGAACGTATGCGTCCTGTCATCCCTTCTTTTGCTTCTGTCAAAACCATCAGTTTGCATCTCCTTTATGTTAAATTATTTTTTTCAATCTCCGGTATTCCAATGGTGTACTGCCCGTATGAGCCTTAAATACCGCGCCAAATTTTGCCTGATTAATATACCCACACATGCCTGCTATAGTACCTACGCTTTCCTTCGATTCCGATAACAGTTTTTCTGCCAGAGCCATCCTTCGGTTCTTTAAATATTCCGAGATTGTTACTCCGTAAACAGCCTCAAAGTATTTTTTTACCGTACTGTCAGCAAGTCCAAGTGACTCGGCTATCGAAGATATATTTATATGCTCCGAGATATCCTTGGTGATCATTTTCTCGGTAGCATTTGCTATATGGCGCTGTCCTTTTGTAACATACCTTTTGCTGATATGCTTCTTGGTTTCACCCTTTTTTATCATAGAAAGAAATTCAAGGGTATAAAAACGGAGTTCTTCTAATGAAGTGTTATCACCCAAAATACATTTATATAACTTATCACAAAGGGTCATCAAAGTTTCTGACATGGTGCCCATAAATCCCTTGCCGTTTACGATATACGAAGAAAGTGTATTCTCCCCCAGTCCAAAATCATTCAGCGGACACTTTGCAGCCAGTTCAGGAATTATCACAAATTCAAACCCTTCGTATTTTTTACCGGGGTAAAAATATCCTTCCTTGGGCAGCATTGTATCTATACTTAGCATTCCTTTTTCAACATACCCATAGGAGTCATCCGGGAAATGAACTTCACATCGCCCATCAAGACAGCAGTTTATAAATATCATTTCATACTTCGAAGATCCCTTATGAATGATCTCCTCTTTGTAAATACAGTTTGCCGAGATAAATACTCCATCCCAGATTCTGATCGAATACACATATGCTTTGCCGGATGTATCCGAATAATCATTTTTGTTCTTTATATTTCCTTTTAAGTATTTTTCCATAATTTTCCTATAAACATTTTGGGGCTTATCGACATGTAATTATTTACATATCCTTTTTGAGTTAGCCGAGGCTAATAATAACATCAGTTTTTTGTTTTGTCTACTCTATTTTTTCCTTTTTACTCCATATGACACACTTTAAATAAATAATTAGTAAAAAGTTAAACTTATACCAACACAAAATGATATGTATTATCAAGACCTCAAAGCCGTATTATCTTGTAATCTCACCTTTCTTTTTACCCCGTCAAGTCCAAGATAATGATAAAGTGTTTATATAATCAATTGACGCAATTGGCGCAAAATTATCTCGCCAAGTTAAGTTTTTTACTAAAATATCCGATAAATATATTAATAGGGGTAAAACCTTTTGATTCATTACTTATAGTAGAAATAATATGTGTTACCACATGTTTTTCGGAAAGAAGGTGTCTATGAAGCATGTATCGGGTAAAATCAAGTGGATTTTCGCAGTAGGACAGATGGGGTGGTCTATACTGGCAGGAATCATAGCAAATCTGCTTGTCAATTTCTATCTTCCTGATTCCACTGAAAATGGTATCATCACATTCGTGACAAGTGCCACGTTTATCGGGTTGACAGTCATAGGTCTTATCACCGCCTGCGGCAGAGTTGTGGATGCAGTGACTGACCCATGGATAGCAAGTATGTCGGATAACTGCAGTAGCAAACTCGGTAAACGTATACCTTTCATGAGATACTCCGCATTTCCTTTTGCATTGCTTACAGTTTTGATTTTCTGCTGTCCGGTACGAGGGGAATCCGTAGCGAATATCATATGGCTTGCAGTGACCATGATATTGTTCTATATATTTATGACCGCATACTGTACTCCTTACAACGCATTGATCCCTGTGCTTGGCAGGAATCAGAAAGACAGAATGGATATTTCTACATATATTTCCCTGACTTATATAGTGGGTACAGGTATTGCTTTTTCCGGTAAGATGATATGGGAAGCTGTTGCAAACGCCACCGGATGGGATTACTATTTCAGTGCCCGTCTGGTACTTGCAGTGCTTGCCGGCATAGCTCTTATCTGTATGCTGCTTCCTGCGTTTATCATAAAAGAAACCGATTATGACACTACTCCTCCTGTAAAGGAAAACGCATTTAAATCTTTGGCAAAGACCTTTAAAAACAAGCATTTCAGAGTCTTTGTTCTTTCGGATATCATATACTGGATCGGTATAACTATATTCAATACCGGTTTTATCTACTATGTTGAAAACCTCCTGGCACTTGATAATTATATGGTGCTTTTCATCTTCATGACCTTTGTGACATTCATTTGCTATCCCATAGTAAATATTTTGTCCCGTAAATTCGGCAAGAAAAAACTGCTGGTATGGGGATTTGCCCTGTTTGGATTCGCATTTTTTGTTTCGGCATTCGCAGGAAAAGTTTCATTTATACCCAATCAGGTATATGGCTTTATCATCTGTGTCCTCGTCGGAGTTCCGCTCTCTATCCTGGGTGTCATACCCCAGGCTATAGTTGCTGATATAGCAGAAAGTGACTGCATAAATACCGGTGAAAACAGGGATGCGATGTTCTATGCAGCCAGAACCTTTGCATTTAAACTGGGCCAGTCTATCGCGATGATCATATTTACTTCTCTTGCTGTAGTCGGGCAATATACCGAGACAAATGAGGCCGGAGTTGAAATACTTAAAAACACCGGAACCGGATATCGTATAAGTCTTGTGATCGCACTGGCCCTCTGCATCATAGCTATGGCTATCATACTTTTCTACGACGAGAAAAATGTTATGGGAACTATAGAGAAGGCACATAAAGAAAACGAGGGGAGGTAAACACTAATGATAAATCTGAAATATTCCGTTCATGGAACCCGGGTGGCTACCAGGACCTCTGATGCGAATGTGGTAATAGAAGAAAAAAGATCTAAGAACAGAAGAACTGTTACTGTTACAGCTTTCCAGGATATAGAGTTAATAGACGCCGACGTATCTTTAAAGAAATATTTTAATCCCGATGACCTGATAATGGCAAACGGATACCAGTCATGGACGGAAACTAAAGAATTTGCCATAGGCGAATACCTTAATAATCTGAATAACAGACCTAAAAATGTAGTGGAAAAGTATAAGTTTAAGTCTTATGGTTCACAGGCATTTTGGGATATGCCTGTGGGAACACATCTGGGTTTTGATTTTTCCTACATCAAGGGAGAAAACCCTGTGTTTATTGGTAATATGAACTTCAAAAACGCATACCTTCTCATATGGTTTGATGAAGGTAAAAACCTGATCCGGCTGCAAAGTGACATAGAAGGCAGAAAACTTCAAAGCGGTGAAAGCTATACCTTGTTTGACTTTGTTATCCTGCCGGACGGAAAAGAATATTTTGATCGGTTTAGTCCCAGGACAAAAGAAAAATTATTCGGATATACTTCATGGTACAATCATTATCAGGATATAAATGAAGAACTGATATCGGATGCTTTGGGAAAATCCGATGATAGATTCAATCTGTTCCAGATAGATGATGGTTATGAGACCAAAGTTGGGGACTGGATGGATATAGATGCCGATAAGTTCCCGGACGGGCTCCAGGGTATAGTTAAAAAGATACATGACAAGGGTATGAAGGCCGGAATATGGCTGGCTCCTTTCGTGGCTGAAACAGAATCAGCAGTTGCCAAAGAGCATCCGGAATGGATTGCAAAAGATCCTGATGGGAACAACATTTATGCCGGAAGCAATTGGAGCGGTTTTATGCCGCTTGACCTAAATAACGAAGACGCTGTTAAGTACGTCAGGGAGTCGCTTAGATTTCATAAGGAACTTGGGTTTGATTTCTTTAAACTTGATTTCCTCTATGCTGTAAATCTCTGTCCTATCCACGGAAAGACTAAAAGTGAGACATCAGAATATGCATACTCACTGCTCCGGGAGGAATTGGGTGATGCTCTGATACTCGGATGCGGAGCAACACTTTCAAATGCAAACGGGAAATTTGATTTCTGCCGTATAGGACCGGATGTATCCCTGTCCTTTAATGATGCTTTATATATGAGGATGTTCCACCCGGAAAGAGTTTCAACCAAGGTTACGCTTCAAAATACCATTTTCAGGAGCATGCTGGATGGACATATGTTTATGAATGATCCCGATGTGTTCCTACTGCGTGATGATAATATAAAGCTCTCATTAGAACAGAGAAAAGCACTTACGAAAATAAATGCTTTGTTTGGCTCTCTTCTTATGACATCGGATAATATTGCGGAATACGACGATGATAAGAAAAAAATACTGGAGGATGCACTCGCTATCTTTAAAAATGGCAGACTGATATCTTATACCAGGAAAAGCAAATGTATATTTATAGAATTTGAACTAAACGGGAAAAACCGCATCATTATCTATGATCCGCAAAAAGGTACAATGCTGGAAAAGCAGAGACGTGTAAGAAAAGATAAAGACGCAGATCATACAAAGGTAATATTTGGAAATAAGATAGACAGTAAGACTGTAACAAAAGCAGAAAAATCTAAACAGAAATACATTGATAAATATGGTGATGATTCAGATAAAAAATACAGCTTTGATGTGACAGATGTACCTGCTCTTGATAATATCGGCGTAAAAAAACTGGTTTTAAAAGAAGACGACGGTTACAATACCGGAGAAGTTTTCAGCTTAGCGGATAATCCTCTTGTGGTCGGTAATATCAGGATGGGATTTGGCCATTACCGTATAAGCATAGCTATGGCTTCCTGTGCAAAGGCACTGGGCTATACTCCGTATTGGTTGGATCTTGCAGGTTTTGATGCCACCGGTTCAAAAATGATACGTGAACAGAATGATATGTATTCGCTTGCGTCACGCATATCACAGAAGTCGCATGTGTTTAATCATTTTGTATGGGAGCCGCTGAACAAGGAGGGGTTCCGTCAGATTACATATAATGCAAAGGACCAGAAAAATGCCGAACTTCTTAAGCCGATACTAAATGCATTGCCTAAGGATGTTCCGTATATAGCTACTCATGTTTGGCCGAGCCAGGCTGCGATCCATGCCGGGATGACACATGTGGTAAATGCCATCCCCGACAACTGGGCTATGGCGCTTCATCTTTCCGAAGGTGCTATTCATACCGTGCAGACTCCTTTCGCATATCTGGGTTACAAGATGATGAACGGTTTTTCAAAGAAAGATCTTAAAGGAATGCCCGAAAAAGATCTGAAGATGGTAGGAAGATATGTGGATCATGAGCTGCTCGTAAACTTAGAGGAGGATAATGCATTAAGAGTAAAAAGAGCTAACGAAAATGCTCCGATGAGATTCCTAATGACGGTAGGCGGTGCCGGAGCCGGATTTGACCAGTTCCTGTCTATGGTAAAGCATCTGATTCCTTTGGTAAGAAGTGGAAAAGCAGCTGTTTTTATCAACTTCGGTGATCATAAGGATGTATATGAAAAGATGCAGAAAGCTCTGGGAGACATAAAGGTAAATAAATTCTTTGATGATTATGAGGGCTTAAAAGCATATGTAAAGTCTATAAGAACAGGAAACGCCAAAGGAATAACCGCCATTTATGATCCTGATATTTTTAATGCAGTATATGCTACGAATCTGCTTATACCTGAAAGTGATGTATTGATAACAAAACCCAGTGAACTCGCATATTATCCTATCCCGAAGCTGTTTATGAAACATATTGGAGGGCATGAAGTATACGGTGCTGTATGTTCACAGGAAGCAGGCGACGGAACCTTTGAATGTGATACCGATCAAAAAGCAAACGCAATGATAGACAGGTTTATATATGATAAGGAACTGATTATTCATATGTGTGATCGCATAAATGTTATGAAAAAGAACGGCGATTATAACGGAGCATATGAATGTGTGAAATTGGCTATAGGGATGAACTCGAAAAATCCATTATAGCCAACATTGCAGATGATGTAAAAGTTAAGATTCTTGGGAATCGTCATCATGGCAATATATACCATCCATATTTAAGTTTTTTAAAAACAAGAATACTCGTATAGCCTTAATCGGATATCGGAGCTTCAGTCCAATATGAGCTGAAGCTCCGATATCCGATTAGCTTCCGATTTATCCGTTTATCCACTTTTGTCAATCTTTGGGCCTGTCTATCATAAACATCATAAACATATACAGGTGACCAATGCTGATCGCACCTGTGCCGATAGCGTTTCCAATAATATTATCGCCTATCACAGCAGCAAGAATATAAGATATCACTACACCAATAGCCATATTATACAAGGCTGCACGTTTTGAAAATGATGTTTTACCTTTCAGAATAATGATCGTCTGATAAACGAGTGCTGCTAGGAGTAAGCATCCGAAAATCACCATCAACGGCATCATGAAATAATTTGCATATTTTTCAGCTACCTGTATGGCAAGCTGCTCATCAGTCCCTGCAATCCATTTGTAAAGCAGTGGAATCACAGCACACGGAAGATGTACACCTGCCCCTGCCAAAGTCATATATGCAAATGTTGATATTTGATATACTTTAGGCATTATACCCTTATGATCTTTAAAATGACGGTATATCTGCATATATCCTATTCCGGTAATCGGTATCCCAATAGCACCGATCAAACCTCCGATTGCCATTCTGAGATCAGAGTTTTTTGCAGCTCCGACAAACATGTCCAACATAGCAACCCCGGTTGTAATATTACAGGCAGGGTTTGCACCGATCAGTATATCTCCAATCAATGTAAGCAATGCCCCGATGCAGCCACATAATAACGCTGTTTGATATGACAGTTTTTTTATCATATATATTGATTCTCCTTTGAATTAGCCCACGCTAACTATTTATATCATTTTTCAAAGGATAAATCAACTCATAAATTAATTTTTTTATTTAGGGATAAAAAGCTATGTATCTTTTAACGGATACATAGCTCCAAATCTTAGTCTATTCTATTGTCCTTAGGATTATTTTTGTTCTCACGGCCAGCGCACCCGCTGCAGCCACTGCATCCGCAACCGCAACCACAGCCTTTTTTCTTTTGTTTTACAATACTAATCACTGCCAGAATAACCTGCAACAAGGAATGTCCATTTCTTTGATCTTGTCTACTCTGTAAATAACTTTTTACTCCATATGGCACACTTTCTTATTCCCTGTTTTTAAGTGCTTCCGTCATCTCTATATTACGAACATGCCTTACATGTATCATGTTAGTAACAAGGCAGCTGACTGTACCGAGGATCACTATCGCTGCAATAACAACCGGATTGATCTTAAAAAAGAAGTACCCGCTCATTGATGAGAGCATATTGGGCCATAGCCTTGTCATCAAAAGATACTGCAATGGTATGAATATTATCACAGACAAAATAATGATCACTTCTGTCTGGGACAGGTACAGTTTATTAACTTCTTTATTCTTGTATCCGAATACCTTTAACAACGATATATTGAGCGCATTTTTATCTATTACCATCTTAGTCAGCATAAACATTACGATAATATAACATACAATACCGACAAATGTGAGCATAACGATAAGGGATGCCATAAGAGTTTTCATCTGGCGGGCACTGTCAGCTATTTTATCTTTGGTAAGACTGCCTGCAATCATTCTTTCATCAATACCGGTTATCTCATTGTCTGAAAAAACCACATTGTAATAGCCCGGTTCTTTCTGAAGATTTAAGTTGAGGATATCCTGTGTTGTAAATGCATATATACCGAGGTTAAAGTCAATTATCTCAACTACGGTAGGCTTCCAGTTGTGCAATGTCAGTTTATTGTCAATCTCTATTACATCACCTTTATGTATGCCGAGCTTTTCCGCCATTATATTGGATATGATGATCTCATTTTCTTTAAGGGATTTTACATTTATATCCTTAAGATAACACGTATCACTGCTTATTCCGATCACATTGACCGCAAGCATCCTGTTTTTATAAGCTATTTCATAGCTGCTGATGGTATCTTTCTCCGCAGATTCCGGAATGATGCCGTCCTGCAAAGGAGCCTTCAAAACATATTGGTACGAGGCTATCGCACTCTCAGGAAGAGTATCGATGTAATCGTCAAAGGAAGAGCTCATGCCGAGACCGAACATTACCAATAATCCTGCCAGGAACACACCTATTACAAGAGAAATATATTTGCCTTTATTACGTAAAAAAGTACGTAAACGGAAACGGTTTAAGAATCCGACATTCTTCATTTCACGTGCTGTCTTCACCTTTTTCTCTTTCCCGATATCCTTTCGTATAAGCTTTAACGGCGTCAGGTTAAGCTTTTTTAAGAATACTGCCATGTTGATCACTGTCACAGCCAGCACCGGTCCGCCCATCATCAGTACAAACAGCATCGGGTCCAGATGATACTCAAGTTCTGGAAGACCGTTATAGTTATATGTGCTTCCTGCCGGGATCTTATATACTACAGTCAGACCTAATAAGAGCCCTATTCCCGAGCTAAAAAACGTATCCCAGAAAGGTATTGTCAGATAATGTTTTAAGATTGCTCCCTTTTTATACCCCGTAGCTATAAGAACTCCAACAAATGAACACTCCTCTTCAAAAGTGTGTATTGATACCAATGCAAACAGGAATGCAGCTATCAGCATGGCAAATATCATAAAATACGAAGCGGTATTTATATTCATTTCCATTTTGGAAACAACACTGTTGTTTCTGGTGTTGTCGGCAATTGCACAGAAATCCGTGAGGAAATAATTCTCTCCCAGCTTTTTGACTATGTCCCGGTTTTTCCGGTTAATCTCTTCACTGTCAGGAGTCCCGTTAAATTTATATATGTATTGATATGTCATCTTGCTTTCATCAAGCCCGTCAAAAAATCCGTCTCCTACTATCGCTACGCCGAATACTTTACGGTCTGCAAGAAGATCGCCCGTGGATTTCAGACTTATGACATAATCCGGCAAACCTATTATGCCGGATACGGTAAGGTATTCCCCGCCGACCATGATATGGTCACCTTTACTATACGACTGTGCTTCCGCAAAAAGACGTTCTATAGCAATCTCTTTATCAGATTTCGGAAGACTGCCTTCAAGAACAAATGGGATATCAATATCGGTCCGGTTCTTATATACACGTATTTCCGTGTCTTTATCGGATTCAAGGTCAATATAAGGTGCATATGCGATCTCCGTATCATCACCCAAAAGTCTTTCTATATCCGATGCGTCCGCTTTCATCCCCAAAATAAAAAATCCGTCTTCCATGCGGTTTTCATCTGCCATCTTATTATATGTGGCGCGTGCACTTTTGTTGGCTGTGATATATGATGTGCAGAATACCACTGCCATTATGATAAACAGTGACATTCCCATATATATTCCCAGATTCCTTTTGAAAAATCTGGGAAGTCTTTTTCTTAATATGTTCTTCATGCGATCCACCTCCCGTCCGACCTACCATGTAAGATCCCTGGCAGCGGTCTTTCGGGGATTTACCAGGTTATTGGTTATGCGTCCGTCTTTCAAATGAATGATACGATCGGACATATGGCTTATCGCCTCATTATGTGTAACGATCAGGATCGTGGTATTATACTCATGGTTTACTCTTTCAAGGAGTTCAAGTATCTCTTTAGATGTCTCATAATCCAGAGCTCCCGTAGGTTCATCGCACAGAAGCAGTGTCGGGGCTTTGATAAGAGCCCTTCCTATGGATGTCCGTTGCTGCTGTCCTCCCGAAAGCTGACGGGGGAACTTATTCTGGTGCTCTTTTAACCCCAGGTCAGAAAGGAGCTTATTTATATCAAGATTATTTTTCCCGAGGAAACCGCATACTTCAATATTTTCCTTTACCGTAAGATCTGGGATCAGATTATAAAACTGAAATACAAAACCAAGATGATCACGTCTGTATTCCAGCAGACCGTCTTTATCATCAAGTTCAATGAGCTTTCCGGCTATTCTTATCTCTCCTGATGTAAGAGTATCTATACCTCCTATCAGGTTTAACAATGTGGATTTACCTGCTCCTGAAGGCCCGAGCACGGTGCATATCTCACCCTTTTCCAATTGAAAATTCAGTCCTTTAAGTACATGAATAATGTTTTCACCCGTACCGTAATCTTTTTTCAAATTCTTAACTTCTACAAACATTTTCTTTCTTAGCAGCACTATGGCTGCCTTTTCCTTTCATTTTATATTTTTTTAGTTATCACAAGTTAGCGTTTGCTAACTTGTGAAGTAAATAAAAAGAGAACAGCGTTCACTAACATGCGTTAGTATACACTGTTCTCTTACGATTGTCAATACTGTTTTTATATTTTTTTATTCCCTGTCTTTTAATACCTCTGCAGGTGTGATCCTGTTGATCTTTCTTAATAAAAGTGCATTTACCGCAAAGTATATAAGTAACAATCCTATATATATACCGCCATAAAGTATCCAGGGATAATGAAGATTCATTGAGCAGGCTACATTTGCTATGAACGAGGGATATATCGAATCAATTATCAGTTTTGCAAGAGGAATGGCTATTATACCGCCTATGGCAACTATAGCGGTATTTCCGTTAAGATACAGCTTCCTCACTTCGTTTGACCGGTATCCGAATATTTTGATAAGCGAGATACCCATGGCCGATCTGTCGATCATTACTGCCATCATCAGGTACATTACAACGCAGCAGATCACAATGCCTGCAGAAATCAGAGTAACCGTTAGCGACATCATGATATCGAGGAATACAGCCGAGGAATGTTCTATATCCTGCTTTGTCGTTACAGAGTATAACCTGCCCTCTTCTATATCAAGTTTTTCGTCTGAATAAAGGACATTGATATAATCATCGTCTTCGCCAAACAACTCTCTCATGGAATCCAGATCCATGAATACAGTAAATCCCACCGAATAATCACTTATACCTGTAATGGTAAAAGTGTAATTCAGATCCATGGTCCTGTCTTCAACTGTAATCTTGTCTCCCACTTTATACCCATATCTTTGCACAAGTGAAGTATTGATTACCGCCTTGTTCTTTCCCTTTTCGGGATTGGCATCGAAATATCTGCTTGAATCATTGATACCTATTACAGATACATCCTGATTGTAACCTTCACAGTCTATCGACAGGCTTTTCAGATATGTCGCTTCGGCTCCTTCAGGGACACTTTCAGGTTTCATCGGGTACTTTAAAAGGTACATATAGTTATACTTTGTGTCTCTTACATTATCATCCCTTACGTTCGCACACAATACATATGTATTAACACCCAGTATGATAACCATAAGTGTTATCAGCATGCCTATAAGGATAATAAGTGCCGACCTTGACTCCCTTAGGAGCTGTCTTACAGCAAACAGCTTGGTAAAGCTCTTTATCTTCAGATTATATGTTTTGAGTTTCCCGTTGTTCTGCTCATTCCTTAAAAGTGCAAGTGCTGTCTTTGAAAGCTTTCCGTTTATGGTGATCAGATTTACTATAAGAGAAATAACCGGCGGAAGTACCAGTCCGTATAATATAAGATACGGAGGATATACCATATCAAATTCAGGTATGGAGAAGTAATCATAGGTACTCTGTGCCATCATCTTTATGCCTATCGGACTGTATGCAATTATGCACCCGATACCGCCCGCTAAAAACGACAGAATGGTCGGCAATGTGACATAGTGTCTCAGCAGATTACTCTTCTTTACACCCATGGAATACAGTGCACCGATAACACTCTGCTCTCCTTCTATCTGGTGTACTATAAATACCGAAATAACATATGCGAACAGTATAAGTACTATAACTCCGGCTACCAGCCCTACGCGCTTGTCCATAATGACATCTCCGGCTGCGGCCGCAATCCTAAGGTTTTCCTCTGCCTTTACAAATCCTGTCAGATTATCAAGTTTTACTTCAAATACCTCGTCGATCAAGTCTTCCGTTTCGGCTTTAAACTCCTGCATGCCATCATCGAGTTCTACCGTACCGTCATACAGCCCTCCGTCATCCATTCCGTAAGCGATAAGGCCGTTCTTTAGTTTTTCGGCTCCTTCCTTAACTTTTTCCGTACCTTCCTTTAACTTATCTACAGCATCCGTAAACTCATTTTTCCTGTCAAGTGCTTCTCCTATGGTCTCGCGGAAATACTCATCTTCTACCTTCTCATAATCAAAGTCGAGGTTTTGGATCCTCTCTTTTAATTCATCTGCAGTCTCATTTCCAAGTCTGAAAGCATATGTGTAACTTTCCGTTTTGCCTGTGGCTTCCAGAAGCTTATCATATGTATCTTCTGTCACAAACAATACTCCGAATGTCTCAGAATCCACCGCAGGACTTGCAAAAGTTTTAAGTGCAGCATCATAATCAGGGACAGAACCGATACCTGTAACAGTAATATTCGTGCTGGAAACCGAAATAGTATCTCCGGTTTTTATATCGTTGACCGCTGCATAATTTTTTTCTATTACCGCCTCGTTGATACTGCCGGCAAGCCTGCCGCTATCCAGCATTATCAGATCGATATTTTCTCTGTTTTTAAAAACTCTTAAAACCGAACCGTTCACACTTTCCGCGTCAAAGCTGAACATCTTTTCAATAACGGTACCTTTATCGGACAGGGTATCCAGCTCACTGTCTGTTAAGGGGATAAATACCGAAAACTGTCCGTCCTCAACCATGTTTGTGCTTTTTGCGTCCTCTGTACCTATAAGGACAAGTTCGGAAGCTCCTACAATGCTTACTACCAGATATACACCCAGGATGATCATAAACATCAGGGCCAGATATCTTCCGAAATTTGATCTTAAATCCCGAAGGATTCTTTTATTTAATACACTGTTCATTATAAATCCTCCAGTTCAGCTGCAGGCACTCTTGTTTCATTTAAGTAATCCTTTGTGATGAGACCGTCTTTTAAAAAGATAACCTTGTGAACCATATTTTTTATTGAATTGTTATGTGTCACTATCAACATAGTGGTATTATACTTTGCATTAATTTTTTCCAGTAACATAAGGATATCCCTTGATGTCTTCGAATCAAGTGCACCGGTAGGTTCATCACACAGCAGGAGTTTCGGATTCTTGATCAATGCTCTTGCTATTGCACATCTCTGCTGCTGTCCGCCGGAAAGCTGTGCCGGGAACTTATTCTGATGTTCGGTAAGACCGAGCGTATCAAGCAGTTCATCCATATTCAGAGGATTCTGAGAGATATATTCACATATCCTGATATTTTCTTTTACTGTGAGATTAGGTACAAGATTATAAAACTGGAATATAAAACCCAGGCTTTCCCTTCTGTAATCGGCAAGCTTTTTAGGACTAAGACCGAATATCTCATTTCCATCTACCTTTACGGAACCGGAATCCATATTGTCAAGACCGCCTATGCAGTTAAGAAGTGTTGATTTGCCTGAACCGCTGGTGCCCTGTATTACACACATCTGTCCCTTTTCCACGCCGGTATTGACCCCTTTAAGCACCTGTATATAGCTGCCGTCCTGTCCGTAACTCTTTTTTACATTTTTTACTTCTAAGTACATTTTTATGCTCCTTCCTTGTAATCCGCTTATAACGGGTTTTTATTGAATATTTTACATAACATTGTTATGTAAATGTTATTTTTTTACTGTCAGATTGAACGGAATAAGAAGTCCCGCTCAAAATGACAGTAATTATTTTTACACTTATCGATGATCACTTTAATGGTACAAATACCAGCTGTACCCAGCCTTCGATCAGGTAATTCATTATCTTTCTTAACTTGATTTTTGCTTGTTCTACATCTGTCTCATGTTTTATCACATTGACAAAAGCATCTACAGTGATATGGGACATCCAATGAGACATGTATTCATCGTATGTATAACCTTTTAGTCCGGACAGCATGACCGGCATCGCTGTCTCCGTCAGCTTCACAATTTCATCGATACAATTTACATATACCGTATTTTCAGAAGCTGTCAGCAAAAGAATGAAACTATCATAATACTTATATAAGTACTCCACCAGCATATCTGAAAGATCACTGTGATCCATCTCCATATTTTCAAATGAATCAAGATGCTCCATATATTCCCTGTCTTCTTTAAAATGCTCAATAAGCATTTTCTTCAATCCCTTAACAGGCTCATCTACTATAGCCGAAAACAACTCGGCTTTATTCTCGAAAAAGAAATATAACGCTCCGGTAGTCACTCCGGCTTTAGCGCATATACTTCTTAATGATGCTTTGTTATATCCTTTTTCCCTAAACTCTTTTTTTGCTGCTTCTATCAAAAGCGTTCTTTTTTCGTATTCTATATTGTTTTTCATAACATTGTGTTATTCCTTTAACAGATCAGTCATACAAAACAAATAACGATATTGCATAACATTGTTACGTAACACCGTTATCATATCATCGGTTATTCTGTTTGTCAAGAACTTTTTTATCCCAATCCCACATCAAGCGCCATCATCATTACAAACCCGACTGCAAAGCAGACTGTACCGATATTGGAATGTTCGCCATCTGACATTTCGGGTATAAGTTCTTCTACCACAACATAAAACATCGCACCTGCCGCAAAACTTAAAAGATATGGAAGTATCGGCAAAAAGAAGCTTGCGGCAAAAATGGTAAGTAATGCACCGATCGGCTCTACTATGCCTGACAGAGTGCCATATATAAATGTTTTCCATTTTGGCATACCTTCAGCCAGCAAAGGCATGGATACGATAGCTCCTTCAGGGAAATTCTGCAGTGCGATACCGAGAGCCAACGCCAGAGCACCGCTTAATGCTATCTCATTATTCCCGTACTTCCACCCTGCATATACGATTCCGACTGCCATCCCTTCCGGGAGATTATGTAAGGTTACTGCAAGCACCAGCTTTGTAGTACGCTTAAGACCGGACTTTGGTCCCTCTTCGCTCTTATCCAGATGCATATGAGGTATAATGATATCCAAAAACAAAAGGAACAGCATTCCGATGATAAAACCTGCCATAGCAGGTATAAATGCCAGCTTTCCCATATGTTCGGACTGCTCTATGGCAGGCAGAAGCAAACTGAAAAACGATGCGGAGATCATAACTCCGGCGGCAAATCCGCCCATGGCTTTTTTTAGTTTATCATTCATTTCTCCTTTAAGGAAGAAAACACATGCTGCACCCAATGTCGTACCTAAAAACGGGATCAGAATTCCTTCTAATATTTCTATTGACATATATATCATCTCCATATAACAATGTGAGTTATCAGTACCTAACTATCTGCCTTTATTATATATATGCTGATTTTTTTGTCAATATTTTCCGGTTATCTTTTTCAAAAAAGGAGCAGCTGTTTTTGCCGCTCCTTTTTCATGATTTAAGGAAGATTCTATATCAGGATATTATTTCACGATAACAGTCTTAACATCAGAAAAATCACCGTATACTTTGTTTCCTGCATCGTCTGTAGTAAATGCACGTACCTTTACATAGTAAGTTTTGCTCTTAAGCTTCTTTGTCTTAGCTGAATTCTTACCGGTTACGGTCTTGGTCCTTGCTTTCTTAAAACTGCTCTTTGAAGAATATACAAGTTCATATCCTTCAGCATTTTCAACCTTTGTCCACTTTAAAGAGATTTTCTTTGAACTCTTTACCTTTGCTTTTGTAATCTTCGGGGCTGCTATAGTATCGCGGCCGAAGTATGTGAGTACTCCCTCAGAAGAATTAAATGTAAGTACCTTCTGTCCGTCTTTTTCGGATATCTCATAGGTTGCTGTCTTTAATCCTTCATCTTCACTTATTACAAGATATACACCTTTTTCAACGCCAGCAGTGTCCTTGGTTCCATAAGTATAAAAAGGATACTCGCTTGCAAGCATATAGTTCCCACTTCCGGTCATATCTACAAAGCTTCTGCCGGTTCCGGTATCTGCAAGTTCGATGTACATCGAAGCATTTTCATATCCGGGATAATCCTTAAATGCAGTAGTATCCATATCCCAAGTACCTGAAATACCGATCCTCTGGGCATTGCTTTCCTCACCGCTCATAGCTACGAGATTTTCATACACAAAAAGTCCTATAACCTGCTGGATCAGAGTTTCCTTAGGGTCTTCAAACGCGGAAGCGGGGAAACCTGCAGCAAGCCAGTTCTTATATTTCCCTTCCGTTAATTTAAGAATATCTTCTTCGCTGCTTCCATATCTGAATTCAAGGTGATAAGTCTCTTCAGGAGTATCCGGACACATAAAGATATAGGCGAATTCATCCTTATTATCATCCTTACTCTTGTAGAGATATCCGTCATACCCCATCTCCTGTCCTTCAACAATACCGGTTGCTGATGCATTTTTTACAAATACATAATCATGGGTGATCTTTTCTCCGTTATTCTTTATAAAAGTAACCTTGGATCCATCGTTTCCACCGAATACGATCTTAGCCACATCTGCAGTATAGCCGCAGAAGAAATCTTCACCTGCTTCGTCTCCGTATGTTGTTGCACCTATGGCTTTTTTCAGAATGACTGTGCACATATCTGCCATAGATTCTCCGGCAACGGCTGCCGAATAATCATGCCAGTAATGATCATACTCAGAATTAAAAATTCCGCCTATAAAGAGAGGCACATATTCTCCGATAACTTCTTTTAAGAAATCCTCTCCTGTTGCATTTGCTTCCGTTGTGACGGCTTCATCCGCCTTGACTTCCAATACAGCAAAATCCGCAGAGCTTACACTCATGACAAGTACAAGGAATATTGCCGTCATCTTGATAAATAATGATTTCATAAGTCCTCCTGTAACTATAATTATTTTAGTTAGCGTTCGCTAACCGATATATAGTTATACACCGCTAACTATAAATTGTCAAGGATTTTGTATTTTTTTTATAGGGAAAGATTTCATAAAAAAAAGCCAACAGGATTAATTCCCATTGGCATTTTTAAATAGTCATTTTTGTTACATCCTTTTGTCAGGTAACAGGTCTGTCATGCTCTTTAAGCCCGTAAGTATGGTAGAGCCGTTATGTAACAGCGCTGAAGATGCAGGATTCATCACTCCTAATAATCCGCCGGCGATAAGAGCCGAATTGAATCCCAGTATAAAGCGGTAGTTGGCTTTTATCCTTTTCATAAGCGCTGTACTTATGCGGCGAAGCGTGATAATCCCACAAAGATCATCCGATGCTATGGTTATATCCGCTATCTCTCGTGCGATGGGTGCTCCATCCATGATAGCTATCCCGACATCTGCCTCGGACAGTGCAGGGGTATCATTTACACCGTCTCCTATCATTACAACCTTATGGCCTTTTGCGCGTTCGATGCGGACATATTCGGCTTTATCCTCGGGCAGGACCTCTGCCCTGAACTCATCAAGGCTGAGTTTTGCTGCTACTGCTTCGGCATTCTTTTTGTTGTCACCGGTCATCATGCATATCTTTTTAAATCCGAGGTTATGCAGTTCTTTTATGACTTGTGCCGCTTCTTCTCTTAGCGGATCGAATATGCAAAGTACTGCCGCAAGTCTGCCTCCGATAGCCATAAATATCCGTGAGTATTCCCTGTTTATATCATCCAGTTTATACTTTTCATCTTCGGGTATGATGCATTTCTCATCTTCTATTACAAAATGATAACTTCCGATGACTACCCTTTCATCATCTAAAAAGCTGCTGATACCATGAGCAACTATGTATTCCACCTTGGAATGGAGCTCATCATGATCTAAGCCCTTGATCTTGGCACCTTTAACTATGGCATTGGCTACCGAATGAGGATAGTGCTCCTCGAGGCATGCTGCTATGCGCAGCATCTCGTCAGGATCACGTCCTTCAAAGGTTACCACATCCATAAGAGTCGGTGTAGCATGGGTAAGAGTACCTGTTTTATCGAAAACAAGTGTATCTGCCTCAGCTATTGCCTCCATGAACTTGCCGCCCTTTACGGATATCCGGTGTTCTCTAGATTCCTTTATGGCTGACAGAACCGCCAACGGCATGGATAACTTCATGGCACATGAGTAATCAACCATCAGAAACGAAAGTGCTTTGGTCACGTTCCTTGTAAGCAGATAGGTAAGTCCCGCCCCAAGTAAACTGTACGGAACAAGTCTGTCTGCCAGGCGATATGCTTTTGCTTCAGTATCGGATTTCAGTTTTTCCGATTCTTCTATCATTTTGACTATCTGGTCAAACTTACCGCTTCCGGCGGTTTTTGTGACTTCTATCAGACATTCTCCTTCTTCTACGACGGTGCCTGCATAGACATAGCCTCCGGGACTCTTTACCACCGGTTCCGATTCTCCGGTCATAACCGACTGATTTACCGTCATCTCTCCTTCTATGACCTTTCCGTCAAGAGGGATGATATCGGAATTACGTACCACAATATGGTCTCCGGCCAGGATCTGATTTATGCTGACCTGAACTTCTTTTCCTTCGCTTCTCAGCCATACCTTGTCTATATTAAGTGACATGGAACGAGCCAGATCGTTAACCGACTTTTTTCTGGTCCATTCCTCAAGGGTTTCTCCGATATTGAGCAGAAACATAATAGAGGATGCTGTATCAAAGTCTTTTCGTAAAACAGATGCTGCTATAGCTACACCGTCAAGTGTTTCTACCTGCAGCCTTCCATTCCGCAACGCCCCGATCCCCTTTAATATATAAGGTATACCCTTAGCTATGGCCCTTGCCGCCGCGATCGGTGTCGGGAGAAAGATTTTCCTTAAGAACATCCCGGTTACGGAAAACAAGAGTTTTTCCTCATACCTTCGGTTCATCGCCCTGCCGGTGTTCTCGGGAACAAGAGCTTTTATTCTTTCATCGCCGGGATCAAAACTTTTCAGTGCAGAAAAAAGTGCACTTTTGTCCTTTTCCGACGATCCGGCAAATGTTATCACCGCATTGCCGGTTCTCTCATCCACTTTAGCTTCTTTTACCACATCAATGCTGCGGATATAGTATTCCACTAGGTCCGCCATTTGCATCGACATATACGGGTAAGGGATTTTTATCCTGATCTTTCTGCTTGATTCATGTAATATAACGCATCTCATAGGCTTTATTCCGCTTTATCGTCTGATTTTGCGGCATCCTCTTCTTCATATGCTTCTATTATTGCCTTGGCTTTCTCATATTCCTGTTTTCTCTTTGTTTCATAACGCTTCTCATTGATATCTACAGCATCTTCATGTATATCACCGCAGTTTTCCTTAATGGTGGCTGCAGTCTTCATAACACTGTCCTTTCCGCGAAGTACAGCAGCTGTACAATGAGTATAAACATTTTTAGCGTCCTTACTTGAAAGGATCGCTACGCCTGCTGTTCCAAACAGTGCGCCGCCTGCAAATGCACATAATTTTTTCCAGTTCATAGAAACCTCCTTTAATATCAATTGATGATAATTGTATCGATGATTAAAATATATCACCCTAAGGCTGTTAATAAAAAACTAATTTTTGTTATATGCACCTAACAGTACTTCATCATTCTCTGTGATATACTGCCGTATTTTCTCAAAAGTGCTGTCAGATATCACGTGCTCTATAAGGCAGGCATCTTCTTTTGCAGTCTCTGTATCGATACCGATATGCTCGAACCATTTTAAGAAGAACAGATGACGTTCCAATACTTTTTCTGCGATTGTTTTTCCTTTGTCTGAAAGAAGTATCCTCCAGTCATCCTTAACTATAAGCCCCTCGTTTTCAAGCTTGGAAAGTGCTACACTTACACTGGCCTTGGAATGCCCCATATGTCCGGCTATATCCGTTACTCTGCATGCTCCGAGTTTCTTTGTACATACCAGGATTGCTTCCAGATAATCTTCTTTTGAAATCGTCTTTGCCCTATCCCTCATTTTTTAATTCATCTCCCGGTGAATCTTTATAGTAATCAAACTTTTACCGTTTTATCTAACATTTGTTAGGCTATGCTAACTCTTGTTTAGTTATACATCGCTAACCAAAAAAAGTCAAGAATTTTTTATATAAAAAAGGACGATCCGTACTAACATTTTTCATGTCAGACAAAATCGTCCTCTTGGCTATAATTCAAGTCAGTCCTTATCATTCGTTACTCTTAAGGCTTGATACCATGTCGATGCTGTTTACCTTTCTGCCGAGGAACAGTGATACGGCGAACGATACAATGAATGTGCCTGCTGCTCCGACAAGATATGTCAACGGATGGATATATGTACTGAAGTCATAGGTGTCCTCAAGGCATATGGTAAAGAGGAATCCCGTGAGCGCCCTGCCTAAAGGAAGTCCGAGGATAATGGCAGCAACTGCTATCCAGTTATTCTGTTTGATGAATATCTTTCTGATCCTGCTGTCTTCAAATCCAAGTACTTTTAAGGTTGAGAACTGGTACTGCTTCTCGCTGTATGAAAGTATACTCATGCTGTATATGATGATGATACCCAGAAGTACTGCCACAAAGATAATAATAACGATCATGCTTCTCATCATCTCAAGCATTCCGGATATATCTTTTTTCATGGATTCCGTATCCTGGACAACCTCTACATTCTTTATATCCTTTTGTCCGGACAGGTCCATATCAGTATATATAGCATCCGGGATATACTCTATCCCGAGGCTTTCGATATAAGCTCTCGTCGCGGTAAGTATCTGCGACTGCGGATCCCTGTTAAAGCCTACTATTTTTGAATCATAAAATTCTTTAGAGCCGTATATATGCCAGGATATTGTATCCCCTACTTTCAGATTCAGGTTTTCTGCAAGTCTTACCGTGATATATACTCCGTCATCCCTGCTTATATCCATAAATTCGTCATCTTTATCCTTAAATCTTATCTTGTCTCCGGCATCATATACAAATACGGAATTTGCTTCCCTTTCACCTGATGCGTTTTTAATCTCTATACCAAGTGTTTTGGATGTAAAACTGCCGTATGTATCAGTAAGGCTGTTTACATCATCCCTGTTTAATCCCTGATTTAAGGTAAGTTTATAATTAAAATTATAAAGATCCTCAAACTGAAGTTTTATAAAATTATCAATAGAATTAAGCATGCCGAGTGCACATACTATGAGCACGCAGCAGCCTGTAATACCTACTACGGCTGTAAGTGTCCTGATCTTATTTCTGATAACATCCCTTATATTCCACTTTACCGCGAAGCTGAGCTTACGGAAAACCTTCGATGTGGTAAATCCAAGTGTACCCGACTTAACCTTAGGCAGCTCTATCCTCAGTGTTTCTGCGGGATTTTCTTTCAGCTGTTTTCTGCAGGTCAGATATGTGACAAATGAAATACCAAGTACTACAAGCAATGCAACAATATAGGATTTAAGCTCTACTATAGCTCCGTTATTCGGGATCTCAAAGAAATCCATCTCCAATCCCATAAAAACATTTCCTATAAAGAATCTTCCGAGTAACAATCCTAAAGCCGCACCGATAAGTGATACCCAGAAACCGAAACCTATATAATGAAACTGAACGGCACTGTCTGTAAATCCGAGTGCTTTTAAGGTACCTATCTGAATCCTCTGTTTCTTGATAACTCTTGTCATGGTTGTTATAACAGACAGTATCGCGATAAACAGGAACAGACCCGAGAATATGCCTACAAATCCTTTTCCTTCATCTATCTCACCCTGATATCTTGAGTATGAAGCAGTATCCTCTGACTTTATTATAGCGATCGCAGACTCAATATTATCTTCTATGTTATTCTTAACCGATTCTGTATTTGCCTTATCGTCCACATCCACCATAATGTAATTGAAAGGTATCAGTTCAGTATAGTTCAGATCGGGCATGAGCGTTTTCAAGACCGATTCATCTCTTAAGCCCATTTTTTTCATTACGGTTTCTTTCAGATAATCCTCAGGTATGGCTTTATAAGACAGATAGATAAAACCATACTCCTCGAAGTTTGGGAGCAATGCTGCCTCATCCCTTAAGGTATAGAGATGATCCGGAATGTGGATTATTCCCTCTATCGGTGCCTCTATTTCCATGGTATCATATTTAAACCTTATGATATCCCCTACCTTTATACCGTTGGCATCGGCATAATACTTATTGACCCATGCACCCTTTGATTCAGGATCAAAAGCTTTTCCTTCATATACATAAAACTTTGATATCTCATTGGTCTCGATAAACGATGCCAGGAAACCCTTATCGTTATTGTCACTGTTTATTACATTTATCTCAAGTTTTCGTTCGGCATTTTTTACGTGATCCAAGTTCCTGACCTCATCAAGGTCTTCCTTTGAAAAACCTTCGCCCAGTACGTTCAAGTCTTCCAAGTTGTTTTTACCGTAAAAATCATCTGCAGCCTTTGTCATACCGGCCATGTAAGCCTCTATGCCGGAATAAGCCATAACACCTATCATTACCATAAGGAGTATGGTAATGAACTGGGAAAGGTTGATCCTTATTTCCCTGAAAAGCTTTCTTTTAAGCATTACCACTCCACCTCCTCGATATTCTTGGGTGAAGCGTTAAGTTCATTGGATCGTATCTTTCCGTTCTTTACACGGATAACTCTGTCAGCTATTTCTGCTATCAGGCTGTTATGGGTAACTATGACAACCGTATTCTCTCCCGACCTGCACTGTTCTTTTAAAAGTTTAAGTACCTCAACACCGGTCTGAGAGTCGAGTGCACCGGTAGGTTCATCGCAAAGAAGTAAAAGCGGGTTCTTAGCTATAGCCCTTGCTATACTTACTCTCTGCTGCTCACCTCCGGAGAGCTGGTTCGGGAACTTGTCCGCATGCATCTCGAGGCCCACGCCTTTAAGTACCTCCATTGCCGGCTTGGGATTCTTTACTATATCATTGATCAGTTCTACGTTTTCTATAACGGTAAGTGTAGGAAGGATGTTATAAAACTGAAATATAAATCCGATATTCTCTGCCCTGTAATGTGTAAGCTCCTTTGCTGAGAGTTTTGATATATCCTTGCCGTCTATGATTATCTCTCCTGAAGTAGCCTTATCCATACCGCCCAGTAAGTTAAGTATTGTTGACTTTCCTGCTCCGCTCGGTCCGAGTATTACAACGAACTCTCCCCTGTTTACCGTAAAGCTTGCTCCATTCAGCGCATCAAAGGTTTTTTCGCCTATAGAATATGTTTTTCTAACATTGTTAAAATTGATCAGTTCTTTTGCCATTTAATTATATCCTCCTAAATGTGAATTATGTTTCATATCTTTTCGGTTTTGGATTATACACCTTGTATATGTACTTGTCAACCAAAATATGAATTTTATTTCACACTATTGATTTTTTTTTAAAGTTAGTGTATTATATTAGTCAAATGAATATACCGTTTAATAATTTACTTATCACTTTTGATAATGACCATCTGTAAGAAAAAGACCATATAACCGTATGTAAGGGGATAACCATGTCAGAAGAGAAAACATCAAAAACAAGAATGCCAAAGCTTGATAAAGCTTTAGCCAAAAGATCGAGAATAATAGAAAAAGGCTTCGAGCTTATATGCGAGAAGGGCTACCACAGCACCACCACTCCCGAAATAGCAAAATATGCCGATGTTTCCACCGGCATAATATATCAGTATTTTAAAGATAAAAAGGAAATATTCATGGAAGGTCTGAAAAAGTTTTCGGACTCCATCCTTTTCCCGATGACTGCTATTTTGGAAGAAAATCTTGTCACCTCCGGTAATACCCCTGCTATCTCGTTAGATGACATTGAACGCATACTTGACAGGATCATCACCCTTATGCTCCAAAGTCACCGCATGTCCCAGAAAGCTCACGAGGAAATATATTCCATGGCTCACTCGGATCATGACGTGGCAGAAATCTTTGCATCCTCGGAACTTGCCATGACCAAAAAGATAGAGGAATTTGTAAAAAAAGCCGGTATACAGATGGAAAATCCCAAGGAGAAGATCCATCTGATATACGGCATAGTGGAAAATTACTGTCATGAAACAATATATCATCATCATGCAGAACTGAATAATGAAGTAATGAGGCGTGAGGTCATACTTATCATTAAAAACATTCTCAAAAACAGCCTCACATGATAAATATTATCTCAGTGCTGCTTTAAGCGTGTTTAAGTTATCCGTCATAATTGACAGATAGCCTGCTCCGTTCTTAACATCTTTTGAAGTGAGTCCCTGCATGGAGTTTAATACCATGATCTGCTGGTTCTTTCCGGCAGTATTGTTCCTGATCGTTTCAGCCAGCTTTTTATCGCTGTTTTCTATAGTCAGGATGATATCAAGTTTCAGTTCATCTGCCTTATTTGACAGAAAGATAACCGTTTCAAAGCCTGCTTCCGTTTCTGCCGAACATCCGGTAAAAGCTGCATAATAATCAAGTCCGTAATCATCTGTCAGATACCTGAACGGAAATCTGTCTGCGAATAGAAGTGTTTTTTTCTCCGACTCTGCCACTGCGTTCTTATAATCTCCGTCCAATGCTAAAAGTTTTTCTTTATATGCGGTAAGATTTTTCTGATAAATATCCGCATTTTCCGGATCGATCTTCTCTAATCTGCCTGCTATCTCCTCACATATTACTACTGCATTCCTTATTGAAAGCCATACGTGTTCATCAAATTCAACTTCTTCGTGGTCATGATCGTGATCTTCATCATGGTCGTGGTCTTCATCGTGGTCATGGTCGTGGTCATGCTCCATGCCTTCGACTATTTCTTCATTTTTAACCTTTTCACCGAGAACATCCAAAAGATTTATCACTTCCATATCCTTGTTGGTTGCCTGCTTTAAGGCATCCTCTACCCAGGCATCCGACTCGCCGCCGACATATATAAAAAGATCACATGACGATATGGTAAGTATGTCATCTACCGAAGGCTGATAACTGTGCATATCCACTCCGTTATCTGTAAGCCAGATAAGTTCGGTATTTTCAGCCTTATCTCCTATTATCTCTTTTGTCCAGTCATATTCGGGAAATATCGTCGTAACTATCTTAATCTGCGCACTGTTATCCGGACTGTTTTTACCGGTACCTTTTGTATCTGAGCAAGCCGAAAAAACACCGATCGCCAATATCGCCGCAAAACACATCATGATGATTTTTTTCATTCTGTCTTTCATTTTCCTATATCCTCCGATAATACTCCGAATCCAACATAGTTATGAATTCTAACACAAACAAAAATGAATGTCAATGAATTTGAGAACAATTTTCAAATTTAATTTGATAATTATTTTCATTTTGCTTGACAAATATAGAAATCCCACTATAATTGATAACGGTTCTTAAATTAAGATCATTTTACAGGGAGGCTTACTTTGGAAAAACGTTCGGCATATAAGACAAAACAAAAAGAGAAATTGCTGGGATACATGAAAACCGTGCAGGGGAAACATGTTACCGTATCGGATGTCTGTGAATTTTTTAAAGCCCGCGGCGAAGCCATAGGTCAGGCCACCGTATACAGACAGCTTGAAAAACTTGTAGATGACGGAACAATCAATAAATATATAGTAGATATCAACAGTCCGGCATGTTTTGAATATACCGGAGGTGAACACTGCTGTGAAGATACCTGTTTTCACTGTAAATGTGAAAAATGCGGCAAACTCATCCATATGCACTGCGATGAATTAAACGAGCTGGAGTCCCATCTCTACGAGCATCATCAATTCCGCATGGATCCCAAAAGGACGGTTTTTTACGGTATATGTGATGAATGCCAGGCTGCAGATGAACAAAGTTGAAAGCACATTCTAAGTTAACCCGGTGATACGGGACATATAAGAGGACAGAAAAATGTCATATATTACAGTTAAAAATCTGGAAGTAGGCTATGAAAGAAAAACCATAACCGAACCCATAAACTTTAAAGTAGATAAGCAGGATTATCTGTGCATTGTCGGTGAAAACGGGACCGGAAAAAGTACGCTTATGAAAACCCTGCTCGGTCTGATAAGGCCTATAAGCGGAGAGATCACATTCGGTGATGGGTTAAAGGCCAATGAAATCGGTTATCTTCCCCAGCAGACTGTTGTGCAGAGAGATTTTCCGGCATCCGTTAAGGAGATCGTACTCTCCGGCTGCCAGGGTCGTGCCGGTTTCAGACCTTTTTACAATAAAGAAGAAAAGATGCTTGCAAAAGAGAATATGGAACGAATGGGGATCGGGCAGCTGGCAGACCATTGCTACCGTGAACTCTCAGGAGGACAGCAGCAGCGTGTGCTTTTAGCCAGAGCCTTATGTGCCACAAGGAAAGTACTTCTGCTCGACGAGCCCGTATCCGGACTTGATCCGAAGGTAACCGCAGAAATGTATGATCTTATAAAAAACCTTAACAGTGAAGGTATCACCGTTATCATGATATCCCACGATATAGCTGCGGCAGTAAAATATGCTACACATATCCTTCATATTGGAAATAACATTTTCTACGGAAGCCGTGATGAATATCTGGAAAGCGATGAAGGAAAGTTCTTTTTGAGCAATCGGGAAGAAGGTAAGAAAAATGCTGGATAAACTTTTTACATACTTACAACATCCTATTGTGGTAAAAGCTTTGATAGTGGGTGTGCTGATATCACTGTGTTCTTCCCTGTTCGGTGTTACACTGGTGCTTAAACGTTATTCGTTTATAGGTGACGGTTTATCGCATGTGGCATTCGGAGCCATAGCCATAGCTACTGTTTTCAATCTGACAAACAATATGCTCTTAGTACTTCCGGTCACAGTCATATGTGCGGTACTTCTGCTTAAAACAGGGCAGAATACAAAAATAAAAGGTGATGCCGCTATAGCCATGATATCTGTCGGAGCACTTGCGTTGGGCTATCTTATAATGAATGTTTTTTCTACATCGGCAAATATTTCGGGAGATGTATGCAGTACCTTATTCGGTTCAACTTCCATACTTACTCTTTCAACAACCGAAGTAGTACTGTGTATTGTGCTTTCAGTCGTTGTTATCGCTATCTTCATCCTTTTCTATAACAAGATATTTGCGGTCACCTTTGACGAAAACTTTTCCAAGGCATCCGGAGTAAGGGCAAATGCATATAATTTCCTGATAGCCGTGGTCATAGCCGTGATCATAGTACTTGCCATGAACCTGGTAGGCTCGCTGCTTATCTCGGCTCTTATCATTTTCCCGGCACTTTCAGCCATGAGACTGTTTAACAGTTTTAGATCTGTTACTGTATTTTCTGCCGTATTTGCCGTCATATGCTCTCTTTTGGGGCTCATCATATCTATCCTTGCCGGTACTCCGGTAGGTTCCACCATAGTGGCTGCAGATGTCGTCGCATTCTTAATATGCTGTATCATCGGTATTGCCGTAAAAAATCGGGCAAGCTCGCACTAAATAGCGTTCGCTTATAAAAAAATAAAGTGTGTCGTTAATTGGCACACTTTTTTGATTAGCATACGCTAACTCATTACTGATAAATTATCGGCTGACCCTTACCCGATATAAATATTTTATATGGGTCAGCCGATATTTTCAGTATTAATAAGGTGAAGTATTATAAGTCAATTGTATGAACCTCATCAAAGCTAAATAAGAAGTGATTGGGTCTCAATGTCTGAAGTCTTGAGCAGTACGTTGGCGGCATACTGCAGTGAGGTTTGAAGGATTTAACGATGAGAGTTTCATAAAGAAACATGATCATACAATCGCTTTAATGTTTTGTAGTTACCTTACGCTAACTACATTATCATATCTTCATCTTACTGTCAAGCGTTTTTTTTATTTTTTTCTTCAAAAAGTATTATTTTATTCTTGTATGTACTCTCTCTTTATATCGAGCACATGATAGCCTGTTTTTTCTATGATCTCTTTAAGGCTCTCATCCGATACAACATCATTGGTCAAAAACTCAGATAATCCTGTCGAATGGGATGTTTTCAATTTCCTTACGTTCAGATTTGATCTGATGGCATCATTTACATGACTCTCGCACATACCGCACATCATGCCGTCAATCTTCATTGTTATCTTTTTTACGACATTCCGGTCTTCTATCTGCAAAACATTGACCAAGCCTTGTGTTTCCGAACCCTGATCAACTGATTCATCCGGAAAGCTGCCGGATTTTCCGGATTTATGGCAGCTTCCTGCCATACCGCAGCCGGAGCAGCTCCCGCCGCACGAGCAGGAGGATTTTCCGGATTTTTTATCTTTGATCATTTTATAGATTATAAGTCCTACTATGATAACCAGTACGGCCGAAACCGCAAATGTACCGGGATTCATATGATCGGTCCTCCTTTCTGATTTACTCTTTTATAATACTATCATTTGTCAATTTATATTTCAATATAAATCAATGTCATCCTGAACACTTTGAAGGATCTTAAAGATTCTTCGCTGCGCTCAGAATGACATTTTTTATTATCAATCAGAGAACCGTCCCTCTGATTGATTTTCATTATTTTAAGCTGCTTTCTTGGCTTCGCCCTTATATTTTGCGGTTCTGATGTTTGCCTCTTTGTAAGGTCTGAACAACATATAGCACATAAATGCGATAGCTGCAACAGATACGATCACTCCGATTACATTTGCCTCACCGGTAAACAGTCCGCCGATATGCATGATACAAAGTGCTACAAGATAAGCAAATCCGCACTGGTAACCAATAGCGAACCATGTCCACTTGGGGCTGTTCATCTCACGTTTGATAGCTCCGATCGCTGCGAAGCAGGGAGCACAAAGTAAGTTGAATACCAGGAATGACATACCTGATATGCCGGTAAATGCTGCACCGATAGCTTCGTATGTATTTTCTGCACCGCCGTAAAGTACACCCATGGTACCGACGATATTTTCCTTTGCAACAAGACCTGTGATCGAAGCAACCACTGCCTGCCAGTTGCCCCATCCTAAAGGTGAGAAGATCCATGCAATAGCATTACCGATCTTAGCCAGTATACTGATATCAATCTCATCCTCTTCAAGCATTCTGAAGCCGTCCTCTGCAAATCCGAAACCGCTTAAGAACCAGATAACGATCTGTGAAATAAGGATGACAGTTCCGGCCTTCTTGATAAAGCTCCATCCACGCTCCCACATGCTTCTTAAAACGTTTCCAAGTGTGGGCATATGGTATGCGGGAAGCTCCATAACGAAGGGAGCGGGTTCGCCTGAGAACATCTTTGTCTTCTTTAACATGATACCGGAAATGATGATCGCAGCAAGTCCGATAAAGTAAGCGCCTGTTGATACCCATGCCGAGCCATCGAATATAGCGCCTGCCACCATGGCGATGAAAGGAAGCTTGGCTCCGCAGGGGATAAATGTCGTAGTCATGATCGTCATCCTTCGGTCACGCTCATTCTCAATTGTACGTGATGCCATGATACCGGGGATACCGCATCCTGTTCCGATAAGGATCGGGATAAATGATTTTCCGGATAAACCGAACTTTCTGAATACCCTGTCAAGTACGAATGCAATACGTGCCATATATCCGCATGCCTCAACAAATGCAAGCAGGAAGAAAAGTACAAGCATCTGGGGAACGAATCCGAGTACGGCACCTACACCGGCGATAATACCGTCAATGATAAGACTCTTAAGCCAGTCTGCACATCCGATCTTGTCCAGAAGGTTTTCTACAAGGACCGGTACACCGGGTACCCATACACCGTAGTTGGCCGGGTCAACACCGCCCTCGTACTTTCCGAACATCTCTATAGCACCGTCCACATCCGCGAGTGACGCTGTTTCTTCGGTCACCTCCAGGGTTTCCTCATCCTCCAGCTCGTATGTGACTTTCATGGACTTATCTGAATAATTGGCTCTGATGGCATTTAATTCTTCTACAGCTGCTGCCGCATCAAACTCTTCAGCTTCTGTATCCATAGCTTCTTCAGCTGCCGAAATATCTATGCCGTCTTCGTCTGCCTTTGCAAGGAAACCGGCCAGTATGGCATCTGTATCACCGTACTCTTCTTCCGCTTCCTCTGTAGCACCGCCGCCGATACCGAACAGATGCCAGCCGTCACCGAACAGGCCGTCATTAGCCCAGTCCGTAGCGCTTGCACCCACAGTTACCATGGCCAGATAGTAGATTGCAAACATGACTGCTGCGAATATAGGAAGACCGAGCCATCTGTTGGTTACAACCTTATCTATCTTGTCGGAAATTGTAAGTCCGCCTTTATTCTTTTTCTTGTATGAAGCCTTTAATATCTCACCGATATATACATATCTCTCATTTGTGATAATGGATTCGGCATCATCGTCAAGTTCTTTCTCTGCTGCCTTGATATCTTCTTCGATATGTTTTAATGTATCCTGAGGGATGTTAAGCTGCTCTAATACCTTCTCATCTCTTTCAAAAATCTTGATAGCGTACCAGCGCTGCTGCTCCTCGGGCATACCGTGGATGGCAGCCTCCTCGATATGAGCTATCGCATGCTCTACGGGACCGGAGAATGTATGCTGGGGAATGGTCTTTCCGTTCTTTGCCGCATCTATGGCTTCTTCAGCGGCTTCCATGATACCGTCACCTTTAAGTGCCGATATCTCGACGATCTTACAGCCGAGCTGCTTTGAGAGCTGCTTTGTATCGATCTTGTCTCCGTTCTTCTTTACAACATCCATCATATTGATGGCAAGGACTACGGGGATACCGAGTTCTACAAGCTGTGTGGTAAGATAAAGGTTGCGCTCTAAGTTAGTACCGTCGATGATATTAAGTATAGCATCGGGGCGCTCACTGATCAGATAATTTCTGGCTACAACCTCTTCAAGTGTGTAGGGTGACAGAGAATAAATACCGGGAAGGTCGGTGATGATTACACCGTCATGTTTTTTAAGTTTACCTTCTTTTTTCTCTACTGTTACTCCGGGCCAGTTTCCTACAAACTGGTTGGAGCCTGTAAGTGCGTTGAACAAAGTGGTTTTACCGCTGTTCGGGTTGCCCGCAAGGGCGATTCTTAAATCCATGTTGTACTCCTTATATGTTGAATTAATATTGTTGTGTACATATACTTTTTTAGTTGCTTCAGACTAACATGTAAGCCAAAGAAATGTTACCTATAGGTAACTTATGCTGTAAATAAATATCCTTAGCTAATGCTCAGGATGATATTGTTGTCCATAGCTTAAGGACGATATATTTATCACATACACTCAATAAGTTCGGCGTCCGCCTTCCTTAACGAAAGCTCGTATCCTCTGACTGTTATCTCGACAGGATCGCCTAACGGTGCTACCTTGCGGACATATATTTCAACTCCCTTGGTTATGCCCATGTCCATGATCCTCTTCTTGATGGCGCCTTCGCCGTGAAGTTTTTTAACTTTGGCGGTACCTCCGATCTCCACATCTCTCAATGTTTTCATGATTATATATTATCTCCTTTCAGGTATTAAGATTCTTAAACATATATCTTCGCTGCCATTTCCTTGCTGATGGCGACACGGGATTCTTTTACATTTACTATCAGGTTGCCGCCTATAGAAGAAACAACGGTGGCGTTGCCTCCTACCACAAACCCGAGATTCTCTAAATGCTGTTTAACTTCCGGACTTCCTCCTATTTTTTTTATTATAGATTCCACTCCGGGATCCGCTAAATTCAAAGGCATCATTTTTACCTCCTTAAGGTTAGCTTTTGCTTACTTCGTAAGGTATTATAGTTAGTCACAGATAACTTGTCAAGAGATTTTTTATATTTTTTTAAGAATTTACGGATTAATTTTGTATTTACAGGCTTTTATGCTTTTTTATCATTTTTCCTTCTATATGATATTGACCTTTTCTCTTACATTTACTATAATCCATATATGTACAACTTTTATGCAGTATTAGACTTTTAAAAGTATCAGAACGGAGGCAGATTATGATTTTATTAGAGTCAGGCGAGATGTATCTTGAAACTATACTTGTACTTCAGCAGAGGAATTCAAAAGTCAGATCGATCGACATAAGTGAAGAGATGCAGTTTTCAAAGCCCAGCGTAAGCCGTGCCATAAAACTGCTCAAGACCAACGGATATATTAATGTGGATGCCCAGGGATATATAACCTTCACTGAAAAAGGCAAGGAAGTGGCCGAAGATATATATGACAGACATCAGGTTCTTACCGAATGCCTGATATCTCTCGGAGTGTCCGAAGAACTTGCTGCCAAGGATGCCTGCAAGATAGAGCACGACCTGAGCAAGGAAACCTTTGCCGCCATCAAAAAGCATATGAAAAAATATCTTGATACCACCAAGAAGCAGGCAAAAAAACAGACAAAAGAATAAAGGTATAACCTTTAAAGGATCTTAAACAAATGGAATTAGTCGAACTATATACACTGATCGAATTCTGTAAGAACAAAAGAACATATATACAGACCCACAATATGCCTGACCCGGACGCTATAGGTTCGGCATACGGACTGCAGCAGCTGTTCCGTCAGTTAGGTATAGAGACCACTCTGTGTTACGACGGCAATATCGATAAACTGAGTGCCGCAAAAATGTTAAAGGCATTCAATATCATCATGTTCTCGAAAAATGAACTTACAGGCATACTAAGCGATGATGACTGTATCATATGTGTGGATTCACAGCCCTACGGAGGCAATATCACCGACTTGACAGGCATCGAGATAGCGGCAATAGACCATCATCCCATAGTGGAAAAGACGCTCAACACCGAATATGTATTTAAAGATATCAGAAAAACAGGTGCATGCTGTTCCATCATAGCCGAGTATTTTACTCTGATGGAAAAAGAACCCGATACGGCTACCGCTACCGCACTTCTTCATGGTATAAAGATGGATACCCTGAATTTTACACGCGGCGTTACCGACCTTGATATCAAGATGTACAGATTCTTAAACAGGCTTGCGGATAATTCGATCCTGATGCAGCTGGACACCAATACACTTGCCTTCAGCGACCTCAAGTCCTACAGTTCTGCCATCAGCAATATTCAGGTATTCGGGACTTTGGGTATCAGTCACATCCCGTTCCCCTGTCCTGATTCCATGGTCGCCATTGTAGCCGACTTTATCCTTTCTCTGATAGAGATAGATGTAGCGGTAATATATAACGACCGTGCCGAAGGAGTAAAGTTTTCCGTACGTTCCGAAAGACCGGATGTGGATGCCGGTAAACTTGTGTCCGAAGCCTTGTTCGGACTCGGAAGAGGCGGCGGACATGCCACTATGGCAGGAGGGTTTGTTCCGGCCGATGTATTTGCTACATTGGGTTCCTACAAAAGCAATGCCATTAACGAGCGTTTTATAAATGCAATGAAAACCGTTCAGCAGATAAATATATAAAAAATACTCCATAGCAGCTTACTGTTATGGAGTAAATTTTATCTTGATATTACATATTTCGGAAATAGCTCCGACACGCATGAACGGTCCGAACAGACCTACGCCGGATGTCACTATGCTGTCCATATTCCCGAACTTTTTATACCCGTAGGAATTATCAAATACCAGCTTTACCAGCAGATTGGCCGGGAATATCTGACCGTCATGTGTATGCCCGCATAAGGCCACATCCACACCTGCTGCCGACAAAGCTTTTACTTCATCGGGTTCATGGTCGAGCACTATCACGGGATAACCCGACGGTGCCACCTCCATGATCTTATCCGGTGTTTTTCTTTCGTTTATCCCTCTGCCTGGCTTGGCAAGATCCGGACGTCCGTATACATAGAAGCTGTCCGCTATCAGTTCTCCTTCATCCATAAGGAGCTTTATACCGGCCCGTTTTAGGAAATCATCCATTCTCGGATCGCTTTCTTTTTTCCCCGAATAATCAAAAGTAAATCCAGCCAATACAGCCTCATCGACATCATGGTTGCCGTAACATGCATATATACCGTACTTTGTCTTAATGCTTTTATATATCTCAATAAGCTTTTCCGGATCATCAAGGGCATCATAACTGTTATCAAAAATATCGCCCGCAAAAAATACTATGTCGGGGTTACATTCATTGATCTTATCTGCCATCCTCTGCATTTCCTTACATCCGATGTTGTATCCCATGTGGGTATCGGCTATAAGCACTGCGTTCAGGCTGTCCAGTTTTCCCTCTCCCTTTTCTACCTCTAACGTATACTCCGTTATCCTGGTGTCGGTCGCATGGAACATACCGTATGTGCACATAACGATGACAAATATGATGCTCACCGTTGCTGCGGTAATAGCTACCTTTCTGGGGCGTTCAAGCGACTCTGTGGAACCCTTTATCAGCTTATGTATACGCCACACTAAACAGAAGCTCAGATAGCACAGTGTCGGGAATCCTGCATACATCAGTACTCCCAGCCATATACTACCGTAATGCTGAAAAGCATTTTTTGCTTTTGATGCAGGTAACAGGAATCCTATAGGCATCGCAAGCGCCGCAAAGATAAAAATTATATATACAAATATCTTTATAGGCTTCTGATACTTATCTCCTATGCAGGCCTTTATCCATCTGCACAGCATAAAAGCCAGAAGCCATGTTTCAAAAAAATATAAAGGACTATAAACAAATGCCAACATTACAAAAAAGCTCCGAAATCGTTAAAACTTACTGCTCAGCTGCCGAAGTCTGTCCGGTATGCTGAGCCGGGAAATCCGTTATACCCTCTCCGGTATTGGGATTGGTACCGGAATAAATGATATCGCCCATAAACACAAGAAGCAGCATGATACATACAGGTGCCACTACCCGCAGTCTCCATCTTCTGAACAGATTGTCGCAGACCGGGCCCAAGAAATATACGGTGATCATGCCGAATACGGCAAAAAGCAGCAGTCCTTCGGCACATATCCTTCCCTGTACATTAAGGAAGTATCCCGTATAATCCCACCATTGCGTATGGTATAATACATCAAGTACCAAAGCAGTAGTATATTCCATGATACCGCATAATACTATGATACTGAAAAACAATGCTATCGGCTTCTTTCTCAGCCTGTACAGAACCATCAGTATGACTATCCCGCCAAAGCCGTATATCGGTACATAAGGTCCCTTTAAAAAACCCCTGTTTACAAATACACCGTCTTCATACAGATGGAGTCCTACCTCCCAAAGCCATCCGATAAACGAAAACAGGAAAAACATGAGGGTTATCGACCATATGGAATATCTTCTGACATAATGGAGATATTCTATATTCGGAGGCTTTATCAATGAAAGCACGGTCTTACGGTATGCAGGAAACAGCCTGAACGGATATATCCTCTTCTCAAAAACCGCCTGCCTGGTACTTATTTTCTGCTGATGCTCCTCATATTCGCACAGTTGTGCCTCAGCCTTGTTTGCAAACAGGACAATTCCGAAATTCCTTGCTATGAATCCGGATACGCCCTTCATCTTAGGAGGAAGTTCCACATCTTCCTCTTCCAGACTCTTTATATCGGCATATGCCTCATCTATATGCTCATCATCGGCCTTGACATACAGGAACCGGTCATTTAAATACTCCGCTTCGGGTACCTGCTTCTTTTTCTTTTTTATAAGTATACGCAGTTCCGAATAATATTCTCCGAATACTGCAGCCTCATATGCATTGACAAAAGCCAGTTCCAGAATGCCGAATGTAAAAAGCGACAGGAATCTCCAGCCTATAAAGGACAGGCTGAGCTTAAAAGCTTCAAATTTGTGCCCGTCCATCATTGATGTCGAAAGACGTCTTGCTTCCTTAGCGGAAACCGAAGGATTTTCGGCAAGGATATACGGTACCATCATATACCGGTAGGACCTGATGATCCCGCCGAAAAATGTCAGATACCAGAGTGTGGTTATAACCGATGTGGTAAAAAGAACCCACGCAGTATGAAACCACCTTCCGGATTTTATCAGGTAGAATACACGTCTTATCGGGACCGTCTCATAGGTTCTTGACTCAAGCACAAATCTGTTCGATACGACCTTAAATACATTAAGTACAAAATACCAGATAAAAATAGTCGTGAATATCATCAGGATGATAAGTATGACCGATGCCACATTATCCGACTTGAATATTGTGGCAATACCCGTAAAGATACGGGTAAACAGCTTACCTGATGTTAATGCGTTTGCTATCTGTGCAAAAACGCCCTGGGTTTTTCCCACTTCTATCGGACCGATATATGATGATTCCATGGCCTGCTTGTCAATGTTGCCAACTACTTCGGTCACACTGTCTTTTACTCCGGTCAGTCCGTCTTTTATACCGGCTACGCCGTCAAGCAGCGAATCGGGTTTTTCGGTTATGTTGTCTTTGAGCTTACTTGCACTGTCCCATACCTTATCGGCTCCGAATCCGCTGGTGATATATTGGAACACATCCGCTATGCCGCCGAATTTTTCATCGAGTATGGTATTGGATATACCGTCCGTATCTAAGGACACTTCTCTTGAGAGTGCTTTTTTAAGCGAACCGAAAGATGAAGCATTTTCCACACCGATGAACGAAGTGAACGCCATGATCAGAACGATGAGCCAGTAGTGGGTTTTAAGGACACTAAGTCCTCTTTCCTTTAAAACTTTTCTGTTCACTTTGCCTAGTCCTCCGACCCGTCATAAAGTTTCGGAGTACCTATAACCTGCTTATAAAGGTCAAGACCGAAGCTCGTCAGTTCAGGTACGCTCTGGATCATCTTGAAGGTTCTCTGACCGTCGGGTTTTCTTTCCGCACAGAAGAACGTGATACCCGAATCCTCACCCTTTTTACTTCTTTCCTCCGACTCGCTGTACATCTTCTTTGCAAAGGAAAGCAGATGAGTAACGGTAAGTATTTTTACTCCCGCTTCATTTAATGCTTTTATGATATCATATGCGATTATGGAACCATCCACCTCGGTAGTGGTGGCAAATGATTCATTTAAAAGCACCAGACTCCTGTCGTCAAGATTTTCTATGATCGAATTCATCCTTCCGAGTTCTTCGTCAAGTCTTCCGCTGTTCATCGCACTGTCCTCACGACGTGTGAAGTGTGTGAAGAGAGACGGGAAGATGCCGCTTGAAAAATCTTCTGCCGCTACCGGAAGTCCTGCCTGCATCATGACCTGTGCAATGCCTACACTTCTTAAGAACGTGGATTTTCCGCCCTGGTTGGCACCCGTGATAATGACCAGCTGTTTATTTAAGATGCTGCAGGTATTGCCTACGGCATTAACACGCTGTTCCATACACATTACAAACTCTTTCAGCTCTATAAAAGACAGATTCTTATTATCACAGACCGTCGGAAAGCAATACTCTATACCGCTTCTTTTCATGTGATGTCTTAAGTTTACGGCTCCCCTGTAAAAAGCGGTCTGTAAAAGGAGCTGCTCAAAGAAGTTCGAAAACTTTTCGATAAAGCTTCTTGTAAAGGACATCGCATAATTAACGATATTCTGCTCAAATGCTTCCACCTGTTTTTCTATGGCAGGTGTAAGCTTCGAAGAAAAAGAATTAGGCGTAAGAGAGTTTTTGAATTCAACTATCTTAGCGATAGTACTCTTGGGATTTCTGTATTTTATGCTTTCGGAATCAACATCCAAAAGAACGATATCCTCCAGCTTTAACCCTGCCTTTAACTTTCCCTTAAACCTGATCTTAGGCATATATGTATAGACATTTCCATCCTTATCCTCATTTCCCTTTGTATAGAATGAAACGTCCTTTATCAGCTTTTCGATATTCTTCTCATATTCATCATCAAATTCGATGCATATCCTCTGCGCCAAAGCCTTAAGTCCCTCTGATTCGAAGGAACTGCGGTATTTCTTTAGTAAGCCCTTTATTACCGTCAGTCCGCCGGCAAAAAGTTCGGTGATATGTATCTGTTTTTCTGCCCAGGCAGCCAGGTCCTGTCTTCCGGTATATCCTGACTTTCTGCCCAGTTTATCCCACTCCGACATGATCCTGCCTGCTTCAGTGTAAAGCTGTTTGATAAAATCCTCATTGTTAAGACAGTCCTTGATTATCTCCTGCCTGTATACTATCTCATCTTTCGAAACAAGAGGTGCCACCATGACTTTGCTCATGGTATCGTATATAAAGGCGTCCTGATCCTTGATATTTTTAACCGATCCGTTTTCAAATACTACGTCCTTACCGGCATTTGTATACAGGGTTTTAAGGCCTAAATCCTGTACAATGCTTTTTGCGTCATAATATTTCTTAATGCCCGCCCATTCACGGTCTTTATATAGCAGATAAACATTCATGCCCTGTTCATTATTCCTTTCAGTCTGTCAGAGAGGCTTGCATAATCAAGCTTATATTTCTTTATCTGATTCTCGGCACAGCCCTCGTATGCCACCTTTTTTCTCAAGATCTTAAAGTTCTGTATGCCGTTTTCATCAAGCTGGGCGGAAAGTCCCGCCACATGTTCATCGGTATCGCACAGTTCACTTAAGTGCGTAACGTATATACCGTGACAGTTCTTCCCGATAAAGTGTGCAAGAACATTTTTACCCATTATTATCGCATCATAATTGGCCGCCGTCGTAAACAGCTCATTGATCACAATAAAAGCATTGTCCCTTGAATGTTTCATCATAGGAGAAAGCCTTACAAGCTCCTCCATGAGCTTTCCTCTTCCGCTTTCAACACTTTCCTCAACCGAAAAATGTGTAAGTATATCGGAAAACCAATGAACATTGGCTTTCTTTGCAGCAACCGAAAGGCCCATCATTGAAAAGTAGACAAGCTGTCCAAGGCTTCTGGCAAATGTGGTCTTTCCACCCTGGTTCGGACCTGTGAGCACAAAAAACAGATCTTTTTCATCATAATAAAAATCGTTGCTTACCACTATCTTACCCTTATCATGGTTGACAATGGCCAGGGCAAGGTCATACAGTCCTTCTGCCTCGATGTTCTTCTGATTATCACATTCCGGTTCACAAAATTCCATGCCGATCTCTTTCATTTTAGTTTCAAATACATAAAACGAAAGATAAAATGCCAGTTCATCGGCAAGTCGCAAGAAGCACGTATCTTCAAACTCCGAGCAGTCATCATACAGCTTCTCTGCCCTTTTAAACCAGTCGGGGATCCTTTTTGATACCACCTTTACTACTTCCTGTTCAAAACCGGTAAGCTCAAACACTTTGGCAAACGGATTGACAAACTCCTCTTCGTTGTCTTTATCAAAAAAGTCTAAAAACTCTTCATATGTAGCATATGAAGGCTTATCCTCGTCATCTTCTTCCTTTTCTCTGTCAGCCGCATCGGATACATCCACGGATATCCTGCCCTTTTCATAGGTTACTCTGACATCTAAAGCATCCAGCTCGGCCGAAAGTGCCTCGGCCCGCTCGTACTTATCCTTAAAATCATCGGAAGAAACCGTTTTATCCAAATAGTTAAGCAGATCGGTCATGCCTTCGGACTCAGGTGAAGCCGCTTTAAGATCGCTGTAAAGTGTAAGCAGGTTTTCGGTATAAAGCTTTATCGCATAAATGTTCCATACCGTTTTCTGTATATCCCCTCTTGTCTCCTTTTTCTTTCTCTCAAGCTCCCTGAATTCCGTGTAGTTGTCCGTATATTTTGTAAGAGCCTCAAAAAGACCCTTTGTACGTATATCCCTGTATATATGCCGGCGGTACTCAGAGCACTCCGCATCAAGCGGGAAATACTCATAATATGCACGCACCCTTCTGTTTCCAAGAGTTACCTTTTCCAATATCTGATCTATGTTAAGATCAAGGAAAAAAGCCGGCTCCGTTAATCCTTTAACGGGCTCTTTTAAATCCAAAATACTCTCAAATCCCATATTTTTTCTCCTGTCCCGGTATCATACCGCAGGACTTGACAAAATAAAAAAGTGAATCGTTTTATCCGAGTTGCATACTCCTTTAAAGGATACCTCATTCTGCCTGTTATGTCAAGTTAAATGCATGTTCCGGCCATTTGACTTAGTTCCCCTTTTTTGCTATACTTAATTAGTAAATCTACCTAGATTCAGAGGGCAATACATATTATACGAGGACAAAAAAGTGATACTACAGGTAAGCAACATTACAAAGAGTTTCGGAACGGATGTGATACTTTCCGATGTCTCATTTCATATAGAAGCAAATCAGAAGGCTGCCATCGTCGGTATAAACGGTGCAGGTAAGTCGACCCTGCTCAAGATAATAACCGGCGAGCTTAAAGCCGACAAAGGTACGGTCTCCATACAGAAGGACGCAACCTTAGGTATCTTAAAACAGACTCAGGGGTTAACGGATACCAACACCATCTATGAAGAAGTTCTGTCGGTAAAAGCGGATCTTTTAGCCTTAGAGGAAAATATCCGCCGTACCGAGCATATGTTAAAAACCCTAAGCGGTGACGAGCTCGAACAGGCTTTAAACAGGTATTCCCGGATGAACCAGGAATTCGAGAACGCAAACGGCTATGCCATAAAGAGCGAGATCACCGGATGTCTTAAAGGCTTGGGCTTTACGGAGGATGAGTTCGGCAAATCGGTAAGCACTCTCTCCGGCGGTCAAAAGACCCGTGTTGCCTTGGCAAAGCTCCTGCTTTCAAAACCGGATATCCTTATGCTCGACGAGCCTACCAACCACCTTGACATGGATGCCATACGCTGGCTTGAAGGTTTCTTAAGTGCATATAAGGGGGCCGTGATCCTCGTGGCACATGACCGGTATTTCCTTGACCGTATCGTATCCAAGGTGATCGAGATAGAAAATACGCATGCACATTCTTATGACGGTAATTATACTGTCTTTGCCGAAAAAAAGAAGCAGTTAAGGGACGCATACATAAAACAGTATCTCAACCAGCAGCGTGAGATAAAGCATCAGGAAGCAGTTATTGAAAAGCTTAAATCCTTTAACCGTGAAAAATCGATAAAGCGTGCCGAGAGCCGCGAAAAGCAGCTTGCCAAAATAGAGCGTCTCGAACTTCCGAAGGAAGTAAATGCCGAGATGGATATCCGCTTAGAGCCCAATATCACAAGCGGTAACGATGTCTTAACAGTCAAGGGACTCGCAAAGTCCTTCGGTGACCTCACACTTTTCACGGATACGAGTTTTGAGATAAAAAGAGGGGACAAGGTCGCCATCATCGGTGCAAACGGTACAGGAAAGACCACTCTCTTAAAGATTCTTAACGGGATCACCTCTCCCGATGCCGGAAGCTTCAAGCTTGGTGCAAAGGTCTATACCGGGTATTACGACCAGGAGCATCATGTGCTCGATCCCGATAAAACGGTATTTGAGGAGATACAGGATACCTATCCCGACATGGATAATACAAAGGTACGTAATGTACTTGCCGCTTTCCTTTTTACGGGTGATGATGTATTTAAGCTGATAAAGGACTTAAGCGGCGGTGAAAAAGGACGTGTATCCCTTGCCAAGCTCATGCTCTCGGATGCCAACCTGCTGTACTTAGACGAGCCTACCAACCACCTCGATATCATCTCTAAGGAAATCTTAGAACAGGCTGTCTCATCCTATAAGGGTACCGTAATATACGTATCCCACGACAGATACTTTATCAATAAGACTGCCACCCGTATAATGGAGCTGAAAGACAAGCATTTTATTACGTTTGACGGCACTTACGATTATTATCTTGAAAAAAGGGATATGCTGATATCTTTAGCAGAAAACGGTTCCGGTAAAAACAATGCATCTTCCGCTCCCGAAACGAAAGCAACGGCTTCTTCCGAGGCGGCAGGTTCCCGTGAATCCTGGGAAAATGCAAAAAAGCAGCAGGCTTTGCAGAGGAAGCTTGAAAACGAGTTCAAAAAAACCGAAGAAGAAATAAACAGCCTTGAACAGCGCAACTCCGAGCTGGACGAACTTATGCAGCTGCCGGAGAATGCCACCGTTCCTTCAAAGCTCTTAGAACTCTCGGCTGAGCACGAAAAAAATGCCGAAAGACTTGAAATACTTATGAAACAATGGGAAGAACTGTACGAAAGGATAAATCAATGAACAAACTGCTTTCCATTATAGTCCCCTGTTATAACGAAGAAGAAGTACTCCCGATATTTATGGAAGCGGTAACGAAGGTAAGAGACGGACTGAGAAACCTTCCGGATGCTCCCTGTGACACCGAGCTTCTTTTTGTCGATGACGGGTCTTCCGACCAAAGTCTTGAGATCCTAAAGTCATTCCACCGGGCCGACAGCACCGTACGCTATATATCCTTTTCCCGTAATTTCGGAAAAGAAGCTGCCATCCTGGCCGGTCTTAAAAACATCAAAGGGGATTATGCAGTACTTATGGATGCCGATATGCAGCACCCGCCGGAACTGCTCCTTGCAATGTATAAGGAACTGATCTCCTCAAAATGTGATTCAGTAGCAATGTACAGGGATGACAGAAAAAAAGAAGGCTTTTTCAGGAGACATTTTTCTTCTCTCTTTTTTAAGCTGCTTAATAAGATGTCAAAGCTTAACATAGTGAACGGAGCTACCGACTTCCGTATGATGAAACGTATCATGGTCAACGCCGTCCTTTCCATGCCGGAGACCAACCGTTTCAGTAAGGGTATTTTCAACTGGGTAGGCTTTAATACAAAATGGCTTCCCTTTGAAACAGGTGAAAGACCTGTAGGAAGATCAAAATGGTCGACAGGAAAGCTTATCTCATATTCCTTTGATGCGCTTTTAAGTTTTTCGGAAGTACCGCTTAAAATCTGCTCATGGATGGGACTGATCTTCTGTTTCATCGCGTTTATGATCGGTATATTCCATTTTATAAAGACCCTGATATTCGGTGACCCTGTTGCCGGCTTCCCCACACTCTATCTGATGCTGCTCCTCATCGGCGGGTTAATTCTTCTTTTCCTTGGTATTACAGGGCAGTATCTTGCACGTATATATCTGGAAATCAAACAGCGTCCGGTGTATATTGTAAAGGAAACAGAAAGTGACACAGATAAAGGAGAATAAATATGCTGGTCAGTTACAGATGGCCCGGGAACAGTTTTTTGGGCGGTAACCTTTTTTATATCGTGATGGGTCTGGTTATGCTCGGACTTTCCGTTTGGCTTTTTTACAGAAAGGTATACAGATACGGACTATTAAAAAAAGCCTGCACCGTTCCGGTGGAGGCCAGGATCTATTCCGTCGAATCCAAATTCGGTGGAAAGGGCGGACGTTTTTATAATATAACCTATGAGTACTATTATAACGAAAAGCATTACATCAACAACAGGGATATCTGGGAACAGTCCAAATGGCATCGTCCGAATGAAGGCAGTATAGAAACCATCATGATCAATCCTTATTATCCCGAAGACTACTATGATACTCTCCTTCACAATGCAAGAAAGAACGGTATAGTGATCGGTATCATTTCTGCCATATGCGCAGTCATGATCTTTTCAATGCCGTTTTTTGTAAGATGACCTCAGATCATCTTAACCTGCTTGTTTCGAACTTCGAACGTGTTCTTAACACATCACAGATATAACCGATACGTTCTGCGGGGTCAGTGCTGTTTGACACAATGTCCAGACTGGCCTCGATATTATTTAAGGCTCTGTCATCAAGCTCTTCCCCTTTATCTTCTATGATCTTTAATTTTTCTACGGAAGCTTCTGCCTCTAAGAATTTTAAAAGAATAGGATTAACCTCATCCATAAAACCTTCCCCCTTAATAAATATTGTGACCAGGTTATATCATATCCTGATCTTTATCTTATCGGTCTTTCTGGCCGAATAATAATCAGCATATTCCTTAGTGATAAGACTGAACCTTACCATCATTTCAAGGTCATTCTCAAAAGCAGCTGTCGAAATATCCTCATCTTCAACCATGGTCTGCAGAATGCCCCTTATCCTCTCCTGATAATCATTCTGGGTAATAACATTATCCGTCCAGAATATCCTGTTTTCGTAAGCCCTCTTAAAGTATTTCGAATAATTGCCTTTAAGGTTTAATGAATCAAATACCTTAAACTCAAAATCAAACTTATTGAAAAGCTTCCTTAACGATCTGGGAGTAACGGCTATCTTCCCGCCCAGGATATACAGGTTTTTGTACATAACGCTCGTATCATCCATATTGGGACCGGGATAAAGAGATGGCAGCAGATCTCCGAACAGTCCGCCTACTTCCTTGTCATTCCTGATCTCTTCATAGCTTTCGGCCATACGGTCTTCCACGTTCTTTTTATAGGTAACGGTCAGGAATTCCTTCATGGGCATAAGCTCGGTACGCAGTGCACTCTCAACCAGTACGATATTGGCTGTCTTACCCTTATCCTGTATAAATGCCGGTACCCTGTGCGCGGATACCTCATTCCATGAATCTATGAACACAGGAGTATATCTTCTGTCATCCCTGCGGACCTTAAGCATTTTTCTTCTGGCCTTTATCTGCTTAGGTGTAGGCTTTGCTTTCTCTTTTTCGCCTTTATCACCGTTTTCTTTGGAGGCATCCTCAATATCCGAAGCATGCCTGATCCTTTTACCGGTAACATCCACGGAAAGCTCCGAGTTTATTTTCTCGGCCTTTTTTACCAGTTCCTCGGTAAGTTCAGTGGTTTCCTGAGCATCCTTATCATCGGTCGCGGCAGGATCATCAGTTGACGAAGATGTGTCCGTTCCGGAAAGGCTGTCATCACCTGAATGGTTTAGATCACCTAAAGAACCAAGTGCCAGACCCTCCACACCTATAGCCACATCCGAAAGATCATCGGCAAACATGGAAAAATCGATATTCTCCAATCCTGCAGGCACTTCAGACGCAGCCTCACTGTCTGTAACCGGTGTGGCATCTGTCTTGTCCGCTTTATCTTTTTTATCCTTTTTATCCTGCTTTTCGGTATTTTTTTCTTTATCTGCCATGCTGACATCTATATCCACAAAGGAAAACGAGAAAAGCACTAGCAAACCTGCGATCATAAGAACGGCTCCGCCGCCGAGCATTAAGAGTGAACTCCCGGTAATGCCCAAAATTAAAAGAACAAGACCCGCAACTATCAACACCAGCACGGTTGACAGAACGGCTCTGGCTTTTTTCTCCCCGTATTTTAATGTCAGCAAAAGCTTTTTTAACATTATTTCACCTTAAAATTTAAAAAATTCTTTTACTTTTTTTACTACCTCAAGACCCATCTCATAGCCATGGTCATACAATTCACGAAGCTTAGCCGGATCTCTGGTGATAAGCTTCGGAAGCGATATCTCCGGATAGAAAGCTATAGCCTGGTCCTGATGTACAAGTTCTTCCACAAAATCAAGATCCGAATTATATTTGTAAGGTCTTTCCTTTATGGTCTTCACAAAATTTTTATGCCAGAAATACCTGGTAGTGATCAGCTTACTTGTCTTCAATTCTTTTCTGTACCTGCTCTGCTGGGAAAGAATGATAAGATTCTTCTGCACCCCGTCCGAAAGAGCCTTTCTGATCGGGATAGCGTCAGCCATTCCTCCGTCGGTCATAGGTCTTCCGTCCACGAACTTGGTCCTGCTGATAACCGGAAATGAATTGGATGCACAGCACATATCCATCAGATACTTTTTATCCTGATACTCATTGATATATACCGGTTCTCCGGTCCTCAGATCCGTAAGGCACATGGTAAGTGTCTGCCCCGAACTAAAAAACGCATCATAATCTATCGGCAGGAGCTCGTTCGGTATCTTATCAAACATAAGCTTTATGTTTATGACCGAACCTCTTAAAAAGAAATTAGACCACGAAAAGAGCTTCTTAGTAGGAACCGTTTCAAGCAATGATCTTCTCGCCCATCCCGGCTGTTTAGAAATATAACTGATGCCGATATATGCTCCTGCAGAGACAGAATAGACATGTTTAAAATATATTTGGTTTTCCAGCAATCGGTCAAGTATCCCGGCCGAAAAAAGGCATCTGGTGCCTCCTCCCTCGAGTACAAGACCTCCGTCTATGAGCATAAACCGTCCTCCGTTTTCATCACAATCATCAAAATTATATCACATTACATTTCATTTTTCAAGAAAAGCATAAAACCCCGTACACATATCACACGGTACGGGGTTTTGATCTTATGCGGTTTTTTGTTTTTCTTCCTCTTCAAGCTTACGGTAATCTGTTTTTCCGATCTTGGTCTGAGGAAGTGAATCACGAAATTCTATCTCATTGGGTTTAGCATATTTTGCGAATTTCTGCCTGCAGTATTCGATAAGCTCCTTCTTTGTATCTTCATCCGGAGACTGACCTTCCTTAAGCACTATGAATGCTTTTATCTTCTGCATACGGTACTTGTCGGCTACACCGATGACGCAAGCCTTCTCTACCTTAGGATGCTCCTCTAAGACGGTCTCTACCTGATTGGGATATACATTGTATCCCGATGCGATGATCATCCTCTTTGCACGTCCCTTGAAGAATACAAAACCTTCTTCATCTATCATGCCAAGATCGCCTGTGTACAGCCACTTAACACCGTTCTCATCCGTACGGAGAGTTTGTGCCGTCTCTTCGGGATTACCTATATATTCCTTCATGATAAGAGGCCCGCTGATGATGATCTCTCCGGTCTCGCCGGGCTTCATTTCTTTTCCCGTATCATGGTCAATGATCTTAAACGACATATCTGCAAAAGGGAATCCTATGCTGCCGCGTTTCGCACCTTCCTTCGGTGAAAGGCAGCAGGCGGATAATGTCTCTGTTGCACCGTATCCCTCACGTACCTGTACGGGAGAATTATGCTCGGCCAAAAATCTGTCAAACCTGTCCTTAAGCTCGGGTGAAAGACTGTCGCCTCCCGAAAATATACCCTTTAAGTGACTGAAATCAAGTCCGTGGATCTTGGGTACTCTTAAGATGGCTTCAAACAATGTGGGAACTCCCGCAAAGTATGAGCACTTAGATTCTGAAATAAGCTTTACATAGCTCTTAGCCGTAAACCTCGGTATAAGTATGGACTCTGCTCCCGCATACAGCATGCAGTGGATACAGATGCCAAGTCCGAACCCATGGAACATCGGCATGGCGGCTATGAACTTATCACCGGGCGTAAGTACCGGCACGGTAGCCTTTATCATGATGGCCTGGGAATTGAAATTGTGGTTGGTAAGCACAACTCCCTTAGTAGTACCTGTAGTTCCGCCTGAGAAAAGTATGACTGCAGGGTCATGAGGCTGGCGGCTCTCAGCAAAAGGACCTTCATAGTCTTTTCCGAGATCAAGGAAGGTATTCCATCTGATAATACTCTCCGTCTCTTCAACCTTCGCCGTTTTACGGCCTGCTGTCATTTTATAAGCCACATTTTTCGGAAATACAAGTCCGTCCTGGATACCTGTAACGATGGTAAGCCTTACTTCCGAAGCCTCCAGAATGTTTTCGAATTTTCCGAATAACTGGTCTAACGTTACTACCATTACTGCCCTTGAGGTCTTTAAGTAGTATTCAATCTCCCGCTCTGAGGATAAGGGATGTATCATGCTGGCTACACCGCCCGCAAGATTAACGGCATATAAAAGAACAAGTGCCTGGGGACAGTTGGGAAGCGCTATGGTAACACACTCACCCGGTTTAAGTCCCGCGTTTTTCAACGCTTTTGCAGCCAGTTCCACCTGCTTGCGCATACCCTTATAAGTTACTTTTCTGCCTAAGAATTCATATGCGATATAGCCGGAGTAGATATCTGCCGCACGGAAAAGAGCATCGCACATGGTCCCGTCATAATAGTTTAATATCGTATCAGCTCCATCCGCCTCATCGTTATAGAGCTTTTCGAAAATATCTCTTGTATCCTCTTTTTTTCTGAAACCTAACATTTATTTATACGGCTATATAAGCCGTCCCCTTTAAACTAATATTTTCCGTCCGTTATTCCACTTCTTCCAATGCATCGCTGAAATTATCCAGATCCTCAGGCTTTAACATATCCTTCATGTACGGTACGGCATCTATGAATTTGAAGGTTCTGCCTGTTTCAAGCAAAGGATGATTGAGCACCTGGGGGAACATTTTCTCGACGATCGCACGAAGTTTGGGCGTATCAAGTATCTCTCCGACAGTGGTCTTCTCAATGCTGTACTTCGAATTGGATGCAGCCTTAGGCTCAAGCTTTTTAACGTGGGACATATCTGCTCCCCACTCAAAACCGGCCTCTAAAGCCTTCTGGTTAGCCATTACCACAAGCTCACCCTTACTTGCCAGCTTTTTGGTAAGACCTGCGACCACGATCTCTTTGGGAAGCATCTTGGTAAACCCAAGCAATGCTCCGATAAGGATCATGTTGGCCATCCTGATATCACCGATCTCTTTTGCCATATCATCTGCCGGAACATCAAGAAGATATACACCGCCGCTTCTGATCTTGCTCTTGGCACGGCTTGAGTTCCTGATAACGAGTCCGTCGGGAACAAGCTCGCTAAGACCCTTCTGGCATGCATCATCACTCATGGCTATCATTCCCATGCACTTGCCTGGAAGCGGTGAAAGGATGGGCTTATCCGAAAGCATAACGGTACATTTTGCTATACCGCCGCGCTGAGCTGCTCCATACCACGGAACAAAGGTGGAAAAGCCGATCGCTGCGGCTGTTGAGGCAAGAGAAGCTCCTGCTGACATTACACCCTGTCCGCCTGTACCTGATATAAGTAATGAATATTTCATTTAAGCAAACCTCTCTTCCTTGTCCACAAATGTCTTGCACTCAAAATACTTCTCTGTCTGCTTTTCCATGAATTCCAAGCTTGTGACAGGGTCACAGTGCCATGTAGTAGGACAGTTTGTAAGGAGCTCGATAAATGAGAATCCCTTGTTTTCAAGCTGATTCTTAAAGCCCTTGATAATGGCTGCCTTAGCCTGCTTTATGCCTGCAGGTGTACGAAGTGTACAACGTGTAACAAGGCGGGGCGCATCAAGTTCTTTGATAAGCTCACACATCTTTAAGGGATATCCGGTACCGAGTAAGTTTCTTCCGTTTACAGCTGTGGTCGCCTTCTGTCCGAGCAGTGTGGTAGGTGCCATCTGCCCGCCGGTCATACCGAATATAGAATTGTTTGCAAATATTATGGTGATATTCTCACCGCGGTTTGCACACGAAAGAATCTCTGCAAGTCCTATGGAAGCTAAATCTCCGTCTCCCTGATAACAGAATACCAGACAGTCGGGACGGCATCTTTTAATACCGGTTGCTACAGCCGGTGCTCTGCCGTGTGCCGAACCGATGATATCAAGATCCCATGAAACAAGACCCTGTGTGGAACAGCCGACCGGAAGTACATATACAGCCTTTTCCCTTACCTTTAACTCATCTATAGCCTCAGCTATGATCTTGGTAGCTGTAGCATGCAGACATCCGGGGCAGTATGATGACGCTGTAGGGAGGATGGACTTCGGTCTCTCATATAATGTACTCATTATTTCTCCTCCTCTCCGCCTGCTATGATCTTCTTTATAGCCTGCTTTACATCATAATCATCAAGTAAGACGCCGCCCGAATGACCATACTCATATACGGGAGCTCTTCCTTTTACTGCTGCATTGACATCCTCACCCATCTGAGCGGGGATAGCCATTTCTATATCAATGATACCCTTTACCTTACCGTAATCAAGCTTGTTGAAGCTCTCCTTGGGGAACGGGAATAAGGTGATGGGACGGATAACACCGATCTTTACGCCTTCGGCTCTTAAGTCCTCTACTACCGACTTAACTACGCGTGCTGCGATACCGTATGCGGTTACCACATACTCCGCATCCTCTAAGTAAAGCTCTTCAACTTTTACATCTTCTTTTTCCCAACGCTTAGTACGCTCGGCAAAGGATTTATTTAATCCCTCAAGACCTGCTTCATATATGGGAGAGATAAGATGTGACTGTCTCTTCTCCTCACCTTCCCATCTGCCCATGGTCCATGAGGACTGAGCCTTGGGATTCGGCTCCTTCATGGGAGGAAGCTCTACCTGCTCCATCATAGCTCCGAGTACACCGTCCATAAGGAGACATACGGGATTTCTGTCGCGCTCTGCATAATCAAATGCGTTATATACAAGGTCTACGATCTCCTGCAGCGTCGAAGGAGCAAATACCATAAGCCTGTGTCCGCCATGTCCTAATGCCTTTGTTACCATAAGATAGTCTGACTGTGCAGGCTGTATGCTTCCGAGTCCGGGGCCGCCGCGGCTTACATCCACTATCAATGCGGGAAGCTGTGCTGCAGCAAGATATGAAATACCTTCGCACTTTAATGAAAGGCCGGGGCCTGAAGATGATGTCATAGCCCTGACACCTGTACTGGCTGCACCATATACCATATTTATCGAAGCGATCTCGCTCTCACCCTGAATGAATACACCGCCTACCTCAGGCAATCTGCGGCTTAAGTATTCAGGTACCTCGTTCTGGGGAGTTATAGGGTATCCGGCGAAGAATCTGACACCTGCTCTTACGGCAGCCTCAGCTAATGCTTCATTACCCTTCATAAACTTCTTTTCCATGTCAGTCCTCCTTTATAACGGTAATTGCTGCTTCAGGACATACAGTGCTGCATGAAAGACATCCGATGCAGTCCGCCTCGCTTGCTACCTTAACCTTTACATAGCCCTTTGCATTGAGTGTGTCCTCAGCCTTAAGCACCTTTTTCGGACAATACTTGATACAATATCCGCAGCCCTTACAGAACTTCTCTGCTATCTTAACCTTAAACGAAGGACCTGTCTTACCTGTTTTATCCTTATACTGCTTGTCGTAATTTCTCTCAATGGTACGTACAAGTCTGGAAATGGTGGTATTGACAGGTGTAGGGATACCTGCCTTCTTTCCTAAACGTTCAATCGCACCGTTAATAAACTCTATCTCTGTGGGAGCCTTCTTCATGAGCATATCCTGTGCCATGGAAGGATAATGAAGTCCGGAGGTCTTACGTGCTACAGGAAGTATATGAGTCATGAAATAATTAAAATCAAGCTTTACTCCGCTGGCCATACCTACTGCGATAGCTTCCTTCAGCATATCGACTGCAAGCAATGTGAAGTCCTGGTCGTTACCTGCCTCGCCGCCTCTTAAGCGTACCAGTCCGCAGCCGGCGTTAACGGCAATATTTACTAAGAGCTTGTACCATACCTCTGTATCAATATCATCCGAGTATGCAGCCTTAAGTCCGCCTGCTGTAAGAATAGCGGTAAGCTCATCCCCGAATTTCTTCTGCTCATCACCCTTTACAACAGAACCGAATGCCACATTTACATCACCGAACAGACCGGTATCAAGTACTGCAGGTGCCGACATGATGGCTGACATATTTACACAGCCGTAATATATATTCTCTTTTTTAACACTTTCCTCAATGATATCAGTGTTTCCGATACCGTTCTGAAGAGTGATGACCTTGGTGTTTTCTCCGATGATGGGAACAGCACCTTCCAGTGCACTCTTAGTATCGCACCCCTTTACCATAACAAGCACGGCATCCATCTCACCCAATCCGTTACAATCCGTTGCTGCTTTCATGGGGATAGGACCCACTTCCGTTTTCTCACCGTCCGCACCCGTATAGCTTCTCATAACAAGTCCGGGAGATGTCAGCTTATCAGCCAATTCTTTTCTTCTTACAAGCAATGTAACATCTGCACCGCCAAGCTGCATATATGCACCCAGCATGCTGCCCATTGCTCCGGCTCCTAATACTGCGATTTTCAAACCTCTTTCCTCCTTCATATATATATTTATATCTGCATGTTTTTGACATAAATCACCAATAATATATGTTACAAAAAAAAGCAAAAAGCACATCACCATTTTTGCTGATGTGCTTTATAAACTCAAAACTTTATCAGTAAATGAAGGACATGAATAAACCTACTAATCGGTCAGACGCTCGTATATTTTCTTCATCTCGCTGACATCCTGCTCGGTGATCTCTTCCTCAGAATATCTTGCCCTGTCATAAAGAGCCGAAAGCTCGGGGACTCCTACCGCATTCCCGCACTCTCCCGAGGTCTTATACCCAAGGGCTGCAGGATCGCCCGATTTACAGATACGGTAGCATTTTTCTTTCGCCGAGTACCTGAAGAACCGCCGCACTTTTTCACGCGGTGTAAGGAAAAATCTCTTCTCCCTTACTTTTTTCTCTTTAATGGAGGATTTTTCGCAGCTTTCCCTGACATCCATAACAAGCTCGTCCACTATGACTCCTTCAGTATCAAGCTTCATACTGAAGAGACCGAGGATCTTCTTCACAAACTTGTACAATCCGTACAGAATGAGCATGATTATGAGGAACCATATGATCTTCTGTATGATGATGCTGAATAAGGATTCCTCCTGCACCTCAAACTGTCCCATCTTCGCTGTGAGCGAATCATAATCGTTATAATCAAGCCTTTCCACAGCCTGTTCTACAGGCTCTTTGTTACCGAATATTTTCCTGAATATATATCTGATCCAATATCCGAGCTTATCCTTTAAGAAATTCCCGAACTCGGTAAGTGCCTTCATGTTTGCGATACCGAAAAAAAGACCTGCAGACACACCCACATATATGATCACGTTCTTAAGTCCCGCTCCCATGATCTCTGACTTCGGGAAAAAGCCCGCACTGTGTTCATTAAGCTTTACAAACCTTCCATACCTGCCGAAATAATGCTGCATAAAGAACATGGTGAAGAGGCAGATAAGGAGATTACGGTATATACCCGTGATATTCTCGTACTGGTTAAGGGTGAGCACAAAGAACGGCGCACATATGAGTATCGCTATGACTGGTATCGAGAACGCTTCATCCTCCTGCTCTTGGCCGCCGTACTGTTTAACAAGAGACAAAAGGCAGTAGAAAAATGCAAACCCGCCATGAAGTGCCAGATACTCCCAGCAGGTAAGTCCCGTAACCGACATCAGTAAAAATACCAGGAAATGCAGTAATATGGATATTCCCATCCTCCGTGTCTTAAGCCTTATAAAATAATTGACTATAAGTCCTAAGCCCATTACTCCCCACAAAAGAAGGTTAAGCCTCGGTATATCATATGCAGCGGAAAGCATAACGGAAAGACCGTAACTAAGTGCAAACAGACTCCAGTGGTTTGTCTGCGTTACGATCACTTCTCTTATCAGTATAAGCGTTCTTTCCTTTTTTTCTCTCTGCATGTTTATCCGACCTGTTTATCTATATCTATCTCTCCGTTTACCTCTCCGCCCCAGCTTACTATCGGGATCGTACGGGTCCTTAACGAAGCTGATATACCTATAAGTTCACGTCCCGAAGTAACATAAAGCCATAAAAAGCTCATATGCATGCGGTCATAACTTCCCAAAAGCTGCTGATACCCGTCATAGGAATTGACCGAGATATGGTAATCGCACATGGTGCCGTCACCGGCCGCTATCGTTTCCCCGAACAGTTTTGACATATCGGTTGTTTCAGCATTAAGATCTATACGTGCAAGAGCCCTGTATATCTCGTGCTCGTGTTCCCTGCCCCGGCTTCTCTTTATCCGTACCGGCTGCTTACTTAAGATATCAATACCGTTACTGTACAATGCAAATTCCATGTCCTCCGAGGTAAAATTCTTTACCAGACCCGCAGCTACCTTTATAGCTGCTTCGCAGGCCTCCGTCCTCTTTATGATACCGGTATCCTCTAAATTTAAGAAAATCCTTACCACCTTCTGGGATGTAAAATCACGCATGTTTACTCTCAACTCCCCGGTTTTGGCGGTAGCCTTCCAATTGATGCTCTTCATGCTGTCGTAAGGCTGGTATTCCCTGATCCCCCTGAATTCAAAGGGATCTTCGATAAGATGAGCCTTACTCTTTATCTCTCCGTTTATCCACTGGAGAGAATTCTTGATCTCACTGGTGTTAAAAGGACGCGGAAGAACATATATCTCATCATACATCTTCTGCATGAGTACCGTCTGAAGGGTAAAAAACATATCCGTTCCGACCAGCTCGAAGCTGTTGATATTGTATAATCCCCTCTTGGCCGCTTTAAAAGAAATGGTTCTGGTAAGCCTCTCCCGGCCACCTAAGGTAAACACATCATTCCTGTAATAATTATCGGTATTCTGGTTTACCGTGGAATTGTCGAACATAAGGCTTCTGCTGGTGAGGAACTTACATTTTATCATAGGCAGAGGGAGTCTTTTGGCATTGGTGATGGTCTCGACCAGTCTGCCGCGTTCTCCTTCAAATATCTCCTTGCCCTCAAAATGTATGTCGACCTCTAAGGACCTCGCCCAGAATCTCATATAGATAAAGCGCTGAGTCATATACAGTATCGCAGCCAAAAGAAGAATGGCTATAAACTGTATCATTTAGTAAAATCCTCCGTAGGCACCTTTATGCCGGCAAGAAGTCCTGCCATGACTTTCTCGGGATTGCCTATACCTATGCCGAGCTTGATCCTGTGTGCAAGAACAGGTAGCGCCACAGCCTTTACATCATCCGGGACCACGTAATCCCTTCCCGAAAGGAACGCATAAGCCTTAGCACAGCGCATAAGTGCTATACTTCCTCTGGTACTGATACCTAAAGATATCTCAGGATGGTTACGTGATGCCTGTGAAATAGATGCTATATAGTCGGGTATGCACTCATGCATCTTAACCTTCATAGCGGCTTCCCTGGCTTTAAGGAGTTCATCTTTAGATACTACACTCTCCAAAGTATCCAAAGGATCGGTCTCCATATATTTATTTAATATGTCTACTTCCTCTTCCTTGTCGGGAAGTCCTACAGACAGCTTCATGATAAAACGGTCAAGCTCAGCCTCCGGAAGCGGGAATGTACCTCCGCTCTCTATGGGGTTCTGTGTAGCTACTACAAAAAACGGCACATCAAGCTTCAAAGTCTCGCCGTCTATGGTAACCTGTCTTTCCTCCATACACTCTAATAGTCCTGCCTGAGTACGGGGAGTTGCCCTGTTTATCTCATCAGCAAGAAGAATGTTGGTAAATGCAGGACCTTTCCTTAATACGAAATCATTCTCCTTGCGGTTAAACACATTGATACCGGTGATATCACTCGGAAGCAGGTCCGGTGTAAACTGAACTCTCGAAAACCCTATATTCAAAGACCTTGCAAGTGATTTTGCAAGCTTGGTCTTTCCCGTCCCCGGCACATCCTCCATAAGGACATGTCCGTCAGCTAAAAGTGCCGTTAAAAGGTACTTTATGACCGTCTCCTTACCAACTATTACCTTGCCGATATTTTCGGTTATTTTATCATTAAAGATTTTGCCTTCCGATCCCATTTGTTTACCCCAATCATCTTGTATTTTTATGTTCTGATCTTTAAGATCTTTTACCTGTATTTTCTTTCGGGATGCTCTCTGTAATACTCATCCTTATCGTCATACATACGCTCATCTGCCAAATGCATGTCCTTACGTATGTCAAGTTTTCCGTCATCAAAACATATACCAATGGCAAAGCTCACATTATTGTCTTCACTTACATTCTTAAGCTGCGCAACCTTTTCTTTCATTTCTTCGGGCGAGGTATTGACGGATAATATCATAAACTCATCCCCGCCGGCACGATATATCTCTTCTTCCTTATATACCTCTGAAAGGACAAGTGCCGCTCTTTTAAGCAATCTGTCACCGGCAGGATGACCTTCCCTGTCATTGGTCTGCTTTAGCCCGTTCAGGTCAACAAAGGTTACTCCGATATTCTTATATTCCCTTACCTTCGGCAGATCAAATTCCGCTACACGGTTGTTCATCGCATTTCTGTTTCTAAGGCCGGTAAGCAAGTCCATGTTGCTCAATGTCTCGAGTCTTTTTAGGAGCTGGTAATTTGCTATCTCGGATGCTATAAAAAAGGATGTGAGTTCCAGTACCGATTTTATCTTTTCGACTTTTTCCGTATTGAAATTGGATGCCCAGATATAACCGACCATTTTAGCGTTATGTTTTAAAGGGAATAGAACGAGACTTTGTACAGTAGCCTTTCTAAGTGATTCATACCAGTCCGGATTACGCTCCTTTATCACTTCCATATCGTGCGCGTTTTTGATGATAAGGCATGTACTCCCTGCAAGTGTTGCCTCCCATGTACTTGCTACCGAATAAAAGCCTTTGTTCATGCTGGCTCCATGAGGTTTGTCAACTCCCGGTCCGAGTACATCGCTCAATATGCTGCAGCTCTGCTCCTCGTCATCCACCAGCAGGATACAGCACCTTCTGGCATCGCACATCGCACGTATATCTGCAATAACTTCATTCATACTCTGTCTGAAATCTTTAGCCCCTCTTAGTTTGATACATGATGTAAGTACCGCAGAAAGCGTTTCCGGCGATACGTCTGACATAACAGCCGCATCTGCGTCCGGCGAGACATTATATGCATAAAGGCAGTAGCCTGTGTTTTCTTTATCCGATCCAAGCGGAAGCATATATATCTCGATCCAGAGTCCCATCTGGTACAGATTGACATATGTATGAAGCTGTTTCTTATGTATGGCACTCCTGTAGCAGAATTCCTCAAAGTTCATATCCTTCGGGAAGCTCATCTCATACGGTGTGTCATCTACTACCGGGTGCCCGGTTATCTTGGCTACATCGTCACAATGTGCCTTATTGCCGGTCACCACCCTTATATTTCCATATGTGCCGTCAGCATATGTCTCCACTGACATAATGCATGCTTTACATTCATAATATTCAAGGAATTTCTGAAAATCCATAATAATCCCCTCTCCATCGGAAAATATTATACGACATTATATTTTACCATCTTTTGAGTAAAAAGGCAATGTAAAAAAAAGAGCCGACCATTTAGTCAGCTCAAGATATCATCGCTTGATTCTTTTATAAAATCACATTACGATCCCATCATTTTCCACGCTTCAAGTTGAGGAAGTTCTTTTTTCATCTGCCATTTTACCATATATAGCACTTCATTATCGTAAGGGTCAAAACCTTCATTCCGGCTCTTCGTCTTTAAAGCCTGATATTCCTTAAATGCTTTTGGATCAGACTCCTGCATATCGGATAATATTTCCTCTCCATTATGGGAATCAGATACTCTTTTAAGTTCTTCCTCTGTTAAAACATGTAAATGGTCTAATTGATTTATATACTCATCCGGTATCTTTCTTGAAGAGTTCTCCGATAAACGGTTATTCTCTTTATATTCCTTAAAAGCAGCCAACCCTTTACCTGATAATTCTACAATCACGTTTTCCAGGTTCTGTGCCCTTGCTTCTGTCTTTTCTAATTGTTCCTGTTTCTTTTCTACATTGCCGCCGCGGGCTACGTCTTGCCTGATCTCCGCCTTTAGGATTTTTGTTTCACCTTTCACCTGTGCTCTGGCTTTCCCCTGTGCTTTTACCTGCGTCATAGCTGAATCAGCAGACAGGATTGCCTGCATGTTTCCGCCTGACATTCCTGCACCGCCTGCGGACAGCTGGCTGTTCTGCCTGTTTCCTCCGAGCATATCCTCCATGGAAGATGTGCTTCTTTGAAGGTTCTCTTTTCTCTGTTCTATCTGATGCTGGCGTAACTGATTTTGGAGCTCATTTATCTGTTCCTGGATTTCCTTACGTTTTTCCATTTTTGCTTCAGGTGACATATCCTTATTTGAACCAAGTTCCTGCATCTGCTTTTGAGCATTTGCTATCTGACTCTGAAGATTCTTGCTCGTCGAATCAGAACCCATATCCATCATAAAAGATTTTGAACCATAGTTCTGTCCGCTTATTCCGTTTATTGTCATAATATCATCCTGCCTTTCATTCTGAGGATTTAGAGGCAAAATAATCCTCAAAAAGCTTATTAGCTGCATCCATGGTCTCGCTGCATATGCTCGGGAGTTTCTTTCCCCATGCTCCTGTTGCAAGCTTAAACCCTTTCTCCATAGCCTTCTGCATCTCTTTCATCTTATCTACATCATCACCTGCAAGTGCACTGGCAAAGTCAAAAAGTCTTTGAGATGTCTGTTTTACACCCCAGTATCCATCCTCTCCGATATCCTTCTGTGCCTGCAGCCTGGTTGCAGGATCAACTTGTACATTTCCGCTCGCCAGGAATTTCCATATATCATCTCCATTAGCTTTACCATAAAGACCTGCCTGCTTTGAAAGGGATTTCTCGACTATCGATACCAGTTGCTTCTGCCTTGCCTCTGCATCAGCTTTCAGTTGCTCTACAACTGAAGGTTTTGAGTAACCTGCCTTTTTTGTTTTTGTATCCGATTTTTCATAAACCGCAGGCTTATTGGTACTTGTGCTGTATGCCTGCTCTCCGGGATCTGTCTTTTCCGTATCCTTGTTTGTTACTGTCTGATCGCGGGATGTGTTCTCCTTAACATCATATCCCTTTGTGTTGTAACCTGCAGTTACATTTGTGTTTTCAATCTTTAATGCCATTTTTATACCTCCGTGTATTTTGTGTGTGATTTGAATATTATCTTCTGTTCTTTATATCGGACAACATTTGTTATCTGTTAACATCTATTTATAAATATTTATTTACAACTGTTAACCATTAACATTTGTTAACCGATATAAAATATGAAAGCATAGTATATCTATGCTTATCTTTTAAGAAAGGAGGAAAAAATTATGATATCATCGATCAGAGGTTATGGAAATGATTACAACTCATATAGTTATTATAATCGGTACAACTCCTATAGGAATTATAATAACTATGGATCGGTCTCATCTCTTTTCGGGACAAATGCTATGAGCGGAGCTTTCAGCGTATCGGATTATTCTATGATAAGAAGCGGAGCGTATAAGAAATTGATGAAGGCATACTATTCTCAGGACAGATCCGGCAATGCAAGCAATTTGGTAAAAAACAACCAGCCTGCTTCACTGCTGACTGCCCAGGATGCCGCATCCATGAGTAATTCCATCAAGGATGTAATGAAAGCTTCTCTTTGGGAAAAGAAGTCCGTTACCGAAAAAGATGAATCCGGCAATGAGACTGTCAAGCTGGACTATGACCGTGAGGCTATCGGCAAGGCATTGCAGAAATTCACTGAGGACTACAATAAGACCGTGGATGCTGCCGGTAACTCAAACTCCATGTCTGTACTAAGAAACGGTGCATGGCTTACCAAAAGCACAGCGGTTAACTCCAAATTGCTGTCAAAAGCAGGGATAACCGTAGGTCTCGACAATAAGCTTTCATTTGATCAGGAGAAATTGAATTCAGCTGATATTTCTTCAGTAAAATCACTTTTCACAGGTTATGGTTCCTATGCTTCACAACTTCTTTCCAGATCAAATGCTATCGCCAGCACTACTGCTCCCAGTTCTTACAACCGGAATGGCAGCTATTCTTATCTGAACAATCTAAACTCAAGTTTTAGTGTCTGGATGTAGCAGCAATCTAAATCCTGCCATAGTATTTAAACTATGGCAGGATTTAAGGAAAAATCCATTGCATAAATTCATTTTATACTCTATAATTATTAATGGTTGTTATCATATAGAAAGGAAGGACTGTCATATGTCAAGAGAAGAATTCACACCCAGTGAAAGCGAATGGCTCATTATGGAGATATTATGGGAACATAAGGGGTCTATGACTTCAAAAGAGATTATTTCCATCCTTGAAACCAAAAGTGATATGACACCGAAGATGGCCAGAGTATTGATAAATCGTCTGGTTGAAAAAGGTATGTTACAATACACCGGGGATCCTAATGATAAGCGTGTATACCACTATACCCCGGCCAAAAAGAAAAAAGAGTGCATAAAAGAAAAGAGTAAAAGATTTGTCTCCAATTTCTTTAACGGAAATCATGCAAATGCTATAGCTGCCCTTATCCAGGATTCCAAGCTTACCGAAGAAGAACTGGAATATCTTGAAGACGTATTACATAATTCCAAGAAGATGTGACAAGATATGTCGTAAGGTGGCACCGCGGGTGACGGATTCCTTGTGACTCTGAGAGTCCCCCTGTCACACTGTCCCAAAATGAGGAGGTACTATGCCGGAGTTTTTCAGACAATTTGGTGAACTGATGTATGCGGCAGTAGGTTTTTATGCTATGCTGCTTATCAGGTGTGCCATTATTTCAATCCCGGTTGTGGCATTTATTCTGGCAATCCGAAAACTATTCTTAAAAAATATGCCTTTTGCGAAATGCCTGATATGGTTGTTCATCGTTCCTGTTCCTTTTTTAGGAAGGCTTCACATTTTTTACGAAACAAAACTATTGGTCAGGATTTTTGTAAACCTCCAGGGAATATGCTTCGAATATATCTGGATCTCATATATTTATATCGCAATAACCTGTATACTTCTGTGTATATCGACTATAAGGAGCCACCGTTTATCTAAGTATATTCATTCTCTAAAACAAATGAGCATCAACGGGACGGATATTTTTGTTAATAACCTATATATGACTCCGTTTGTTGTCGGCATGTTCAGGCCCAAAATCGTAATTCCCGAATATCTCACTGCCCCGGATATGGAGAATGATCTTTCCACAATCCTACTGCATGAAAAAAGCCATATACGCCAGGGTCACTTGGTTTTTATGGCTCTATGGAATATTTTAAGGATCCTTCTTTGGATAAATCCTCTTATGTTCTCTAGTACAAAAATACTAAAATATGATCTTGAAACCGCCTGCGACGTATCAGTGATCCAGAAAAAAGGAGGCTCACCTGTAGAGTACGGCCAGATGCTGCTTGATAATCTCAAAATCATTAACCGCTTCAACACAGCTTCGAATACACTTACTCTTTTCGGAGGCTCTGCTTTTAGGAGTATGAAAAAGAGGATTGAAAGCATCACTCGTTTTAAGCCTTATAATACAAAAAGGATCCGTATCATGGCAGCAGTTTCACTGCTTATCCTTGTCTACTCTTTTATCCTTATCAAAACCATTTCTTTTCGCCGAATAAACGAGATGAACAACATCGCCATATACAATGCCACCGATATGGAAACCGTGATCCAATACGACAATACCGAATTGTCATCCACTTCTTATTATGATGATAAATATCTTTACATCAATGCTAATCTTTTAGATGATCTTATAGATTTGGAAAAGTACGGCAATAAAGAACTCTGGATATACTTTGGCGGCTTCTACAAGCTCCCCGGTATAGGCGGAGGCGGTGAAGTAGCTGTAGTAAACGGTAAAGACCTCGGCACCGGTATGGTTAAGATTCCTTACGAAGAGGCACAGGACACGCTGGTTATCACATTATTAAAATTGATGTGAATAATGCGACATATAATATCACAAAAAAAGAGTTCCCACATTTTCACAAGTATTCACCAATAATGTTTTCATATCCTGTATATATAAGAAGGGGAACAAAGAGTATGATGATCTGGTAAACATGGATAAAAATCATTCATGACTTCTTAAATCCTCCGGAACAAGCCTTACCCTTTAAGATTAAAGAACATCAGACAATTCGATAACAAGTGTATTATTCTAAAATAAAAAATATCTTCATAACACAAGAACGGGCTATTTCCAGCCCGTTCTTTATTTTTCTTATCAATGCTTCCTCAGAAGCTGTAGGCGGAACACGCTGTTTATAAAAAGATATTAATCATTCCCCCTATTTCCGGGGCTTTGTTTTTCTTATTATGCTTTTCGTTCCTGTCATCATCTACATGTTCTGGAATAAACTTTTTTAATACCTTTTCAAGTTCCACAAAGATATCTTTTTCAGGTTTGAAAGAAGATTTTTCTGAGGCTTTATCTTCAACTTTATCTACCTCTACCGTTATCTGGGCAAGTTCTTCGTTTTTGCCATCAAATAGCTCAACAGGTGCAGCATTATCTCCATTATCAGCTTCTGTCTCCTCAATTAATTCCTTATTATCATCCACAGCCTCAGAGATTTCTTCAAGAAGCTTTTCATTCTCCTCTACAGTCTCCCTGGTTTCTTCAATCTGCTCATCAGCTTCTGTAGGCAGGCTGGAATACGCTCCCGACTCAATAAACTCCAACTCGACCTTTTCAATATTCTTTAATTTTGCAAGAACTTTCTTTGCAGTGACAACTATAGCTCCCTTGGATCCTGTTCCCTTAGCCGCAGACATCTCTGCCAGATACCCGTTGACCGTATTGGTCTTGAGCCTTTGCACCTCATCCTTTGTTTTGCAGTTTTTAAGCTTTTCCTCATAGGCCTTCTGCTCCAATTTAGCCTGTTTATAACTATTGAACAGCCCCGGATTTTTTGCAGCAAGATACTGTTCTTCTTCCGGGGTGAGGTCTTCCCCGTTCGTGACCTTATTTGCAATACCGTTGATCTTACTGTTTTCCTTATTCTGTTTCATTTCTTCGCGAAATCGTTCGATCATGGACTGTTCGGGTGTCCTGTTCACAATTGAATTCTTTTCCTGTTTGGAAAGTATATTTCCGGATTTCTTCTTGGCTTCAAATTTCTTAGAAAGAAAATCCTGTCTTACTGCATTGCTGATTGTCCCTGTTATCATAGCTTCTCCTCATCTGTAACAATGGATCTGGTCATATCCAACAAACCAAATGTTTATATTTTCATATCAAACCTTGTTCCGGGTTCCGGTACTTCATCAGGAATACTGTCCCAGTCTATCTTTGATATTTTTTCCAGAAGTTCTGCCTCGCTGGAAGCGGTAATACGGATTTTCTTTACCGAAGCTGCATCTTCCTTCTCAAGCTTCTTCTCCTTAGCCTTTTCTTCCGCTGCTTTTTCTTTTGCTTCCTCAATACGCTCTTTCTGCTTAGCAGATATTTTTTCAAGGTCAGCAAAGAGTGTCAGTGAACCATCCTCGTTAATCGAAGCTGAAAATTTACTCATGATAGTAGATGTATTGCCATCATCCCCATCATTAAAGGCACTGTTAAAGCCAAACTGATCGTTTATCCTGTTCGACATTTCTACTATTGTCCTAATAGTGTGCAGCTTGTCCTGGGCGTATTTCTCATCATTAGCCATCCGCTCCATCTCTTCAGGGGAAAGGACTACCGAGAACTCTTTCTTACTCCCCTCCACAAGTGCCCTCTTGTCATCATCGTCTCCGGCAATTATAAAATCAAAATCATCGTTAACCGTCCTCAGTTCATCAAGAAACTTCTTAGCCTTAGCAGACAGGTTTGCTTCCGCCGATGTGGTTTTTCCGGCTGAACCTGTGCCTTTTGCCTTAGTTGTCGCCGTACTTCTTGTTGTTTTTGTTGTTATGCCGGTATAAGTACCGGTCTGTGTTGTCAATCCATTAGTAATCATTTTCTACCTCCTTGTATTTTTCAGATACCACTATGCAAATATGTCAATATTATTCCCTTTGGATTCTAATTTCAATTTACCTATTATGCTCTGCATCTCCATAAGGACCTCAGTGTCACTCCCGGAATACGATTTCTCCTTCTCCTTTATGAGAGATACCGTTTCCTGTGCATCAGTCTTCATGTTTTCTTCATTAGTGACCTTTTGATTTAAATCATTAGAAACTTCCGTTGGTTCGTCCACAATCTCTGATTCAGATTCCTGACTCTCTGAAATATCCTCTTTTATTTCCTGTAATTCTGCATTTTCAGCATCACGTTCCATTTTACGGAGTTGCTGGAGTTCCCCTTCCGTCGGCATCTTTTCATATTCCTCAGACTGGGTAAACTCCTGATATATCTTAGCGTTGGCAGTGGTATCACCCTGGATGATCCTTGCCATCTTAAGTTTTTCTGCATCAGAAATATAAGGATCATTTTCAATATTCTTTATCTTACTCAAATTGCCCTGCATCTTAGCTGTCTGAAGACGCTGTGCCTCGTCTTTAGTCCTGCATCTCTTCAGGCGTTCCTCATAAGCTTCCTGTTCTGCCTGATCGGCCTTATAATCCAGATAAGCTTTCATATCCTGTGCCTTAAGCTTATCCTCTTCTGCCGGGCTCAACTTTTGTCCGCTCTGGATCTTACTGTAAAGAGCACTGTATTCGTTGCCCTTCTTCGTTTCCTCAAGCTGTTCCCTGTACCTCTGAAGCTCCCTCTCCTGAGGTGTCAGTTCCTTCTGCTCTTTTTTATTAATGTTGCCGGTGGATTTTTTCTGCTCCCACTTATTCTGCATAACCATCATCTTCCCGGCTTCATATAACGTCCCTGTTATCATAGGCTCTCCTTATCATCTATCGCATTTCTGTAATAAACATAGTATCCCATATAGTATATCGGTCATTTTCTTCATTTTCTTAAACTGTGCCCGATTTAAACACGAATGAACCATAACACCCTCTTTAGCACAAAGGACAGTTCCGTCCATCAAAAGTTATAAGCTTTGATTACGGTCACTGTCCCCTGTGCATTTGACCACAAAGATCAATCCGGTATCAGAATAGTCCGTTGAAGAATAAACCCGTATTATAGGCTCCATAATATGAACCATTCCTACCGTAGAAGTTTTGGTTGCCTGAATTTTTCAATTCCTGCTGTCCGGCAATGGATTCAATTCTCTGGGCAGATGAAGCTACTGACTTTCCGAAATACCCGTTGTTTCCGAAAAGATTCTTGACCGTATCCATATCCGCTTTCTTAAAAGCTTCCTCATCTACGGACATCTTTCCGTCAACACCTACAGTAATCCCGGCTTTCGACAGGCTCTTGCCCATTATACCGGTCATCCTTGTCATACTGGTAACAGCATTATCAACGACAGAATTGCCCAGTTTTTCAGCAGCTGTAATGGTTTCATTGTAGTTAGTTACTAAATCATTTACAGCCTTATATGCAGCATCCGGATCATACTTTTCTTTATTAGCAAACAGATCATTCTTGCCGGTACTGCTCAATTTCTTGGCAGATTCAGCAAGTTCTCCGCTTTCCCTTTTTACACCGCTAAGTTCGGAGTCAACATCATACTTGTATTTAGAATTCTTCAGAACAGAAGAAACATAATTCGAAGTATTGTTGTTCTTACCATACAAAGCCTTCAAGGCCTTTGAATAAGCTCCGCTCTTAACACTTGAAACTAAAGAAAGACCGCTGTAAAGAGTATTGGAATAGCTGTTTGAACCGTATCCATTGTACCCGAACAGGCTCCCATAGTTTGTGGTATTGAATCTTATCACCTGACGCACCTCCCTTCCATTATGATGTATTGAAATTAATCAGACGTTTTTTCAACAGAGACCTCTGAAACGCCTGTAATTTCCGCCCCTGACTCACCGGTGCTTATATCAACTGCCACACGATGCATAGTGTTATCATGACCTTTTTCATAGTCATACTCTTTCTGCTCTTTTTCTTCAAGAACCGTTTCATATTTTTCATGTTCCTTTGCTTGCATTGCAGAAAGCTTTGCCAGTTTATACATATCAGGATTATTCTCTAAAAGAAATGCCTCGTCCCCGGGAGGAACCTGACCGCCTTTTGCTATTATATTAGCTATCTCGATAGCCTTTGCCTGATCCTCCATTACAGACTTCATAACGTCCCCTTGCTGTTCAGCCACCACCATGTTATGTGCTGCTGCGTTCATTTCATTAATCTTAGCATTCTCTTCCATGGACTTGTCAAAAGCTTCCTTAATAGCCTTCCTGACTTCATCAGAAAGTTCAAAGGTATCCCCATCAATATTGATGCTTCCGCTTTGTATAGCATTTAAAGTATCACCAGATTCCACTACCACTCGTTTTACATTCTTTGAACCGGATATATTGGTATTAACACCATATAAAGTTTCATTAACCGATTTTATTACCATTATGGCCTCCTAATTTAGGATTATTCTTCTTTTAGTTCAAACCCATCCTTTATAAGCATTTCTGCAGACTCCTTGCTTATAACCGTCTGATATCCATCATCCATCCTGAAAACATATGACCCATCTTTCAAATGTACAACACTTGCATTTTCAGTAGTTACTTCAATAGCATCTTCATCCATCTCCGGTGCAGGATAATCTGACTGTATTATAAAAGAATACGACATTATTAGAAGTCCGGCAGCCAGTATAAATGCTGCAAGTCTGCCAATATATCGCCTACTTGTTCTTTCAATTCTTTGGGATAAACGTTCAAACCTTTCCTTTAGTTCTTTCCCACCGATGCTATAATCCTCTATTACGCCGATAGTTGCGCCACTATCATTATCGTTCCCATTTTTATATATCTTCAGAAGGATTTCAAGGTATTCGGCAATCTCCTGTTTTGACATATTTGAGGTAACTGTTCCATCACAACGGAGTTCAAAGTATTGTTCCAGATCCTTCCTGAACATGTATACTACAGGATTCCACCAGTATACAGCACATAAAATATTTGCTAATAGCTGTATGATAAGGTCTCCGTTTTTTATATGAGTCAGTTCATGGTGCAGGATCAGTTTCCTCTCTCTATCCGAATAATCTGTCTCAGGTATGATTATGACATATTTTCCGACGCCAACAGTCATTGGCACTTTTGTCTTATCTGTCATGATAATTCTTACTTTTTTAATGCCATATTCTTCGATCAGACTGCTTGAAACATCTTTGCCGCTTTCCTTAATCGCTCTAATCTTAGTACCAAAATTATGATATCTGACTATAAGCCTTAATATCTGTATTACCGTCCCTAAAAGCCATACTATTATCAACATTTCCCCTATCGAGACACTGAATACCTGATAGCGTATAGCATCATATAATGGATTATAAATTGTTTTATTGGGTATGATCATAACCCAGGGTAATTCTATAGGTATCAGCATCCTGACAGCACAGAAAACATATAAAATCACAATACCGGTTACACTGCAAACTTCCGTAAGACTCTTTTTCTTCCTTAACAACGAAAACAAAAGAATCAGTATACTGCCCCACAGTATACTCATCACAACAGAAAAAAAGGTTATCTTCATGTTATTCTTATTGCCTCAGTTTTGCTATGATTTCTTCAAGATCATGTATCAGTTTTTCGTTTTCCAAAGAACTTGCCTTACTGCCATGATCAGATCCGGTCATAGCAACCGCAATCTCTCCCAATGAGCTCCTGGTAAATCCCTTCTCCATAAGTATAAGGGCAGCATACTCTTCTTTAGATATTTCTGCCTCAAGCTGTCTCGCATATGTTTTACCGACAAGCTCAACTCCGCTGACCTTTATATATGAGCATTTGATCAAAGCCTGTACGGCTTTGAAAATAGAAGCTTTACTAAGACCTTCTTCTACCATAAGTTCCTCCAGCTCGGTTATCGTCATGGCTGTCCCTTTCTCCCAAAGATGCTCCATAACCTTTTCTTCCCGGTTGCTCATTATATGCTTTATCTTCATACACACCTCATGTTTGATATCGTTTTTGTCTATTGAATGGATTTATTTTCCACTCGTCTAATTTCTATATCGACTGGTCTATCAAAAAAATTAACCTATTCTGCAATTTTTTTACAGCAATCACCGGGACGGTTCTTCGGTTGAAATCAATCAAAGAACCGTCCCGGTGATTGACCTTTTTCTTGCATAAAAAATATAAACTTGTTATGATTTTCTGTGAACCTTCCATATTTTTAAACGACTATATATATGTAAGCTTACAAAGAAACCGACGTTTGAATAAACTTTCAAACATCTAGCTGTGACATAGCAGGCATGCCACGGATATTAATACCAGCCTGCAGCAAGGTGCGAGAAGATGCAGACAGAACAATTGACACAGTATTCAGAATACCTGTTAGGTCTAGCTCTGAAAAAATGCGGGAATATCTATGATGCTGAAGACCTTACACAAGAAACATTACTGGCAGCCATTTCCTATATATCAAAAGGAAAAGTGATATTGGATCTTAAAACATGGTTATGCTCTGTAATGAATCGCAAGTTCAATGATGCTTTAAGGAAAAAATACAACCATCCGGTTATACATATCGGTGATGATTTTGATATAGTGGATGATTCTAATATCTTAGATAATCTTGAGCTGGAATCCGAATATGAAGAAGTCAGGAAAGTTGTAGCTTATTTGGGCAAAACTTATAGAGATGTACTCGTCAGGTACTACTTAAATGATCAAAACATTGAACAGATTTCAAAAGAACTTAGTATTCCGGAAGGCACTGTCAAAAGCCGACTGCATCTCGGGAGAAAAACCATAAAGGAAGGACTTGAAAATATGGAAATATTTAACGAACAAAGCTATTCACCCGTCAGATTAAACATATCATACAGCGGAACCGGAGGAATAAACGGAGAACCCTGTTCAATTGTTTATAATGACGTATTAGCCCAGAACATTCTTTGGTTATCATACGAAAAACCCGTTACCATAGAAGAAATATCTTTAGGGTTAGGTATTCCAATAGCGTATATTGAACCTGTAGTAGAGAAACTGGTAAACAGTGAACTTATGATAAAATCCGGTGTCCGATATTATACAGATTTTATAATCTATACTATCGATGATATGAAAAAGTACATCCCGGCTCAGATAGAATTTGTAAATACAAACTTCGATATGCTATGGAAGCCTATCGAAGAGGCAATCACCACACTTAATGCAACTTTTTCCTCAAGAAGTTGGGCCATGGACACTCGGAATTCAATGGAACTTTACACTGCGTTCAACTGCTTGGACTACGGAATATTTGAAGCACTAACCAATGCATTCAGCACGCATCAGGAATTTCCTGACCGACCATATGGCGGCCGCTGGATAGCTTTTGGTCATATGATCAAAGATGGATATGACAGTTCAAATGATATCGAGCTACGCAAGTATGATTATTCAGGGGAAAGAAATGTCCGTCTGGACAATATTTCCAATAATGATTCCGTTGAAATGCACGTTTATGGGACAGAAGGTTTCCCATGCTGCCAGTATGACCGTTCTCCTGACTACACTTTCATTCCAAAGAATGCGATAGTAGACGAAGAATTTTCAAGGCTCCTGTATGCCATTTACAAAGAAGTGAATCCTGAATCAGCAGGTCTCAACCATGAATATCTAAAGGCAATCCCTTGGCTTACAAGATGCAGGGTACTTCGTAAGGAAGGTGATAAAATACAGGTCAATATACCTGTCTTATCCCAAAGCGAAGCTCATGTACTCCGTAAAGCATTGCATAATGCACACGTTAAACTTGCCGGAGCCTTGGCAGAACCTTTATCTGTTTTCCTTAAGGGCAAGAGAAAAGAAATACCTCCGCACCTAAGAAGCGTACCACTGCAGAAACAATATCTGTACAGCTACGACGCTATGGTGTTAGCCACAATCCGTGAAGCAATCTCCAGGGGTAAGCTTTATGACGGAAAATACGACGAAGAAAACCAAGTCCCATGTCCTATGGTCCTTGTAGTGCACGACGAAGAACTTTCGAATTTTCAAAAAAACAACAAATACTTGAAAGATACACAATTAATTGATTATTGAAATGGCATATCGCCTTTGCTATACTATATTTACACCGGTGAATAAAAAATGGAGGTAGTAAATATGCAGGTAAATCTTGGAGATAAGATCAGAGCATTAAGGAAAAGGGATGGCAGAAAGCAGGAAGATTTGGCAAAGGCATTAGGCGTAACGGCGCAGGCAATTTCCAGATGGGAGGCAAATGGCGGGTATCCTGATATGTCTATGATTCCGGCTATTGCAAATTATTTTCACATTACAATAGATGAACTTTTCGACTACAACAATGTCAGGGAAGAAAAAATTAATGAACGCGTTGTTAAAGCGAACAAATTACTTCTAAGTGATGATGAAAAGGATTTGATGGATTGCATCAATATGTTACGCGAAGGATTGGAGGAATTCCCATCGGAGAAAGAATTACAATATTATTTGGCTCATGCTTTGAACAAAAGGGGGGCCAAAGAGAGCGACAAAGCTAACGCATATTGGCAAGAAGCCGTTTCATTGTATGAGAACATATCAAGAGATCATGGTAATGTCGTATGCTCCCTCTTATCTTTGTATTCGCAAATGGGTGAATATGAAAAAGCAGAGAACAGAGCAATGAAACAGCCACCTATTCAGGAATGTAAAGAAGTGTTGCTGGCTTCGGTCTTCAATGATAAAAAAGGAGAGTTGTACCGCGGAGAAGCAATACTGTCATTGCTTCATACATTGAGTGTGTCATTGGAAAATGCTATCGCGAAGAATGGAGTTCTTTCCCAAAATCAAGATGGAATAGACATAATTTGTTTGCTTCGAGAGTTTTATGAGAAGCTGTTAGGAAAGGATTTTTGCGGTTCATACCATAGTGATCTTGTTTTGCTTGATTTGAGATGTACAAAGGTTGCTGCAAATATGAAGGATTATGAAAAAGCGTTAGGATTTTTTGATTCTGCTTATGATGAATTTCTAATGTGCGAGTCCCGATTTAACAGCGGACAGTGTGAGGAAGATCATTATAACTCACCACTATTTACTGAAGTGGCAAATGTACATTCGCCTATGTTTTACTGGACAGCAGAGGGCTTGATTAAATTCTTGGCAGTTATTCCGAAAGAGTTACGCACGCTGATTAAGAAAAACAAAAAGTATAAGGAGTTTTATTAAGGAGGTACACTTATCATGGATACTATTTCAATCAAAATTACCGCATACCCTTCAATCTCAAAAAGCAATAGCCATAGTTAGAAAATATAACAGAGCAGCCATAGGAATGATCAAATCTGCTATAGAGCAATGCAATCCTGTCTTGGAATACAGTTATTTGAGCCATTCCGGTACCAAGAAGATTGCCAAATGTTATGATGAACTTCAAAAAGCCGGTATGACTTGTGAAATATACGACGAATTTGAAGAACTTATCTCCCGGGATATACTCTCGAACCTTATCCACTCTCAAAAACAAAATGAACATGAAGTTCAAGCTCAGATCGATGCAGAGGTGGCTGCAGAAGAGGTCGATTCGTAACCTTCAGTATTCTTAACTGACGTTTATAACATGCTCTCCGTACTTTAAGCGCACGGGGAGCTATATTTTTACCTATTCGCCATCATATGTGTTCCTGCGGAATTCAAGTTCCATCTCACCAAGCAACCAGATCACCTTTGACTGAAGCTTTACGGATTCATGTGCAAGGAGAAGACAAAACATAAGGAATGTTATCTTTCCACTTGCTCTTATCCTTAATCACTAATCCAAGTTTTTTATATAGTTCCGATTCATTCAATCTTTCATCTCCTTAAACAAGTTTCATACTGTCTTTAATCTGTTCAGCAAATCCGTCACCACACCCGGATCATCTATGAGAGAAATACCAAAGCATTTCTTCCCGGCATCCTTAATGGATGCCCCTATATGATACGCTGTCTTCCCATCCAATATGATAAACCTGTCATGGAATACCTGCGTCTTCTTTACCGTCAATGTTGGATACTGTGCATTGAAATTAGCCGCATCCCTGTTTGTAAGCGGCGCACTTGCATATGTATAAATCTTCACATCAACACCGGTATTCTTCTTAGCCAAAATGTTCAGCGTATCTACATCTACATACCCGTCAATCAGGATAATCTCGTTGGTGGCTTTCTGGATGATGGATGTAATTAAGCTGAATGCATCATAAATCTGTCCATCGAAGAATATCTTCTGCTCCGATTCTGCATGATCCTCAATGTACTGGAACACTTTGTCAAACTTCTCATCCGTGCTTTTCTGATATTCCAGCTGTTTCAGTTCTATATGGCTTACCTTCTCAAAGAGCAGAGCATTGTTGGCTATAAACCGGCGCATCTCACGGAATGCACGCATAATGAATATGCTCTGTTGTTCAGCCACCTCACCCTTTAGAACCGTTGCCAGCATATAGATTCCCTGCTCTGTAAAGGCGTATGGCGGTTTTCTGCGACCTCCTTCTTGCCCAGAGTAAAAATTGGAATTCGGTGAAGTCACAATTTGTGATTTCACGGCTTCTACCTCATCCTTAGTTAGCTGAAACATAAAATCATCAGGGAACCGTCCTATATTACGCTTAACCTGCTGATTCAATGCTCGAACCTCATATCCATACAAAGCCGCCAAGTCATGATCCAACATCACTTGTTTATCTCTGATGGTATAAATCAGATTCCCAATATCGTTTACTTGGATCGTTACCGGAACAATTTCTGCCTTTTCCTTCGTACTTGCCATACAACGTCCTTCCTGTGAAGTCGCAAATTGCGGCTTCACGATTATCTCCCTAACCTCCGTTTTTGAAGTTCCAGATAGGAACCTCAAAACTCCTGTGCTCTAAGGTCACAAATTGTGACCTCAATATACTTCAGCCAATTTGGCATCTCAAACTGTTCCCCGTGAAATCACATTTTGTGACAACACCGTAGTCACAAATCAGCCATCCACCGCTCCATGCTGTTCATCGTCTATTGCCCATATGGCACGATGCACTTCTTCACGTTCTTTTTAATCGGTATTCCAATCTGGAATTTCGATACCATCCTTTATTGATCATCCACATCAAAAGAAATAACAATTATCTTCGCCGATTATTCCGGCAAGTACCCTCTTAATCTCTACTCCATGTGGTGGCGGCTCAATCGTACCGCAAACCGTTCTAAGGCAGTTCCTTTGAGTGCATATCTTGAACTGCCAGTGATTGCTATCAGATTTATCAACTGAATAATCATCACAATCCCAGTCATCGATACACTTGTATAAAATACTGTACAATTCCTGTTTCTGTTGTTCAGACATCGGCCATATTCTGCCACTGATTAAGTCACCGCTAATATAATGTCTCACATGGATTTCTGTCTGAAGCACTTTTGTTACAACGCTTAATATATCATCGGTATTTTCCCATACAATAGTGCAGCTTGTGATTCGCACAGCCTTCTCGGGATCTGATTCATTCTGTTTTCTGCTCATTGTCATACTCTCCTCTAATGATATATATTTACCGCTCTCAACTATCTCGTAGTTTTACACTAAAGTTAAAGAAAAGGAAGAAAAGCAGACCGTATCCGATACCATGAAAGACATTATCACCCTTAAGCCCGAACAGTAATAAAGCATATCTGCAGGCTACTAAGATTTACAGAGATAATTAATATATGTTCTATACAGTATCTAGGATAAAATGAAAATAAACGGGGAAAAGTTAGAACAAAGTTAGAACCGGGATAAAAAATCAAGGGTTTTGGAAACCCGAAACCCTTGAAACCCTTAAGTCGAGGTGACTGGACTTGAACCAGCGGCCTCCACGTCCCTAACGTGGCGCTCTAGCCAAACTGAGCCACACCTCGAAACTCATATATGCGCTGCCGAACCCGGACAGCTAAGCTGCTAACCAGATTCGAACTGGTGACCTCATCCTTACCAAGGATGCGCTCTACCTGCTGAGCTATAGCAGCATCACGAACCCCTTTTGAAGTCCGAATGATATAATAACACATGCCTTTTTAAATTGCAAGCATTTTTTTAAAAAATTTAAAAAATTATGAATTACGTCTGTTTCCGTGCTCATCCTCGGCGTCCATAACGTCGGCTACAAGGTCCTTATCAAGCTGGAATGAGAAGTCTTCTTCCTTCTTTTCCTCCTCCGGCTCGGTATTCTTCTGCTCCTCTATAGAATAATAAAATTCCATGTCATACTTTTTTACGAGCATCTTACAGAACTTAGCAGCCTCTTCCTCGTCCATGAAGAATCTGGCACCTTCTATATTCCCCGTCAGTCCCGGTGACTCACAACCCTGAACGACCTTCTTTTTCCCGGTAAAATACGCGATGCCGGTAGGAAGGTCTATTTTAAGTACATACATGACCAATCTCCGTCCCTTTACTATAATGAATGATCGCGCCAAGCGTCGCGCGAACCTGCTGTCTTCATACTTCGTATGACGACGTTAGTTGTCATATCTATGGCAAACCGTATGAACAAAGTATATCATAAACCATTTTATATTTCAACTTTAATATCTCCGTAACATGTTACGGAGATATTTAGCATAATGCGGGCATCCGTATACTAAGCTTGGTATCGGTCATGTAAGAGAACGCTGTCTTACTATCTCATAAGCGAGCACTCCTGCCGCTACAGAGGCGTTTAATGAATCTATATCGCCTTTCATGGGTATGGAGGCTATGATATCACAATGCTCCTTTACAAGCCTTGAGACACCCTCTCCTTCATTACCTATCACCAGCCCTATGGGACCTTTGAGATTACACTTATACATGCTCTCTCCACCCATATCGCCGCATACAAACCACAAGCCTTCTTTTTTCAACTCCTCCATGGTAGCTGTCAGGTTGGTAACCTTAGCTACAGGTGTATAATTCAGCGCTCCCGCACTGGTCTTCGCTACAGTGGATGTAAGCCCTGCTGCCCTTCTCTTGGGGATGATGACACCGTGTGCACCGCATAAGTTTGCAGTTCTGATGATGGCGCCTAAGTTATGAGGATCCTCTATGCCGTCCAAAAGGAATATAAAAGGAGCTTCTCCTTTATCTTTAGCCTTATTAAGTATCTCACTTACCTCGGCATATTCATATGCTGCCGAATAAGCTATAACACCCTGATGGTTATGTGTCTGTGACATCTGGTCCAGACGTTCTTTATCCTTAAACTCTATTATGGTATCTGTCCTTTTTGCTTCCCTTAATATGGTATTTATCGGACCGTCATTAAGCCCTCTCTGTACAAAAAGCTTGTCTATGGGCTTTTTAGCCCTGAAGGCTTCAAGTACCGCATTTCTGCCTTCGAGTGTAAGTTCTTCAAATCTCATTTAAAAATCCTCATAGTGTATCATTCAAGCCCTTTAATACCCAGTTTTACAAGTTCAAGTATCCTGTCCTGCCGTCCTGACAGGTAAAGGTATCCGAGCATGGATTCAAACCCCGTAGCTATGCGATATTCCATAACGGTACCGCTCTTAGCCACACTTCCTGATTTTGCATTCCTGCCCCGCTTGTAAAAACCAAGCTCATCCTCAGTAAGACATTTCTCTATAACCTTAAATATTTTAGCCTGTGTGGGAGCTTTGGCATATCCCGATGCCTTTTTATTGAGGCTGTCCACATGGCTCATCCCCTGTTCTACAAGCATAGTACGAAGGATAAGCTCATATATCGCATCCCCTAAGTATGCCAGGGTGAGTGCGGGAATCTGGCGGATGTCAGTTACTTTTTCTGTTTTTAAACTGTCAGCTATCATTCCGGTCTGAGTGATATTTTCATTTATGCTAAGTGCCACTTTACGCCTTCCCTTGTATCCTCTAATACTACACCTTTTTCAAGGAGTTCTGCACGTATCCTGTCTGCCTCGGCGAAGTTCTTTTCCTTCTTGGCTGCCTTACGGAGCTCTATCTGCTCTGTTACATACTTCTCAAGCTCGGGATCTATCTTAAGGGCAGCTGCTTCCTTCTCTACCGTCAGGTCAAGGCTTAACACCTTGTCGAAACTTTCTATGAGTGCCAGTTTATCGACTGCACTGATATCAGCCTTTAAAACATCGTAAACCAAGGTGGTAGCCATGGAAGTATTTACATCGTTTCCTATAGCATCCTTGAACTTTGCATCAAACTCGTCAAATACTTCTTTATTAACTGTTTTGTCCGCACTTTTTTCTGCTTCTGCCTTGATCTCCAGGCATCTTTTTTTCAGCTTCTGATATGCGGTATTGGCATTCTTTAATGCGTCAAATGAGAACTCCAGGGGCTTGCGGTAATGTGACTGTAAGCAGAAGAATCTGTATACAAGCGGATCAAAGCCTTCCTGCTCTACTACCGATACAGTAAGGATGGTTCCTTTTGATTTACTGATCTTGCCGCCGGCATCATTTAAGTGATGTACATGGAACCAGTAATTGCACCACTTGTGTCCTAAGTAGGACTCACTCTGTGCGATCTCATTTGTATGATGGGGGAAGATGTTATCCACGCCGCCGCAGTGGATATCCATGTATTCGCCCAGATGCTTCATGCTTATGCATGAGCACTCTATATGCCATCCGGGATATCCTACGCCCCAGGGGCTGTCCCACTTTAATGCCTGATCTTCAAATTTGGACTTTGTAAACCAGAGCACGAAATCATTCTTGTTTTTCTTATTGGTATCTTCGGTAACATCGTCACGCACACCCACCATGAGCTCGTCCTCGCTCTGCTTGCCGAATACGTAATAATCCTTAAGCTTCGAAGTATCAAAATAGATGTTCTCTCCTGCCTTATATGCATAACCCTTTTCTAAGAGTACTTCTATCATATGGATGAATTCGGATATGCAGTTGGTAGCAGGCTCTACCACGTCGGGTATCTTGATGTTAAGCTTTTTGCAGTCAGCGAAAAAAGCATCGGTATAGAACTTTGCTATCTCCATAACCGTCTTGTGCTCACGCTTGGCACCCTTTAACATCTTGTCTTCACCTGTATCGCCGTCGCTTGAAAGATGGCCTACGTCTGTGATGTTCATTACACGCTTAACGTCATATCCCAGATATCTTAAGGTCTTTTCCAACACGTCCTCACAGATGTAGCTTCTTAAGTTTCCTATATGTGCAAAATGGTAAACGGTAGGACCACAGGTATACATAGCCACCTTACCGGGTACATTGGTTTTAAACTCTTCTACTCTTTTTGTAAGTGTGTTGTAAATCTTCATTTTCTTTTCCTTCCTTTTCTTTTCTATTGAAAAAACAATACTACTCTAGAAAAGCATAAAATACGTATTTAGTCAAGTGTTTTTTATCAAAACAGCCTCACACCGTCTTAAAGTGTAAGGCTGTCTTTTAATAAAATTGTATATCGTCAGATGTTAAGTAACATCATTCATCAAATATACGCCATGCACAGATGAAGTTTCTCTTCCACCAGTCACCCATATCTCTTTCAACGATCTTGCCGTTAGAGGAGGATGCATCGATTACTCTCGAATTGCTGATGGCAATACCTACGTGGCCGTATACTACTATGATATCACCCTTCTTCATCTTAGAGAAGTCGGTTATCTTCTTGTACTTGCCGACCGTTCTCCAACCGGATGAAGTGATATAACTCTGATTAACGCCTATCTGGTTCAGACACCAGTATACAAAGCCCGAACAGTCAAAGGTGTTAGGTCCCTTCGAACCGTATACATACTTCTTGCCAAGTTTTGTCCTTGCAACTGCTATCAGGTCGTCAGGTGAGGTACTGTATGAAACCTTGCCTCCCTTTTCGCCGCCATCTCCGCCGTTACCGCTGTCACCGCCGCCGTTACCGCCGCCGTTTCCACCGCTTCCGCCAGTGGCCTTCACGACATTTTCTCCGGTAAGCTTGGCCATGGTCTTCTGTCCGACATTTCCGTCAACGCTGAGTCCGTTCTTTTGCTGGAACTTCTTTACAGCTGCTTCTGTAAGTTCACCGAAGTAACCTGTATCACTTCCGCTTGCAAGATATCCGTATTTTATGAGCAGCTTTTGGACCTTTTTAACCGTATCGTTCTGATCGCCGATCACAAGACCGTTGGACTTGGCGCTTGAACTGTTAAGTACCGCTCTGGTAGAGGGTCCGAGATATCCGTCTACGATACAGTCATTTCTTGACTGGAACAGTTTTACGGCTGCTAAAGTATCATCTCCGTAATATCCGTCGGGAGCAGTGGTCAGATATCCGAGTTCCTTAAGTCTCTTCTGACACTCAAGTACTATGTCGCTCTTATCTCCGAAAGATATAAGGTTGGCTTTAACATTTTCACTGTAGAGAAGTTCGAATGTCTCGACTCCGATCTTTCCATCTGTTGTGAGCCTGTTGGCCGACTGCAGTGCCTTTACCGCAGCATCGGTATCATCTCCGAAATGTCCGGTGATCTGGTCCTTTTTAGCCAGATATCCGAGTTCGTAAAGACGGTCCTGAACATTCCTTATATCCTCACCGTCCATGCCCTTCTTTAAAAGGTATGACTTGGCGTTGTCTTCAAACAGGATACCTATGGTCTGTTCACCTATAATACCGTCCTGTTTTAAATCGTTCTGTCTCTGGAACCGCTTAACAGC
>JAFRSU010000009.1 GCA_017427415.1 Lachnospiraceae bacterium | reverse complement strand
CCATCGGTCATCTGAACTTTGTGTACGGGTTTCTTCTCTTTTGCCATAATAATAGGCCTCCTATGATAATTATATTTTATCTTAGGAGACCTAATAGTTCCACTATTATTTATATATTTACAGACTTTTTTTCACATACTCCAATGACATAATACCAGAATGACCGCCAGTGTTTTCCCATATCGGGATGACTAGTTTTAAGCATCTCTACAAAGCCATCAGAAATGAGTTTATATTTTGCTATAGCAAAAGCCTGTACTGAAATATACAGCGGGATCTTAACATACAAATTGTAATATAACTCCGAATTAACCTCTTGCAGTATTACGGCTGCAACGGCTACATACACTAATATCCCAAAGTATTTACTGTATGATTTTAATTTTGTAAACGCATATACATAACCAAAGATAACTGCAATATCTATAAATAACGGAGTATATCTCCCCCAGGACACTACTTGCGGAAGCAACTTGGTTATTACTTCTAAAATACTGCATACCGAAAGTATGATCAGATACGGGACAGCCTTTGATAAGTCTGTTTCAGTCACAACACTGTCCGCACATACATCTGTACTCTGATCGTTCTGTAATACATCTGCTTCCACCATAGTCATTCTCCCTTCTTATAAATCTTAGCCGTCATTAACTGCGATATCTGTTTATCATTATACCACACTAACTTATAAAAAGTAAACTATTTTTTATTCAGAAAAGATTTCGTATCTTCTGTTCAAGCTCTTTGTCAAATCCATCTTCAGCCAATACATCGGCTTCATCATCAAGTTTCTGATATCCGTACGGACCATACAGGAGGTTCTTTCTCAGCACCGCTTCATGGCCGTTTAGATCCTTTATCAGCCATATCATTTCAACATTTATGGCATGTTTCTCTTTATCATATCCTCGGGCTTCCATATTGACAGACTCTGTTTTACTTATGCCATATATTTCCTTCAATCTATCATTAAAGCCGATACTGTATGTTTCATCATAATAATCAAGACAATTTGTGGTCGCAAACATCTTGCCGACGCTTGTGCCATCATTTTCATAACGTCCATTCAACAATCTGTCATTAAGGACATTATGATAATAATCCGCCCCCGAGGCATATCTGTACAGATGAGTGATCATCCTATCCATATCCTGCAGTGTATCACTGAATTCAGAACCCAAATGACCGGGAATAATACTTAAATAGTAATTATCCTGATTAAAAAACTGTATCTCTACAGAAAAGTTTCCAACTTCAGTTGATATATCCATATTAGCAGTATAATTATATGTTTTATACTTCTCTTCAGAAGGATAAATCTTTCCCATAAATGAGGTAAATACTTCCTGATAACCGATATTGCAATTTTCTATTGTATATTTTTTACCAAATAAAAAGTCCTTGTTAATCTCCTTTAACCTTGTGCTGTAATCGACTATCATATCAGTCACGCACTCCGCCTTGGTAAAAGGCAGATAATCCGCTCCCGGTATCAGGTAAGATACCGTTCCATTCAGCAAAGCCTCCATGTCATTACTAAAGAACTCATCTACTATTTCTTCGGCCCTATGCTTATATTTCATTTTTGTGATACTGGGGAGACTTTTTTCTTCAGGCTTCAGCTCGCCTAACACAAATACCGCTGCAATCCCGGCTAATATCAATGCAACGATAACTGCAATAATCTTACCTCTTTTGTGTTTCTGAATAACTTTATTAACCTTCTTTAAAGGCTCCGTCTCACCCTTTTTGTCATACTCCTGCCCGGCTTTTTTTAATTCTTCCACGGCATTACTACATGACTCACACTCTTTTATATGCTCTTCAAATTCTTTTTTAACCTCATTATCCGTCATACCCATAAGGTAATCGGGCATCAGTTGTTTAGCCACCTTACAATCCATTATCTCCGTCCCTCCATCTCTTTCAGTTTTTTGACTGCTCTGTGATAATTGACCTTTGCCCAGTTCTCATTTTTCTTAAATCTCTCACCGATTTCCCTAAATGGAACTTCTTGCAGTCTGAGTTCAACAATCTCCCGCTGCTTCTTGCTTAGCCGGTTTATCCTGCTATACAGTTCAGAACGTTCCTCAGTCTTGATCATATCATCCAAAGGATCTGTATCATCAGTATTAACAATATCCATTCCTTCCGTTAGCAGCTTATCCAGAGAAGCATTCTTGCCGCCGGGTGCCTTCAACTCTTCATACAATACATTTAAGGCAATCCTTGTAATCCAGGAATATATACTGCTGTTGCCCTGAAAACTGTCAATCTTTAAGATTGCCTTAAGGAATGCAGTCTGAACCACATCTTCAGCAAGTTCGCTGTCCCTGCATTTACCATAGATGTACAGGTATAACCGCTTGGCATATTGCTTATATACTTCAGAAAAATCAACCTGCATTATCCTCTCCTTAAATCATTAGTTTCAATACATTAGATGGTAGGAAACAAAAAAGGTTACAAAAAATATAAAAACGGACCGGTCAAAACCGGCCCGGTGATCAATAACCGCATTATGAACCCAACTTCGTTCGTTGTGTCTGAATGACATTATCGTAAAAAAGTCATTTATTGAACTCCGAAATCTGGGCAGTCATCAGTGTCCTGACATTTTCACCCTTATTCCATGCCTTGTACCACTCCACCGTCTTCCGCACAGCGGTCTCTACATTCCAGACAGGTGCCCAGCCGAAAGTGGCTTTAAGCTTGGTACAGTCAAGATGCAGGAAGTTCGCCTCGTGAGGACCGTTATCCGACTTATTGACCCACTTTATGCCGTCTCCCCAGCACTTCACAAACATGTCCGCCATCTGCCCCGCATTGATACAGTCCTCCACATCCGGTCCGACATTGTAATATCCTTCATAGCTCCTGTCTTCATATTGCTTCATACATATCATGAGGTATGCAAATACCGGCTCCAACACATGCTGGAACGGCCTGATGGATGCCGGATTGCGGATGATGATATCATCGCCGTTTACGGCCGCCCTCACGCAATCAGGGATGATCCTGTCATTGGCAAAATCACCGCCGCCTATGACATTGCCGGCACGGGCAGTGGATATGGCAGAGATGTAATTTACACCCCGACCATCAGCATTAGCAGAAGCTTCTGCAGTGGTACTTGTATCATCACATATACCCCCGAAAAAGCTCCTCTTATATGCATGTGTCACAAGCTCCGAGCAGGACTTGGAGTTGGAATACGGATCGTATCCGTCCAGCTCGTCATCCTCCCTGTATCCGTGCTCCCACTCATGGTTAAGGTAGACTTTGTCAGTAGTCACGTTAAGGAATGACTTAACTGCCTTCCCATCACCTGCTTTTATATGTGCGTTATTATACTCCCTCACGCACTCCAGGATATTTACCGTACCCATCACATTGGTCTCGTAAGTGTATCTAGGCGCCTTATAGCTGTCACGCACGATGGGCTGTGCCGCCATATGGATGACTATCTCAGGCTCAGCCTCAAAAAACGCCTTTTTCAGCGCATCATAATCCCTGATATCACCGATCACCGAATTTACATCCCTGTCTATCCCGGCCTCTTCGTACAGGCTCGGGACAGTTGGCGGATTAAGAGCATATCCCGTCACCTTAGCTCCCATTTTCTTTAAAGCACGGCACATCCAAGAGCCCTTAAACCCGGTATGGCCCGTGATAAATACGGATTTATCTTTGTAAAAACTCATCAGCTCATTATACATATGGCAATCCTTTTCTTATATCATATCCCTGATACCGTCCTCAAATGTATATCTGCACTCGAATCCGGTATCTTTCTTTAACTCCGAAACATCTGCCGCTAAGAACATTACCTGATTTTCCCCGTAAGGACGGGCTCCGAGATTTAACTTTAGACCGGGACATATGATATCACGGGCTATCCCCAGGTACTCCGCAAGCGGCCTTTCTTCACCGCTCCCGAGAACATATGTCTTCCCGTCTATACCCTTTTCAGCCACATCATAAAAGGCTAACGCAGCATCCTTACTGTATACGAAATCCCATATCTGCTCTCCCCAGGTAAAATCAGGGGATATACCATCCTTAAACCCCCTTACCGCCTGCATAAGTATTGAGTCCCCGTCAAAAGGACCGAACACACTTAATACTCGCAGCCAGTTGTGCTCTAAGCCTAACTGATGTGCATGATCCCTTGTCATCTGCCCTGCACATAGCTTGGCATAGCCGTACCCCATCTCGGGAAAAGGAGGTGTATCTAGACGCAATCTGTATCTTTCATCATAAGTCGCGCTGCTTCCGGCCGAATGGGCCTCATTTCCTATCCTCATATACGGTCTCCCGTACTCCGCCTGAGATCCGGCACCGACAAACTTTTTACAACCGAACCTCTTAGCCAAAGCTACAGCATCGAGAGACATCCTGACATTACCGTTCTGGAGATACATATCATTCCTGCCGGGACCCGATGCTCCTGCCCAGGCAAGATGGAAGAAGCAGTCCCAGGTAATGCCGGTATCATTTTCTATTGAATTAAGATCATTAAAATCGCATTTTAATACCGTCACAAGAGGATTATCAGGGATCACATGATTCCTTTTTGAATCAGACCTGGTAAGTACAAGCACTCTCATCCCTTTGCTGATGCAAAGTGAAGTCAATGCCGTTCCTATGGCCCCGGTCGCACCTGATATTATCACATTATTTATATTCAATGATGTATGTCCTTTCTGTAGTAAACTTAAGCTGGTAATCAGAATCTATTTGACAAAACCATATTTCAGTGGTATATTAATTATAGAAAAAGGTACCGCCTTAAACAAATTGAACAGACGGTTTGCCTTAGTTATTGGTTACCAAAAAAGCAACCTTATCCTTGGTCTGGGCGGTTGCTTTTTTTATGTTCTTTTCTTTCAATCAGCCTTAGCACAAACAGCCCAGTGGACGAAATCGCCCCCACGACTCTTGCTATGACCTTTATGAGTTCTAACATAAAATCCGCATATCCTTTCATCAAATACTATCCCCATACTATCAACCTCCTTTAACAAGGGGAAGCTCGTACAGTTCTGTACGGGTGAAAGGCAAACCGTCCGTTACCATCCATTCTGGCGGTACCATAACAATATTATCACATACCGCTATATCTGTCAAGAACAAATGTTCGATTGCTATTTCTCAACCATAGGAATTATCATAATTTTCTCAAGCTCTTCCCTCGGCAGGAAAGGGGCAAGATCCTCCAACGGAGGCGATACCAGCGTACCGTCCTCAAGACGCTTCGTACTGCTCTTAGGTTCCCATACCTGCTTAGTATCGGTAAAGATTTCGGTAAATACCGGACCTTCTAAAGTCAGCACCTCATCCACTACCTTCATCATCTCAGCATTGCTGTGAGCGCTGAAATATCTGTACCCGAAAGCTTCCGCGATCTTCCTAAACTCAGGAAATGACAGGTCGCCGGATTCAGGACCGATACCCACCTTTGTGTGCTGACCGAACAGATTCGTCTGAGTGATACGGATAGAATGGTAGCCGTTATTATTGATCAGGAAAATCTTGACCGGCAGCCTGTTGGTGATGATGGTCTGCAGCTCCTGCAGGTTCATCATGATGGAACCGTCGCCCTCAAGACAGATGGTATCTCTCCTGCCACCGCCGATACACGTACCGATAGCCGCCGGCAGTCCGTAACCCATGGATGCTATGGCACTGTTATTGGCCATACGGCTGCCCTTTTGTATCACATAGGCCTGATTTCCTACCACGCAGCATGCCCCGTTGGAAACCGCTGTCAGGCTGTTCTCGGGGAGTCTGGAACTTAAGTATCTCACAAATGCATACACATTTGCAGTCTCACCGTTCTCCTCCCATTGCCTCGGGAGGACTGCGGGGTAATCTCTTTTCCAGCCCTGACAGGTCCTGATCCATTCCTGCCTTAACTGTTTTCTTTCCTCTCCAAATTCTGATTCACCTGAGTGCCCAACGTTGCTCTGAACAACCGCTGACTTCATAGCATCTGATGTCCCTGATATCTTTGATCTATCAGGTGTATTCCGGCCACTCTCCCTGTCCAAAACTTCATCCAGTTTAGTCAGGAAATCCTTTGCATCTGCCCATATCGGCATATCGACATGGAGCGTGGGCTTTTTCATCTCGCCCTCATCTATATCCACCATGATGACCTCGGCAGCTCTCGCCCAAGTCTTCCAATTATATCCCACCTGCCTGATGGAGATACGTGTCCCCACAGCCAGTATAAGGTCGGCATTCTGTATAGCCCAGTTGCCGGGACGGTCGCCCATATTCCCTGCACGCCCGACATATAGCGGATGCTCATCCTCTATCAGATCCACCGCATTCCAATATGTCACCACGGGTATATTAAGCTTCTCTATACAGCTCCTAAAAGCCTCATAACCGCCTGAAAGCCTGATACCGTATCCTGCATGAAAAACAGGACGTTTTGCACTCTTTATCTTCTCTATGACCTTAATTATCACTTCATCTGTGATCTCAGGCGGAAGCTTAGCATCATCCTCAGCCGGATCATATCCTTTAAGCTCATCGGTCTCTATATACATCCCCTGGAAATTCACCGGGATATCTATCCATACAGGTCCCGGTCTCCCGGTAACAGCCAGATGCCATGCACGCTCCAAATGGTACTTGATAGTATCCGGCTCCTCTATCATCACGGCATACTTAGTCATAGGCTCCACTGACTTTACTATATCATACTCCTGATCGCCCATGGCACGCACTAGGGCTCCTGCTTCCTTTAATGCATATCTCGCGGTGGTATCATAGCGCACCTGCCCGCTTATGATGAACATAGGGATGGAATCCAGCCAGCCGCCTACCACACCGGTCAGGGCATTGGTCCCACCGGGACCGGTAGTCACACATACCGCCGCTATATGATTGTCCAGACGCGCATAAGCCTCTGCCGATATGGCACAGGCCTGTTCATGATGGTTGTATGTCACATGTAACCCGGCATGATGTCCCAGAGCATCATTTAAGTGCATAGCACCTCCACCCACTACACTGAATACATCCGTCACACCATGTTCTACCAAAAAATCTGCTACGTAATCTGCAAGTCTTATCTTCATATCCCGGCCCCTGTATTACACCTCATCATTACAACTACATATATCTATCAAGAAACTCCGCTATCACATCACACATGTATTTAAGCATCTCTTCCGTCATACCCGGGTATACTCCTATCCAGAATGAGTGACCCATGATATAGTCAGTATTCTCCAATGTTCCGGCTACCCTGTATGCATCAGTCCCGCGTATAGGATCAAAGCAGGGCTGCTTTATGAAGTTACCGCCAAATAGGAGTCTCGTCTGGATATTGTGAGACTCTATATAGCCTGTGAGTTCATTCCTTGATATCCTGCTGTCCTCTTTTACAGTGATCATAAATCCGAACCACGAAGGGACACTGCCATCCTCGGCCTTCGGCAGGTATATCAGATTCTCGTATTTCTTTAACCTGTCATATATATACTGCCAGTTCTCTATCCTTCTTTTTATAAAGCTCGGGAACTTCTTTAGCTGCTCCACACCTATAGCAGCCTGCATCTCCGTAGCCTTAAGGTTGTATCCGAAATGGCTATATACATACTTGTGATCGTAGCCTTGAGGAAGCTCACCGAACTGTCCGTCAAACCTATGTCCGCACATGTTATCATGTCCCGAAGCACATATACAGTCACGTCCCCAGTCACGGAAGGAAAGGATGAGCCTGTGCAGTAACGGATTATCCGTATACACACAGCCGCCCTCGCCCATAGTCATATGATGAGGAGGATAAAAACTGCTGGTACCGATATCCCCCCAGGTGCCGGTGTACTTACCGTCATATACCGTCCCCAACGCATCGCAGTTATCTTCTATCAGCCACAGGTTATGCTTATCACAGAACTCCTTAACAGCCTTGATATTAAATGCATTGCCAAGCGTATGCGCCAGCATGACTGCTTTGGTCTTGGGGCTTAATGCCGATTCCAACTTGGTCGCATCGATATTGTACTCGGGGATGGTCACATCTACGAATACAGGTACAGCACCGTACTGGATCATAGGAGTAACAGTCGTAGGGAAGCCTGCTGCCACTGTGATCACCTCATCACCTCGTTTGATCTGCCTGTCTCCTAACTCCTGAGCAGTCAGTACCATAAAAGCTACGAGGTTTGCTGATGAGCCGCTGTTAACCAGATGTGCGTACTTTACACCAATCCATGATGCGAACTCCTTCTCAAACTGCTCTGCATACTTACCCGCAGTAAGCCAGAAGTCCAGAGTCGCATCAGTCAAGGCACACATTTCCTTTTCGTCAAATACACGGGAGGCATAGTTGATCCTGTCTCCCGGTTCGAAACTTTTTTTATTCTGCTTAAACTCTTTATAATAATCCGAAACCAGCTGCTTGATCTCAGACCTTGCTTCGTCCTCACTGTTCCAACGCATTTATTCTCCTCCCTGACACCTCATTCACCGCTTCGCGTTTTCCCTTCCCTTCGCCAGGGAGGGCATCGTAACACTTCGTGTCACGATATATCCCCTCGAGGGGAAGGCTTTGGTGTCACCATTTCTTCCACGGTGCTACGCCCTGGCTCAGCATCTTCTCCAATATCTCCATCTCACGTCTGTTATCCATGCACTGCCAGAAGCCCTTATGTACGAAAGACATGAGCTCGCCCTGCTCAGCGAGCTTAGCCAGAGGCTCTCTCTCGAACACAGTATCATCACCGTCTATATAGTCAAATATCTCAGGCTCCAGCACCATGTAGCCGGCATTGATGATATCATTGTCCGAGGCATTCTTCTCACGGAAAGAACGTACTGTATCGCCCTCGATATCCAGCACGCCCTTCTGCTGCTGCTGGGATACTGCGGTAAGTGTGGCCACCTTGCCATGATGCTTATGGAACTCTAACAAGTCCCTGATATTTACATCACAGACACCGTCACCGTATGTCATCATGAAAGTCTCGTCACCGATATAATCACGTACACGCTTTATTCTGCCGCCGGTCATCGTATTGTATCCGGTATCGACTATAGTAACCTCCCACGGCTCACAACTGCTGTGATGGACATTCATCTCATTTTTCCCGCCACGGTAGTTAAATGTCACATCGCTGCTGTGCAGGAAATATCCTGCGAACCAGTCCTTTATCACGTGCTGCATATATCCGGCACAGATGATGAACTCATTAAACCCGTAATAAGAATACTCCTTCATGATATGCCAGAGTATGGGCTTCCCGCCTATCTCAAGCATGGGCTTGGGACGCTGTACATTGTCCTCTGCTATCCTGGTGCCGAATCCGCCGGCAAGTAATACGACCTTCATACTTCTCCCCCTATATACCCCCTGTTTTTACTTCAACTCTAGTCCGGTTGCTTTATTATAACAATACTCTACGAACACTTTCAAATTTGTCTCTTTCAAATTCTTTATCTTGTTATAAAACCCGGTGACCTGATTAATAGTATCTAAGCTCTTTGGTTCAGTATTAACCGGAAAAACTTTGCTATAAAATGACCCCTTTTGCGAAATCGGTATTCTCTTTGTCATTATCCCTGCTTTAATCATGACATCTTCCAAATTTTCAATGTTATAAATAGGAATAATATAGTCTTTCAAAACACTAAATTCAAACAACTCACCTGATATATATTTATTTTTCGTTTCCTGACTACAATCATCAGTATCCATAATGACAAACAACTTAAAATCTTTTAACACCTTGTTTTTCTTATCATATTCGATTCCGTATTCTTTTGAAAACTTACTAAGAGATAAAAACGAACCCTTAGCAAACAATGTCTTCAATCCATTTATCTGTATGCTTTCTCTTCCCTTATCTTTAGCTATAATCTTAATATTCAGATGAAGATTAGTATAAATATACCTAACCAAATCATATTCTGATTTACCATGCACTACAACCAGACTTTTTGTGTAATTATAATTTGCACCCTGTGAAGCCATCAATCCTCACTTTCCCCATTATCAGAATTAATGGCAAGTTCATTTATAATTGCATCGTAATCCAAGTTTTCTGTCAAAGGTACACCACCGAACAATCCCCTAAGATACATCAGCCTCGGATTATTAGTTCCTTGAATTCTCGGGAATCTATCCAGACTGACCACTTCTTTATTTCCTAAATAATCAATATTAATTACATAGATTGACTTAATATCTATAGTTTCCAGTAAATATGTATTATGCGTGGTAATAATCAATTGCCCTGTAATATTATCGACCATGGACTCGATAATATTCTTTAGTAACAAATCATGGATTCCATTATCAATTTCATCAAATATAACTGTAGAACCGCAAAAGGCTCCTAAAAGCGACCTGATGATATCCAAAATATGTTTAGTACCGGCAGATTCTTTTGAAAACTCTATGGTTCTGATTTTACCCCCGATCATTTTTTTCACATAAAGTTTATATGTGAGCAAGTCATTGTTTTCCCTGCATTCATAATAAACATCCTTTATATCAGCATAGGCTTGGGTAAAAAAATCTCTTAATATGTTTTCTGTACGATTAAGAATATCCTGTTTATCCTTCTTAATTTTTCCTTCCTTTAAATTTTTAAGAATGTTAACGGATTTCCGTGATTCCTGATCTATGTCGTAAGATGCTCCGGGTGCCTTACTTATTGTCATCTCATCAATCAGATGGATTAAATCAAACACATAATCCAGAAAACTCTCTTTTACATAATTAGTATTCTTATCTCTAAGTTCTTTATTGAAAATGCTTAAAAGAGTATGTTTCCCCCAAAACTTCGATATTTCTTCACGAATTTCTGCTTCTGCTTTTTTACTCTTAAACAGTTTATTTGAAAAAGAAATATCTAATCTTTCTTCCTCACTTTTTATTTCAAATAATGTCCCTCTTTGTTTCCCTGTATAATAATACAACTTTTCATATGAGAAACCATTCTTGAAAGAGATAATATAGTAACCATCATGTCCATCTTTCTCAAAACCATATTCTATGGATGTATCTTCGTCACATTCAATCATCAGACAATCGTTTCTTAATTTTTCAAAATCAAAGATATTAATCACCATATCCATGATCTCAGAAGGCAGATCCTTTTCCTGATACATCTCCGCAAGTTTTTCGGTATTAGCTGACAAAATAAAAGAATCTATGGATTTAGCAAGGAAATCAATTGCCGAAACAAAATTGGATTTTCCGCTTCCGTTTTCTCCATAAATTGAAATAAATCTTTTAAATCCTTTGCTTCCATTCCGAAAATCAAATTCAGTATCTTTAAAAGATTTAAAATTCTTAAGCTTTATATATGACAGCATATTGATTCCTCCTATAGAAAGAAAAGATACCATCTAGGATAGTATCTTTATAGTATCATTTTCCTCCCCAAATGTCAATAACTTGTAGTTTTTTGTTGTATTTTATAACATTTTTGAGTAATTATTGTTTAAAATTATAAAAACATAGCTATTTGCCACCTTACTTTTACACCTAACTCCTGTGCCAGGGTTTACATCAACGGCATGACCATCGAACTGGATTCATCCGCTTCCGATAAAGGAGCTAAAGCAAGTGCCATCATACACAGCCTGGCCGAAACAGCCTAGGCAAGCCATCTTAGAAACCTCATATACAGATTGGTGATGTTTCGTATGATATCTACAAATACTTCAAAATACTCTCCCGCCTAAGTTTGTGATTCAAAAAGAATTTCTTAAATGAAATTCTGTAATATTATCTTTAGTCAAACTATCCATCTCAAATATCTCATCCTGCCCAAGCATTAGTCCTGTAGGATTTCTTCCAATAATCACATATTGATTTAAAGGATCCATAGCTATATACTGTCTCATAGCATCATCAAGCAAAATATCAGCATTATCTATGACAAAAAGTTTCCCTTTTGATCTCTTGATAGCGTTTTTATAGTTAAGATTCTTGTCAAGGTAGTTATAGCATCTGATCCGTTTATCAAAAACCGCTTTTTCTTTTATTATAGAAAACACTGTTGATCTTCCGCTTCCTGACTCTCCGATTATAAAGGTAATATTGAAATTTAGTTCTAAATCAACAATAAATGATGTATGATTTGTCAGTATCCTATCCATAACAACAGGATTATTTTTCATTAATCCACCACTCCTTTAAATCTTCATAGCTGCTTAACTCTCTCTCCCCATTCATATCCACGACTTTAACCTTTTTCATCTCAAAAGATATCAAAGGATAAGAACAATATATGTTTCCATGCTCAAATCCATAAATAATATCAAGAGCATTATCTCCGCATTCCCTTATATCAAAAACTGTATGAGTATAATAAAAAATATTAAGTGCCGTTTTACACCCTGTAGATAATCTGTCTATATTTAAAATGGTTCCATCAAACCTTGACTTAATAGAATTGCCACCCTGCCACTCAGAATCATCTATATTCTTTATAATATCTCTTGCTCTATCATCAAGCCATTGAGAGGTATAGCTATTAAAAAAAGCATCATTTAGGCTAATTAATTCCATATCTTTCGGAATACACTTTTGCTTATAAATAGTTATCATTTATATTCTAACTCCTTCAAACGCCTTTTTAAGAATAGAATGCTCCATTATAAGGTAAGCGATTATATGTCAAAAACTTGTAGTTTTTAACTTTCAAATCCTTTTTAATAATAAATTCTTATAAAAGAAAAGCAGAGCTAACATCACACATTGTAATGCCGCTCTGCAAAAGCCATGCTTTTTCTATGTGCAATCATTTTACACTTTTATTATCCAATTGTCAATCACTATTTTCAGGAAATCGAACGTATTTCTAATCTGCAGATTATCTTGATAATAATCAATATTCTTATACATCCTTATTAACACTTTGCCTAGTTCTTCCCTAACTGCCGACCGTACACCTTCGCTGGTAATCAACTTGTCGTGCATATACAAAAAAGTTACGATCTGTTGAATACGGGCATTACTCATTCTGTTCTTTCTAAAATTAGGTTTCATACCGGCTATACGCATTAATTCAGTAGTGACGCTTCCGTTAGTTCTGTGTGTCGATGATTCTGCTCGCAAATCATTCAATATACAATTACTATGTGCAGAAGCATTTCTAATCTCTTTACAAGTCAGAAGTCGGAAATAATTATCATTCATTTCTTTATCATTAAACCGCTCTGCACAAAAGCCATATAACGAAACCAAACGTCCAAAAGAAATAATCTCAATCAATGCCCATATCGGATATTTCCCTTCATATTTATCAATTATATCTCCGCAATAAATATTTCCTTTATTCCGAGCTATCTCTCCATCAAATCGTTCTCTCTGTGTATCTGATAATTGATCAATATAATCCTGAATAATCTGATACCCATCTTCATTAAACTCTACCACCTTTCGAAGAAGTTGAAGTTTAACAAAATGCTCTATATTCAACGCCATATGGACAATCTCATAGCGCAAATGCATATCTATTACCGCTATATCAACTAAGTAAGCAAAATCCATATTAATATACTGTCCCTTTTTTTCCCCATCAGGATGTTTATTGTAATTCTTTCTATACGCAGTAAGCTTAAAATAATTATTGTGGAATGATAAATATTCCTTAGCATCTTCCTCATTCATTATTTCAAATCTTACCCCTTTGCTTTTAAGGTAAGCTATTTGTTCTTCTATGTTTAATATCGGTTTACTTATTTCCAATCTCTATATCTCCTGTAGTTGTATTAATGAAACGTTTCATGATCCTCCTTTATATACTCCTCCGGCACCTTTACACCATGTGCCACAAGTTTTGACACATAAGCAGGATCTTGCAGTCTAGCCATAGACTCCTCCATATACTTCTGATTCTTTCTCTTAACAAATCCAAACAAATGACGAAAGTAGAATAATAAAATAATCCCACCTAAGATTAAAGCAACCCAAAGTCCAACCTTGAATAAAGCAGGATTACCTAAAGGTATATTGCTAAAGTCCCTATTCATAAGTAATAAGGCCATACCTACCAGACCAGATCCAAACCAGGATGTATATTTCTTCTCAGTATCCTGTATAGGATCAAACCCTTGTATAGCGACTTCCCGCCATCTATTATCAAATATTTCTCCTCCGCATTTTTTGCATATCTGTATCTTACTACCATACAGATATGGATTAATAATCCTGTAACTTTCTATTACTTTCTTTTTACAGTGAGGACATATAATATCCAAAGCCATCTTAGCCCCTAACCCAAAGTGTATATAAGGTTTAATCCTTTCCTTTGTATCCTAATATACTAAAATATGCTATATAATAATCCTTAAATTCATTTAATCTTGACAACTGCAATCTGTTCTTTAACAGTTCCAAAACTAATTGAAGAATAAATACCCTTTGTGATTTCATTTGTTAATATTCCTATAACACTCTTTTTATCTTTTGGAATTGACTTTAGTACTTCACACAGGGAAATGAAATTGCAAGCAAAAAACGCTTGATTTTCAAGGATTTTTCAACATTTTTACTCGAAATTATCGAATTAGTGTAACTTTATCAACGGGTCAACAAAATTATTTTTTAGATATACTTTTCTTTTTGCACTGCTTTACTCTTTGGCAATTCTCACATTGAATGTTACAGTCTTTCATTTCAAACTTATCAGAAGAAATGATTACGCCAACATATGGAATTCCCTTATGCTTGCAAACTTTAATAATTTCCTTCCGATTCTTTGCAGACATTCTATTACCTAAATAAACCTTTTTAATTTTGAAGAACTGACAATTATAGGTATCATCAGTTATGAGATTATCATAAGAAATCAATCTCCACTCTTGCTGATATCTCCATTCCAAACTTTTGCTAAGTAATCCATATTTATAGAAGTCCCATAGTTCATCGTTTGAAAGTGTGCCTGTTGATTTCCAATTCAAACTAAGTGATGTTAGGTTTGTCCTTTTATCCGTATAAATAACCGGGAACAGATTGTGGTATATGTCAGCATTTTTATCAGAATATTCAGGAGTTTCATATTCAATACAAAATCCTTTATGATTATTTGCATAGTGCGACCACATAAGCATAGAATATGGCGTTTCTGCAAAACAAGCAACTCTGAAACGATTAGCAGTATTTTGTATCTCATCATATTCTTCTTTAATTACTTCTTTAAAAGCCTTAGAATAACTGTCGCCATTTGCGTCCGTAGATATCAGTTCTAGTTTTAATCTCATAAAGAATGCTTCGTTATGAAGCCGTATTATTTCATTATCTTGTCTATACTTATAGAACTCATCCAAAGTTTTCCCAGAGATAAGATGATTATATATTTTTCTCGCCAAATGCATAGACACTTCTTCATAATTCCATTTAGGATTTACATAAACACCACATAATCCAGCATAGTAGCGTATTCTCTGGAGTGCAAATTCATTATCATCAATGAATATATTACAATCATATGGATCATCAAAATCACTCGGTGAAGATAGGAAAACGGTATTATTTTCTAGTGCTTCTAAAGAAAAGTTGCGAGCAACCTTATTAATCCGCTTTTTAGCATTAGGGAAATACTTGTAAAAGCTTCTCCTCATTTTGTGAATGTTTATATCAAACAATTCATCCATTGTTAATTTGGCAATTTGTTCTTCATTTTGCTTAATATCTCTAATATAAAAGACTGCCATATTGTCCTTCTTTCTTAAACTGTTAGCTCTGCATAAAAGTTACACTAACAAAAATACCGACTATATCCTGAAAACCTGCAGAAATGCATGCCTTTTTCAGTCTATGATACTCATGATTGATGACTTACTTTTATACCATTATAGATGTCTGAAGTATTAGTTTCGTATTAAATGATGATTCTTGCCAATCTGGGACAACGTTCCTGTGTAAGTCCTCAATCATCAATACCTTTTAATTATACTACATTTCTGAGATAATGTCCTTATTTATTTAATATCCTGTGGACCGGTCAATTTCCGGTTTCAGGAATATAAGGAGGTTATCCCATGTCTACCAAATCACTTCTTCATCAGGCACGCCTGAACAAATGGCTCAAACACTTTGCAGACCATAAAGCCAGCGGACTCTCTGTCACAGACTGGTGCCTACAGAACAATATCAGTAAATACAAGTTCTTTTACTGGAAACGGCTCCTAAAGGATGAAGCTGTTACACAGATGCTTCCGTCTTTCTCCGTTTTTCTACAAATGAGTATCAAATCATCCACTGCATCAGCAAAACTAAGTGTATGTTCGATCTCATAGTTTTCTTTCAATAAAGAAATACCAGCATTTTATATAGATAGCACACCACGTCTAAGGATGTTATCTTATTGCTTTTATCAGTATCTATCCCGTCTGTGGTTTTTACTGATCTCTCCTATGGCATACACCAATTAATCTCCGAACTGAAAATTCCGATTAAACAGCACGTGATTTCCACTCTCAACTGCATAGCCATTCTGAAGCAGACGGTACATCAAATAATCCCTTTAATAGAAAAGTAACCAGCATCATAAACGCACTTAGCGGTTTTACTAACGGTTAATTGTTTCTACATAGAGCCTTATGTAATAGTAATTAGACTAAGTTTTCTTTCAACTGGGAAATACTTAAAAGATATTAACGTCTTTCTGTAATGCCCATTTTGTGTCCTTAAGCCTATACATTCACAAAACTTAAGTACTCCAAACTCATTTTTTTCCAACTTGTATATATAATTATTACAAAGGTTATTTTGTATGTATGACTTAAATGCCTCCTGGTTTTTTAATTCGTCAGCAAGCTTGTCCATTATTTCCCCCTTGCCTTGTACATTGCTAACTGTTTTTCTATTCAAATACATCCATTTATCATCCGGAATTTCAAATTCCAACTCCTTCATATATTGAAATTTGGGATAAATTGCATTTATTGAATATGCCGAATCTTCATATTCTAAAAGCACTGTTTCAATTTTATAACTCAAAAATGTATAAAAAGCTTCTTCATTAATACTTCGTATCTTATAACCGTTTTCCTCATATTGGTACCCATGGATATTAACATTTGCCTCCCCATCCATAATACCATCTGGATTCGGCAAAATAATAATATCTTTATACTTTATAAACTTATTTACCAATATCAATGACAAATAACTTTTTAATTTAGAGCTATCAAACAACTCCGTATATCCATAAAACCACTTTTTAGGTCTTAGTGCATTTAGTATAGATTTAAATTGAGAGTCAGTTAATCGATTAAAATATACGACTGTATATTGATTACAACTAATTTCTCCAGATTCATTTACCACATGTATTTGTTCTCTCATTAAATTCAACAGCATTTCTGAAGAATTATCTGTATTTAAAATGTCTATGTAATCCCCTGTCAAAACACTATATGTACTTTGCTTATCCATAGCTGGTAACATATGAGTCATTATTTCTCTGCCATAGAAACTATTTTCTATTAGATTTATATCAAGCCAAAATGCGTACTCACGATAAAATAAATCCTTTGTTGGTATTAAAGCTTTTTGTAAATCTTCATATTTAATATTTTTATTCTTCAAGACTTGATTACATCTCAAAAATTCATTATTAATTTCATCGTATACACCCTGATCATTTAAATTAAACAAATCCTTGACTATAGTAAGCACATCATTATTTATGGTATAAATCATATCTATTACTCCTGATTGGTTTTAACAAAAACGATATTTTTGTCAATACCTCCAGTCATTCTAATTAAATTCTCTTCCCCTATAAGTTTCACAAGATTTGTAATTTTACCAGCCAAATCTTTACGACTGTAATAAAAGATTTTAGTATGTGTACCTTCTAATAAAATCAATTTGGATAAAACATCTTTGTCGGTAACATCAAGTGAATGTCCATATAAATATAAATTTATTTTGTCAGCATTGAAGGCTCTCTATTCTTTTTTGTGCATGTTTAACAAGAATCCTTGATTTTTAAGGCTTTGTTAAACGGTTAATAGGTTGCATATATCTTCGAAAGTAGGGTTTTCTGGATATGAACCGGCTTCTTTGAGCCTTATTCTGATGATTTTGGGGGCAAAAATAAGAACGTCTTTGTTTTCTTTTATGAAGGCCTTCCTTTTCTCCCATTCTCACCTACAGTAACAAACCTCTCATGCCTACCAGGATCACCGGACTTTGCCGGGTCCTAAATTCCTTCGTTCTGCTTATCCATAGTTGGGTGCTGCTCATGCTCCTACGACAGGGTCTATGCCCTAGAAAAAATGTCAACGCAGCTACTGGCTCTACTTTGTCATATATATTTTTGCATTCCTGTTTCACAGCACCAATCAAAGGCGGACGCTTTCCTGCTTAACAGTACTTTGTTGCTTATGCGGCAGTTGTTTCTATACATCGGTGGATATCTGACTTCATCTTGGTCCTGTCATAACCCACACCTTTTGTTAACACCGCATAGAATACACGGATCAGCTTACAGCCTACTGCTATCATCGCCTGGCGACGTTTAAGCGGATTCTTGACACGTGTTATGTAGTAATCGTAGATTTCCCTAAACTCCTTGTTTCTGGCAAGTAATGGTATCATTACCTGATACAGTATCCTGCGGAGCTTACGTCTTCCACGTTTACTTATTTTCGACTTGCCTTTATGCTTTCCTGAACTGTTCTCTACCAGCTCAAGTCCGGCATACTTCTGTATCTGCTTTGGTGACTTGAAGCGTCTTATGTCACCTACTTCAGCTATAAATCCGGCTATCGTAATCACTCCCACTCCTTTTATGGCAAGCAGGTTCTCCACATACTTCACCTTTCTGACTGTCTCAGATATTACTTTTTCAACAGTCTCTAATTGCGAAGTCCAAAGCCTGTGTTCCTCAAGCAGCATGTATAGCTCACTTCTCGTTCCGGCTCCACCGTCCAATCCGACACTATTATGCGCAGCCTCTATCAGTGTCGTTGCCCTAGCTTCAGTCACTCCACGGCCACGTATCTTACTGTCGTGCCAGATCTTTCTGACTCCTTCTACTCCAAGTGCTATCACATCTTTGGGCAACGGTGCTTTCTTAAGTACCGCCAGACCGCTTGTGGAATCAAACCTTGTATAAATCCCCAGATATTCGGGGAAGTGTATTGCAAGCCACCTTTGGATCCTGTTGGCAGATATGTTATGCTGCTTCACTATCCTGTCGCGGCTGTATACCAAATCTCTTATCTCGGCATAAATGCCTTCCGGCATGTACGGAACGGAATACCGTCCGTCTACCACCAGTTTTGCGATCGTTTTTGGATCTTTCTCATCCGTTTTCTTCGGACTGTTATCATCTAGTTCCTTGATTTTCTTTACCGAGAACGGGTTGACCATTACCAATGTCTTTTTATGTCCCGTAACATACTTTGCAAAAGCAAACCAGTAATGACCTGTAGGCTCGCAGCCTATCATAATCTTATTTTTCCCGTTATCTGTCTTGATCTTTTCAGCCCATTGATCAAATGAATTAAAGCCTTCAAGATCGTTTTTGAATGAGAAAACCCTTTTTGTAAGTTCTTTTCCTCTGTTATCAAAAGCTCTGGCAAAATGTATCTGGCTTCCGATATCAATTCCTATAACTAAAGTTTCATTTGATACTTGCTCAATTCGTTCATTCTGTGTATAATTCATATGGGACCTCCAGTTTTTGATTAGATGTTTTTACATCCGCCAAGATGAAACACCTATATCATAACTCTAGGTCTCTTTTTATTCAATTGGCATTATTTATGAATTACAGGAATGCTCCT
>JAFRSU010000008.1 GCA_017427415.1 Lachnospiraceae bacterium | reverse complement strand
TCCTGAGAAGACCGAGCGCAGGGTATTCCATGCAAACGGTGACGGTACATTTTTTGCAGACGGGGAATTCCGAAACCTGCGTGAAGAAATGCGACAGTGGGTACCGGAAGGCTCTGAACGTTTCTAAGATGAAGGAGCGTGAACCGGATGAAAAAAATCTTAGCGACAATGGTTGCAGGTATAGGTCTCTTGGTCTTCATGTCAGGTTGTGCTTCACAGACGGACAGTATTGGCACTGAAGAAGAGACCGCAATATTTGAAGATTCTGTGCAGAATGACAGCATCACAACCGAAGAGGACATGGATATGACAGAAAAGATAGATGAAACGAGAGGCGAATCAACGATGTTGCCAACAGAACCCGGCTATAATTTTTTTGTAGGATACCTTAGAGGAGCCGGAAGAGCAGAAAAGGGTTATGACGGCAATGCATTTGTGCAAAGTGAAGCCGCAAGACAGATATTCAGTGACCTGTATTACTATGCTGCATACGGGCTTTCCGGGCAGGATGATCCTGCTGTACTGTCTTATTGGAAGTCTCTTGGACTGGAAAAGAAAGTCTATGATATGGATGATAAAGACAGGATGTGGTCGGTGTTCACGCCTGTGGGTGAGCAGTACGATGAGGATCATCAATTTCCTGTGGTATTCTGTCTGCACGGGCATGATAACAACATATTTCTTGCGGAGACCTACGGATTTGCCAGGCTGGGCGGCAGTGAGGGGGTTATCACTGTCATTCCCTGGGCGAAGGATGAGGACATCATCGTGGAGGAGATCCCACGGATACTGGATGTTTTGCGTGATGAGGGGTATCCGATGGATGAGAGCCGTATCTATGCGGCAGGTTTTTCCAAGGGAGGTATGGCTGCACAGACAGTTGCACTTAAGTATTCGGATATTTTTGCGGCAGTTGCTCCGGGAGGCTGCGGCCCATTTGGAACGGATGAAAATGCATCACCGATATCCTCCGGAAATCTTAATTGGAGTTTCAGACCCGAGGAATTTGAAAATGCAAGTGCCATGCCGGTACTTTTCTTTGGTGGAAGCTGTGATTCCATGCCGTTCGACACGGTTTCTGTAAATGAGTGGATCCGCCTTGCCGGTGCAAACGCTCCTGAAATGCCGGATGAATGGTTCTCTGATCAGGCACCGACTTCCGATAATGAGGTGGAGAAATTCACAGGGCTAAAGTTTGACTCGCAGAATCAGACGGAAGTACGGCAGTATGACGGACAGAATTACTATATCGGGAGCTATTACAATGATGCCGGTATCTGCACATTCCGTGCTGTTTCTGTGGAAGGCGCTCCGCACTGGCCCATGCCTTCAGAAGCAAAGGTCGTATGGGAATTTTTCTCACAGTTTTCCCGTGATAAAGACACGCATGAACTGGTCTATACAAACAATACCGAGGACTGATTTAAAATGTGGTAGCATTATATATCGCAATATTATTTGCCATCATATAAGGAAAAGAGGCATGAGATTGACGATTCTCATGCCTCAAATTTTATAGGATCGTTGTTTCGTTTACCCTGTCGAACAGGGTTTTATACTTTTCTTTTTCGGATGCAAGGCAGGCGAGAAAATAGTCGGTATGGCATTCCGGGTCGGCCAGTGCAACTGTTACTTTTCCTTTGAAATCTTGTCCCCGGCTCATGTAATAACTCGATGCAAAAGAAGGATAGCTTGAGTTCTGTGACAGTTCGAAAAAGGAATTCATATCAATCTGCAGAAGGTAGTTGGCATTCGGAGTTTTATCTTTGTGGAAGTTCATCCAGAAACCGATACGGGTGAGCAGGAGGATGGACTTGCCGTCAAGGTCAGACAAGTGAATTTCGGGATAAAATGTCAGCGGATCACCGGGCATGAGGGATATGAACAGATCCTCGTGTCCGCATTTTTTTACATAGATATCCTTATCCTTCGGATCCTCGTGGAGCACGGCGAGATTGTACTCGTGGGACTTCAGACGATCTACAAATTCAACATCATCCATCATGTCTGCGGAGATAGTCATACCGTCAAAAATGGTGTTCAGGATGGGTGTAAGGACAGTCTGAGGAACCGGTGCACAGAATCCGATGGATATGGTGCGCAGTCTCCTTTCATATGCTTTTACCTTGGCTTCAAAATCCCTGTCCGCATCAAGAACGTCTCTGGCGTATTCTGCCGCATGTATCCCTGTATCGTTCAGCTTCAGCTGGTTCTTGCTGCGTACAAATAAAGTAACACCCAGATCCTCTTCAAGTTTTTTCATCGCCCGGGTCAGGGCGGGCTGTGAGGTATGTAGTTTTTCTGCTGCGGCTGAAAGTGTGCCGCACTCGTAAAATGCGTGGAATTGTTCCAGCAGATGGGTGTCTATCATAAAATACTCCTCTTTTCAGTATGCATATTTGTTATAGCAGATTCCGATATTGGTATTGTACATTTTTTCACTGGTGCTGTAAAGTTTAATCATCGGGAAACACAAAAAATATAAAAATATACTATAGCAAAAAGCATAAAGAACGGAGGAAATCATCATGGAATATGTAACACTTTCAAATGGAGTCAAAGCACCTGTACTTGGTATAGGAACCTTTATGATCAGCCCGACAGATACCGTAAACAGCGTATACTCGGCTATCAAGCTCGGATACAGACTGATTGATACCGCAAATGCATACATGAATGAAGAAGCGGTAGGGCAGGGTGTAAAGAGAGCAATGGATGAAGGGATCGTTAAGAGAGAAGACCTTTTCATCTCCACAAAGCTCTGGCCGACACTTTATGAAAACGACGCAGCCGTAGAGAACACTTTGAAGAGACTGGATATGGATTACGTAGATCTGCTCTTCATCCATCAGCCGGCAGGAAACTATATGGCCGGATACAGACAGCTTGAAAAGGCTTATAAGGAAGGAAAGGCAAAGAGCCTGGGAATCTCCAACTTCTATGATGAAGAACTTGAAACTCTTCTTAAGGAATCTGAGATCAAACCTCATGTGATGCAGCTGGAAGCTCATCCTTACTGCACTGAAAAGGAAGTCCGCGACAGAGTGAAGGAATACGGCACAGTCCTTATGGGCTGGTATCCATTGGG
>JAFRSU010000083.1 GCA_017427415.1 Lachnospiraceae bacterium | reverse complement strand
TTGAAAAATATATATACTATTACAATAACGAGAGAATCCAGGCAAAAACAAAATGGATGCCTCCTGCAAAGTACAGAGAAGCATCCATGTGTTCAGCCTAATTGATAAACTAATGTGTCCAGGATTCTGGGTACATATCAATAAGATCCGGGGACTGTTTTTTATTGTAATTTTTATTGTGATCCTTTTGAAAAATTCTTTTGACTTTGTCACCGCTCTGTCACTTTAAAGGATTATCATATTTCTGAATGTAATTGATGATAAAAAGATAAATAAGAAAGGAACATGAGCCGGTGAGCTCATTTAGCGACAGCCATGGAAATACTTCGAGTAGAACATCTGACCAAGGAATACGGCTCCGGAAGTACGCTTGTAAAGGCACTTGATGATGTGTCGTTCAGCGTGGAAAGAGGAGAGTTCCTAGCTATCATTGGACCATCCGGCTCCGGCAAATCCACACTTATCCATACTTTAGGAGGCGTTGACCGTCCCACATCCGGTAAGGTTTTTATGGACGGACAGGATGTGTATGCACAGGATGAGGAAAAACTGGCTATTTTCCGCCGCAGATATGTCGGGCTTATATACCAGTTCTATAATCTTATACCGGTACTTAATGTGGTTGAAAATATAACGCTTCCGGTACTTATGGACGGGAGAAAGGTCAATGAGGAAAGACTCGAAGAACTCCTTGATATATTAAAGCTTCAGGACAGACGTGAAAATCTCCCTAACCAGCTCTCCGGCGGGCAGCAGCAGAGAGTATCTATAGGAAGAGCCCTTATGAATGCCCCTGCGGTGGTACTTGCCGATGAACCTACGGGAAACCTGGATTCAAAGAACAGTCAGGAGATAGTAAACCTCTTAAAATATTCCAATACCAGATTTAACCAGACTTTGATAGTCATAACGCACGATGAATCCATAGCCTTGCAGGCAGACCGTATCATAGCCATTGAGGACGGCAGGATCGTAAAGGATGAGAGAATCCGCGTCAAATCTTGACACCTCATCCGGCACTTCGTGCCACCTTCCCCTCAAGGGGAAGCTGTCAGCGTAGCTGACTGATGAGGTGTTATCCGATAATACACACAGAGGAACAACATGAACATATTTAAATCCTACGTACTACGCAATTTAAAGAACAACAGAGTCCGTACCATCATGACCATAGCAGGCATCATGCTTTCGGTGGCATTGGTGACTGCAGTCATAGAAGGCGGCTTCAGCGGACTTGAGTATCTGCGTAATATCATGAAAGAAACCTACGGCAACCATCACGGGTATGCCTTTAACTTAGACCTTGACACCGAATACGACCTGATCTCCGATGACAGGCTGGAGGATCATGCAGAACTTGAAACACTGGGCTGGATGGAAGTCGGAAGCTTTAACAGCACTAAGCCGTACCTGCTTGTAAAGGGTGCTTCGGGAAATATCAGGGACTTTCTTAATATCAATATCATTCAGGGACATTTTCCGGAAAACGCGAATGAGATACTTATCCCGGAACATCTGGCGACCAACGGTAATGTTGCCTATAATATCGGCGATACCATTACCGTTACATTCGGTGTGAGATGGCTGGACGGAGAGATGCTCACTGAAAACACCAAGTATAAAAAAGGCGAAATGCTGCTTGATAAGGGAGCCGAGACCAGAACATATACCGTGTGCGGTATCATGGACCGCCTGTCATATCATGTCGAGGATTATATCTGCCCGGGATACACTGCCATCGTGCAATTAGCTGAACCCGATCTTGTAAAAGGGACCTTTGACGATGAGCCCATGCGTAACAGGTCAGTACTTTTCAGGGTAAAGGATCCTGCAAAATATAATGAATTTGCCATTCGGTTCGTTAAGGAACATAAGGGTATTACCATCAATAAAAACAGCGAGCTGGTAGCTCTTTACGGCGGGATGGGCAGCAAATCGGTCATGCTTTTTTTGAACGGGTTTATCGTGCTGCTCATATCACTCATCCTGTTCGGAAGTATCTCACTTGTTTATAACTCCTTCTCTATCTCGATAAATGAAAGAACCAGGCAGATCGGAATCTTAAAGTCCGTAGGTGCCACAAAAAAGCAGATCAGGAAAACTGTTTTCTATGAGGCTTTTTTTGAGTGCATCACATCGGTACCTTTGGGATTGGCACTCGGCTGTATCGGCATGGGTGCCACCTTCTGGCTGCTTGAAAATGCTTTCTCGTTATTTTTTAAGAGTGTGCTCGGATTCTCATCGGAAACGGTTAAGATCGGTATCGTTATAAATATCCCGCTTTTGATAGTAGGAGTGATAGTTGTACTGGTATCCACGATACTTTCGGCCGCCATACCTGCGTTAAGGGCAGCCAGGGTGTCTCCGATAGATCTGGTAAGACAGTCTTCCGATATAAAGGTTAAGAAAAACAAGGTAAAAGGTTCCAGGATACTCACAAAACTTTTCGGTGCGGAGGGGATGCTGGCTTCAAAGAATTACAGCCGCAACCGCAGAAAATACCGTGCTACCATAGTCTCTCTTTCGGTGAGTATAATACTGTTTATCGCAGCGTCTTCATTTTGCTCGTATCTTAAGGGTGCTACGGATATGGAGTTCAATGTAGGCAATACATCATTGATATTTTTCAATGTCCGCGGGGATATGGATCCTATCGATAATGAAAGCGAAATGAAAGCTTTGCTTTCGTCGGCTGAGGATGTAAGAGATGTTATAGGTGTAAAAAATATTTATTCATCCCAATTGATAAACAGGGATGGCGGAGCCGTGCCGGAAGACTTTGACATTGAAACGATGGAAGACGGAGAGTATCTGGATTATTATTACCATAACAATGCAGACATCTATTTTATCGATGATGAAAGCTTTAACAAACTGCTGAAAAAAGAGAATATAAGCATAGACGGCGTTACTTCCGGTGCTAAGCCCGCCGTGATATTTAATACGGGCACATATTATACGGGGGATGAAAACGGGAATCTGAAAAAAGTTGAGTATAAGTTTACGGATGAAGATAAAATCCCTTTAAGGTTTACGGTAAATTGGTCAAATGAATTCTCTGTTCCGGGCCTGTCTTTAGTCAATCAGGTGTTAGATGAAAACGGAGAAATATATTGTGCGTTTATCGATCAGGAGAGCGAAGCAGACTATTGGGAAATGACCGGTGATGATGCCAGATATATGCTTGCCGACGCTAAATTGAAAGAACTTTTGATGAAGGAACTTCATGGTACATATGAACCCGAGCCTTTAGGCGCTTTGGCTGAAGAAGCGGAGCCTTTTACCGGGGAAGAGTTAAAGATATTTGACAGGATCACGTTTATAAAATATTCGGAGTTACTTAAAGAGTTTGATATTGATGTAGTAGGCATAACAAATGATAAAGACTATGTTTTTTCCGACTCTGCATGTATCCTGATGCCATACAGTGCGATGGATGAAGAAATACGTAAAGCAGCCTCCGATACGACATTTCATATCTTCAGTAACAATTCACAGCACTCCGAGTCTGATATAAACAGGCTCCTTATCCTAAACGGAGAAGATACCTCGGGACTGTTTAATTATGATAACGATATCCAGGGAAGGCGTATGATAGGAAGGATAGTGAGCGTATTTGCTTACGGCTTTGTCCTGCTCATCTCTCTGGTATCCATAACCAACGTATTTAACACCATCTCCACCAATGTGGCACTCCGCCGCAGGGAGTTTGCGATATTTAAATCCATGGGCCTTTCCAATAAAGGCGTGACCAAGATATTAAATATCGAGTGCCTTATATACGGATTAAAGAGCATCCTTATCGGTATACCGTTATCGATACCGGTCACCTATATAGTATATAAGATCACAAACAGGGCATTCGGCATACCCTTCTCCATATCCTGGTACAGCATAGTCATAGCTGCGGTATCGGTATTTATCGTGGTATTCGTTACCATGCTCTATGCCTCGGGGAAGATAAAAAAGGATAATACTATCGATGCATTAAGAAATGAAAATGTGTAAAAAATGATCGCAGGTATAGAAAAATTTTTATTGACAAATAAAAAAGAAGTGATTATAATACCCTTTGTTGTTGATTAAAACGATCGTAAGGTATTGAAAACCATACGGTTGAATAAAAGAAACGGAGCATCACATGAACAGAGTATATTCAGCAAACCTACTCCTACTCGATTTAGCTTTACTTTCAGTGAAAAGTAAGGTCGGTTTGTGATGCATTAAACTTGTAAATAAAAAAAGTTTATTGTAATGCGGCACAGATTGATCTGGGCCGCTTTTATTTTTTAGCATGGTAAAGTAATATATGTCATCCTGAGCGGAAGCGAAGGATCTTAAAAGAAAGGGAAGATAATCATGAAGATCAGTTTTTCAACCATTGCAACTCCTGATTTCGGATGGGTAGATATCTATTCCATGGCAAAAGACCTTGGTTTTGACGGTATCGAGATCCGTGGTATCGGAGCCGACATCTCTGCTGTTGACTCACCGGTATTTAGCGATGCCAAGATTGAAGGCACCAAGGCTAAACTACGTGAGCTGCGACTAGAGATTCCCTGCTTAGATACAGGATGCTGTCTTAAGGAAGAAAAAGACCACGATTTTTGCATAAAGGAAGTATCTGACTATGCAGCTTTGGCTGACAAACTCGGCACTCCCTACATCAGACTTCTTGCGGACAAAGATCCCGAACCCGTAAACGACGTGGATGACGAGTACGTGGCAAAAGTTTTAAAAGAGCTGGCAGCAGTAGCTGAGCAGTACGAAAACATCACCCTTCTTGTCGAGACTAACGGTGTATATAGCGATACGCTTCGTTTAAAGCGTCTTATAGATAAGGTTGGCAGCCCCAAGGTAGCAGTACTTTGGGATATCCATCATCCCTACAGATATATGGAAGAATCTCCCGAGGAGACCGTACGTAATATCGGCAGCTATATCAAGCACGTCCATGTAAAAGACAGCGTGATGGTGGACGGCAAGCCCAAGTACAAGCTTATGGGCCAGGGCGATATGCCTTTAAAGAGCATCTTCGCATCTCTCGCCGAGATCGGCTATTCGGGTTACGTTTCTTTGGAATGGGTAAAGCGTTGGGACAAAAACCTTCAGAATGCAGGTATCGCATTCCCTCATTTTGCTCACTACATGGCTGAATACCGCCAGGAAAAGCAGGAGCTTCTGCAGGATAACAAGACTCATACCGGAAAATACGTATGGCCCAAGGAGCAGCTTATCGACTACACATTCCCGGATGTACTTGACCGCATGTGTAAGGAGTTCCCCGATCAGTATGCGTTCCGCTACACCGAGCTTGACTATACAAGAACTTATATAGAATTCAGAAACGATGTCGACACTTTTGCCCGCAGCCTTATCGCCATGGGCGTAAGACGCGGTGACCATGTTGCTATCTGGGCTACCAATGTGCCCCAGTGGTACATCACTTTCTGGGCTACCACCAAGATCGGTGCTGTGCTCGTAACCGTTAATACTGCGTACCGCGTACATGAGATCGAGTATCTGCTCCGTCAGTCCGATACCCACACACTCGTTATGATAGAGGGCTACAAGGATATCAATTACTGTGAGATCATCAACGAGCTCTGTCCCGAATTAAAGGATTCCAAGCCCGGTGAGCTTAATTCCGAGAGGCTTCCTTTCCTTAAGAATGTAGTCGTAGCCGGCGGCAAGCATCCCGGATGCTTCACATGGGAAGAGGCTATAGCTCTTTCGGAGACCGTATCCCAGAAAGAGGTTGAGTTCAGACGTAAATTCATCAATAAAAACGATGTTTGCAATATGCAGTACACCTCGGGTACCACAGGCTTCCCCAAGGGCGTAATGCTTACACATTACAATGTAGTAAATAACGGCAAGACCATCGGCGACGGCATGGATCTTTCCACAGCTGACAGGATGATGATCCAGGTGCCCATGTTCCACTGCTTCGGCATGGTACTTGCCATGACCGCATCAATGACCCATGGTACCACCATGTGCCCGATCACTGCATTTTCGCCGAGAAAAGGCCTTGACTGCATCAACAGAGAAAAGATCACCGCATTCCACGGCGTACCTACCATGTTCATAGCTATGCTCGGACATGAAAACTTTGACAAGACCGATTTTTCACATATGCGTACCGGTATCATGGCCGGCAGCCCCTGCCCTATCAAGGTTATGCAGGAAGTTGTAGACAAGATGAACATGTCGGAGATAGTCATCGTATACGGTCAGACCGAGGCTTCACCCGGATGTACGATGTCCAAGACTACCGACTCGCTCGAAGTCAGAGTTAATACCGTAGGCGGACCTTTCTACGGCGTAGAATGTAAGATAGTAGATCCCGAGACCGGTGCCGACCTGCCTGACAACGTGGACGGCGAGTTTGTAGCGCGCGGCTATAATATAATGAAGGGATACTACAAGATGCCCGAGGCTACCGCAGCGGCTATCGATGAAAACGGCTGGCTGCACACCGGTGACCTGGCCCGCCGTACTCCTGAAGGCAACTTCAAGATCACAGGCCGTATCAAGGATATGATCATCCGTGGCGGTGAGAATATATATCCTAAGGAAATAGAAGAATTCATCTATACACATCCGAAGGTAGACGATGTTCAGGTAATCGGTGTTCCGGACCGTGATTACGGTGAGGAGATCATGGCCTGTGTCATCTTAAAAGAGGGCGAGACCATGACAGAGGATGAGCTTAAGGACTATGTAAGAAAGAACATGGCTAAGCACAAAATACCGAGATACGTTGATTTCGTTGATTCGTTCCCGATGAACGCTGCAGGCAAGATATTAAAATACAAGATGCGTGAAAATGCAGTTGAGAAATTCGGACTGCAGGCCGCAAATGCAATCGTAACTGCATAAAACAACTATACGACGGCTTCCCCTCGAGGGGAAGCTGTCTGCGTTAGCAGACTGATGAGGTGTTTTTAATCTTTCTTTCTACCTATTAAATATAAAAATCAGAAAAAAATTCTTGACATTCCCAAAATTTCTTTGTATAATCCACTTTGTGCGCACTTTTGATGCGTTATTTGTTACGCAATTTTTCGGAAAGTGTCAGCTCCCGCATTACGCTGTCATATGGAGCACGATAGCTGCCTGACGGCGAATATATTAATATAAGGAGGAAAAATTAATGCCTACATTTAACCAGTTAGTCAGAAAAGGCAGACAGACTGTTGAAAAGAAGTCAACCGCACCTGCTCTTCAGGTAAGCTTCAACTCTCTTACAAAGAAGTCATTTGATATGTCTTCACCTCAGAAGCGCGGCGTTTGTACAGCAGTTAAGACCACTACACCTAAGAAGCCTAACTCGGCTCTTCGTAAGATTGCCAGAGTTCGTCTTTCAAACGGTATGGAAGTAACAAGCTATATCCCCGGTGAAGGACATAACCTTCAGGAGCATAGTGTTGTTCTTGTACGTGGCGGCCGTGTTAAGGACCTTCCCGGTACCAGATATCATATCGTCCGTGGAACTCTTGATACCGCAGGCGTTGCAAAGCGTATGCAGGCTCGTTCCAAGTACGGTGCAAAGAGACCTAAGAAGAAGTAATATAACTTATGAGAACTTGCGTAGCAAGTTCAGATAAATATTCGAAGAGTATTTATTGTTAGTGCGATAGCACTCATAAGTTAACGAGCAAAAATGCAGAGCATTTTCGCGAGTTTATAAGTAAGAAACTGAAAAAACACAACTCATATTTAACGCAATGTTTGGCTTGATTTTTCAAGAGCGGGCGCTGATGGATCTTTCGATTCAGGCAGATTTGAATATAAATTAAGTTCGAGCATGTTGACACAGAATGTGAGTACCTATGATCTAATGGCGGTAACAATATCGCAAATTCATTAAGGAGGGAAGTAACGTGCCACGTAAAGGACATACACCAAAAAGAGATGTATTAGCTGATCCTATTTACAACAGCAAGGTTGTAACAAAGCTCATCAACAACATCATGCTTGATGGCAAGAAGGGTACAGCACAGAAGATCGTCTACGGTGCTTTTGAGCAGGTAGCTGAAAAGACCGGTAAGGACGCTATGGAAGTATTTGAGGCAGCTATGGGCAATATCATGCCCGTACTCGAAGTTAAGGCACGCCGTATCGGCGGTGCTACCTACCAGGTACCTATCGAGGTTAGAGCTGAAAGACGTCAGGCTTTAGCTCTTCGCTGGATGACACTTTTCTCACGCAAGAGAGGCGAGAAGACCCAGATTGACAGACTTGCAGGCGAGATCATCGATGCATCTAACAATTCTGGCAATGCTGTAAAGCGTAAGGAAGATATGCATAAGATGGCAGAGGCTAATAAGGCATTTGCTCATTTTAGATGGTAAGGGGGTAAATCATTTTGGCTGGAAGAGAATATCCGTTGGATAGAACTAGAAATATAGGTATCATGGCCCATATCGATGCCGGAAAGACCACACTTACAGAGAGAATTCTTTTTTATACCGGTATCAATTATAAGATCGGTGATACTCATGAAGGTACTGCTACAATGGATTGGATGGAGCAAGAACAGGAAAGGGGTATTACCATCACTTCAGCCGCTACCACATGTCACTGGACATTGGAGGAGTTCACGAAGCCTAAGGCAGGGGCCTTAGAGCATCGTATCAATATCATCGACACACCCGGTCACGTAGACTTCACAGTAGAAGTTGAGCGTTCTTTGCGCGTCCTTGACGGAGCTGTAGGCGTTTTCTGTGCTAAGGGCGGTGTTGAGCCTCAGTCTGAAACAGTATGGCGTCAGGCTGATAAATATAACGTTCCCCGTATGGCATTTGTCAACAAGATGGATATCGCAGGTGCGAATTTCTTCAACGTAGTTGACATGATCCGTACGAGACTTTCAAAGAATCCTGTTCCGATAGAACTTCCTATCGGTAAGGAAGACACCTTCAAGGGTGTTATTGACCTCTTCGAAATGAAGTCATATATCTATAATGATGAGAAGGGTCAGGATATTACCGTAGGTGATATACCTGCAGATATGGCTGATCAGGCAGAAGAGTACAGACAGAAGATGATCGAGTCAATCTGTGAGACCGATGACGAGCTTATCGATCAGTACTTAGGCGGCGAGGAGCCTTCTACAGAGGCTTTAAAGAAAGCTCTCCGTAAGGCTACCATCGAAGGCACCATTATCCCTGTACTTTGCGGTACCGCATACAGGAACAAGGGCGTTCAGAAGCTGCTTGACGCTGTTATCGAGTACCTTCCTGCTCCTACAGATGTAGCAGATATCAAGGGTACCGATATGGACGGCAACGAAGTACACAGAAAGTCTTCAGATGAAGAGCCTTTCGCAGCTCTTGCATTCAAGATCATGGCCGATCCTTTCGTAGGAAAGCTTGCATTCTTCCGTGTTTATTCCGGAACAATGAATACAGGTTCTTACATATTAAATGCTACAAAGAACAAGAAGGAAAGAGTAGGACGTATCCTTCAGATGCATGCTAACAAGCGTATGGAACTTGAGAAGGTATACTCAGGAGATATCGCTGCAGCAGTAGGTCTTAAATATACTACCACAGGTGATACCATCTGTGACGAGCAGCATCCCGTTATCTTAGAGTCCATGGAGTTCCCGGAGCCCGTTATCGATATCGCTATCGAGCCCAAGACCAAAGCAGGTCAGGACAAGATGGGCGAAGCTCTTGCAAAGCTTGCTGAAGAAGATCCTACATTCCGTGTTACTACCAATGCCGAGACAGGCCAGACCATCATTGCTGGTATGGGTGAGCTTCACCTTGATATCATCGTAGACAGACTTCTTCGTGAATTCCACGTAGAGGCAAATGTCGGAGCACCTCAGGTTGCTTATAAAGAGGGTATCACCAAAGAGGTTGAGGTTGATTCCAAGTATGCTAAGCAGTCCGGTGGTCGTGGACAGTACGGTCATTGTAAGGTTATCTTCACACCTATGGATGTTAACGGTGACAAGACTTACGAGTTCGAGTCAACAGTTGTCGGCGGTGCTATTCCTAAGGAATACATCCCCGCAGTATCCGCAGGTATTGAAGATGCCATGAAGTCAGGTATCCTTGGCGGATATCCCGTACTCGGTGTTCATGCTAACTGTTATGACGGTTCATTCCACGAGGTTGACTCCTCAGAAATGGCATTTAAGATCGCAGGTTCCATGGCGTTCAAGGAGGCTATGCAGAAGGCTAATCCCGTGCTCTTAGAGCCGATCATGAGAGTTGAGATCACAGTTCCCGAGGATTACATGGGTGATGTTATCGGCGATATCAGTTCACGTCGTGGACGTATCGAAGGTACAGAGGATATCAACGGAACCAAGCTTATCCGTGGTTTCGTTCCGCTTTCCGAGATGTTCGGTTATACCACAACCCTTCGTTCAAAGACCCAGGGCCGTGGAGCATTCTCGATGTTCTTCTCAACATATGAGCCCGTTCCCAAGAGTGTTCAGGAAAAGGTTCTTGACAAGAAGACAGGTAAATAATTTATTCATAAGACAAACTACGAAATATTTTATATATTTAAAAAATTTTACTTGAAATATTTTATGATTTGCAATATAATGTAGCATATGAGCGGTTTTGACTCCCAACATATGCTAATGGGCAGCACCGCGTTATACCGTGCACATGCTGCCGGCTTTTATCACAAGCTCAAAAAGAGCAAATTACAGGAGGAAAATTAGAAATGGCAAAAGCAAAATTCGAAAGAACTAAGCCCCATTGTAACATTGGTACCATTGGTCACGTTGATCATGGTAAGACCACTTTAACTGCTGCTATCACCAAGGTTCTTGCTACAAGACTTGGACTTGGCGAGGTTGTTGATTTTGATAAGATCGACAAGGCTCCCGAAGAGAAGGCACGTGGTATAACAATTTCAACCGCTCACGTTGAGTATGAGACAGAGAAGAGACACTATGCACACGTTGACTGCCCCGGTCACGCTGACTATGTAAAGAACATGATCACCGGTGCCGCTCAGATGGACGGCGCAATCCTTGTGGTCGCCGGCACCGACGGCCCTCTGCAGCAGACCCGCGAGCACGTTCTGCTCGCTCGTCAGGTTGGCGTTCCTGCCATCGTCGTGTTCC
>JAFRSU010000082.1 GCA_017427415.1 Lachnospiraceae bacterium | reverse complement strand
CATTCATGGTATGCCTCCTGGTGTGTAAAGTGTGAAAAGTGTGAACACACTTTTTCAACTTTGCAAACTTAAAATATGGGATGGATACCATTATCACACAAAAAGGTTATAAAATCGAGGTACTCACTATGTACCGCTTACGTTTATTCCAGAGCATAATTCTGATACAAATTATTTTTCCAATATTATAGATACAATGACAAGAGACATTCATGCTTTTATGGTACAATCGAATACTTCTATTTATGGTGATTCACGTATATCAGGACCGTATAGTAGGGATTATCGTAATATTGTTCAGATAAAAGGAGGAGATGAAGATAATTTAATAATTGGAACTATTAATATTCTTGAAGTAATTAAATATAGGGAAAAAGAACGAAGAGATATGGATAATGATATAAAGAGTATTTTATCAATGAGTCATAAAAATAAGATGAAAAAGAAAAATCAAATTATTGAAGAAATGAAAAAAAATAAAATCTCTAAGACTTCAGCAAGAACCTCTTTATAAGCTATTATTTGTTTAAAAAAGATAATGAAGCATGTTAACAGGAGTTCAGGAGATTGCTTATTTCGAGATAATAAAGAGCGTGGAAACGAGACAAGTATCTTCTTTGTATTCAAGGAAGAATATTATGTTTTATTAATGAAACTACTTTTTTAGTGAATGAAGAATACTAATTATAGTTGTGGTGATAGTATGAGCGAAAAAACTTGTTATGATTGTATGTATAAACGTCGAGGGGAGTGCTTTGGCGAAGATAAAATTTGCGGAGATTTTAAAGAGGCTCCTAAGATGAGAGAAGTTGATAGGGATAATTGGCCGGTTGTAATGAGAAGCAGCCAGTACTCCAATCATATGGAATGGAAAAGGACCCAAGATAAAAATATAAGTAAAGAAAGATTTAAGGTAAAGCCTCAGAAAGAAGTTATTTCTGAAACCGATAATAACTCACTAATAAGTAAAAACCTGAAAAGACAAATAGATTCATATACACCTGTAGCGTCTTCTGGCGATATTTCATATATTAGAAACCGGTATTCGGATAGCATTATTGTATGGATAGGCAATATAGAAACTATCGGTGATAAGACTTTTTGTAGATATCTTTTAGAGTATAAAAAACAATATTTGGATGGGCGAGGAAAAACAAGCATCAACATGTTTGAGGCTTTATATAATTGTATATATGAATCTTTCAATAGAATTCACGATTATCCTAAGTTTGATATTATTGTCATATTTCCTCTGATTATTACTACGTTAAAGCTGGAAAATGAAAACTTGTATAATAAAATTTTTTCGTTAATAAAAGTAAAAGCACAAAAAAACTATTTGTATACTATGCCTGATAGGCAAAATGATATCAATGCTTATATAGAAAAGCATTCTGAAAAGATAGAAAACAGTAATGTAATGACTTACGAGGACTTAGTAAATAAGGCAAAGAAGCAGTTGAACAACCCAGAGCATTACGGTAAGAGTAGTATAGAATTTATAGAGTGTACAACATGGCAAAATGGTAACCAAATTAATCTTTGGACATATTGGCAGGGATATCAGATAAAAGATCCGGAAAATGGTGTGGATATCCTTTTAGTTGGTCAGGACTGGGGTAATCCCAACAGAGATACCAGAACGATAGAGCTGATAGAGAGAATACAACGTGGGGATGAAATAGCATATCATCCTGATAAAAGCCCTACTGATATGCGCCTTAGGGATATGTTCACTTATCTTGGATGTGACATAGACAGCAAGACTCCTGGGAAAAGGCTGTTCTTTACTAACTACTGTCTTGGATACAGGGGAGGCAGCGAGACTGGCGATATGACTCGACAGATACTTGATGCCGATAAAGAATTGTTTAATGATCTGGTGTCCGTAATTAAGCCTCATATCATTATCTGTTTGGGGAAAATGATATATGAACAAGTTTCCGGAAGAATAGCGGACAGATTTACTGAGATACTTAAGGAGAAGGGCCCATTTATATCGCCATACCCTGGTGATGAAAGTATCAAAGTATATGGTGTACCGCATTGCGGTGTCTGGGGTGTAAGGAATATCGGTGGTGAGGAAGCCATGCGGAAGTTGTGGCAGCAGATAGCGGAAAATAGTGGATTATTGTAATAAAAAAATGGGCATTTTTGTTGTCATATTTTTGTGGAAAGAATAATTATGGGGCAGATCAACATTGAATTTTTTGAAGCATTTAAGTCTCTGGAGAAGCTTTGTAATGAGATATATGGGGATAAAAATGGTGTTACCAGATATATCTCTGATATGGAAGCTACGAGTCCGTATGATGCAGATAGAATTCCTCATTGGAAAACAGACCTTAATCATTTGAAAAGCGTCAGGTATATAAGAAATAATATAGCTCATGATGGTTCGTTTAGTGTAGATGCATGTACAGAGGAAGACGTTGCGTTTATTAAAGACTTTTATAATCGGATTTTCAATACGGAAGATCCATTGGCTCTTAAGCGTAAACTTAAGCAGAATACATCGGGTAAAAAAACTATTCAACGCGACCAGATTAAACCGATTGTATATAATCAAGTTATCCAACAATCTAAAGAATCAAATACTGAGAGGACAGAATATCATGTCCCGAAAGAGAGTATGGCTAAGACAGTGATATTTATAATATTTGTTTCGGTGATGATAATCCTTTTAATTCTTTTTGGATTAGGTATATTTAAGTGATTGTTGAGTGAGGTGGCAATTATGTTAAAAAATAGAATAAAGAACATAGTCAGTATTTTCTTTGCTACTTTTGTTATAGTTGCTGTTTCTGGGGCAATTAATGTTAAAGCAGCTATCAAGCCCAAGGTCAGAGAGAAGAGTGTAACAATATATACCGATTCTGAGCCGTATACTTTTCATTTTACAAATCTTTTGGCAGATTCGAAGGTTAGTTATTCGTCTTCGGACAAGTCCGTGATTAAGATTAAGGATTCATTAGCTTTCCCGGTAAAAGTAGGAAAAGCTACTGTGACGATTAGCATTGACCAACACGGGAAAACTTATACATTAAAGGTCAAGTTTAAGGTTAAAGAAGTTCCAAAACCTAATAATTACACAGAAAATGACTATAAGAAACTGGCTAAAAAACAGAATGATTATTTGAAGAAAACAGCTGAAAAAAGGAATTATAAATATTATCCTAGAAAAGAGGATACCGTTAAGACAACTAAGGAAATGGATGAATTACTAACGGATTATACAAAGAAATATATTTCATTTATTCTATATATTCCCGATTTTAGTATACTGCGATCCGAAGAGGAATATCTTGATATGTTCCCTTATCTTACCCGGTTTAAGTTTACGCAACCTAATATATTTTTAGACACTAAATCAATTGATGTTGAGTGCGAGATATCTTCTGAAGCAGAACTTAATTGGAGTGAACAAACACTCATGAAAGCTATAAAGTCAAAAGACACAAGTGATTTGGATAAAACCGGTAAAAAACGTTATAAAGAGATAGTTAAAATCGCTGCTTCTTTAAAGGGTGAGACCGATTTTGAAACTATTAAAAATATTTTGGATTATGTTTCACTGAATGTGGATTATGAATACGATGAAACGGTTAAAGAGCGGTACAATATGTCATATGCGTTGGAACATGGAATGGCAGTTTGTTCCGGCTATGCTAAATTTTTTCATTTTCTTTGTATAACGAATGGTATAAACAGTAGGCTGATACATGGGTATACATTAAAAGACGGTAAGGTTAATACGGATACAGGTCATTTATGGAATCTTATCGAGTTAGACCATAAATGGTACCATGTAGATGTAACTTGGGATGATTGCTATAACTATGAAAAAGGGTATACGAAAAAGCCTTACCGCTTTTTCATGATAGATGATGAACTTATGAAACAGGATCACATCTGGGATGAATCCAAATATCCCAAGGCAGACAGTAAGAATCTTGCAATATGGTATTCTTACCTGGAGGAGTACCCTATGGTAACGGGGAAGAAGGAGACTTTAAGTTTTATCAAAGAAATGGCGATTGTGTTAAGGGATTCGGATGATTCTGAACTGTTACTTGAGTTTAACGAGATGTCTTATTCCGACGAGGTCTATGATGCCGTATGCAAGTACTTAAAGAAACTAAAGAAAGAGTATGGAATCTCATATAAGAATTTAAAATACAAGAGCCAGACTCTTGGACTTGGCAGGATATACAGTGTGATTTTGTATAAATAACAGTTACTAAGGTGGAGAGTTAAGTTTTATCATATTTACTATAGAGGAGCATTATGAAAGATTTAAGCAGAGGAGCATGGGAAGTTACTAAACGATTCATTTGTGCGTTTATATCTACAGCAGGTGTATTTATAGTATTTGGATTCATACTTGGAAAGTTGGAGGCCATCATTGATAAAGGAGTTTCTGAAGAAGAATCATACATTTAAGTTTAGCGGTGGAGCAGATCCATTTAAGAATACTGGTATTTCTAAAGGGGGCGGGTGCACACGAAAGTAATTTTATCGAGAAAAGGTTTCGATTCATCTAATGGTGGCATTCCTAGTCCTATTATGCCGGATGGTACGCTTTTATCCATGCCTATTTTGGATACTTCGGGCATTTCGTTTTCAGATATCGCATGTAATGGTATATCCTATGCAGATATCTTAAAGCAGCTTAAACCTGACGGGCTATATGTAAACTGCCATGTAGATCCGGACATAAGGGGGAAAACAGGGTGAAGCCAGTAAAGGGCTGGAAACCTGCATTTGGTCAGTGCCAGGCAGCAGAAGGGCAGCTGAGAAATGCGGGAGTTGAGCCGGGAGATATATTCCTGTTTTTTGGGTGGTTCCGGGGAGTTGAGAAAACGGCTGAGGGTTATAAGTATGTTAAAAGGAGCGGAGACGATTTTTATTCAGGTAATGATCTGCAGGTGATATACGGATATATGCAGGTGGGTGAGAAGATTACCGATCAGGAGCAGATAAGAAGATATTATTGGCATCCTCATTCGTCTTAAGTGCATACAAGGTTGAAAAACAATGTGCTGTATCTTCCGACTGATAGATTGTCCATAGCTCCGAAGCTTAAAGGGTACGGTACACTTGATTACTGTCAGGATAGAGTACTTACCATGGAGGGTAAGGGTAGAGCAACATGGAATAATTATAGTTTCCTTGGGCCGGAGCATGTGTATGGGCACAAGAAGAATTCTGCCAAGGATGGCGGTTTGTATTATGCCGGCCAGTGGCAGGAGTTGATCGTGTATGAGTCTCAGGGTTTGATGGAGTGGGTGAAGAAGATTATAACGTAAAATCATTGAGCTCATATATGGATAACACCATGTATGAGCTTGTTTGTTTATAGTGGGTAAATGCCTGTAACACAGTATTGAAAGTATTCTGACGGTGATAGTTTTTCCAGATTCCATTGGTACCCTACAAATCGTGTCCACTATATGGGGAGTATTATAGAACCGTCCCCTGTTCCCTCTTTACGGGTGGAAGCGGTCGGGTTTTTTAAAAGAAGAAAATAACATATATTAATGTGCAATTTTAAAAATATATGCAAAAATTGCACTTTTCTCTTGACATATATATGCAAAAGTTGCATACTAGTGATAAGGGAGGTGCAATATATGGGCACGATAAAGACACTAAGAATTGAAAAAAAAATAACCCAGGCACAAGCTGCTGACTTACTTGGGATATCACTCAGATCATATATATCATACGAAAATGATAAAGAAAAAGAGGGAACATTAAAATATAATTATATATTAGATAAACTCAGTACGATCAATCCAATTGATGAAGATCATGGGATTTTGGAAATAGGCTTTATAAAGAAAAAATGCGGAGAAATTTTTAAAGATTATCCTATTCACTATTGTGTGCTTTTTGGTTCGTATGCCAAGGGAAAAGCCGGTGAAACAAGTGATATAGATTTGCTTATTTCGTCGGATGTAAAAGGCCTTAAATTTTTCGGAATGGTTGAAAGACTAAGAAATACACTACATAAGAGAATAGATGCCCTTAATATAGAGCAGCTTAAGGATAATTTGGAATTAACTGAAGAAATCTTAAAGGACGGGATAAGAATATATGGATAATATAAAGAATGATCATTATTATTTGAATCGAATTAAATCGGATATTTCGTTTATTGTTAAGCATATGAAAAATGTGGATTTACAGGAGTTGAACGATAATGAGATATTGCTTGATTCAATGTTATTTAGAATGATTCAAATATCAGAAAGTGCTAAAAGGTTATCAGCAGATTATAAAGATGCAAACAGTAATTTGCCATGGGATGAAATATCCGGGCTTAGAAATAGGATAGTGCATGATTACGGCAATGTTGATCTTAATATAATATTTGACACATTAAAGAATGATATACCGGATCTTTTGGAACAATTAGAGCATACATAAGGGGGACAGTCCCCTGTTTCCTGACCGGAAAGCGCAAAAATGTTAAGAAAGGGGTTGAAGATTATATGGGTGGATATATTATTGAGACGATATTTGATGAGATGGCTAAGGAAAAAGAAGAATTGAATAAGGCTTTGGAAGAAAAAGAAAAAGCTTTGGAAAAAGAGAAAAATGAAAACAAATCTTTGAGAGAAGAACTTGAAAGGTATAGAAAGCAGGGCGTTATTATAAATTGATAATACATGTAAAGGCGGTACAGTGGACCGCCTTTAAACGTAACAGGGGTCAGACCCCTTTAGTTGAGTAAAACATAGCAAAAAGATGAAAAACTTCATGAAAAAAGTGCGAAAAAGATGAAATAATTCATCTTTTTCTTGCTTTTTGGACTGAAAAACGATATAATGACATAGTAGAAACACAAAGGAGATAAGGTTCATATGTATAGAAAATTTATAGAGCAGCTCCGAGTCTGGGAAAAAAACAAAACAAAAGAACCGCTTTTAGTGACAGGGGCCAGGCAAGTAGGAAAAACATGGCTTATAAAGGAATTCTGTAAAGAAGAGTATGCGGATTATATTTACATTAATTTTGAGGAACGGGATGACTATGCCTCAGCTTTTGAAGGATCATTATCTCCTAAGGATATTTTGAGGACACTCAGTATCCTTGTTGAGAGAAAAATTACGGAATCAACTGCGATTTTCTTTGATGAGATACAATTATGTGAAAGAGCTGTAACTTCTTTAAAGTACTTTTGTGAGGCCGAAGAAAACTACAGGATCATATGTGCCGGCAGTCTTTTAGGAGTTAAATTGAAGAGATTTCAAGGCTCTTTCCCAGTAGGAAAAGTGATCATAAAACACATGTACCCTTTGGATTTTGAAGAGTTCCTGATAGCTTCAGGGGATGAAGATTTGAAGGATATGATCCGCGAGCATTATAACTTGATAACACCTATAAATCCGGCGGTACATGATAAAGCCCTGACCAAATATCATGATTATCTGTTTGTCGGTGGAATGCCGAAAATTGTTGACAATTACATTAAGACAAAGAACGTTATGGATGTACAGCCGGAACTGTTTGAAAGTTTAAGAATGTCGTATCTCGCAGATATGAGCAAGCATGTAAAAAGTGCTGCGGAAAGTTTGAAAATATCGGAGGTTTATAATAGTATTCCAAGACAGCTTGCTAATGAAAATCCGAAGTTTAAGTATAAGGAAGTTAAAAATACAGCGAATAAACGAGATTACTTTTCAGCTATTGACTGGCTTAGCGCTTCCGGGATGGTTATAAAGGTCAATAATGCAGATAGTATAGCGGCCCTGATAAAGGGATATGAAAATCAGGATAATTTCAAACTGTATATATCCGATCCGGGGATTCTGGCTAATTTATGCAGATTGAAAATGAATGATATTTTGTCTTCTGAGCATAACACATACAAGGGTGCTGTTATAGAAAACTATGTGATTTCCCAATTTACAGCTTCAGAAAAGTATTTCTGTTATTACAAACCTTCTGATAGTATGGAAATAGATGTTGTATTAGACGAAGAAGACGGCGTGATACCATGTGAGATTAAGTCGGGCAGACATAAAAGATCGACAAGCCTTAAAAACTATATTGAAGAGTATCACCCGAAAAGAGCTATAAGATTATCGGAGTTAAACTTCGGACAAGTGGACAACCTGATCTCGATACCTTTGTATGCGGCATTTTGCATCTAGTGTAACAGGGGTCTGACCCCTTTAGCTGGGTGAAGTGGTCTCGGATGGTTCTCTGTAACCGAAATTTAAAGGATAAAGGATAATTATGGGACAGGTCAGTGCTATTTGGTTTCTTCCATTGGGGATTTTGGCTATATGTTTCTTGGTTTATTTCCTGGATGTTAAAAAACATCCTCCTTATATTGAGAAGCAAGAGATAAAACCCAATTTGGATTGCTATATCGTATATGTATTAACATTTACGGGATATGGTCCCAATGCATATAGGGGCTATGATTTTGTCAAAAAAAAGAATGGAAAATACGGGCGTAAATATGATTTGGCTGATTGGCTTGGGATTATTTTATCAATCGGTCTGATCGGTTTTATATGTTCGTTTTTGGTTTATCTGAATCGGGAAATTTCTTCTGAACCTCTCAATATGGGCAGAATTATTTTTGATTCACTAATTTTACTGTATTTTATAGGATATCTCGCCCTGTTTCATTGTGCGAAAATAGTGGCGAGGGTTGTTTTAGGAAGATTCAGCTGTAGACAGTGCCGTAATTTTAGACAATATAAAGCTTGTTCAGTAGAAGGGGTTTTATGAATAGAAAATTGATTATAGGATTATCCGGAGTTGTAGTGGCTTGTGCTATAATACTTGTAGTGATTTGTATCAACAGGGATAATCCAAAAGAAAAATACAATCCGGAGGATATTGAAATAACTCGGATTACAGATTGGGATAGTTTAACTGTTTTATGGCAGGAAGAACCATTTCAGTTGATGGGTGATGACCAGAAAAATAACGTTTTAAGCGAAGTATTGATGAACCTTAAGGATAAATACGGATTTGAGTCGTATGAGTATAATTTAAAACAAAATCCTTTGGTTATCACTTTACATTTTTCGGATGGTCATATTGAGGCTGTCCAGCTGGGTGACTTCAACCCGATGGAGAATTAAATGCGAGACAGGGGGATGGTTTGATACGCTGCCCCCTGTCACATTTTTGCACTGCGTCTGCAATTAAAAATAATTATTTTGCTGTGAAACTGATTTACAATAATAGAGCAATCTGATATTCTATTTTCATAAGTAAAAGATGGGAGGTAGTGAAGATGATCAGATTACTTTTGGAATATCCTTATATTGTTTTACCTTTATTGTTTCTGAGTGTAATAATAATCTCACTGGTCGTAACCTGTATCGTTATCTGGGATGACAGTGAAGAAATCGTAGACTCTTACCAGAAAAACGCAAATAAGGCATATTATAAATATAATCTTTACACTATCACAGCTGCTCACATAGTTGAATTGATCAAGATCAAAAGAGAAGAAAAATTAGAGAAGAATGCAGAGCCACATGAGCTTCCAAAATGGGCAAGGGGCGAAGAGGATGACGGATCCTGGATATGCGAGGATTGCGGGGAGAAGAATGAAAGCTATATTTACACCTGCAAACATTGCGGAACAGACAGAACTGAATGAGAGATGAGGAGACAGAGGAAATGAAGAGAAAGCATTGGTGTGTTTTAAGTTTGGCGCTTATGGTTTTGGTTATGCTGTCAGGATGCAGCGGCATGGATCTGGACAAGGAATGGTGGAAGAAAATCAACGAAATGCATAAATCAAAAGTGTCTGATGCTTACGAATATGCCGAAGTGTATGCCGACGGTATTCGCGGTGGAGCGTCGTATAATGCATCGTCTAATGGAGATGTCCAATTTTCCTATATTGCAACGGATGAAAATAAGATTACGCTGACAGTTAATTCCGTTAATGAGACCGGACATTTTGACATTCATGTAACAGAGGAAAATGATAGCTTTTATACTGATGGAAATGAAATCCCGTTTAGCGAGCTTTCGTCTTATATTAATGATGTGATAAATGGTAAAGAGAATTATTCAGTATCACATAGAGAAGCTATGGAGAAATATCCGGAGCGCGTGAAGAGTGATTTGAAGATACTCTATGCAAGATTCCTTGTTCTTTGGAACCGGGAGTTTTCTGAGGTTTTGCCATTACTTAAGAGCGATGGGATCGACTTGGGGAATTCTTATCCGGGAGTTGACCCGACGGAAGCTTTAAGCGGGGAGATAGTTATAGAAAACGAGCATAATTTTGTGAACGGAGTCTGTCAGGATTGTGGCACGACCTGGACCAGATATATGAATAAAACTCTGGCTGCGTTTAATGGAGCGGAAGTGTCTGATACTGCGAAGAAAACGAAGTGGTTTTCACATTACGGTCAGAAAAGTTCTGATTGCGGAATTTACGTTCAGTATTCATCGGACAATACTTCGAAAGTAGAGTTGTATCTGTTGGATAATAATAATCCCAGTCAAAACTGCGAAATAACAGTCCGTCAGGAAGAGGAAGGCCCGACTGTAAGTATCAATTTCTGTTATGAAGAATGTCCTTATAACACGGACAATGGAATGGTTGCATATAAGTATCGTTACAGTATTCAGACTTCTACCGATGTTGAAAAATTGTCAGAATTGCTTTCCTCTAAGGAAGCTTTTAAGGAATTCAGTATAGAAATGTTATTGACTACTGATGAAAACAGAGTTCTGACAGATCTGTGGGATGAGAAAAGCGACGAAGAAAACCTGAAATTGCTTAAGTCTGATAACGCCAAGTATTTTACCAAGGAAGAATTCCTTGACTTCTTCTGGAATGAGCGTATAAGGATGCTTACAGCACTTGACAAAGGTATGGTTTGGTATGATACATCCCTGAAAGACCTGGGATTGAATTACGGTCAGTAAATTAGAAAAGGTGACAGGGGACGGTTCTCTGTTGCAAAAAAATCCCCAATGGATATAAAAAGGATACATCTTTGTGATAATATAGCATCGTAGAATAAAAATCTGTTGTTTTATGCCCATTCAAGGAGAGAAACGATGTTTAAGAAATTCAGAAGCTTCAAGAACAGAAAACCCGTATTATTCATGGTGATAGGCTATGCCGTACTATGGATTTTATGCTGTGCCATCCTTACGGAACTCATCGGAAAAAGGCAGTTTGAGCTTTATGCCCAGGATTACAAGGCTGAAGTTGAGTATTGGATCAAAAACACCCTTGGCGATCTGCAGAACGCGATGTTAAATGAGGATTTTGAACTTGATAACGAACAGACTTACGTAGAGATGTCTTTTTATCAGCTTCTCGGTATTCTTTCTTATTACACCGAAGGCAAGATGTATGCTTCGGGCGAAATGGTGGCTTACGGTTCGAAAGACCGGACGTCAGACGGCACTGATTCCGACGACAATATAAAATACTCCGTTTCTGTAGAGAATCCCGACAAGGTATTTATGATGCTGTATAATATGAAGAGCCAACGCTTTGAATATTATTCCTGCCCCATAAGTTATTTTGACAAGGTTATTGAAGAAACATACGCCATAAAAGGAAAATGCGCCCCTAAATGGAATTATGGATTGGGAAACAGCTGGGGAATTTCTCTTGTTGAAGGGTATGCAAAAGGGGATGAATTCCGTCCCGGAAAAGTCGAGGTTAAATATACCCGGTTTAACAATGGCTCCGGCGGGACATATAAAAGTACCGATAATAAGATCATAGATTGCTCTGAAAAAGGTATTCCTGAAGGCTTTGAACCGATGGATATGTCATGTTATGAAGATATCTTTTTCAGTCCCGGCGTAATGATCCCCGGGGATGGGAGAAAATGGATCAATATTTCGGAGTCGGAAATGTTTTCTATAGGTACAGACCGATATAATGAAATATTTATAAATTATGATGGTTCCGTTCCTAACAAGGCTTCGCAGCTTAGTTTTGACGTTACATGTCCGGAATATCGCTTGGGCGGCAGAAAATATAAGGATTATCATGACTACGACAGTTTCCGTTATTCAAATAAATTATCTGCAGATTGGACAAGCGGTATACCGATACCTTTTTCATTCCTAAACGGGGATGTGATATTGTCTTTACATACCAATCTCAAGGCAGCAAACGGGGAAACGGTATCCATTAGTTTGGAATGCCTGATCGAGGACTGTCTCCATGCATACAGATCGGAATTTTTTAAAGACATGTTCCGAATCTGGCTCTGCGCATTTGTGTTCTTCGCGATTCTGGTGATTTATGCCTACAAAAGGTTTTATTCGCTGCAGGGCAAGAACCGCTTCCACAAATCGCTTATCAATTCGATGGCGCATGACCTGAAGACTCCGCTCATGGTGGTGCAGGGTTTCAGCGAGAATCTTAAGGAAAATGTGCATACCGAGAAACGCGATTATTACGCGGAGAATATCCTTGAAAATGTCAATTACCTGAACAGCCTCATCGATAAGAATCTTGATTTTTCGAAGAAGAAGGATTTCGATACTGCAGAAGAGGAGACGGTTTATCTTTCCGGCCTGCTGAACAATACTTTGAGCCGTTACAGAAAGAAGCTGGAGGAGAAAAAGCTTACGATTACCCGCATCGGGGATACTTCGATGAAGGGCGATCCGGAGATACTCGCTCTTGTGACCGATAATCTGATCAACAATGCCATTAAATATTCCCCGGAGGATACGCAGATAGAGGTGCTTGGAAAGTTCAGGTACTTCCTCGTAAAGAACAAGGCTGAGCTGAGTTACGCCAAGAATATACAAAATCTCTTAGCTCCTCTCGAGATGGCGGATGACGCTCGTACTGCCGGCAAGGGCACCGGCCTCGGGCTCTCCATCGCAAACGGCATAATCCAGGAACGCGGCGGCCGCATCAAGCTTTCCTACAATAAAAAAACAAAGACCTTCACCTGCAAGGTGATAGTTCGGAAAATACTCGGGATATTTTAGGTGACAGGGGACGGTTCTCAGAGAACCGTCCCCTGTTCCCTCTTGTATTATATTATTCGTTGGGATTTCCGGTGTTTCCGCCGACGATTCCGGAATATGCGGCTCCTTCATCAAGATCGAAGATCTCAGCAACACCGGCTTTGAGTTCGGCCTTTGTCATCCTTCCGTGAGGATAGCAGGTATTGGTATCCTTGTCATAGCCGAGTACCCTCCACTGGATAGCCCAGGTAAAGGGAACCCATGCATAAAAATCGATATCAGAGTAATCGCTGAACCAATCGGTCCGGCCGTAATCCATGGCTGTTCCGAATCCCAGACAGTCAGCATATCTGTGTGCCATAAGTGCGAAATCCTGTCTGCTGATCAGTTCATTCGGACAGAAAGTATCAGAACTTATATTAGGATATCCGAAGCAGATCTTTTTATCCTCGCCCCATTTTACAGCATCAGCATATGCTGCACCGGCAGGTATATCCGTAAATCTTGATTTTCCGGTAACCTTAGGGCTTCCTGCTGCTACGTAGAGAGCCTGCATAGCTTCAGCTCTGGTGACGAAGCTTTCGGAATCCGAATGTCTGTCACTTTTATCGACCACGCTGTCGGGTACATCATTTGTACCATTATAATCAGCGATGATCTTGGTCCTGTCGTCAAAGCATACGCAATGACGCAGCTGGTCAAACGGATCGCCACTGCCGCCGTAATCGATCGTTTTGGAGTATACATAACCGAGGTTTTCGGTCTCGTGTACATATACACCCTCATTGTATGCCTTACATAAGCGGCTGTTTTTACTGATGTCGATCTCGTCTATGCTTGAAAGACCGAAGGCGAGACAGTAGTACAGTCTCGGATTGTGTGAAAAATCAAGGGACTGCAGGTTTACATCGCATTCACAGGAGAAATAAGCCAGCTTGGGATTGTGGGAAAGATCAAGGGTACGTATTCCTTCGTTGTACCCGCATACCAGTTCCACAAGTTCCGGGTTATGGGTCACGTCTATTTCCGTCATACTGGTCCATGCACAGATATAGTACTGAAGTTCCGAAAGTCCGCTTACATCCACATTGCCAAGTCTGGGATTGTGCCAGATATCCAATCTCTTAAGATTCGGGTTGTTGGATACGTCCACTGTTTCCAGATCGTTATAGAATGCTGCCAGCTCGCACAGGAGCGGGTTATTCGAAAGATCGAGAGAAGTCAGACCGCACTTGCTGCAGAACAAGTTTTCAAGCTTTGTGTTCTGTGACAGGTCGAGTTCTTTCAGGTTCGGGTTGGAATTGCACTCGAGATATGCCATCTCGGGATTGTTACGTATATTTAATGATTCCAGGTTACAGTCGAAACAATATACCCATTCGAGCTCGGGGCAGTCCGAAAAATCGAGGGATTTGAAGTCATTAAAGGAGCACCATATTCCCTTAAGGCCCGGATTGCCGGAAAGGTCAAGCTCGGTTAAGTGGTTTCCTTTACACCAGAGGCCTTTAAGCTCGCGGAAGTACTCGATTCCCTTTACAGATTTAACACCCAGGTTTTCGCAGTGTACGTTCCAGATGAGATCGATCTCAGATGAACTTAAATAACCGTCCCCGTCCTTATCGAAGTCCTTACGGATACATTGCCTGAAAATATCATCCGGGAAATGCTCGCTGTCGATCTTGACAGGTTCTTTCCTTACTACGGGCTGAGGCTTTGTAGTGGGTTCAACTTTTGCGGTAGGTTGAGGCTCAGTAGTAGGCTGGGCCTGAGCAGTGGGCTGAGGCTGAGTGGTAGGTTGAGGTTTTGCTGTAGGTTCAGCTTTAGCTGTGGGCTCAGGTTTTGTTGTGGGCTGAACTTGTGCAGTAGGCTGAACGCCTGTGGTGGGCTCAGGCTTTGCTGTGGGTTGGGCCTGTGCAGTGGGCTGAGCACCTGTGGTGGGCTGAGCTTGTGCAGTAGGCTCAGGTTTTGTGGTTGGCTGAACACTTGCTGTGGGTTCAGGCTTCACTGTAGTATCGCCCTTGCCGGTAGTATCGCCATTTCCGGCTACGTTGCCATTACCGGTTGTTTTTGGTACTTTCCACTTAACTACTTTGGATCTGGAGCTCCAGACTTTCTTGCCAGATTTTACAGTATATGCCCTGACAGCATACTGTATCACGGTTCCTTCTTCGGCTTTCCATTTGGTATCTTTAGCCTTAAGCTTTGAGGTTGTACCAACCCTCACCCAGGAGGTGTCGCTCGCGGTTTTTCTGTAAACCCTGTATTTCGAGGCCTTTGATACCTTCTTCCAGCTGATAACAGGATATACCTTTTTACTGCTGGTTTTCACAGTTACGCCCTTAGGCGCTTTGAGTTTTGTGGCTGCTTCAGCTGAAACATAGCCATTCAGTCCGCTTAGCATCATCACGGCTATCAGCAGCATTGCCAAAAGTTTTTTCTTCATTTTAGTCCTCCACAATCACGCTATTTTGTGTTGTTCCCCTTTCTTTTACGGTTATCGGAGATTCCTTTTAACCGTTAGTGTAAATATATTACCATATATTTTATAAAAATGCTATATTTTTCCTTAAAAAGAAAAATGGACTAATTTTTTCTTGCAAGACAAGATTTTTCATGCTACTATATATTCATAAGCAAGAAAAAACTGTCAGCAGTTTACTGCGCTTCCCGTATGATGCGGATTTTCGGATATTTTATTTCTTTTATGTGATTTTTTTTATTCTGATGTGATTTTTGATTATGTGTGTGACATATCCGTTTCTGTATCAGTTTTACTCGGATGATCTGGTTTATTCCCTGCTTACAATTAAATTAAGAGTGGCAGGGGAAAAGAAGATGACAGAGGGCTCATATTTTATCCTGCCATGAAGCGGAAGGAGATTATATGGGTGCAAAAGACATTGAAGAGAAGCATCTGGAAGATTATGACGATGTATTTGCGGACATAATCAACGTAAACCTGTTTAACGGCAGACAGGTAGTAAAACCGGAACGCCTTGAAAACGCAAAAGACAAGTCACGGTATAAGGCTACCGACGGAGTCATTAGAGAACAGGAACGAGATGTAGCAAAATGGTGGAAGCATGCGACGGTCAGGATCGCATTTCTGGGACTTGAGAACCAGACAAATGTAGACCGGGAGATATGCTTCAGGCTTTACGGTTATGACGGCGCAGCATACAGGAGCCAATATGGGGAAAAGCAGAAATACCCGGTTGTAACACTGGTACTGTATATGGACTGCAAGAGACATTGGGATGGACCGAAGTCGTTGAAAAAGAGCCTGCAAATCCCGGATGGCATGGAAAAGTATGTTAACGATTACCATATGAATCTAGTAGAATTGGCCTGGCAGACGGATGAGCAGCTGAAGATGTACAGGAGCGATTTTAAGGTAGTAGTAGATTATCTGATCCAGATGAGGAAGCATAAAGGTGATTATACTCCGCCGAAAGATAGACTGAAACATGTAGATGCCATACTTAAAATGATGACAGCTATGACGGGAGACAACCGGTTCGAAGAGGGCCGCAGGTTATATGAGAAAAGTACCGGAAGGAAGGTGAATACAATGTGTGAGGCATTAGATAGAATAGAGAAGCGTGGTGAGAAGCGTGGTGAAAAGCGTGGCGATTATTTGCGTCTGCTTTCTATGGTAAATAATTATGTTCAGAATAAAAAGCTTACATTTAAAGCAGCTTGTGAAGATCTGGGTGTTGAGTATAAAGAATATATGTCTGCAAAAAGGTTTATAAAGAGGCAAGAAGCGAGACAAGCATGATACTGACCGAGTATGATGAAAAGAAAGGCATGGACCCCGGGAGAAGGGTTTGGTGGAGCATATAGTTATGCAAAAAAAGATGAAAAGTTTCATGTAAAAAGTGAGAAAAAGATGGAACTATTCATCTTTTCTTGATTTATAGTAGGAGGTTAAAATGACTGATAAGGATTCTTTTGAAACGGTTGAATTACTTAAGCCGATGTCTTTGATACAGATAGACGGCAGCGAGCAGGCGGATGTAAAAGATGATGCCAAGGCTGCGCAAGCGTCTGTGAAAGCAGACGATTCTGCAATTGCGGATAATGCCGTGACTGTAAGTGATTCTGCAATTGCGGATAATGCCGTGACTGTAAGTGATTCTACGGATGCGGATACAAAGATAAAAGTGGAAAATACGGCAGATCATAGCTTAGAGCAGAACAACCGGGATGAATATACCGGTGACGATGAATACTCCGGTGACGATAGTCAAAAACCTCAAAAGATACTCGTTGATCCCAAGAAGCTTTTCAGTAAAAGCTCAGGTTCCGGTGAGAAGCAGGATTATCAGAAGCGTAATTATGCGGCAAGATTTGTCATTATCTGCGGTATAGTACTTTGCCTGCTGTTTGCTGTCATAACGCTTAGAAGTTTTAAGAAAGATATCAAAGTTACGGGTTCTTACAGCAATTATAATACGATGCTCGTTGCTCCTGTATATACGGAGATAGAGTTTAATGCGGATGAAATAGATATGGATCTGCCGGCCATAATCAGCCACAAATGTATTGAGTACACGGATTCTTACAACAGAATATTGTTTTTTACGGCTAATCTGACCGAGGAGAATAAAGGACTGCAGATAAAGGTTGAGATGCTGGACAGGCACGGTCGTACCCTTGACACTCATTCTAACAGTAGTTTTGGCGTGGCTGCAGGGGAGGAGTTCATGATCCCGGTTTTCTTTTCTCTGTCCCCCGATTGGAATCTGGACGGGGTAACCTACAAGATATCAGCTGAGACCTTTAAAGAAGAGAAAAAGGGCATGCTCAGGAAGATCGCGGATGTTACCGAGGCAGATAAGGGGCATTTCTTTATCACGTATGAGAGCAGTGCTTATTACAATATGGATACATATGTTGTCCTGTATAAGAACGGAAAAGTCGTTGACGTCTTAAGAGGCTACGGTGATGTTGACGATACCGGAAAAGCTGTGGCAGAGCTTTATAAAGAAGGCGTTGATTACGATAACTATAAGGTGTACTACTAGGGAACTGAGGGAACAGGGGACGGTTCTCCGTTCCCGAAATCTGCTTATATATGAATAACGACTGGGGAACAGGAAGAATCATGAGTTTTCTTCCTGTTTTTTTATGTATTAAATTTTTTTAAAAAAGTGCTTGACTCTGACGTTACGTAATAGTTTATTATATAATCACACGTGAAGGAGATGAAGGCAATGATGACAGTAAATGAAGTAAGCAAACTGACCGGAGTGAGTATACGCACTCTGCAGTATTACGATAATATCGGACTCTTGAAACCGGCGGAGTATACCGAGTCCGGGTACAGGCTGTATGACGATGCGGCACTGGAGAGACTGCAGCAGATTTTATTGTTCAGAGAGTTGGAGTTTCCGCTTAAGGATATCAAGGATATAGTAACCAGATCTGATTTTGATAAGAATAAGGCACTTGAGCAGCAGATAGGGCTTCTTGAACTGAGAAAGGAGCATATCGATAATCTGATCTCAATGTGCCGGGACTTAAAAAAGAGAGGAGTGAAAAATATGGATTTTTCAGCATTTGATACAAGTAAGCTCGATGAATACTCAAAACGTGCCAAGGAACAGTGGGGTGCCACACCTGAATACAAGGAATATGAAGAGAAAAGCAAAGGACGCTCAAAGGAAGATGAAAAGGGTGTGATGGCTGACTTCATGAAGGTCTTCGAAGAATTCGGTGTCATGAAGGTAAAAGACCCCAAGTCCGCTGAGGTACAGGGGCAGGTTAAGAAGCTTCAGACATTTATCTCAGATCATTTTTATAAGTGTTCTGATGAAGTTCTCTTTGGCCTTGGCCAGATGTATGCAGCAGGCGGAGAATTCACCGAAAACATCGATAAGATGGGCGGAGAAGGGACTGCTGAATTTACAGCCCGGGCAATCAGTATTTATTGTGGGAAAGAGTAGTTAATATCGGATGAAGGATACAGAGAACGGATCTCTGTATCCTTTTTTTTTATTGATGATAATGTATAATAAAACAAGTTATCAGATTATCGGGACAGACAGGAGGGTTTTATATAATGGCTAAGAAGAGTGAAGAGACTACCGTAAAAACTGCTGCTAAGGCATTGGCAAAGAAGACTTCAACTAAGACAACTGCAAATGCTTCAGCTAAGAAGATTACAGCCAAGGCAACCGCTAAGACTACTGCTAAGAAGACCGCGACCAAGGCAGCTGCTAAGCCTGCTGCTAAGAAGACCACATCCAAGACTTCAACAAAGGTTACACCGGTCATAAAATCCCAGGCAGAAAAAACTGACACTAAGCAAATGCTGGAAAATCAGATGGCGGCATCATGCCAGAACATGCTGTCTTCGATAGTGTCATGGTCCATGGATGCGCTGATGTACAGTAACATACAGCTTATCAGTAAGAAAATGAAAATGAGCATGGAAGAGGCGGCAGCGGTACTAGATGTAAATGCGATTGAGCTAGCCAAACTTACCGTAGTATATAATGCTTATATTAAGACTCCGGCAGGTGATAGGGCCGGAATCCTAGGTAAATATAATGACAGAATTATAAAGTGAGGATAGAGAGAGGGAACAGGGGGGAACAGAGAACCGTCCGAGACCACTGAAAAAGTCCTCTGCCCATTAAAATAATCTCCTAGATAATTGTAAAAACAGCACAAAAGTCAACCTGTTTATGGTATAATTAAGCTGCGAAACAAAAATAAACCTAGGAGGTGACTTTTAT
>JAFRSU010000081.1 GCA_017427415.1 Lachnospiraceae bacterium | reverse complement strand
GTTCATTCTGTGTATAATTCATATGGGACCTCCAGTTTTTGATTAGATGTTTTTACATCCGCCAAGATGAAACACCTATATCATAACTCTAGGTCTCTTTTTATTCAATTGGCATTATTTATGAATTACAGGAATGCTCCTGTCTTTATATATTAAAACATTCTTACCGCTGCTTTAAACTCAATATGTATACACGTCCGCACCAACATATCAACTATCATTTATACATAGGGGAAAATCCGAAAAACCCGACAGAGCCTTAAGGCTCCGCTACAATAGAAATATATGAAACCGGACGGTTTCAGCCAAGAATCTGTATCTTTGATTAGAATAACATAAAAAAAACTTGTTTGCAATAACTATTTTTTTGCCGCGTATCTGCAAAAAGACCTATGACTTCGAGAAGGATGAAATCATAGGTCCCAGCTTGATATATTTTTATAAATGCTCTATAGGAGCATTTTCCGGAAAGACTTGATCATTTTGCCACATTGGCTCTAAGCAGCTTGCTCTCAGGTGCCGGAAGAGCCTTTATATCATTTTTTACCCCCAGTTTTTTAATATACTGACGGTATCTTACCACAGCAGATAATCCTGCCATGCTCCATACTATACCTACGGACCACCAGATACCCCACAGACCTATGGCAGCTATGCCGGTAAGGATAACTGGTACCACAAATCGTCCTATAACTTCAACTATACCGTTAAGCAGAGCAAAGAATGCATCTCCCAATCCGTTTAATACTCCGCGGATAATGTAGATGGCTCCTAAGCAGATATAGAAGTAACTTGTGATCCTTAAAGCATGCGCGCCCATCTCTATAACATCCGCATCGCTGACGAATATCTTTATGATATTGTCACCGAAAAACTGCATTATCGGAAGCATAGCTATCGAGAACACTGCCATAATGGCAGCTCCCTTATGGAATCCGGATACTACTCTGTCGTTCTTGCCTGCACCGTAATTCTGACCGGTAAATGTAGAAAGTGCTGCAGATAAGGTCTGGTAAGGCTGATGGATAAGCTGTTCTATACGGCTTGTAGCCGTAAATGCAGCCATAGCTGTAGCACCAAACCCGTTAACTACTTTCTGCAGTGCCATACACGAGATGGCTATAAGCGAGAACTGCAGTGAAAGCGGAATACCGATCTTTACTATCCTTACGGTCAGCGTCTTATTAAACTTAAGATCGGACTTTTCTATACGGAAATACTCATTTTTCTTTACAGCATATAAAAGACATGTGACACCTGATACAAACTGCGAGATGACTGTGGCTATACCTGCGCCGGCCACGCTCATGTTAAGTCCGTATACAAAGATAACGTCAAGTACAGTATTAAGTATACATGAGAATATCAGGAAATATAACGGTGTACGTGAGTCTCCCAACGCTCTTAACATAGCCGATGCAAAATTGTACAGGGAAACAAACATAATACCCACACACATGATACGCATGTAGGTTAAGGAATCCGGCAGGATATCCTCGGGAGTTTCAAGAAGTCTTAAAAGCGGTCCTGACAGCACAAAAGCGGTAAAACCTATTACCATTGGGAATACCGCCATGATGTATGCCGTATTGGTGATACAGGATTTTACTTCCTTTTTATCACCTTTACCAAAGCACTGCGCCGTGATGATACCTCCACCACTGCCGATACCGTTACACAATGCAAAAAACATAAAAGTGGCTGAGCCTGTGGCACCTATGGCAGCTAACGCATTTGGTCCTACAAACTGTCCTACTATGATGGAATCCACCAGATTATATAGCTGTTGGAACAGATTTCCCAAAAGCATCGGTATGGAAAACTTTATTATGAGCGACGTAGGATTTCCCGTCGTCATATTTAATACTCCGGATCTTGTCTTATTCATCTTATAATATCGCCCTCTTCTATGACGTCTCATTCTCTTAACGTCGGTCGCTAACTCTTTGCTTTATCTGCGGTAAGTGTACAACCGGATTTTGAGAATGAAAATAGGCTATCTTTGAAAAAAGGATGTATTATATTGACATCTTAAAAAAACGGGCTGCACAGAGCAGTCCGGTTTTTGTTAAACACTCTTTTTAAGACTTCTTCCAGATAGCATAAAATGTCATGTCACCGGTCACGGTTATCTCCTCTTCCAGATTCTTATAAATCTTACCGGAGCCGTCTTTCTTCTCACACCAGCCCACAAGCTCATACCCATCCTTATGGAGCGGTCCCATCATACCCACTTTATATTTGCTGCCCATCTCAGGTGTATGTACATCATCGGTAGCAAACAGTTGATATACGCCGTCCACTTCCATTCCAACTTCACCGCCGTTAAAGTCAAGATTGATGTTGACCGATCCGCCGGTACTGCTGTTTTCTCCCTGTTCATCATCTCCGCTACCCATAAGAGAAGGTCCTTCGGAATCAATTGATATCTTGATCTTGGAATCGGGTCCAAGCTCCGTCTTTAACTTGTCCGCACAGTCATTTAAGTCTATGGGATCGTCCTTGTCAAAGTAAGCACCGGAAACTACAGCGTCTCCATTTCCGGTCACCTTACCGCCCTGATTCTCGAACCAGATACCGGTGTTTCCGTCAAATCTTACGCTGCCGCATGAGAAAATACCGTTAAGTTCGATAGTGCCGTGGTTGATCACTTTGCCACCCATCATACTTGCAATCTCTCCGCCTTTTTCGATTATTACGGTACTGTCATTATTAATATTTCCGCCCTGTGTGGTCCAGAATTTTCCGCCGTCCTTAACGATCACTTTACAACCCTGTAGTATATCTGTCGATGCCTGGATAATACCGCCTTTTTCTATGGTAACAGTGGCGCCGTTTGTAATAACAAGACTTGCCATAACGCATATCTCATGTGATACCGTAATGTCATTCTTAATTTCTGTCTTAACCTCAACAAAGTTCGGGTCATCCCAGTTGTTATTAAGCTTCATGCATTCTTCAAGTGCTGCAGCAAGTCCCAACTCGGTATACGCTTCAAAGTTACCGTCAGTCCTCCTGACAAAGTCATCATCTGAAGCTTTGCTTATATCGAGCATCTCTGCTGAAGGTTTTTCCTCGTTTCCCTGACCTTCCTGTCCCTGACCTTCTTTCTCACCCTGCTGACCTTCCTGTTTATTATCATCAGGATTGAAGACCTTTATATCCGTAATCTCTGCTTTTCCGTCAAGCCCCATATATACATAAACGAATGAATATGTGGTAGGTGCATCGGGTGCAACAACTCTTGATTCACAAAGAACACATACATTCTTGCCTGCCACTACCTGCTCTGCTATCTTAGCTATGGGCTTGTATTCCACTCCGTCCATCTCGGACATAAGCTTGTCAAAAGCTTCTTTCTCTTCAGCGGTAAGTTCTACTGATTCAACCTGATACCAGCCACCGGGCAGATTGTTAATGTTTGTTGCGAACTCGGTATCTGCTATTTCTTTTATCTCAGTCTTTCCGTCTGCACCGATATAGATTATAAAGAATACATATTTTTCAGCTGCATTGGGAACAGTAGGATTAAGCCTGCCAAGCATACCGTACTCTTCGCCGCTGTCTGTTTTTTGTGTAACTACCTGGGCTACAGGTGTAATGGTTCCGCCTGTAAAGGTTTCCTGTGCTTTATTAACTGCTTTTACGATATCGGAAGGAACTGCAGCTGTCTCGGCATTCTGCCAGTTGTCACCGTTCTCGCCCCCGGGGTTATCCGAAGGATATGAAATAACCGCGGTATATTTTTTGCCCTTTAACTTGGTCTCAACTTTTAACCCAAGTTTCTCGGCAAGCACCGCAAAACTTTCTGCGGGAACATATATAACCTTACTCTTTGTATATGATTTTCCAAGGCTCACAGGACCGTACTTTTCCTTTTTCCCCTTAACGGTTGCATAGGTATATCCGTCCTTGCCAGAAGTAAATACCATCTTCCAGTTATTTCCTGTAGTTATGGTAACTTTCTTCTTTTTTATCGAATACGTTGCATCCACTGCCTTTGCAAATGCCTCAGCCGGAACATACATAAAAGTCTGTTTCTTTCCGTTCAGCTTGCCGGATACCTTGAAGCCCTTTGCACTCTGCTTTTTGCCATTGATATATACGGCTACATTGACCTTTGCTTTCTTAAGCTTTGATGATGTTATGGACACCATCTGCCCCGCTTCAGCAGCACTTACCTGTTTTGCCGGAAGGATAAAACATTCCGCAACAAGTGCAAGTACAAGTGCAAAAACACACAATACTTTTACATGCTTTTTACCTTTCATCACATACCTCCTCTGGATTTAATATTATAATCCTTTATTACATCTTCATCAGATAAATTTATAATATACAATATAATGCCACCCGGCTTTAAAGTCAATCAATTAAACAGCTTTGTTGAAATTGTCGTTCAATCTTCAGTATTACTGCTTCTCAATTGTAAACGAACCCTTTTTTACCGTACCGGCTAAGGTTATGGAATTCGTTGCCGTCGGTCCGCCCTGAACAGAAACATCTATGGAAACAGGTGACTGTACTGCCGGGATCCTGGTTTCGCTTCCCGGGATAGTAATATATCTGGGTAATCCGGTGATAGGATCCGTCCCTGAAAAGATCTGCTGAGGCGGATTATAAATAACCGTATCCTGTATCTGGTTTATTACGTAAGAGTAAGTTATATAATATGTAGCATTCTTTTCAACATTTATCTTATGGCTGTCATTCCCATCCGAAGTCTTAAAGTCAAGCGTGAGATTTCCGGAATAATCATTGGTTTTTAACGTATAATAGCCGTCTGCACCTACCATAGTACCTGCCATATATCTGAAAACCACGGACTTATTATCACTTCCGTGACCGACCTTTATGGATACTCCCGAAAGCTCACCGGAAGTTACAGGAGGGTTGGTCTCGGTATTCCCGCTGCCTGAAGACGTCTTCTTAACAACCGTAACCGTACAGGTGGCTTTAACCTTCTTGCTCTTTTTTGAAGTACAGGTGATCACTGCCGTACCGTATCCCTTAGCTGTAACCTTTCCCTTCTTTGAGACCTTGACCACTTTGGTATCCGAAGATTTCCAGGTTACGCCTTTCTTTTTGTACTTCTTAGATAAAGTTGCCTTTAGCGTAACCGATTTTCCCTTTTTGAGTGTAACTTCTGTTTCCGACAGGGTTAAAGGGGCTTTATCCGCGGTTACGGTTTCCGTTTTCTTACTCCATTCCTGATTTAAGTCATTATACCTTGAATAATCAGAAGCTTTCCCGCCAAAAGCCGGGCAATAAACACATATCCCGAGCTTCATCTCGTTCATTCCCGTAAACGAAGGATTTTTGAAATCAATATAGTAATACTCTGATGCCGGGATAAAAATGTCTCCCTCCACGGCTATGGTATCCGCATCAAATTTATAATCCTCGATAACATTCCAGTCGTTATCAAGCAGATCATACTCTATCGTTGAGCCGCCACCGCTCAGGTTTTTAACATATAATCCTACTTTCTCAACCTCTCCGTCTATCTGAAAGAAACAGACATGTTCATCATCCTTTGTCATACTTATCTCAACTTCCAGATAAGGGTTGTTTTTTGACAGTACTCCGATATCATGCCCTGCAAATGCTTTATCCGGAGCAAAGATCAATACCATCACTATGGTACACAATAAAGCAAACAAACTTTTCTTCATAGACACCTTCCCTTTCTTTTATATCCATGCATCGTATTAAACACATGTAAACCTGCAATACACAATCATTTTAACAGGGACGGCATTAAAAAAAGTGGTCCGAGTGACCACTTTTCAGATAAAACCCATATTATTTTTCTGTTTCAAAAATCCTGTCGGTATTTGCCAGAATGACAGCCATATCTCCCAGCGTTATATCGCTTGGTCTGTGAACCAGTCCTGCTATCCCGTTTTCTTCCGCAAATGCAACAGCCACCCGTGTTCCGGGATAATAACCGTTATCATCCTTCAGGCTCGACCAGTCAGCGACATAAGCCGGATCATGCACTTTTACAGCTGCATATATAACGATATTCTTATCCAATGTCTGGTTGTCATCCCACCCCCATGGCAGAAAATAAGCGTCGTTCTCCTGAGGCATATCGGTATTGATCCCATACACATAATCACGGTCGAGCCCGTAAAGGTCGATCATCGCTTTACGAAGGTCCCCTACCCGGGCTACCGTGGTGTCGTCATCAAACATTGCCGTCCCATATTTATCCTTCATATATTTTACCGCATCCTTTACTGTTTCTTCATCGGATAAAAATGCAGGAATAGCATCTTCATTAAAAGGTGAATAAGTAGCATATTTATATATCTTTATACCGGCAAAACAGAGTAACCCCAAAGATAAAGCTGCTATAGTGAGCAGTCTGGCCATGCGGATCGCCTGTGAACGCGGATTGGCTTTTTCCAGCGCCTTCTTTACCTTCCCGGCATCCGAAAAGCGTTCCTTTGGTGAAAATCCGGTACATTTTTTTATGATATTTTCCAACGGACGATATATCTTGATTTTTTTATTTTCTTTGGTACTGCCTGTAAGCAGCCATCTGAGTAATATCCCCAATGCATAGATATCAGTACGTTCATCCGTCTGCGAAAATCCGTATTGCTCAGGAGGTGCATAAGACCGTGTCCCGAAAAAGACCGTATCGGTTTCGTTTTCGCTGTTAAGCATGCGGGCGATATCAAAGTCTATCAGGACTATACTTCCGTCAGGTCTTATAATGATATTCTGCGGCTTTATATCGCGGTGGATCACGGGAGTGTCCCTGTGATGCAGATACATAAGGATATCACACAGCTGTAAGCATATATCGACAGCTTTTTGCTGTGATATATCATTTTCCGATGCATAGCGGTCCAGTGAAACTCCCGATACATATTTTCTTACAGCCACCATCATGGATTCGTTTTCATAAGTGGCAACATATTCCGGAAGCCCCTTATGGGACAGACCGATCAGTATCTCATTGCCCGAAAATCCGTTCCATAATGATCTGTCAAAGCATTTTGCGATATATTCCGTACCGTTTTTATCCCGGACAAGGAAAGTAATAATACCGTTCAGATCCGAAAGACATTCCATAATATCATACTTACTATAGAACTCTTCCGGATAACCGGTATCATCATATGCGCTTAATATGTCATCAAGGGGATCATTGTAATTCATTATTTTTTTCACCTATCGCGGGCAGTTTATTTTCAAAAAGTAATTCCTGAGCTTCTAAGAAACTCTTGTGATTGTACAAACAATACGCTATCACTGCATCCCTCTTTACACGGGGATGAAGTGCGGTAGCGCGGGCAACCTTAAGCAGCTGCTGTGTCCCGTCCGAATCCAGTTCAAGCCCGAAAGCCAGTTGTAATACCGTATCCCTGGAAGGATTACGAGTGCCTTTAAACAGCCTGTGTCCATAGGAGGATTCAATATTTCCGCGTTTTATCACGGTTTCTTCCTTTTCCCCTTTTGCAAAACAAAGAGACCTGATATATTCCGAGAACTGCGGAAGCTGGTTTTCTCCTGTCTTATCAAGATACTCCACTACAGTCCGCGAGTTAAAGAGTCTTCCCCATAACTCCTGTGTCGTAGCCTTCTCATTCATTCTTTGCACCCCATACCTTCTTTTATTATGCCTTACATTTTTATTATATTTGTTTTTAGTAAAGATATCAATAAATATTTAGCGGAGCCCTGTAACTTGACTTTTTTCCGATATTTGGTATCATATTACTGTTCGTAAATCATATATAGGAAAAGGGGACACTATGAAACGCAAAGGCACAGTCTGGACAATATTGGGCTTTCTGATGCTGATCGGGATATTTGTATTGTATCTGTTTACCGCTGTAAGAGACTTAGTCTCGCTCGGAAATGCCGTACAGATCAAAGATGACTTAACAGACATACGTGAAGACGGTATATCGGTGGAGGGTGACTTTTATTACCTGACCGACGGTCCGGTCTTTTCGATGAAACACACCATAAACGGTCTGATACCGATAGGTACTGAGTATTATTTTCTCCTGTACAGCAATGATCTTACCCGATGCATATTTGTACGTGCATCAGAAGATTATGCTGAGGAGTTTTATGAAGAAGTCAATACGCCCAATGCCGAGGGCAAGTATTATGGGGCCCATATAAAGGGCAGGGTGCGGGAGCTTGACAGTCAGATCAAACGCGAGTCATCTGATATGATAAATGACCTGAATGCCGAAGGTATCAAAGTGGTCTCCGATGGGAGCGATATCCTCTACATAGACCTTACCACAAAATTTCAGGCCATCTTTAGGCTCGTAACTTCGATAGCATTGCTCATATCCATCATCCTGATAGTTATCCTTGCAAAATCCAAAGGTGATGTCCAGCTTGATGACAGTGAAAGCTTAGGTTCCCTCAAACCGATCGGTATAATCGCAGTTGTGCTTTTACTCGCATGTATTATTTCAATGATCTATTCGTGTAATTTTATTTTTAACTGAAAGAATGGCAATGGGATTTCTCATTGCCATTCTTTTCTAACCTTGTATAAAGTGATTGTATTTAACATTACTCTTTCATCAAAAGTTCAAATTTCTTTTCGTCATGCATATGTCTGACGACCTGAGCTATCTCCTGCACAAGGCTCTCTATACGCTCATTCGCCACAGAGCTGTTCTCCGAGAGTTTTCCTACTTCGCTTGCAACCACCGCGAACCCCTTTCCCTGGTCTCCCGCACGGGCAGCTTCTATATTGGCATTAAGAGAAAGGATTTTCTGCTTGTTCTGAAGCTTTTTAAGCTCCTGTGTGGAATGCATGATCTTATCTACTATGGCTGAAGTTTTTTCCACGCCTTCCTTTAAGCCTACTACGATATCCTTTACATAGGTCCTCTCAAATTCCGCATTGATGAATTCGTTTAATACTTCTCCCAAAAGATTGGCTGCAGCTCGGATCGACTCTTCGGTTCTGACGTTTACTTTCCCCAAAGCTTTTATATAAGTATCTTCATCCACTCCGATCTCTCTGGCCACTTTTCGGAACGCCTCTTCGTCAGGCTGCTTGGGTAGTACCTGTCCTCCGATGACCGAGCCGAGTTTTTCTCCTTTTACCACCAGGTCAATGCCAAAATCTATAAGTCCTGCATGACAATGATATACACCCTTACCCTCCTGGTCGCACTTGACACATCTTCTTAAGCCTTCCTTGCTTCCTCTGGTGAGCTTGATACAGAAGTCGGTAAAGTTAAAGCACTCCGATATATAATTTCCGTCAGCGTCCACCGCCACAGTAGCCAAACCGGTCGCAGTAGCCCAGTTGCTCATGATGCGTCCGAATTCTTCCATATTGACAAATTCTACAATCTTCATATCCCCCGCCGGTCCTTTCCTATGAGTATTTTCAAAAATCCTGTATTTATTATATTACCTTTTGTATATACGTGTCAATATAAAAACCCGGACATGTTACTGTCCGGGTATGGTAAAATACCTTATTATTCTACGGGAACCGAAAACGAAGCAGGCATACTTAAGATTTCTGTATCACCATTAGATAAATATATTCCATCACTACAGATTCTTAAAATATATCCCGAACCGAAGTTCAAGTCAACTTCATCATTATTTAAAGTAACTGTAATATTTGCATCAGTTCCATTGGTTCCGTTCGTCCCATTCTCATTTCCGGCCTGATTTGTTTCTGCAGCCTTTACACCGGCCGGTACAGATGCCGGCATAGCCAAAGACATCGCCAGAAGCCAAACTATTATGCTTCTGCCCGCCATTCTGAAGAATCTGCTCTTCTTATTGCTGTTATTCATAGAAAAATCCCTCCTTTATAAGTTTTACGCTTTCTAGAGGGATTTTATCATCGATATTTTCTTTATAGCTAAAAACTGACGAAAAATCAGTTTTGATTTTTTCTTTTTTCCAAAAGGAGAATACATACAGTTATACCCTTATCCGTATTCTTCTCTATATGTATCTTTCCATTGTGGGCAAGTACGATATCCCTGCAAAGCGCAAGTCCGATACCGTGACCTCCGTCCTTGGTAAAGCCCTTGTCAAATGCATGTTTCATGGTCTCCTCATCCATGCCGTCACCATTATCGCTTACATGTATGAGGACATCCTCATCCTCCTGACGGGCTCGTAATACTATCTCCCCGTTCTCGGAATGTCTTGAGGCATTCAGGACCAGATTATAAAGTACCTGAAGCATCTCATCCTTGCAGCAATTGATGACTATGTCCCCGGTATATTCCATCCTTATGACTGCATGACGTTTTTCGCATATCGGCGTACAGAATTTAACCACATCGTCAAACAGTTCGGTAATCCTTACTTCCCTTCTCTCGCCTAAACCAACGTAATCTACGATACCTTCCTCAGACTTCTCCACTATCCTTCCGAGACGCATAGCCTCATCTTTTATGAATCCGAGATTCTTCGTAGTTTCTTCATCTGCAGTCCCGGTCATCCCGGCTTTCATCCTGATCATGTCCGCATATCCGGCTATCACCGTAAGCGGCGTTCGCATCTCATGGTTCATGATCGCAAGGAAATTGTTCTGTATCTTACGTGCCCTGTCCAGATCCTCGTTCATACGCCGGAGTTTTTCTTCATTGCGTTCAGCAGCTTCCAGACTTTCCTTGGTCTGTCTGTATTCATAAGCAAGTCCCAATGTCAATATGATATCAGACAATATTAATGCTATCTTCATAAAATCCAGATACATTTCAAGCCTTAATGCTCCCCGCACTGCGGCAACTACAAGCAGCGTGATCGATACAAGATAATACTTCTGTGCCATGGTCATCTTTTTTAAATTCTTTACGGCACGTACAAATACGATAGCGCACATCAGCAAGGCATACGCTACTACTATATCACTCACGATCACGGAATATCTTGTATAGATCAACGACGGAAGTGCCGCATAATACAGGAACGACAGACCTATGAGTACGTATCCGGGTATTCTTATATATTTATGTACCTTGCCAAAGCATTCTTCAAAGAAAAGGATCATAAAAAACGCTGCCGCTATCAATGAGCAAGACTCTATCTTGTGTCCTAAGAACCAGTTAAGTTTCGGAAACAGTAACATGATCAGCTTCGGTCCCGAGAAAAGATAATTCCCCATCAGGAAAAGACAGGCCATCGAAAACATAAGAAATCTCTTTTGTTTTTTTAGTCCGACAAACAATCCCAGATTTACCAGGCTTATGACCAGCAGTATCGTGATCGTTATCGCTAATCTGAAATATGTGTTTCTGACAAATGTACTTATCGTTTCCTGCTCACCGATATTTATAATGAAATTATTCCAGTTTGAATGTACATGATTACACCGCTGTATAACTATCCTGTTTTCCTTTTCCGCGGTAAAGCATGCATAAAATCCGCCGGTCCTCGGCTCGGAATCTTCTTCCGTCATCCCAACCTTTCCCATTGATGCGATAAGTTCACCGTTTACATAGAGATTGAACGCGTAAGTCAGATTCTCCCCGTATATCCCGTATACCTTTCCTTCTTCCAGGGTAATGTCAAGGTAAGAAGTCCTAACTCGTGAAAATTCTTTTTCTTTCCAATATGAATGCTCTATTCCCGTCACCGGCTTTATGCCGTCAGGGAGGTTCTCTATCTCCTCCGGTGTATAAAGCGCATTTTCATATGTCATGAAGTTCTGTTCACGATACTCGGTACCCTCATCTGTCATCAGGAGCCGATTTAAGACCGAAAAAAGTACAAAGATGCCGATAATAAACACCAATCCCGGCAAATGTTTCTTCATAGGCTCCTCCTTTCTGTTTATCGTAATGACAGATTGTCGATCACAGATATTAATGCTCGATCACTACAAGTTCATATCCGCTATGGTCTGACTCAATATAAAATCTTTCCTGATATGGTGCTATCTTTTTCTTCAACCTGTATATGGTCGACCACAGGAACGATGTGTCGCTGTCCGGCTCCAGTTCCCAGACTTCTTTCAGCAATTCTTCCTTTGTGACCTGTCCGCCCTTGCGTTTTGCAAGGCAATATAATATGCCGAATTCCTTAGTGGACAGGCTGAGTTTTTTTCCATCCACAGTCACTGTTGAAGCCACAGGATCAAATTTAAGCGCACCTGATTTTAACGCTATAACATTACGTGAGATATTATTTATCATATCTTCTTTTTTGTTTTTGCTCTCCGTCAGCCTCAGAAGTGCTTCAATCCTGACCTTTAACATCTCAAGGTCATACGGCTTTGTAAGGTAATCATTTCCGCCTCTCCTGTAGCCTTCCATCACGTCTTTCTGATCTGTTTTTGCAGTAAGAAATAGTACCGGGATGGATTTCTTTTTTTGCAGTCTCTCACAATATTCATACCCGTCTCCGTCCGGAAGCATGATATCAAGAACGATAATGTCCGGTAAGGATTTTTTTAACACTTCGTCTGCCTCGTGCAGAGTATAGGCCTTTTCCACATCATATCCGCCGGACTTAAGAAACCACTCATTTATTTCCATTATATGTTCATTATCTTCTATAAGAAGTATTTTCTTCATATATACTCCCTGCGTTCTTCAAAGTATAAAGTAACGACTTCTGCTCTTTTAACCTTAGTATCACATTTTGTATTATAAAACATAAAAACCCTGATGGTTAAAAACTGACAAAAAAATCAGTTTTATATATTGCAGCATCCCTGCTGTTTAATATTTTATTTCAAGTCGGGAGAAATTTCAATTTTTTTATTTTATATCACATTATCACTGTAAGGGTATAATAAAAAGCCTTGAAACATCTGAGTTTCAAGGCTTTAAAAATCTTGAGCCACAGGGGATTCGAACCCCTGACAACTTGATTAAAAGTCAAGTGCTCTACCGCCTGAGCTAGTGGCCCTTTTATCATATCAATCCCGATTACGGGAACGATATCAAAAAAATAAAACTGCCGATCAACTACCAACTATAGCAGTTCATGTAAACAATACGGTAACAAACTACCAAGCAGGGCTAGCTGGATTCGAACCAGCGAATGCAGGAGTCAAAGTCCTGTGCCTTACCGCTTGGCGATAGCCCTAAGCGGGTGGGTACTGGGACTCGAACCCAGGGCCTCCAGAGCCACAATCTGGCGCGCTAACCAACTGCGCCATACCCACCATAAACCGATAGCAGTAAAGCTATCTCCTGCGGTTCTGTCAAAAAGACCAGACCTGTTAAATGTGTACCTTAAATCAAAGGTACAAACGTGCCAGAAGGGATTCGAACCCCCGACACACGGC
>JAFRSU010000080.1 GCA_017427415.1 Lachnospiraceae bacterium | reverse complement strand
CTTGAAGCCGACGCTACAAAAGCCCAGGATAAGGAAGCGGGAGATGAACCCGAGGAGGAAGAACAGTCTCAGGTAGATATCATGGCGGAAGTCATTGAACGCAGGGATTTCAAGGAATTCCGAAGAATGGCTTCAGAAATGAATGAGGCCGATGTGGCTTCAGTGCTTGAAGAACTGAAAGAAGCGGATATACTCAAGTTTTTCAGAGTATTACCAAAAAATATCGCGGCAGACGTGTTTGCATATCTGCCCATAGACCTGCAGCAGAGCATGATCCTTATGCTTACTGAAGGTGAAGCTACGAACATCATTGAAAACATGTACGTGGATGATGCTGCCGACCTTTTTGATGAGATGCCGGCTAACGTAGTAACAAGGCTCTTAGCTAAGACCAGTGCCGAAACCAGAAGGACTATCAACCAGCTTCTCAAATACCCCGAGGATTCCGCGGGAAGCCTTATGACCACGGAGTATGAAGCCTTAAAGCTTCATTTAAAGGTATCGGAGGCTTTGGAAAAGATAAGAAAAGACGGTATCGATAAGGAGACTATCAATACCTGTTATGTACTTGATAAAAACAGAACACTTTTAGGTACTGTTACCTTAAGAAGTCTTCTTTTTGCGGATCCTGATACGGAAGTGGGAGATATCATGACGGAAAACGTCATTTCGATCACCACGCTTACCGACCAGGAGGATGTAGCACGTGACTTCCAGAAGTACGACTTTTCCGTCATGCCTGTAGTAGACAGTGAGGACAGACTTGTCGGCATCATCACGGTCGATGACGTTGTCGACATCATGCAGCAGGAGGCTACGGAGGATATCGAAAAGATGGCCGCTATCAGCCCTACCGATGCTCCGTATATCAAGACAGGTGTATTTGAGACATGGAAAAAGCGTATACCTTGGCTGCTATTGCTCATGATATCGGCTACTTTTACCGGTATGATCATTGCTCATTTTGAGGATGCGCTCAGCAAATATACAATACTTACCGCATTTATCCCTATGCTGATGGATACAGGCGGAAATGCAGGAAGCCAGGCTTCCGTATCAATCATCCGTGCTTTATCACTTGATGAGTTAAGCTTCGCAGACCTGCCTAAGACTGCATGGAAGGAATCAAGAGTATCGCTTTTGGTCGGAGCTACTTTGGCAGTGACCAATTTTGTAAAGCTTATGGTGGTTGATAAAGTGACTCCACAGGTAGCGGCAGTAGTGTGCCTGACTTTGGTGGTAACAGTATTCGTTGCCAAACTTGTAGGCTGCTCGCTTCCCATGTTTGCAAAGAAGCTGGGCTTTGACCCCGCAGTTATGGCATCGCCTTTTATCACAACCATAGTTGATGCACTGTCATTGCTTATTTATTTTGAGTTTGCGACCATGATACTCGGTATCGGAGCGTAGGAAGATCCTTCGCTTTGCTCAGAATGACAAAGAGATCAGGCTGACAAAGGGATCAGAATGACGAGGAATCAGACTGACAAATGGGTCAGAATGATAAAACTTCAGATTAAATAAAAGAAAGGTTTAAGAATGAAAGAATTACTTGACATATTATCGGATAAATTCGGTGCGGCATTTGAAAAAGCCGGATACGGGGCAGAGTATGGAAGGTGCGTTGTATCGAACCGTCCCGATCTCTGTGAATATCAGTGCAACGGTGCCATGGCCTGTGCAAAGGTATATAAGAAAGCACCTATCGCTATCGCCAACGAGGTGGTGGAAGCACTTCCTGATGACGGAGCGTTTAAGAGCGTAGAAGCTGTTGCTCCGGGATTTATCAATATCATTTTGGGAGAAAAGACTCTTAATACATATATTAATGAGATGGCTGTGTCCGAAAAGAACGGCTTTGAGCCTAAGAGCACCGGCAAGACCGCTGTTATTGATTATGGCGGAGCCAATGTGGCAAAGCCTCTCCATGTAGGACATTTACGTCCTGCCATCATAGGTGAGAGCGTAAAGAGGATGCTTAAATTTGACGGATACAGGACCATAGGTGATGCACACTTAGGAGACTGGGGTACACCTATCGGACTTATATTTACAGAGATGCAGGTAAGAAAGCCCGATCTGGTATTTTGGGATGAAAATTTCACAGGAGAATATCCGAAAGAGTGTCCCGTCACATTAAAAGAATTAGAGGAAATATATCCTTTTGCAAGTGCAAAATCAAAAGAGGACGAGGAATACAGGGCAAGAGCACGTCAGGCTGTATTTGAACTGCAGAACGGCAGACGCGGCTACAGGGCTCTTTGGGAAAGGATCATGGATATCTCCAAAGAGGATCTTAAGAAGAATTACGGCAGCCTGAATGTCTTTTTTGAGCTCTGGTACGGTGAAAGCGATGCCGATCCTTATATCGCTCCGATGATAGAAGATATGAAGAAGAAGGGTATAGCAAAGATAAGTGAGGGAGCATTGGTTGTAGATGTAAAGGAAGAATCGGACAACAAAGAGATGCCTCCCTGCATGCTCCTTAAATCGGACGGTGCGGTAGGCTATGATTCTACCGACCTTGCCACCATAGTACAGAGGCAGAAGGATTTTGCTCCGGATAAGATCATATATGTAGTAGATAAGAGACAGGGCCTTCACTTTGAGCAGGTATTCCGTGCGGTAAGAAAGGCCGGTATCGTAGGAGATGATACCGATCTTATATTCTTAGGTAACGGTACCATGAACGGTAAGGATGGGAAGCCTTTTAAGACACGTGACGGCGGAGTCTTAAGACTTGAAGCTCTGGTAAAGGATGTAAGGGACCATGTGGCTGAAAAGATGGCTGACAGGGACTTAAGCGCAGAGGAGAAGGATGAAATATCAAGAAAAGTAGGTCTTGCCGCACTTAAATACGGAGATCTTTCCAATGCTGCCACAAAGGATTATATATTCGATATCGATAAGTTCACTTCATTTGAAGGAAATACCGGTCCTTATATACTCTATACCATGGTGCGTATCAAATCGGTACTTGAAAAGTATTCTACAGTTTCGGGATTATGTATCGCGGATATACTTTCAAAAGCTGCAAAGGGAGAGTATAAGCTGTCCGATACAGACGGAAATGATTCCGAGAAAAAGCTGAAACTGCAGATATCACTGTTCTCGACCGCAATGGCTCAGGCTATAGCCGAGATAGCACCTCATAAAGTATGCTCATATCTGTTCGAATTAAGCAACTGCTTTAATTCATTCTATCATGAGAATAAGATAGTAACCGAAGAGAATGAAGAGAAGCGTAACGGATTTATTGCACTGATATGCCTTACTTTAAAGCTTCTTGAGACAGGTATTGACCTTTTGGCCATTGAAGCTCCTGAAAAAATGTGACGATACCGATGTGTAAACATGCCTTCGGCATGATGCGAATTATGATTGACTTATTTTGTTTTTTTGTGTATAATATACGCTGAATTAATTTGAATATCTGATAAATCGTTTGTCGGTATATATACTGTATCAAATCCGTGATACATGTTTCAAGGAGAAAGAGAAAATGCAAGGTAAAAAGCTGTTAGTTTTAAAGAGCGTGCTGTTAATGGCGGCACTTATCATATTTGCACTGGCTGTAGGAAATGTAAATGCGCGTGCAGACGAAAAGAAATATAAAGGTAAGGTCCATGATGTAAAGTCGGCCCTGAATGTAAGAAAGGGTGCCGGAAAGAATTATGATTCTATTACCGATGAATCGGGTAATATCTTACAGTTAAAGCCGGATGAGGAAGTAGTAATCATCGGACAGGCTACCGCAGCTGACGGTACTGTATGGTACAATGTAGAGTTTGAACGTGACGGGAAAAAGTACAACGAAGGTTATGCTTCAAGTAACTATATCGAAAAAGGTGCCGAGATAACCGAAACTCCCACACCTACACCTACAGCTACTCCAGAGCCCACACCCACATCTATCGCAGAGGTAGCCACAAAAGCTCCCTCGCAGCCCACTCCCGCTCTTTCGGATAATGAAAATGACGGAGAAAGCGAGCAGGGCGGCGGCAATCCCAAGAAAGTGATACTCGGCGTTATATTTGCAGTTATTGCTGTGGCTGTAGTATTCTTCGGATTGTTCATAGTACTCGGACTTATCAAGCAGAACAAGAGAAAGAACCGTATACGTAACGCACGTAAGGTGGACAGGATGAGAAGTTCCGAGCAGGAGAATCAGGGTGGAAAGAGAAAGCCCGAGATAAGACGTTCGGAAGATGACGGCGCATATGTACGTGAGGTAAGACAGAGCGTATATTACACCAATCCTGAGGATGACGATGAACTTTACGGTCTTGTATCCCAGGAGCCTGATGATAAGAGAACCTTAAGAGCAGCAGTTGACAGGCTTCAGGAACATGACATCATCAACCATAAGGTTTACGGTGAAGGTGAGGTTTATGACAATTCGGATGTGAAGCTTATGGAAGTAAGATTCGGTAACGATGTAAGATTCCTGAATAAGGATTCCATCGTACAGAAGCGTCTGATAGAGATCATCGATGATGAGGACCAGGCTACTGCAAGACGCAGGAACAGACGTAACAGAAATAAAAGGAATGACTATTGATTAATCAGAAGGGGCTGCCGCTTATAGAGCGGCGGCCCCTATATTAATATCGAAAGCCAACATAAAATCAGGGCTCGTGACGGGTAGTTCCCGATCTTAATTGTCTTTGGCGACAATTAAGTCGGGATGCTGCCCGGACAGAGCCCGTTCTTAAGTTAAACGATATTAATATAGCGCCTCTTCGCAATGTGCGATCATTCTTTCGATGGCCTGCATTCCGGGGGCACCGATGGTGTTGCGCTTCTCTACGCAGGTCTTAAGTGATATGGCTTCGTAGATATCCTGCTCGAAGGCGGGAGAGAACTGCTTAAATTCGTCGAGTGAAAGGTCATCAAGTGCACAATTCTTATCTATGCAGTAGAGTACCAGACGTCCGATGATACCATGCGCATCACGGAAAGGTATGCCGTGTACTACAAGGTAATCAGCTGCATCTGTGGCATTTGTGAATCCGTTCTTTGCGCTTTGAGCCATGACTTCTTTGTTAAAGGTGAGGGTGGAGAGCATTCCGTCAAAAAGTGTGATGGAATCCGATACCGTATCAAGGGCATCGAAAAATGCTTCCTTATCCTCCTGAAGGTCCTTATTATATGCTAAAGGCAGTCCCTTTAATGCGGTAAGCAGTGTGATGAGGCTTCCGTATACACGTCCGGTTTTTCCGCGTACCAGTTCGGCTATATCGGGATTTTTCTTCTGGGGCATGATACTGCTTCCGGTGGAGTACGCATCGTCTATCTCTATAAAGCGATATTCGTTGGTATTCCAGATGATTATCTCTTCACTGAAACGTGAGAGGTGCATCATGATCATGGAGAAGCATGAGAGAAGTTCTATAAGGTAATCCCTGTCGGATACACCGTCCATGGAGTTCTCGGTAGGTCCGTAGAAGTCAAGTGCTTTTGCGGTCATCTCACGGTCTAAGGGATATGTGGTGCCTGCAAGTGCTCCGGAACCGAGAGGAGAATAGTTCATCCTTTCTCTTGCATCCTTTAAACGGCTTCTGTCTCTGGAAAACATCTCAAAGTAAGCACCCAAATGATGAGCGAGGGTTACGGGCTGGGCTTTTTGAAGATGAGTAAAGCCAGGCATATATGTCTCGGTATTTTCCTTCATGATAGAAAGGATAGTAGTGAGCAGTTTCTTTAATTTTTTACCGATCTCAGTTGCTGCATTACGGGAATACATACGCATATCGAGTGCTACCTGGTCATTACGGCTTCTTCCTGTATGGAGCTTTTTGCCGGCATCACCGATACGTTCGGTAAGTGTAGCCTCGACGAAGCTGTGGATGTCTTCTGCGGTCATGTCTATCTCAAGTCTTCCGGCTTCGATATCGTTATATATATCGGTCAGTCCTTTATGTATAAGTTCCGTTTCTTCGTGGGTGATGATACCCTGATTGCCGAGCATGAGCGCATGTGCCATGCTTCCCTTGATATCCTCACGCCAGAAGCGGCTGTCAAATGTTATGGATGAATTGTATTTTGCAACGAGTTCGTTTGTTTCGCCGGTGAAACGGCCTCCCCAAAGCTTCATGCTTGCCTCCTGAAATGCCGGAATTATATCCTGTACTTACATGGTCTTCATTTTATACTTTACAATAATACTTATATTTTCAATTATAGTCAATAGTTTTAATAAAGTATTTTTCAAGAAAAGTTGACAAATTGCGACAAAACACTTATTATAATAAATGCAGAAAAAATGATTTTAAGAAAGGGGACCTTAAAAGGGTCTTAGGTGCTTATTATCATGGGTAGAAAAAACGACACTGAAGTTATCATCAAGAACAAGAGATACAGACTTTCCGGTTTTGAAAACGAAGAGTATCTTCAAAGGATTGCCGGTTTTTTGAATAATAAGTTTGCCGAGATAAAGAAGCAGGATATATACAAGAATCTTGACAGTGAAATGAGAGCTATCTTCCTCGAGATCAATCTTGTTGATGAGTACTTCAAGATGAAGAATAAATATGAAGAATCGGAAGCAGACAGTGAGTCGAAGAGCAATGAGATATACTCGATGAAACATGAGATCATGAGCCTGCAGTCAAAGCTTGAGATAGCCCAGAACGAGATAGAGAAGCAGAAGGCTTTGAATATCGAGGAGCAGAAAAAGAATATCAAGCTTGAGACGGAGCTTTCTTCCGAAAGAAAGAACAGAAAGTCTTCAGACGATTAAGTGTAATACGGCGAATCAATCATTTAAATTGGTTCGCCTATTTTTATGGTGACAGATATGGATGTAAAAAACATTTTAAAGAAGCCCGAGCTTTTGGCTCCGGCAGGTTCATTTGAAAATATGAAGGCTGTAATAAGCGCCGGAGCGGATGCCGTATATATGGGAGGCAAAAGCTTCGGTGCCAGAGCCTATGCCGATAATCCGGACGAATGCGGAGTGATAGAAGCCATAAGATTCTGCCATATCAGAAACAGGAAGCTGTATCTGACTGTAAATACCATACTTAAAAATGATGAGATTAAGGGCAGGCTGTATGATTATCTTAAGCCTTACTATGAAGCGGGACTGGATGCTGTCATCGTGCAGGATATAGGGGTCATGGAGTTTATAGGAAAGTATTTTCCGGGACTTGATATACATGTAAGTACACAGTGCTCATTAACTATGGCTGAAGGCATAAAGGGTCTTACCTCCATGCTCACGGAGAAGAAGTCTGTTACCAGGATAGTACCGGCAAGGGAGCTGTCCCTTGAAGAATTAAAGCAGATGAGGGAAAATACCAATCTGGAAATGGAAGTATTCATACACGGTGCTTTATGTTACTGTTACTCGGGCCAGTGCCTGCTTAGCAGTCTGGCCGGCGGAAGGAGCGGAAACCGCGGCAGATGTGCCCAGCCGTGCAGAAAGCTATATAAAGCAAAGATTGGGGAAAATGAATATAAGGGCTATTTCCTGTCACCTAAGGATATGTGTACTTTAGAAAATATCGATAAGCTTATAGAGGCCGGAATTGATTCATTTAAGATAGAGGGCAGGATGAAGTCGGCCGAGTATGGTGCGGGAGTGGTAGCTGCATACAGACGTGCCATAGACAGGTATTACGAAGAGCAGGGTGAAGTCGCAAATATTGTGGATGAGGTATCAGATCTTTCGGAGATCTATAACCGCGGAGGATTTAATACCGGATATCTTTTTGATCATAACGGACAGGATATGATGAGTACGCTGCGCCCCGGTCATTTCGGAGTAAAGGTGGGAGAGGTATACAGTACGTCTTCGAGAAAAGCTTTTATCAAGGCATTTAAGAATATAAAACACGGTGACGTGCTCGAGATAAGGGCTGATGACGGAACTGACATATATGAGTTTACCAGTGGTACGGATATCCGTATGGGAAATACATTTGATGTGCTTACCATGAAGGACAGGTTAGCACAAAAGGGCATGAAGGTATACAGGACAAGAAACCAAAGCCTGCTTTTAAGTATTGCTGATAAGTATATCAAAACCACTTTCAGGCAGCCCGCAGATATAAAGCTTATATGCAAAAAGGGCGAAGCACTGACTCTTACCATGTCAACTGAAAATGATAGGTTTAATGCGCCTGTCAGTGCGACAGTATACGGCAATACAGTGGAAGAAGCAAGAAATGCGGCAAGTACCCCGGAGAGTCTTAAAAACCAGGCGGAAAAGCTAGGGAATACCGATTTTATCGCCAGAAATACATATATAGATACCGATGGAGCGGTATTTGTCCCCGTGGGTGAGCTTAACAGGTTAAGACGTGAAGCGGCTGAACAGTTAAGGGATAAGCTGTGCTTTACACGTTCTGATGTTAAAAAGTGCCTTTTAGAGGAAGAGTTAAGAGAAAACATAAGAGAAGTGCGTTTTTCGGCTTATGTAAAAACCTTAGAACAGTTAAGATGCCTGGCTGAAGCTGATAAAACAGGTATGATCAACGATATCTGTTTTGATATCGACACAGATAACTGCGGGAAAAACGATGAAGTGTTGGCTCTTTGCCGGGAAAAAGGCAAAAAGCTCTATCTCGTACTCCCGAGGATCATAAGAGCCGGATACTATAAAAAGGTGTATGATGCCGTAGAACAATATGCAGATAAATGCGGCTTTATCGCTTCAAATTATGAGGCGGTATATATCCTTAATCAACTGAAAGCCGGATTCAGGACCGATCATAATATCTATGCCGCAAATGATCATGCTGTAAAAAGGATAGGCAATGACTTTACATTGCCCTACGAGCTTAATGCCGGTGAACTTAAAACCCTGGAAAAAGGCTGCGGAGAAATGGTGATCTACGGCATGATTCCTGTGATGGTATCAGCCCAGTGCCTGGGTAAAACAGCTACAGGAGAGTGTAAGTACCGCGGCCCGATGAAACTTAGCGATGAAAAGGGATATACTTTTACCGTACATCAGGAATGCAGGTATTGTTACAATATTGTCTATAATTCGGCAGTATTGAACCTTATACCGAGATTCGGTGAAGTGACAGATACAGGCTGTAAGAGATTCGGCCTCAGGTTTACTTTTGAGGATGATAGCGAGATAAGGCTTGTAATAAAAAGCCTGGAAAGTGCCGTAACCGGTGATACATATGCTTTTCCTGATGAGATAATGGGCATGAAGATGACAAACGGGCACTTTTTAAGGGGTGTGGAGTAAAAAGTATTAAAAAAGTTACGGAAAAGTTACTGAAAAAGTATATAAGAAATGGCTTGCACTTATATAAAAAATAGACTATAATAATATCAGTTTATCATATATCATAACACACCTATAGCAGGAGGCAGGCAGATGGTCGAAGCTACAAGCTGTGGCGGTGTTGTTATATTCAGAGGGAAGATTCTGTTGCTCTATAAAAATTATAAGAACAAGTATGAAGGCTGGGTGCTTCCCAAGGGAACGGTTGAACAGGGTGAAGAGCATAATGAAACTGCGCTCAGAGAAGTAAAAGAGGAAACAGGTGTAAGTGCACAGATAATCAAGTATGTGGGCAAGAGCCAGTATTCCTTCAACACTCCTCAGAATGTTGTGTCCAAAGACGTTCACTGGTTTCTGATGATGTCTGACAGCTATTACAGCAAGCCACAGAGAGAAGAGTACTTTTGTGATTCGGGTTATTACAAGTACCATGAAGCGTATCACCTTTTAAAATTTGCAAACGAGAAGCAGATTTTGGAACAGGCGTACAACGAATATCTGGACTTAAAGAGAAGTAACCTTTGGGGTAGTAAGAAGTACTATTAAGAAAAAGGGCTGTCACACATTTAGTGTGGCAGTCTTATTTTTGTTTTAAGGATGGTTTTCCAAATGGAAGAAAATAAAAACATACCTGAAAAGCCCGAAAAAAAGAGCTTGAAGGAAAAACTGCTGAACCGCGAGGTTGTGACATACTTAATAGCCGGTGTCATGACTACGGTCGTAAATCTGATCGCAAAGTTCATTTTTAAGAATCTGATCGGGCTGGATGAGAATGTTACAACGGCTCTTTCGTGGTGTGTGGCAGTTGCTTTTGCATATCTGGTGAATAATTACTGGGTATTTTTAAAGGGAAACGAAGGTGCGGGAAAAGAAACTGCTAAAATATTAAAGTTCGTACTTGCCCGTATCGGTACATATTTTATTGAGGCCGGAAGCATATATTTTTTGATCACATTAAAGCATGTGGACGGGATTTTGGGTATTATACCGTCGCTTTCGGATAAGATAAATGCCTCTCCGAGTGCCGATAATATAAAGTTCTGGATTGTACAGCTTCCTGTCCAGTTTTTGGTTATAGTACTTAACTACATTTTCAGTAAGCTGTTTATATTTTCGGAGAAGAAGGATAAAGAAAAAGAAACCGATGCGGAATGATCTGTATCAGATGGGAAGATGATATATGGACAGCAGGGTGATACTTAAAAAAGGCGAAGGAAGGCTGCTTAAAAAAGGCGGTCTCTGGATATATGACAATGAAATAGACCGTGAGGAATTAAATGGCGAAAACGGTTCTATAGTGGATGTACTGGATTTTGACGGGTATTTCTTAGGGAACGGTTTTATAAATGTCAATTCCAAGATAAGAATAAGGATGCTCACGAGACGTTCAAGGATAGGTGAGGATATAAGCCTTGACGAACTTATAGAGAAAAGGGTTAAGGATGCCTGGGAGTACAGAAAGACGGTATGTGATACTTCAAGCTGCAGGATCATATTCGGCGAAGCGGATTTTCTGCCCGGCATCGTGATCGATAAATTCGCGGATATTCTGGTGGTAGAATCCCTGGCACTCGGTATAGACAGGTTAAAAGAGAAAATTTTAAATGAGGTTAAGAAAATCATTAAAAATGACGATATATATATACGAGGTATTTATGAGTGGAGCGACTCTAAAGTAAGATTGGAAGAGGGACTCCAAAGATATAAAGGATTTATAGGGGATGAGTTTGATACAAAGGTCCTCATCTCGGAAAATGATGTAAAGTATTATGTAGATGTGTGTGACGGACAGAAGACGGGTTTCTTCCTTGACCAGAAATACAACAGAAAGGCTGTAGCCGGTATATGTAAGGATAAGGAGGTTTTGGACTGTTTCACACATACGGGTTCATTTGCTCTGAATGCTGCAAAAGGCGGTGCCGCTCATGTGACGGCAGTGGACATCTCACAGACGGGGATAGATCAGGCACGTGAAAACGCTGAGCTTAACGGACTTGGCAATAAGATCGATTTTGTTGTGAGTGATGTGTTTGATTATCTGCCTAAAGTACTTAATGAGGGCAAAAAGTACGATGTGATCATTCTTGATCCGCCTGCATTCACCAAGTCGAGAGATTCGGTTAAAAATGCTTCTAAGGGGTATAAGGAAATTAACCTTAGGGCTATGAAGATACTAAAGGACGGCGGTTATCTTGCTACGTGTTCGTGCTCGCATTTTATGACACAGGAGTTGTTTTTACAGGCAGTGGCTTCTGCGGCAAAGGATGCGCACAAAAGGATACGTCAGGTAGAATACCGTACTCAGGGTCCGGACCACCCGGTATTATGGAATTCGGACACTTCGTTTTATCTTAAGTTTTTGATACTTCAGGTTTGCGACGAAAGATGAGATAAACATTTCATCCGTGGAGGGATATCGTGGTCACATTTAATGTTAGATCGACAAATAAATCCGTAAAGCTGCTCTTATGCTTTATCATTACTTTGGGTTTTATTATTTTCTCCAAGTATATTGAAGCCAATAAGAGCATGGAATTCGGTTTTGGACAGATGAAGCTTCCTGCTACGTCTTTCCTCGGAATCCTACAGGCTATGATAGGACTTATGTGTATAGTGATGGTCTGCCTGGATTATAAGATCGGACGGGTACTCGCGTATATATTTACGCTTGGATCCATTTTTTTCATGTTCATGGGGATCATCAGGAGCGGAGAGATGTCTTCTCTGCCCGGTATATATAATTCCATCATTACGGTTGTTTCGGTAACCATCATTTCCCTCGGATTAAGTAAGGCAGATAAAAGAGCTGTTACGGATTTCCTTACGGGATTAAGGAACAGAAGAGGTTTTGTAACTTTACTTGAAAATTCCATCAGAGAGAAGAAGCATTTTCATGTTATATACTTCGAGATAGAAAACTTCAGGATCATAAACGACAATCTGGGCCATAAATACGGTGACCTGGCCTTAAAGACTGTTGCGGATAAACTCCGTGAAGTCGAGAATGAAGACAATGTATATGTAAGCCGTATAGGCGGTGCTGAATTTGCTGCGGTTGTATTCGGTTCCATCGATCCGGAAAGCTTTGCAGCCAAGGTAATAGAAAAGATGGGTACCAGCATCACGAATGTGGATGATGATTTTGATATCAGGCTTACACTTTCGATCTATTCCGGTATATCGACTTTCCCGGATGATTCAACCAATTCCGACGATCTGTTAAAGTATGCGGATATCGCAGTATTTAATGCGAGACTCGGACATTCCAAGAACAGGATCTGCTTCTTTAACAATGAGATGAAGGAAAGGTTCTTCAGGCAGATCGAGCTTGAAAGGATAGTAAAGGAAAGTCTTTTAAAGGATTATTTCTATCTGGTATATCAGCCTCAGTACGAGATAAAGGAAAAGAAGCTTAGAGGTTTTGAGACTCTTATCAGGCTTCGTCTTCCCGACGGTACCATGATAAGTCCCGGAGAGTTTATACCGGTAGTGGAAAAAACAGAGCTTATAAACAGGATTGACAGTTATGTACTCCGAAGAGCTCTTAAAGAAGCAAAACAGATGGTGGAGTTAAGAAATAAAGATATAACCATATCGATCAACGTTTCCGCCAAAAATATATCATCAAACGGTTTTGTGGATGAGGTAACCAATGCTCTTAAAAGTTCGGGATTCCCGCCCGAGTGCTTAGAGATTGAGATCACGGAGTATTCATTCGCAGAAGACAGGGAGATCACCATTGAGAATGTTACCAGGCTCAGAAAGCTCGGTATACAGATAGCACTTGATGACTTCGGTACCGGATATACATCTTTGTCACAGGTTATGCATCTTCCCATCAGCCTGCTTAAGATCGACAAGAGTCTTATCGATGATATCGAGAATAACCAGGTTAACAGGGAATTCGTAGATGCTATCATATATATGGGACATCTTATGAATTGTGAAGTTATCTCCGAGGGTGTAGAATCCGATGAACAGTTAGGACTCCTTATGGATCATGAATGTGATTTTATACAGGGATTTGTCTGGGGCAAACCTTTGGAGTATGATACCGCTGTTAAATTATGTGAAGAAAACTAATAAATTTATTCGAGGACACCATGAAAAAAGAGTATACACCGTTACTTCCTTTTGATGGAACACAGAATGATAAATTTGAGATGTATGATAAGGCCGAGTATAAATGCGGGCTTGATATGTATCGTGAGGAGAAACCGGTAAAGATCCATCACAATACCATGATCAAGTATTACAGTTGCAAATATGAGGAAAAACCTGTAAGGCTCGGCGGAGACTGAAGCGGATAAAATTCAGGTTAACTGCAAAAATAGGGCTCTGTCCGGACAGCATCCCGACTTGATTGTCGCATAAGACAATCAAGATCGGGAACTATCCGTCACGAGCCCTTTTTTAGATATAACCATTATATCATAATTTCTCGGGTTCTCCGTATTCTTCGCCGAAGGTATCTACTGTTACTTTGCTGATAACCTGGGGATTAAGAGGTCTGTCCTGAAAATTAACCCTTGTAGTTGCTATCCTGTCTACTGCATCCATGCCTTCGGTAACCTTTCCGAATGCTGCGTAAGCACCGTCAAGATGGGGTGCATTCTGATGCATGATAAAGAACTGGGAGCCGGCGGAATCGGGATCCATGGCACGAGCCATAGAAAGAACACCGCGGGTATGCTTCAGATCATTTTTAAATCCGTTCTGTGCGAATTCTCCGGGGATGGAATATCCGGGACCGCCCATGCCGGTACCGTCGGGACAGCCGCCCTGGATCATGAAGCCTTCTATGACACGATGGAAGATAAGACCGTCATAGTAGCCTTTTTTTACAAGTGAGATAAAGTTTTTAACGGAGTTGGGAGCTATATCGGGATAAAGCTCTGCCTTTATCACGTCTCCGTTTTCCATTTCGAATGTTACTAACGGGTAAGCCATTTTATTAACCTCTCTTTTGTTTATTGGCGATATCATTTGCAAATTTGGTGATATCGTTTAAGTTCTTTGTGATCTCTGATGTCGTGACAGCCTGTGTCTCTGCGGCAGCGGTAGCTTCGCGTACTGCTTCTGATACCTTGTCGACAGATTTCATGATCTCATCAAAAGCACGGAGGATCTCCGTAGCGGAAGAAGAGTTCATCTGTGCCAGTTTTCCCATTTCGCTTGCAACTACGGCAAAACCTCTTCCGGCCTCACCGCTTCTTGCAGCCTCTATAGATGCGTTAAGTGCCAATATATTGGAACGGGAAGCATTGGACTGGACTGTGTTGACCATTTTAAGTCCCTGCTTTACTTTAGACTTAACGGTTTCACTGGTATTCTGTATGTCGGATATCTGTTCTACCAAAAGGTTAGCCTCTTTGGATATAGAATCTATCTTTTCTGCCGCCTGGGTCAGATTCTCGTCAAGTTTATTCAGTGACTGTTCGTTCTCAAGCTCCTTCTGCATAGAATAAGCACATGTGACTACGCCTACTACCTTACCGTCTTCGGTGATGGGAGTAACGATACCCTTGATCGGAACACCGAATACCTGTGCGGGAAGTATACTTATTTTCTGCTCGTTGTTCTGCATGGCATTGAGCATATCTACCTGGCCGGGGTTATCCCATGAAAGCTTAAGTCCGGGAATAGCACCGGGGAGTTTAAAACTGCGGGCCTCCCATGTGTCAAGGGCAGTTTCCCTGTCACATAGAGAAAGCTGGAAATCTTCGCCGGTTATCTTCTGGATAAGGGGCAATACAAGCTTTAATGCTTCGATCATTTTGCTTTCCATATCTGTCTACACTCCTTCCTTTTATAAATGATAGTATATTATGGAAAAAAAAGCAATATATATTTTCGCGGATATAAGGTTTTTCGGGCTTAAATACATTGACTAAGAAGCGAAAATATAGTAAGATATAATATGTAAAATTGGGGGCTTCGGAGGGGTTATGAAAAAAATATTTAAGCTTGCTGATCCCGAAAATATCGTCGTTTTCGGAAGAACAGCAACGGTAGCGGAAGGTACGGTCCTTTTTTGGACCGGCAGTGCCGTGGAATTTAATATCAAGGCATCTGAACTTTATATTAATATCGAATGCGGCTATGACGAACGGGAGTTAATGCTCGATATCATGCTTGACGGTGAGAGATCACAGAAGCTGACACTTGAAAACGGTATCAGAAAATACACGATATTTAAGGGGATGGATCCGGAGAGATCCGTCAATGTCAGAGTGGTCAGGGATACACAATGCATGTCGGATGACGAACAAAGCTATATTTTATTGAAAGATATCGAGACTGACGGGGGATTCGGCGAACTTCCCCGATACGAGTTTAATATCGAATTTATCGGGGACAGTATCACATCCGGCGAAGGCTGCGGTCTTGTCGGCAGAGTGGAATGGGCACCTGTGGTATTTGATGCCATAGAGAGTTATACATATAAGACTGCTAAGATGCTTAATGCAAGGTACGATGTACTCTCACAGAGCGGCTGGGGGCTGTATGCCGCATGGGATGGGGATACTTCCCATGTACTGCCTGATTATTACGAGCAGATATGCGGAGTGACGAACGG
>JAFRSU010000079.1 GCA_017427415.1 Lachnospiraceae bacterium | reverse complement strand
ATGTAGATCTTCGGGTCGCGCTTCAGGCGGGTGCGGTCGTAGTCGATGTGCAGGTGGTTCTCCTTGTCGTCCATCACGTTCTTCAGGTCGTGGTAGTTGGCCACCTGTACGGGGACATAGTTGGAGTAGTACTTGCCGAGGAACGTCTTGGCGTAGTAGGACAGGTAGAAGCCGTCCTGATACCAGTAGAGCGGATCGATGGTGGGTGTGTAGGGCACGCCGTTGGAATGGCTCTGTGCATCCTCTTCGGAGTTGAAGAGTTCCCATCCGCCGCCGCTAATCTCGTAGGCACCGGGTGTCATGGTCGGAATGGCCATGGCAACGCCCGTGCCGGGAAGCACGATGGATGGCGGATCGATGTCTTCCATCTCAGGTATACCGCTCTTGAAGTTGATGTGGATGTTCACCACATGGCGTTCGCTGACCGGCGTGATATCGCCGTCGGTGGTGCTGTCCTCGTAGTCATAGCGGTAGACCACGGTGATGATCTTCTCCGTGGAGAGGTCTTTGATGTCGGCATTGCGTGCCACGTAGAGCGTGCTGGTCTCCATGGGCGACTCGCCGTGGATGGTGAAGTTCTTCTGGTAGTTCTTCAGGGATGCGTAGGTTTCATCATCGATGACCACGCCGGCGGGGACATTCTGACCGACGGCATAGTTGCCGCCTGTGGCACCTTCTTCGACACCGATTGCCGAGTTCACGGCCACGCCTTCGCTGTTCTCGCCTATCGTGTAGGCATCAAAGCAGTAGTAGTACTTGCCGCTACCCGTGAAGTTGAGTTCGGAGATGTATTTGTCCTTCTCGGTCTGTGTCAAGCCCGTGTAGGCGTCGCTGCTGATGATGGTTCCTGCAGCGTAGTGCGTATCGCCGTGGATGAAGTTTTCCTTGACGACGTAGTTATCGCCGGCAGTCACGTTGATAGGCATGTAGTGGCGCTGCTCGTTGGGCAGGGACTCATATTGGGAGCGGGTATATTCCTGGTCTTTTGTCAGAGTGATGCCGTTGTGGGGTGTTGCATCCGTCGTGCCTGTGTAGGTTGCCGAGTAGTCGATGGGCTGGGTCAGGGAGTAGTGGGCAGCATTGGCCTGGGCTCCTGCCAGATTGCCGGCTGCTCTGTCGTACTGGTATTTCTTACCTTCCTCGCCGCCGTAGTCTGGGTCTATGAGCAGGTCGAGGGCATCGTAGTTGAAGTTGAACTTCGAGCGGTCCTCGGATGCCATGGCGCTGTAGGCCTCCAGTGCGCCGTAGTTATGGCCGTTCTCGTAGTACGTGCCGCCATAGCTGCCGGCTTTGGTGCAGTAGTAGGCGAGCACCACACTGCTCTCGATGTCGTCGGCCAACGACGGATAAGCTGTCTTGTAGGCATCCTTCTCTCTCTCCGTCATCACGTCGTTGACGTAGATGAACTCTGTCGGGGAGAGCTGGATGGTTGCGGTGCTGACGTAGGCTGGTTTGCAGTAGCTATCACCCAGGCTGGCTGCCGTGGTTTCAGAGATGGGCGCACCGGGGTAGTAGTGCATGCTTGTCGAGGTGTATTCCTGGGTGATGACGTATGCTGCTTCGAACTCGGCCTGTCCGCTGGTCGGGATAGCGCTCGCATGATCGCCGCTCTTGAGTGCCTGATAGTTATTATAGATATTCTCCGGGATGATGGCCTGCACGTCATATTCACGCTGCCCGTAGAGGCCGTTGACCGTAGAGGAGTAGGTGGGTCCTTCGAGGTAGTCGCTGCCGCCAGTCTGGTTCTTCGTGCCTCCTGCTGCGGGGGTGTACCACTGGTTCCAGATATTCGGGTTGGTGACGTTGTAGGTGAGGAGGTAGCCGGTGTCGTGGCTGATGTTGTTGGATAGGTGGTAGGCTTTCTGCGCCTCGTCGCCTAATGCCTCGTATTCGCTCTTCAGCAGGACGTCCCCGTCCGTGTTCACGTATGTCTCCTCCACAAACAATGCTTGTTGCGATGGGGGCAGTTTGCTCCAATCCCAGTAGCTGATGGGTGAGTTCAGCTGGTAGGTCACGTCGTTGATGACCAGTTTCTGTTCGCCGGTGAGCTTGGTGCCGGCCGTCGCATAGTAGGCATAGCGGTTGGGCTTCACATCCAGCAGCGTGATCTTGCCGTTGGCTGAAGCGTTGATGGTGATGGGAATCTCCACCGTCTCGCTATAGGCACTCGGGGTGCCGGTGTAGGCCGAGATATACTGGTCATAGACATATTCCCAGTCAGAGATGTACCAGTAGTGTGCGGGCATGGCCTCCGAGCCTTTGTATCTCATCTTGACGTTGTAGCAGTCGTCGATGATGGTGTTCGAACTGTGGATGAAGTTACCGGAGGTCTCCCACTCATGCTTATAGGGATCTTCTGATGCATAGCTGTAGTCCCACTGGCTGGCGGCATCCTTATTCAGAGTCGTAAGGGTGGTATTGGTCTTAGCGGGGCCTCCTGGCTCTCCATGCACGTTCTTGGCATAGACGTAGCCGCCGCCCTGTCCGGTCTTGACGTTGATGAGGTCGAGTTCCACGACACCCGTGATGGGACCCCACGCCTTCGTGTCGAGGGTGTTGCCGGTGCCATTCTCGGCAGTCAGTTCGAGATAGACGCCGCCGGCCAATGCAAGCTGGTTGTGGCAGGTGCCGTTGTTGCGCTTCCTGTTGTTCCAGTTGGCGGACTTCCAGGCGTAGTAGGATGTACCGTCAGCCTGAGCACCGGAATCGGTGGAAGTGGTCTTTCGCACATCGCTGAACTTGACGTCGCTGGTGAGTGCTCCGAGGAAGTTCACGGTGTTGTAGATGCCGAAGTAGTTGCCGTGCTCGGCATTGTCGCCGGTGTCTCCGGCCACGGATTTCTTCTTGTTCAGCGACACCTCGCGCACGCGGTTAATAGTATAATTGGTGTAGTCAGCCTTCTCCGGCACACGGTCCGGTGCTCCCCACATCACCATGCGGCTGCCGAAGACGCCGCAGAAGTCCGCGCGCTGGATGGTGTTCAGTATGCGTCCGGCGTAGGGCGAGACGACTCCTTCTCTCTCCCAGTAAGTGGTGCTGGGCAGGCCGTCGACGATGATGTCCGTCTTTCCTGCAAACGATGCCAGGATCTCGTCCAGTGTCAGCCTGGAACCTACCGTATAGGTGGTAAGGTCGTTGTCCTGACACTCTTCCAGGCATTTGTACTTCATCTCGTAATAGGCTCTTTCGCGTGCCGGCAGTTGCGTGTATTGTTCGTATGGCAACTCGGTGGCGATGTGATATTTGTCGGTGCCGTAGTTGGTGATGTTCAGTTCGCGGTAGCCGTCCACGGCGGTCAGGTTGCCGTCGCCGTAGAGGCCCCCGGTGTGTCCGGTGCCGATGGTGATGAGGTCTCGGTTGAAGACATCGTGGATGGAGGCGGTGGCATTGCCGAAGACCGTATTATCGTTGACGAACAGCGCGCTGTTGCCGGAGGCGAGGTTGCCGCCGGCGAAGACTGCGTTGTGGATGGTGATGCCCTCGGGGGCGAGCAGACCCCAACGGTTGTCTTCATTCCTGTTCTTCAGGTAGTTGAGATCCTCGGTGGGCACATAGTCACCTGCGGCGTATGAATGCCCGTTCAGGCTGATGTTTCCGTAGGCTCGTGCGAACGGAGCCACCAAAACCTTGCAGTCCTCGGTGAGCGCAGACTCGCCCGTGGCGGGCTCCAGGTAATCGGTGCCATCCGATTTATAGTAGTAGCCTTCCTTGCCGCCGTCGTAGCGTACACCGTCTTTCTTGCCGATGCGCAGGTTCGAGCCGTCCATATAGGCACTGTACACCGTGCCTTCGTCGCCGCCTCCGAAGACGTTGCCGAAGCCTTGCGCCAGCCCTTCCTCGGTGCCTATCTCTCCGCCGTGGATGTTCACGCGTGTCTGTCCGAAGACGTAGCCCCTGGACTTCATGTCGAGCTTGGCCACCTGGAAGGGGTCCATGTACATCGTGCCGTCGCCGCCCCAGCTGTCTTTTCCCCGGCCTCCGCCGAAGACGTTGCGCAGTATGTGGCCGTCATAGATATTGACGTTGGTCGTTCCGGCCTTGCGGATGTAGGCTTCTTGGTTCTGCAAAGCTCCGTTGTAGGTGCCGCTGAGCATGGTGCCGCGGCCGATGGGACCCAGCTCGCCGCCGCCATAGAGACTGCCGCGCACGGTGCCTCCGTACATGTTGATGTGGGTGTTGTCCACGTAGCTGTTGATGACGTAGCCTCCGCCGAAGACGTTGCTATGCTCCGTAGGCTCTGCAAAATCCATGAAACCGAGCTGCATCAGCCTTTCCTGGATATGAGCTACACTCTTATCGTCCGTGCCCTGCGTATATACAGGCAGAAACTCTATCTTTTCCTGACCGTCACCATCCAAAGCGGCTGTCAGACCGTCTTCTGACTTATATCCGAGCAGTTCAAGATATTTCTGCTTATTCTCATAGTAAGCCAAAAGAAGGCTGGCATTTTCAGCCGCTCTCTCAGCTGCTTTTTCTATATCGGAATCATCGGTCGGGTCCGGATCATCTTCCCCGTTTCCGCCCGGAATATCCGTCGGTGTCACAGGATCTGTACCTGTGATATCTGGAGTACCGGTCACCTGAGTATCATCGGGCGTAGGAGCCACAGTTTTATCTCCCAGACCATCTTTGGTTTTTTCCAATGCCTGAGCCACAAGCTTCATCTGAAATGAATTGATACCCGGTACTACCACATTTTCCGGCAACTCGGTAAAATTGCCTTCCTTGTCATAGACTCCTACCTTACCATCATCCGCAGATATGCCTGCCACTCCGCTGTTTATATTGTATGGATCCTCAGAATCAGCGCTCAATGCAGAATACCCCACAAGCGCCGCAAGTGATGCCGCCAGTACCAGCAATACTATCACCATCACATTTAACGGACCCTTACCCTTATTGTCCATTAAAGATCACCTCGCAATACATACCTTCATCGTAACATGAATGCAGTCCGGGCATCAGAGTTCTTTCCCCGTAAGTCTCTTATAGCCGTCAAGGTATTTTTCAATAGTCTTGTCCACGATTTCCTGGGGCAGTGTCCAGTTGTGGTTTTCATGGCTCTTCAGCCAGTCACGGGCAAACTGCTTATCAAACGAAGGCTGTGAATGACCTGCCTCATAACCTTCAAGAGGCCAGAAACGTGAGCTGTCGGGAGTGAGCATCTCATCTCCGATCACAATATTTCCATCCTCATCAAGTCCGAACTCAAACTTGGTATCAGCTATAATGATACCCTTTGAAAGCGCATAGTCTGCACAGGTCTTATAAAGTGCTATAGTATAGTCCTTAAGCTTCTGAGCATATTCAGCGCCCTTTCCGGGGAAACGTTTCTCTAAATAATCAACGCTCTGCTCAAAGCTGATATTCTCATCATGATCGCCGATCTCAGCCTTGGTGGAAGGAGTATAAATAGGCTCAGGTAATTTATCCGATTCCTTTAATCCTTCAGGGAGCTTTATACCGCAAACCTCACCTGTCTTCTGGTAGCTTGCCCATCCGCTTCCTGTGATATAACCGCGTACGATACACTCTACGGGCAGCATGTTAAGCTTCTTTACCATCATGCTCTTTCCGTCAAACTCAGGAGTCCTGAAATACTCCGGCATATCGTTTACATCTACGGATATCATATGGTTAGGAAGGATATCCTTTGTCATGTCAAACCAGAACTTACTCATCTGCGTAAGAACGGTTCCCTTTTTGGTAACAATGTTATTGAGGATAACGTCAAAACAGCTTATCCTGTCTGTAGCGACCATTATAAGGGTATCGCCATTGTCATAGATCTCACGTACTTTTCCTTCTTTTACGGGCTTTAATGCTTCCATTTCATTTCTCCTGTTATATAATTATTTACTGCTTAAGAAGCAGATTAATTTGTTACGCACTTATTACATGCATGCTACATATTTAATCGATTATATACTACCATAACAGCCGATTTTTGTCAAATTAACGGTTTATAAATTCCGGCAGTTACAAGTCCAGCGGTCAAAATTATATTATCGCACACAAACCTAAAATAAGGGCTCGTGACGGGTATGCTCCCGAAGCGAATTGCCTAATGCGGCAATCTCGCTCGGGATGCTGCCCGGACAGAGCCCTTTTGATATATTTCTGCGATATTATAATTTTGACCGTCGGATATGCCCCGCTTATCAGTTCTTTGAAAACTCGGCCAACTCCAGTCCCTTATTTCGGTCCATAACCGTTCTGATACTCCACTCATGTGCAAAGAGAAGTAAGGGATTGCCCTTCATATCTTTTACACGCTTGGTATCGGAGGTAAGGTTAAGCTCCGAGAGCGGAGCGGGTGTTTCGGTGACCCAGCGGATATATTCATAAGGAAGAGTTTCCATCTTTATCTCAACACCGTACTCGGATTCCATTCTGAATTTCATAACGTCGAACTGAAGCACACCGACTACGCCGACGATGATCTCCTCCATACCGGTATTAAACTCCTGGAATATCTGGATGGCACCCTCCTGCGCTATCTGGGTGACACCCTTTAAGAACTGCTTACGTTTCATGGTATCAACCTGACGTATTTTGGCGAAGTGCTCAGGGGCAAATGTAGGAATACCCTCGTATGCGAACTTAAGTCCCGGTGCACATACCGTATCTCCTATGGAGAAGATACCGGGATCGAATACACCTATGATATCACCTGCATATGCTTCGGAAAGGATCTTTCTTTCCTGCGCCATAAGCTGCTGGGGCTGTGAAAGTCTCAGCTTCCTTGCACCCTGTACATGATATACTTCCGCATCCGCATCAAACTTGCCCGAGCATATACGCATGAAGGCGATACGGTCACGGTGAGCCTTATTCATGTTTGCCTGGATCTTAAATACAAATGCCGAAAAATCTGTAGTCATGGGATCTATGATCTGGTCTCCCGCTATCCTCGGAAGCGGTGTTGGTGCCAGCTTTAAGAAATACTTTAAGAAGTTCTCCACACCGAAGTTATTAAGAGCAGATCCGAAGAAAACAGGAGTAAGGAGTCCGTTTCTGACCTTTTCAAGGTCAAACTCATCCATGGCTCCTTCTACAAGTTCTATCTCTTCCTTAAGTTTTTCATGTGCCTTCTTACCTATTATATCATCAAGTGAAGGATCACCTATCACTGCCGATACGGACTCAACTTCCTTCATGCCGTATGTGGTGGCGAAGTAACGGTTGATCTTGCCGGTCTGACGGTCATATACTCCCTGGAACTCTTTTCCGGAGCCTATGGGCCAGTCCATGGGACAGGTACGGATGCCGAGGACACTCTCTATCTCATCCAAAAGCTCATAGGTGTCCTTTGCTTCCCTGTCCATTTTATTGATAAATGTAAAGATCGGGATATGTCTCATGACACAGACCTTAAACAGTTTGATGGTCTGTGCCTCTACACCCTTTGAACCGTCTATGACCATGACCGCAGAGTCGGCCGCCATAAGTGTACGGTATGTATCCTCCGAGAAATCCTGATGACCCGGAGTATCAAGGATATTGATGCAGTAGCCGTCATAATTAAACTGCATAACCGAAGAGGTAACCGAAATACCTCTTTCTTTTTCTATTTCCATCCAGTCGGATACCGCATGTCTGGCAGTTTTTTTGGCCTTTACGGAGCCTGCTAAATTTATGGCTCCGCCGTAGAGCAGGAGCTTTTCCGTAAGGGTGGTCTTACCTGCATCGGGGTGCGATATTATGGCAAATGTTCTTCTTTTCTCGATCTCTTCTCTTGTTCCCACGTGTGATCCCTCTTATCTTTTCTTCCTAACCTTCCAAAACAATCCTTACGAAACATGGTTACGGTTAATAACTCAAAATGTCCCGTGCTGATCCGCAAACATTAACATTTTACCATGTATCATAAAAAAATCAAGTAAAAAAACAGGACAGACTCTTTATTAAAGAATCTGTCCAATAAGTATTCATATTATCACATGTATCACTTCTTAAGCTCTGATGTACAATGAGGACATCTGGTAGCCTTGATGCTGATCTCTGACTGGCAGAAAGGACAAACCTTTGTGGTAGGCTCTGCCTTCTTTTCTTCCTTCTTGCCAAGCTTCTTGCCTGATTCAGCAAGCTTGTTCATACCCTTAACGATAAGGAATACTACGAATGCCATAAGCAGGAAGTTGATGATAGCTGTGATGAAGCTGCCATAGTTCCATGTGGTAAGACCTAACTCCTGAGCCTCAGCCAGGGTGGCTGCAGTCTTGCCGTCTCCGCCGAGTACTACGAACAGATCCGAAAAGTCGGGCTTGCCGACGATCCATGCAAGTAAAGGCATAAAGATATCATTTACAAGTGAAGTAACAATAGCGTTGAACGCTGCACCGATGATCATGCCGACTGCAAGATCCATCATGTTGCCGCGCATTATGAATTTCTTAAATTCCTTTAACATATATAACCTCTCTTTTTCCTATCGATATACTAAATCATTCCTCTACAACGGGTGAATCGGGAGCATTCTTCTTAACGCTCTCAACGCCGTTTATACAGTTCTTTAAGGTAGTGTAGCCTTCGCCTATAGCGATGATCTGGCCGTTTGTAGCCTTAAGACGGAATCTGAACTCGCCTGACTTGTCTGAATAAATCTCGAACTTAGGGCACTTCTCAACCTTGAAATCCTTAACTGTCTGATCCTCGATATTAGCTGCGGGTGCATTTTTTCTAACGCTCTCGATACCGTTTACGCAGTAGGCCTTATCCTTGTATACCTGAGAAGTGGCAACAACCTGTCCGTTAGTAGCCTTAAGATCAAACTTGATACCGGTGTTTGTTTTCTTGATTATAAATTTACCCATACTCTCCTCCTTGTTATATAGTGCGCCGGAAGTACCGATACGCAATCGTTTACAATTACTCATTATAATATAATTTCATTTCATTATCAATATTTTTTTGAGAATTATTTAATTATTTTTATCTTTTGGCTGATTATTTAACAAAAAAAACTTGTGTTATTATTTCTTTTCTATTATAATTAATTTTTGAAAAGTAAATCGTATTACTTGTTCATCTGAAGAAAAAAATAAGGGGTTTGTTATGGGCAAAAAATCAATCAAGGAAAACAAAAACATTTACCAGCTCTGCCGTGAGAAATGTGAGCTCACCAGACAGCGTGCAAGCGAGGAAATGATCTACATTTCCGACGACAGAATCGAAAAAATAGAGAGCGAGAAATCCCTTCCTCATCCGGACGAGATACTCGCCATGGCCGAGTGCTACAAGGCACCCGAGCTCTGCAACTACTTCTGTGCCAATGAGTGTCCGATAGGCCAGAGATCCGTAACAGAAGTTAAGGTTCAGGATCTTTCACAGATCATCCTGGAAATGATCGCATCTCTTAATGCGATGAACAAAGAAAAAGAGAGACTGATAGAGATCACCGCCGACGGCGAGATAACTGATGACGAGCTTAGGGATTTCAACAATATCAAAGAACAGTTAAGCCGTATCTCCGTTTCCATCGAGACCTTAAAGCTCTGGGTAGACAAGACCATCGCCGACGGAAGGCTTGATACCTCTATATCTTTTAAGAGGGACTGCTAAAACACTATCTGAATAATACAACAAAAAAATATGTCATCCTGAACGAAGTAAAGATCTTAAAGATCCTTCGCTATGCTCAGGATGACACTTTTTTATGTCAGCTTGTTATATTACCTTGTTTTTCCACAATGCAATGTTTTTTATCCCTGCTGTTTTACAAGTTTTATCCCGTTTTCTCCCGGAAGCCTTCTTGCATAAATGGATTCAAGCTGGCGTATTACCACTTTTAAAGGTCTTTCAAATCTTTTTTCATGGCTCACAAGGCACTTCTCGGCCTTAAGGTTTTTCAGTACATCTATCTGTTCCTTTAACTTCTGGACATTGTATTCGGCGTACCCGTCTCCTTCTTCACCTTCCGCTATATACTTGCAGTAGGTTGCGTCCCCCATAAATACATATTCATCATTTACCACAAGCGCTAACGAACCCTTGGTATGTGATGACGGCATCGGAATGATCTCCAGCTTTAAAGGCTGTCCCGAGGGAGTCTCATCCTCTATAATTACAGGTTCCATCACTATCTGTCCGTCCGGAAGATATTTTTCCGTACTCTTTCCTATATAAAGCTTTTCGTACTTTACCGGTTCATAGGTAAGGGAAATGGTATCGCCCGGAAGCATGCCCTTTTCACCAGCCCTGTGTTTTGTAAGCCACCAGGTATGGTCCCCGTGAAAGTGCGATATCACGATCTGCATTTTTCCTTTAAGCGAGTAAAGAAAATCCAGGCACTCATACGTGCTTCCGACATCAAAAAGATATGTGGTTTTCTTCCCGTAAATAACTCCTACTTCTCCCGATATCGGAACCTCACAGGAGGGTATATATGATATGTAATCATTGATCTTTTGAAGCATAAGACCGGCCCATCTCTTTCAAATACATTAGCCTGCCCGGTTGCAGGCTTTTAGTATTTTCTCACAGTCAAAAAGATAAGTCAACCACAGAATTGTGGATAAAAAAGCCCCGAAAGACCTTTTGGACCTTACGGGGCTTAAAATCAATATCAAATTATGTATATCAATTATTCATTGATAACTCTAGGTACATAAGAGGTATGAAGGATCTCATGTGCCTTGTGGCTGCCGGGCTCGCCGAAGAACTCAGCATATACCTTCTTGATCGACTCATTCTCATGTGAGAAACGGATAGTATTTGCCTCATCGATAGAGTAAAGAGCCTTAGCACGGAGTGCTCTGATATCCTCAAAGTTTCTGATAGCTGCGCTAACCTGAGGCTGACCGCCACCGTTTACACAGCCGCCGGGACATGCCATGATCTCGATGAAGTGATACTGCTTCTCACCTGACTTAACCATGTCAAGTACCTTACGTGCATTTGCAAGACCTGAAGCAACAGCGATGTTAACCTTGATGCCGGCTACATCATAAGTAGCTTCCTTGATGCCTTCTGTACCACGAACCTCGTTAAATACGATAGGAGAATCGTTCTTCTCACCGGTAAGCTTCCAAACAACTGTACGGAGAGCTGCCTCCATAACACCGCCGGTAGCACCGAAGATAACTGCTGCACCTGAGCCCTCTCCCAACGGATCGTCAAATCCTTCATCGGGAAGGTTGCAGAAATCAATACCGTACTTCTGGATCATCCTGCCAAGCTCTCTGGTAGTGATAGAGATATCAACATCAGGAACACCTGCTGCAGACTGATCGGGACGTCCGATCTCGAACTTCTTTGCTGTACAAGGCATAACGCTGACAGAAACGATGGACTTAGGATCTAATCCCATCTTCTCTGCATAATATGTCTTAAGTGTAGCACCGAACATCTGCTGAGGAGACTTACAAGTACTAAGGTTAGGGATCATATCAGGATAGTAGTGCTCACAGAACTTGATCCATCCGGGTGAACATGAGGTGATCATAGGAAGTACGCCACCATTCTGTACTCTCTGGATAAACTCTGTACCTTCTTCCATGATCGTAAGGTCTGCTGAGAAGTTGGTATCAAATACCTTGTCAAAGCCCATACGACGAAGAGCTGCTGCCATCTTGCCTTCTACATTTGTTCCGATAGGATATCCGAACATCTCGCCAAGACCTGCACGAACTGCAGGAGCGGTCTGTACGAATACATGCTTCTCGGGATCGTTAAGTGCTGCAATAAGGTCGTCTGTGTAATCCTTTTCATAAAGAGCACCTGTAGGACAAACTGCGATACACTGTCCACAGCATACACATGATGTCTCTGCAAGGCCAACCTCGAATGCAGAACCGATATTGGTCTTGAAACCTCTCTCGTTAGCTCCGATAACTGCTACACCCTGGCACTTCTCGCATACTGCTACGCAGCGGCGGCAAAGGATACACTTAGAATTATCACGGAACATATGAGCTGCGGTTCCATCGATCTCAGACTCATTCATAACACCTGCATAAAGGTTTTCGTCCTCAACACCATACTGCTTGCAGAGCTTCTGAAGCTCGCAGTTGCCGGAACGTACACATGAAAGACAGCTCTTGTTATGATCTGAAAGGATGAGCTGTAAGGTCTTCTTACGTGACTTTAAAACCTTAGGTGAATTTGTCCAAACTTCCATACCCTCGTTGATGGGGTATACACATGAAGCAACGAGTGAACGTGCACCCTTTACTTCTACAACACAGATACGGCAAGCACCGATTTCATTGATGTCCTTTAAGTAGCAAAGTGTGGGGATATCGATTCCGTTGTACTTTGCTGCCTGGAGGATGGTTGAACCGGCAGGTGCCTTACAATCCATGCCATTTATCTTTAAATTAATATCTGCCATTATTCTGTCCTCCTGATCACTTCTTTGAAATAGCCTTGAACTTACATGTAGCCATACAAGCACCGCACTTCACGCACTTAGCGGGATCGATTGCCATAGCGGGCAGCTTCTTTCCGGGTGCGATGTAGTCTGTCTTGGAAATAGCATTTCCGGGGCACTGCTTAGCACACATGCCGCAGCCGATACATTTCTCTTTGTCGATGGTAAAGGTAAGCAGGTTCTTACATACGCCTGCAGGACACTTCTTATCAACAACGTGAGCAATGTACTCGTCTCTAAAGTAACGAAGTGTTGAAAGAACAGGGTTGGGAGCTGTCTGACCAAGTCCGCAGAGAGCGTTGTCCTTGATGTAGTAGCAGAGCTCTTCCATCTTGTCAAGATCCTCTAATGTACCCTGACCCTTTGTGATCTTGTCGAGCATCTCATACAGACGCTTTGTACCGATACGGCAAGGTGTGCACTTACCGCAGGATTCATCTACGGTAAACTCAAGGAAGAACTTAGCGATATCAACCATACAGTTATCTTCGTCCATAACGATAAGTCCGCCTGAACCCATCATGGAACCGATAGCGATAAGGTTATCATAGTCGATCGGAACATCGAGATGTTCTGCAGGGATACATCCGCCTGAAGGTCCGCCTGTCTGAGCAGCCTTGAACTTCTTGCCGTTAGGGATGCCGCCGCCGATCTCTTCTACGATCTCACGAAGAGTTGTTCCCATAGGAACCTCAACAAGACCGGTGTTCTTGATCTTTCCGCCGAGAGCGAATACCTTGGTACCCTTACTCTTTTCGGTACCCATGGATGCAAACCACTCAGCGCCGTTAAGGATGATCTGTGCTACGTTAGCATAGGTCTCAACGTTGTTAAGGATGGTAGGTCTCTCAAACAGACCCTTAACTGCAGGGAAAGGAGGACGGGGACGAGGCTCACCGCGGTTACCCTCGATAGATGTCATAAGGGCGGTCTCCTCACCACATACGAATGCACCTGCACCAAGTCTTAACTCTATATCAAAATCAAATCCTGTTCCAAAGATATCTTTTCCAAGTAAGCCGTACTCTCTTGCCTGTCCGATTGCGATGTTCAGACGCTGTACAGCGATAGGGTACTCAGCACGTACGTAGATATAACCCTGAGAAGCACCGATAGCATATCCTGCGATAGCCATAGCCTCGAGTACTGCATGAGGATCGCCTTCAAGAACCGAACGGTCCATGAATGCACCGGGGTCACCCTCGTCAGCGTTACAGCAAACATATTTCTGTCCGCCGTCCTGAACAAGGTTACGAGCCAGCTGCCACTTTCTTCCGGTAGGGAAGCCGGCACCGCCACGTCCGCGAAGACCGGAATCAAGGATCACCTGGATAACTTCCTCGGGAGTCATGCTGGTAAGTACCTTACCAAGTGCCTCATATCCGCGGGTACCGATGTACTCATCGATGTTCTCGGGATTGATAACACCACAGTTACGAAGAGCGATACGATGCTGCTTCTTATAGAAGTCTGTATCTGCAAGAGACTTGATACCTTCATCGGTAACTGTCTCCTCATATACGAGACGCTTAACTACTCTACCCTTTACTAAGTGCTCTGAAACGATCTCAGGGATATCCTCATCCTTAACCATCGAATAGAAAACAGCCTCAGGGTAAACGATCATGATAGGACCTAATGCGCAAAGTCCGTGACAGCCGGTCTGAACTACGGATACTTCCTTATCAAGACCTGCTTTTGCAATCTCAGTGCGCAGTGTTTCCATAATCTTCTGACTTCCAGAAGAAGTACAGCCGGTTCCACCGCATACTAATACATGTGAACGATACATTTTATACCTCCTCTGAAATTATAAAGTAGTAGAATTTAAAGTATATTCCTTAATAGGTGAGCCGCCGTTTAAGTGACGGTTAACAACCTCTAAAGCCTTATCGGGTGTCATCTTAACATATGTAACTTTCTCCTTGCCGGGCTCATATACTTCAACTATGGGCTCATACTGGCAAAGACCGATGCAGCCTGTCTGTGTAACTACTACCTTATCGAGCTTCTTCTCTGCTACAGCCTCAGCTAAGGTATTAAGTACCGGACGAGCGCCGCTTGCGATACCACAGGTAGCCATACCGACAACTACTCTTGTCTGATCGCTGTCTTCACTACGAAGAGCAACAGACCCCTGCATTTTTTCTCTTATTGCCTTTAATTCTTCAAGAGACTTCATTTTGTTCCTCCTATATAATAATATTGGTACAGTTTTTATAAATCAGAATTCCTGCCCAGCATTTACCTCTGCGGTATTTTCCTTTAAAAAATCCCTGATATACTCAGATACCTCCGGTTCGTTAAAAGAAACATCTCCACCGAGTATCTCCTTAAATTCTCTCGTATCAAGCGTAAACTCTGCATCATCCACCTTGTAACGGTATACCAGATCCATGTCCCCGCTCTGTGTGACCAGCATGTGTACCGTCGAGACCATATCTCCGAGCGGCATGCGGTCAATGCTCGAAAGCACAAACACACAGGTGACCGTAGTCCCTATATTTTTTTCGGAAACTATATCAAAGCTTCCTCCTGTGCTCTCTGCAGCCATCTTAAAGAACGGGACCCCGAGTCCTACCTTTCTGGTGGTACGGGTGGTATAAAACGGATCTGTCACCGCTTCTACCTGTTCTTTTGTCATTCCGCATCCGTCATCCTCTATGATAACGGTAAGCGTATCTGCCTTTGTATCTATAAGGCACGAAAGCTTCGTGAGCTTTGCGCCCGCTTTTACGGAATTCTGTGCTACATCGAGGATATTAAGTGAGATTTCAGGCATCATATGGAATCACCTAATTATTAGTTGTATTTCGCAAGTATCTCATCGATCTTGTCAACTGTCATCTTGCCGTATACATCATCATTGATAGTCATAACGGGAGCAAGTCCGCATGCACCTACGCAGCGGCAAGCCTCAAGTGAATACTTTCCGTCGGGAGTACACTCTCCACCCTGGATACCGAGCTTCTCGATAAGCTTATCATAGATGTCGCCTGAACCTTTAACATAGCAGGCAGTACCTAAACATACTGAAATCTTGTACTTTCCCTTGGGATAAAGTGAAAACTGAGCATAGAATGTAACGATACCGTAGATCTTCTCGATCGGAACGTTCATTGCATCGGAAATGATTTTTTGTACCTCGTAAGGAAGGTACCCGTAAATATCCTGAGCCTTCTGTAAGATGGGCATAAGGCAGCCCTTCTCATCCTTTAACTCAGCGATAACCGCACGAAGCTTAGCCTCTTGCTCCGGCGTGCCATTGAAAGGGATGTTCTTTTTAGAACCCATTTTCAAACCTCCTTGAAAATATGATTGGCGAAGCCATCTCTCCTCATGACGCACAAAAGGTGCCCGTAAAGAAGGCGAGTCTCCGCAGTTAAACTTATTTTAACATATTTTTGCAACAAAATCAATAAACATTTTCCACAAAAAAAGAAAGTTAAAAAACGAATTCCGGTAATAATTGTTTGATATTTTTTAAACTTTATGATATATTGTTAATATAATTCATGAGCAAGCAGCTTTAGCGGATTAGGAATATTCATTTCAGAAAGGGAAACTATATGACAATCAATGACGTACAGACAATTTTACACGGCAGATTTATATGCGGAGAGGAGCATGCGGAAAGGGAGATCCACTCGGCGTGCGGCTCTGATATGATGAGCGACGTGCTCGCATTCGTTAAGGATCAGGCAGTTCTTCTTACCGGTCTCTGCAATCCCCAGGTTATCAGGACCGCTGAGATGATAGATATATACTGTATAGTCTTCATCCGCGGTAAAAAGCCCACGGAGGAAATGATAGAGATGGCAAAGGAACGCGATATCGCCATCATCTGTACCGACCACAGGATGTTCAATGCCTGCGGTATGCTCTACGATAACGGTCTTAGAGGAGGTAAACCGTATTGAGTGATTCGTTAAAGCTCCAGTATATTATCTCCGATGAGGATTTTACCCGGGCAGGAGAAGCCTCGGGCGATGTAAAAAGCAAACTTAAAATGATGGGTGTAAATCCCGATGTCATCCGTAAGGTATCCATAGCCATGTACGAGGGCGAGATAAACATGGTGATCCATGCCAACGGCGGCGTGATTGATGTCATCATCACCGCCAAGGACATTACCATGATCTTAAGGGATAAAGGCCCCGGCATCAAGGATGTGGATCTTGCCATGCAGGCAGGATATTCCACTGCGTCCGAAAACGTAAGAGCTTTGGGCTTCGGTGCAGGCATGGGACTTCCGAACATGAAGAAGTATTCCGATGAGATGAATATCGAGACCGAGCTCGGAGTCGGGACCACCGTGACCATGAAGGTCAACTTTTAATATGAATGTATAGCACTTTGTCATCCTTTAGCGTACGCGAAGGATCTTAATAAACAAGGAGAAGTATCAAGATCATGGGTGATTTTTACACATCGGTCCACCTGGACAAGGACCTATGTAAGGGGTGTATCAACTGTATCAAACGATGTCCGACCGAAGCCATCCGTGTAAGAAACGGAAAGGCTGTCATAACAAAAGAATACTGCATTGACTGCGGTGAATGCATAAGAATATGTAAAAACCATGCAAAGCTGGCTACCACGGACTCCATGGACAATATCCGCAACTACAAATATGTTGTGGCTCTGCCCGCACCGTCCCTGTATGCTCAGGCGAACAACCTCGATGATGTGAACATCGTGCTCTCCGCATTAAAGGAGATGGGCTTTGATGATGTTTTTGAGGTCAGTGCCGCTGCAGAGATAGTGAGCCTCCTTTCAAGGAAATATATAGAGGAACACAAGGATAAATGGCCTATCATAAGTACCGCTTGTCCTTCCATCGTACGTCTTATACGTGTACGTTTCCCCAATCTCTTAGAGCACCTGATGCCTATCAAGCCTCCCATGGAGATCGCTGCCGAAATGGCAAGGGAACGTGCTATGGCAAAAACCGGGCTTCCTTCAGAGGATATAGGTATCTTCTTCCTCTCTCCGTGTCCCGCAAAGGTTACTTCTGTCAAGTCTCCTATCGGTTACGATAAGAGCAACGTTGACCAGGTAGTCGCCATAAAGGATATCTACCCGAAGCTTATCTCAGCCATGACACATGTGGTTGAGCAGGATAAGGTGGAGGAGCTCTCCGAGTCTGGACGCATAGGTATCGGCTGGGGCAGGATAGGCGGCGAGGCTGCCGGTCTTCTTACCGATTCATACCTTTCGGCCGACGGCATAGAGAATGTTATAAAGGTCCTTGAGGATCTTGAGGACAGCAAGTTCTCAAGCGAGCTGTCATTTATAGAGCTTAATGCCTGTACGGGCGGCTGCGTGGGCGGTGTTCTCCAGGTTGAGAATCCGTTCTTGGCTATCGTAAAGCTTAAGAGTTTAAGAAAGTACCTGCCTGTTGCCAAGGTTCATGAGGCTCCCAAAGAGATCCATCCCGAGTGGACCAAGGATGTTAAGTATCTGCCTGTATTTAAGCTGGCTGACAGCTTACTCGAGTCCATAAACAAGATGGCTCAGGTGGACGAACTGTGCAAGAAGTTCCCCGGGCTCGACTGCGGATCCTGTGGAGCTCCTACATGCAGGGCTCTTGCCCGCGATATCGTAAAGGGTGTAGCCAACGAGAAGGACTGTATCCACATCTTAAGGGAGTACATACATAAGATCTCGGATGAGTTTTCACATCTGTAAATGTTACATAAGGTACGGGCAGGCGGAAGCCGGTGTCTGCTATAAAAATCGTCACCGCTTAGTCGGAATATGCTAAACGACTGCTTTATCATTTCCGCCGCGGACACTCGCAATCGTGCGTCCGCCTGATACCGGACGCACTTGTGCTTCGTTCAAAAATCGGTTTGGATAACCGATTTTTGCCTTGCTCCAATGATGCATCAGTCGAAGCATATCCTCGACACGCTTATATTTTTATACCAGACACCGGCTCCCGCCTGCCCTGGTACCTACATTTTTTACATGCTGCGTTTTCTTAAACGCGTCATTCTGAGCGCAGCGAAGAATCTGTATCGTAGTGTCATCCTGAGCGAATGCGAAGGATCTTATAACAATAAAAATTTCGGAGAATACTATGACTGTAAATGAATTGAAAAATATCCCCGAGTTTACTCTTCTGAACGAGGGTGACATGAATAAAGTGATAACCCGTCCGTTCTGCTGCGACCTGCTTAGTGTGGCCATGAGCAAGGCTCCCGCAGGTGCCGCATGGGTTACCATCATGGGAAATACAAATGCCCTGGCTGTATCCAGTCTTACGGATTGTGCGTGCATCATTCTCGCCGAGGGTACATCGCTCGATCCGAATGTAGTGCATAAGGCACAGGTCCAGGAGATAACTCTTTTCGAGACAGAGTTGCCGATATTTGAGGCAGCTCTCAAAGTGAACGAGTTGCTTACAGCGTCTAAATAAGGGATCCTATCATGATAAATTTAAGTTACGATTTTCATATCCATACATGTCTGTCCCCCTGTGGTGACAATGATATGACTCCTGCCAACATAGTCGGTATGGCAGCGTTAAAGGGCCTTGATGCGATAGCTATCACGGATCATAACTCCTCTCTTAACTGCCCTGCAGCCATGAAGCTCGGTGAAGCGTATGGCGTGCTTGTCATTCCGGGTATGGAGCTTACTACCGAAGAGGAAGCTCATGTGGTGTGTCTTTTCCCTGCCCTTGAAAATGCGTTGGCTTTCAGCGAGTATGTGTACGAGCGTCTTCTTCCCATAAAAAATAAGCCTGAAATATTCGGTCATCAGCATATCATGGATGAGGATGAGAATATCACGGGTGAGATCGAGCACCTGCTGATCAATGCTACATCTATAGGTTTCTCGGATGTGTCAAAGGAACTTAAACCTTTTGGCGGCGTCATGATACCCGCTCATGTGGACAAATCGACGACGAGTATCATATCAAATCTCGGTTTTATTCCGCCCGACAGTGATTTTAAGACATTTGAATGCAAAAACATGGCTAACCTTCATCAACTCCGCCGCGACCATCCGTATCTGCAAAACTGCAAGGTCATAACTGACTCGGATGCTCATTACTTAGAGCATATAAATGAAGCTATAAACACTATAAACATTAAAGATAAAAGCATTTCTTCAATCTTGGAATATCTCAGTACTTAAAAACACTCTACGTCCAGATAAACATAGAGTGTTTCTTTATATTTTACATTACTTTCTTTTCATCATACTTGGTCAATATCATACCTGTCTTGCTTCTTGTCTCTTTATAAACCTTCTTGCTGCCATATATTCTTTATACTCAACACCCAGATCTTCACAAGCTGCCTTAAATGTAAGCTTTTTATTCTGAACATAATTATTCACCATAGAAAGCATACATAAATAATTGCCACGCTTCTCGCCACGCTTTTCTCCACGCTTCTCAATCCTATCTAACGCCTCACACATAGTATTCACCTTCCTTCCGGTACTTTCCTCATATAACCTGCGGCCCTCTTCAAACCGGTTGTCTCCCGTCATTGCTGTCATCATTTTCAGTATGACATGCTTCTCTTCAATGTCTTTTGCACCCATATAATCTCCTTCCGTTTTCATGGCAGGATAAAATATGAGCCCTCTGTCATCCTTTTAACCCTGCCACTCTTAATTTAATTGTAAGCAGGGAATAAACCAGATCATCCGAGTAAAACTGATACAGAAACGGATATGTCACACACATAATCAAAAATCACATCAGAATAAAAAAATCACATAAAAGAAATAAAATATCCGATAATCCGTATCATACGGGAAGTGCAGTAAACTGCTGACAGTTTTTTCTTGCTTATGAGTATATATTAGCATGAAAAAACCTGTATGGCAAGAATAAAATAAAAAACTCTATCATTAAAGTAAACACGCCCGGACGCATCCGGACGTGATTACTCTTTGCGCGTTTGGGACACGCAATTCCCTTCAATGCTCCGGCGAAATGCCGTATATCTATGTATAATCCTTGCGGATAAGCTGGGCCAATGATTACAATAACTTAACCGGGATTAATCCCGCCTGGCCTATACCTCTAGCCATAGTATAAAAACTTCCCGGATTATTGTTAAACCAGCAGCAATCATACGTATACATAATTTTGAATTTGTTTTCATTTGCCAGACTTTTCTTTACAACGTATGTCAGAAACTGCAGATGTTTCATGTTTTCCGCCACTATAACAAGAACCGCATTTTCCCTGTTAAGCCACAACTTATTCCTGATAGCATTTATTTTTCTCTTAAACTCTTCTCTACCTACATGTGTATCTGCTACAAACATAAAGAAATATGTCCTTTTCATGCTCCTTATGACTAAAGGAACCATTTCATTTTCTGAAGGGGTCATTTTCAAATTCTTCACTATATATGTATTATGACCACAATTATTAAATTCAAAATCTCTGATATTTTTTTCGTAACATAAAAGATTCAACACTATCTGATTCGAAGCAATCTTGACTCTGATAAACCGTAAAATATCTCTATTATAATGATAATCCAGCACTGAAGATGATCCTGCAAGTCCCAGCATCGGAAGCAGGTCGGAACTGAAATGATCAAGGTCATAAATAACTATATCCTTGTTATCTTCAACCATATGAACAACCACAGTACCTATTATTCCCCTATATTCAAGATTATAAAGATGGTTGTTAAATACATCATAAGAGATATTCTTCCCTTGAAGAAGCATATAATTATAAAGCTGATTCTTTGTCAAGCCTGAACTTAGCGTAATCCTTCTCAGTAATTCATAATCAAGTTCATCGCATTTCCTGGTTTTGTAGAGATTATTATATAAGCTTTTAATTATAACCTCGACCTTCTTATAATAGATCAGATCATATGTGCTTACACTTTTCAGTCTATTCTCTATTGTGGAAACATTCGGATAATATCCGGCCATATTGGATCTATCATATTTTTCACTCATGGTATGCTCCTTTTTCCTGTAAATAATCATCCCAACATGTCATAGCCGTAAAGCTCTTATTGTCTGCCAAAGAATTCCAAATCTGATTACTTAAATATTTATCAGTACATAATACACTGTTTGTTTGCATATCTGCCATATTTTCTATAGCCTTAAGCTTATCCCTGTCTATACCTGAATAGTAGTTTACCCAGCCCCTGTTAAAACCGCCAAGAATATCAAAGAACTCTTCCTTATTCTTGTCCAATCTCAGATGTTTCTCCAGTTTATCCGCCATTTTAGCAATCAGCTTATCATTTATATCAAGTTTGTATCTGCCATCAATCCTCCTAAAGGCATAACCCAAATATTCTAAATCCCTGCCCGAGCAAATACTTGTTTTCTCCGTATTTAATGTAAGGAAAAGTTTATTTTCCAAATAATCATTCAGCAACATCATATTTTTCTCTGCTTGCACACAATTTTTAGAGAACATAACAAGATCATCAGCATATCTTACAAACTTTATATCCATTCTATCCAAATACCAGTCAAGCTCATTTAATACCATATTTGCAAATATCGGACTGAAAGATGACCCCTGTGGCAAGCCGATCCTGTTATAATACACTCTTCCATAAACAACGCCGGGATTTTTCAAATATTTATTTACCAGCTCAATCAGATTCTCGTCATCTGTAGCTTCTCGGAGTTTCTTTATAACTATCTTATGCTTAACTTTATCAAAAAATTTTTTTATATCTGCATCAACTACCGTATCCAAACCTTCATTCAGATAATCAAGGCATTTGTCTAGAGCTGAGAAGGTGTTCTTGCCCTTGATAAATCCAAAACTGTTTTTATGAAATGAAGGTAAGAAATAACACTCTACCTCCATTCTGATACAATGCTGTATCATCTGATCCATCAAAGTACAGATAGCAATCTTTCTTTTTTCTTTTTTACCCGGTTTTTTTCGAAAAAAAAGTACCAACATCTCAGGAGTATATGTTCCGTTCTTAATCCCTGACAGCACATAATTTCTATTAGCCATCCAATATTCCTCAAGTTCATATGCCGTTACACCATCCAAACCGGGACTTGGTTTCTTATGTTTCATTATTTTAAGTGCTCTAAATACATTATTCTCGGATAACACTTTATCTATTGTTATTTTAGATGTGTCTACGTAATCCATGACTCTCCTTTTTATTAACATCAAGGACTTGAAGTACCGTTTCATCGATGGTCCCCTTTGCAATAATATTGATCACTACCGGGTCTGAACCATCTTCCTGCATAAGCCTCTCATTGGTTTTATTATATAGCTTGAGCGACCAGGGAAGCGTAAACCATATAATTACTTTGCCCCCTTTATACATATCCATATAATTCCCACCTAGTGAAGCATTTATTATACCTATTTTAATATAGCCTTCATTCCATCTTTCCATATCATTTTTAGTACTGATGGTTACTGACCCGGGAATCTCTCTTTTCAGCCTCTCCATTTCATGCTTAAACCAGCAAGCCACTAAAATATTGCTTCCTGCATACTCTTCTATAATACTTTTCAGTTTCATTATCTTACGCTCGTGGAAATACAGTACGTTATGATCATCGTCATATACCGTCCCGCTTGCAAGTTGTAGCAGCTTAATGGAAGCAGCATTTTCATTCGAGGCCGATATTTTCATACCATCACGAAGACAAACACTTAAATGTTCTTTTAATAAAAGATATTTTGACATCTCTATATATGTCAGGTTGACATAGGTATTTATCTTCTTTATCGTCTTGGCATCAGTTGCTTTTTCTTCGTACAGATTCAGGCATATATCAGATATAGCACGTCCAATAGCTTTAAAAGTTTCCTTTTTAGTTTCACGTATCGTTTTGTAGCAGTAACCTACCTGTATACGTTTCACAAAGAAATATCGGTCATCAAATGCACTTTTTGTTATACCAAGACGTGCTCCTTTGTCTATCAGGAACATTTCCTCCCATATCTCATCTGCTCCATGAGGGAGAGGAAATCTACTAAATGCAATAATTCCTTTAGCTGCTGAACACAATTTTCTTATAACACCATATTTTTTGCTTTTAAAATGACGGTATCTTGACAACTCATCTATCACCAAACAAAAATCTTCCGGCATTACTTCTCTCAATATCCAATCCAGACTTTCATCATTAGTAAGAATCATCTGTTTACCTGAATGGAATGCTTCCAATTTTCTGCCAACCTCATTCATAGCGATTGCATACGTCAAATTTTTATTTTGAGCTCCTTTAAGAAGCGGAAGCCATTCCATTTCCAGTATTTTTTTTTGAACTATAACTATAAAATGCTTTATTTTGTGTGTCATCATATAATCGACTGATTCAGATATAAACATGGCCGAGGGTATCATCCAAGGTTCTGCCAAAATAACCGACCTGCTATTCTTCATCAAATGATCATGAACAAGTGCAGTATTATCCGTATTTTTCCTCATTATACACACTCTCTTTCCTTACAAAGACACGCTGTATACCATAGTTCAGTGTACGGCACTTTCCGGATGAGTTTCCACTGTAAAGTTCCCATTCACCCGTTTTCCTAAGAATCGCTTCTATCTCGTATGCATCTCTTTTCTTCATATCCTGACGCTGGCGTCTTAAGCACTCACACCAGATTTCCATCAGACAAACCTCGTTTTTTGCTGGATTTTTCAAGTAATCTTCTATTATACCTGCCCTGGGATCCACTTCCATTTCTTCTCTTTGAACCGTATCAGCCAAAGCCTCATCACTGCTTTCAAGATAGAGTGTTTCTCCATCCATATAAGCCTGATAAGCCTCCGCCCATATCTGATCCACATCCAGTTCAGAAAATTTCCATGGATCCGTTATCTGTCTCTTTACCTTTACAGGCCAAAAACGTCTGTTGCCTGAGATATCTCTTAAAAAACCATTGTCCGCATTTGTCGTCCCCACTATAACACATGCACGCTTATGATTTTCCACATATTGTCCGTATGCAGGTCTGTAGGTATCAGTCTGTCGTGTAATAAAAGACTTGACTATCTCGACATCAACTTTTCTCAAGCCTGCCAGCTCCCCAAGCTCCATTATCCACACTCCCTGGAGCTTCTCAGAGGCAGTTTTATCCTTCATGTCCGATATAGTCATAGAATCCGAATACCATTGTCTCCCAAGCATAGAGAATAAAGTGCTTTTTCCAATGCCCTGTTTTCCACATAATACCAGAACATGATCAAACTTTATTCCGGGGTTAAATACACGTGCTACAGCAGCCACTAAGGTTTTTCTGGTAACAAGTCTCGTATAACGTGTATCTTCCGCCCAAAGATAATCTGTCAGTACAGTGTCAATCCTGTTAGTTCCATCCCATTCTAATGACTCAAGGTATTTTTTTACCGGATGATATCTGCGAACGGTAGTAAGACTTGCTGTAAAAGCTTCCCTGCATCTACTCGGTGCATATATACCATAATTCTGTTCAAGATAAAGCTGCAGGCATGAAAAATCACTCTGCTGCCATCCTCCAGTCCACTTTCTCCAGGGAAGCGGACCTATGTTCTCATAAAGACCATTCATTTCATTAAATACTATATTTTTTAAACCTTCATCATTATTCATTATGAGGGATATGTTTAACAGTGAGGGAAGTATATTCCCATTCCCCTCCTTTGCCAGACTGTAGATCCAGTCACTATTTATATTACTCATGACTCACACCTACCCTTCCATAACCACAAATTCATCTTTGGCATTAATCCTTCCGGAAAAAGGCTCTCCATCTTTCAGTTTCTGTATATTACCCAACCATGCCGAAATACCTCGTGAGCCCCCGATGTTATAGCTATATAATACTATGCTTACCTTACCATAACATCCGGAATAAACTTCTGTTTGATCGGTTATAGGCTGAACATTGCTATCTACAATCTGAGGAGGTTCCTTACTCTTAGCGTTCATATAATAACAATTTTTAAACATCGGACTGCCATTTTTCTCATCATCGCCGTCATGTAAAGGAAGCTTAAGATTGTTAGGTATCCTGCCTCCCCACACCTGAAGAGATTGTCCTTTGATGGACTCTATAGCATCCTCTATCATGTCTATAGTCTCGCCGTCATTTTTGTCAATCACCATTACCAGACTGTACTTCTGCTCCCCATTATATTGTGTCTTAGGACGCCAGCAGTTAAAAAAAGCAAAACGGCACGGTACGATGATCCTTGAAGTTACATTAACATGTCCATTCATGTTGTGTCCTCCTTTTGAATTTCAGTTTGCTCGTCTTCTGACTCTGTTTCATAGTGCATCTGTAATAATTCTAAAGCTGCTACCATGGTCTCCAGACCATCAATCAGCAGTTTTAAAGCTCCTGCGTGTATAGAATGATCCATAGCTGTCTCCTCCTTATACATAGGGCTGGTGAAGTTCCGCCCAAAACGGATGGCGCTGATCTGTAAAGAACTTTGTACATCCGTTTTTAGGATTAGGTTTGCTCCAGCATCCTGCTATAGCCATCACAAGCTCACATTCTTCAGCAGTCATTGGGTCCGGAAGACAATTCTCCCATTCCCAGTTTTTATCATTCGCGGCTTCCTTTGCTCTTCTGATCTGCTGATGGAATACCATCCCATAGGAAAGATATTTTGTTACATCCATATGATTTGTCACCTCATACAGGCTTGTTTAATATCGGTGAAGCACCTGCCTCTTCACCAATTTCAGAAGTACTTCGATATATAATATTTATGAAAGAACTATTTACCGGAAGCCCGGAAATCTTTTAATCATTACTTTGAAAGGAGGGATTTTTTTATAATACGAAAATAAATGTATCTATAAAAAATCAATTTTTTAAAGGCGGTTGTTAATAGATTCCGATTTAGTAAGTATCAATAAAGACTTTCTAACGTAACTATAAATTGTAACCGGACTTCCGGCATAGAGTTCTTTCCTTGCTACTATGGTCACATTATATCATGGCTTATTTTTTATATCGATTGTCAAAAAAGCCCATTTAATTGTCAAAAAAATAGCACACGATTAAACTAAACCGTATGCTAAAATAACTTTCCTAATCTATTTTTCCAATCAATTCAATGTCCAGATGCTTTTCCGCATAAGCTTGTTGCAGACACAGCTTTCGGAATTTATCTTTTCTTTTCTTGTCCTTTTCTTCAAGCATCAACTCATATGTTGCTCTAGGAAACCCAAGATCTGATGCGTTTTTAAGATACTTAACCCACTCCGCAGAACCTCGGTCATAAAACCGCATCGCCAACTCATAAAAAGCCGCATCATATTTTGCCTCAATGGCTTCCTCCATCAATTCTTTTGCCTTATCCCTTTCGCCTTTTTCAAGCATAAAAACAGATAATTGTTTTAATGCCCATGGATTTCCATACGATGCAGACTTAGTCAGCTGTGACTCAATATCAAAAGGAACGCTTAATTCAAGCCTGCTACTTAAATCATCAAGTAATCGAATATCTGAAGCATGTCTTTTTAGAAACAAAGCTATCTGATTATGTCCAAAGAACCAATGCATCTGTCCTGCTTTGTCTGCAAGTCTTATAGCCGACAAATATTTGATTAAAATATCTTCATATATATCAGGATCGCCATTCCACTTCGAATACATCCTATCTCCATCTCTAAAGAGCAGCTTTGCTACAGCGTTATCAATAGCCGGGTAGTCCCTAACCATATTAAAATACGCTAACGCTTTCTTCTCAGCCTCATTATATTCTTCTTCCGATGAGTATTTCCTATTAAGTAAAGCACTGCCCAGAGACCAACAAGCTGTCTGCATTGGAGGATCAGACATCTCGATTGCCTTAATAAACCACTCAATTGCCTTATTATAATCCTGTTCAACCTCAAAATCTTTTCTTGATCTTATTACATAAGATTTCCCCCAGTAATATGCCGAAGCCATCTCCTCCGCCGCATAACAGTTTATAGGAGCGAATTTCTTTAACATACACCATCTGTCATAAGAATCAGTACCATATCCACCCAAAAAATTTTGATAATCCTCAAACTGCTTTGCCTCTGTAACTTTCGTCATGCTATTTTCCAGCATATCAGTATTTTTAATCTTCTCCAAAGAAATTCTCCCTTGTAGATTCAATTGTTCTATTATAACATCAACTATAACTCTGGCAAGTGACAAAAAAGAAATTTTGTTCTTTCCGGTCTCAAAATAATGTGAGTATTTCCGGCAATGCGTCTGTAAAGAATTATAAATAGCCACAGCTTTAGTCTGGTTGATCTTAAATAACTCTATAAATCTGGAAGTTTGAAAATCATTACGATTTAAATTCCTGCTGATTTGATAACATTTCAATTCATTTTCATTCCCATAATAAATGCAATGATATTGCAGCATCCAAAAACACCTGTAAATAAGAATCGAATAATCTTCATTATTATCTTGAAAAACCTTTTTAAGTTCTTTTGGAAGCGACCTCCTGTTCATTATTATATGGTTAATGTTTACTCCCATCTGTCCATTATTTTTTAGAAATGCAGCATCCAAATTACTACTATCCATACTATAAAAAGACATTTCTCTGATCGAGTATTTATCTTCTGACCTTTTATTCTTTTCATAAATATTGGAACGAGTTGTATCTCTATTGGCGATATTATTTATAATATATCGATGCATACAGGAATATAGATTTCTTTCATTATCCTCCGGATCTTTTCGGATACCTGTAATCATATTCTCATACTTTAATAATAAAAATCTCTTTATATCTTCTATCAAGGAATCTACATTATACGGCTTGTAGTTCTTCACTCCATAAGTCAACTGATCACTTAAAAACGGGATAAGTGTTTGAAACATGTCAATCTGATTCCTAAAAATCTTAGCAGACTCATCTGAACATAGTGCATTACAAAGCTCATGAAGTGGTGTTTCTTCTCTTTTCTTTTTTATTCTCATAGTGTTTATCTCATACGAATGAAAATATAAATGATAATATATTAAATAAGTGTGATTACTCTTTGCGCGTTTGGGACACGCAATTCCCTTCAATGCTCCGGCGAAATGCCGTATATCTATGTATAATCCTTGCGGATAAGCTGGGAAGAAAAGCCACCAGTTTTTTGGTGGCTTTTTACAGTTAGCCGAGGTTAACCGTAATGATTTTTTTAATTGTATCAATAAAGCTTATTTTAGTGCCTCTAAAAACATACCGCTGTCCGTTTGACAACGAAAGCGTGAAATTGAGCGTAATCATCCAACATTTGCTAGCGCCGCCATCGTAGTCGGCAAGATCAAACTCAACCCGACTACTATTTCTCATGCCGTGCCCTTCAATGCGATAGATTTCATCGGTTCCATACATCATCTCCATTTTCGCGCCATAGCGCTCTTCGAGCCAGCTTTGAAGCTCTGCCACTTCCGCCAAGCATTCTTCCTTGGTGTACGCTTTAGGAGTGTCTTTGTATACAGGGCGAATTGCATACTTTGCTACAATCTTGAAGTTCTTGAGCGCACGGCTCAGATCTTCCTTGGTAGCATAATCATCCAATTCGATCTCTGTGCCAACGATTACGCCTTTATAAAAGGCAGTTTCATCCGCATCAAAGCCGTAGAAATCTGGGCTAGATTCCCAGGTGGTAGACAATGCATAGTCTTTAAGATTCTGAGGATAGATTCTCATGATCGCCGAACCAATCATATTGACAAGTTCAGCCCTGGTGAGCTGTTGATATCCATCAAACGGCTCCGGCTTCCTAATACCTCTTTCAATATTTGTGTAGTAGTATGCCGAATTTGTAAGCATCCACTTTACAGCCTTGCGCTGAGTCTTTGTGGGGCCCAAAATCTTTGTGTAGCCTGCTGCGCGAAGCGATATAGGCTTGAAGCCTTCCTCATCCCAGTCATAATTGGTACCGTCTACTATACCCAAATCCTTGAGTGCCTTGTAGATTTTGTACATTGCGTACGACCTGGAGACGATCGTAGAATCCTCGTTTGCACGAGAGCTCCAAGCGTTCTTCTTGAGCGCCTTCATGATCTTTTCGTCCTGAGCAGAATAATTTGCTGTGACGTAACCAGAGATCATTTCTCGATCGTATTTGGTCTTTGCCTTGGTTGTATTATAAGGAATAATCCCTATAACGAGTGCCATTACTATAAATATACTCATGATTTTCTTCATAAGTCCCTCCTTCTGGTCTAATCAGTTAGACCCAATTCATAGTTATAGACAGCTCCACTGGGGAGCGTCAAGGTTTCTCATATTCAGTTGTTTTGCTTTATTGATACTAAGGTTCCTTAAGTTTAAAGTAAACACGCCCGGACGCATCCGGACGTGATTACTCTTTGCGCGTTTGGGACACGCAATTCCCTTCAATTTATACTCTAGTATCTTATTTTACGTATTTCCTCCTTTCAGCCCAATTCTCGAGCAATCCGTATATTATTTTCTCTATATCTTCATCAGATTCATCTTCATTAAAATATTTCCGAACACTATCGTATTTTAATGAAAACTGTCTCTTCTTTCCGGTGCTTCCTAACAAAACAGCATGAACCGTTTCTTTAGAATATATTTTATCTTTACCCAGTTGTTTTAATCGCTGTGCCTGCTCAATGGAAGGATACACATCATCTTTCTTAATCACCTTAACAAGTATTTCTTGTTGAATTTTTGTTAGAAAAGACAAATCAACAGCAGGAACCAGTTTTATCTTTTTCTGATCAACCATATTCAACAGTTCAGGAATTAACTCCGTTAAACGTATATATCGTCGTACTTGGTTTTTGCTTTCTCCAAATGTCTCTCCTAAGATATGTGCCGTTTCATTCTTCCACCCAACTTGGGTGGAAGATATATCAGTCTTTATGCCCTGATGCGTAAGAGCCAAATACTTCATTTTATATGCAAACGCTTTCTCGCTTGGAAGTAATCCCTCTCGTTGAATATTTGAATCGATCATAGCCACAACAGCATCATCGTCTGTATACTCTTTTATGTAAACAGGCATCGTTTTTAAATTAAGAAGTTCACATGCTCTTTTTCTTCTATGACCAGAAATAATCTCATATTCTCCTTTACCCAACGGTCTTACAACCCCGGGAACCAGGATCCCATTGTATTTTATACTTTCCACAAGTTCCTGCATTTTTGCGTCATCATTTATCTTAAATGGATGATTTTTAAAGGGCTGCATTTCTTTTATAGGTATTTCTATAATGGTATTCGTGTTTTTTATTGTCTCCATATACATATAATCCTCATCTACAAATATAATCCATTACCTTTTGCCGGTCCTTATATCGGGGCTTACCGAATGAAAACTCCGGACGATATCTTTTTATATTCTGCGTCTATCGTTTCCGATGTTTCCATAATTTATAATTATTTATATAACCCACCACCAATAATCTCTAACAACAATTGGCAACATCAGAAACACCGTCAACATTTTGATATCGGACGGAGATTTACATTCGGTAAGCCCCGATATAAGGACCGGCAAATGACATTTATTCCCCTTTAGGTGGATACAAGTGCTCAATATATGGTGCCGGATCAGTAAATTGTCCATCTATTTTAATACCAAAATGTAAATGGGGGCCTGTTGACACACCCGTGGATCCAACCTTAGCTATCTGCTGACCTTGTTTTACATATTCGCCTTGTTTTACCAAAGTCTCATTGCAATGACAATATACGGTTAAAAAACCAGGTTGGTGCTCTATCCTCACATAGTTTCCACCAGAATTATCATAACCTACGCTTTCTACCGTTCCTGCTAAAACAGCTACTATCGGGTCATTCAATTCCCCACCAATATCCCAACCTTTATGATATGTTGTAGCTCCTTTAGTTGGTGCCTTTCGTAATCCAAATCTTGAAAATGTCCTCCAGTCACCTGGTATAGGCATTATCATGTTATATAATCCTTTTTCATCAGTTAATTTTACTTTATTCCGTGCATCAGGATCATACTTTGATGCATATATAAGCCAAGGTTTATCTTGATACTCCGGGTTGTTCTTCCGTGCTTCCTCAGCTACTCTCTGCAGCTCTGCCTCCTCTCTCTTTCTACGCTCTTCCTCTTCTTTTCTTTTTCTTTCTTCTTCTTCGACCCTTTTTTGTTCTTCTTTTATAATCTCTACAATTTCAACTTCTTTATTACTGATTTCATCAATATATTGAAAAAGATATTCATCGGCTATTCCAAGTTTATCAAGCAGGTTTTCTATTTCCTCTCCTTTTATTTCGATTAGTTCCTGAACAGTCGCCTGCTCCGTTTCTTCTGTTTCTTTCATGATATTTAACTCGTTTAGCGCTGCTAATAAAAGATTCTGCTTTTCTTCCACCTCTTTTTTCGTATCCTTATATCTTTCCAGCAAATTATTATCATAATCTGTAATGCTTTTGGCATACTCAACCTGATTTAAAAAATCTGATATATCTGCAGAATTCAATAATATATCTATAGTAGATGCCTCTCCGTTTTCATACATATATGCTATTCTTTTTTTCATCGTCGTATATTGTTTTTCCTCTTTTTCTTTCGCCTTCTCCAAATCATCCCTTGCGATTTCAAGATTTTCTTCCGTTTTACGAATTTCTTCCTTAAGCAGATTAATACGCTCATTTATTTCATTAAGTTTTGTATCAAGTTCGCGGATATATATACCGATACTTTCTTTTTCTTGTGTAAACTCACTTATTAAAGCTTCCTGTTCTTTTTTCTTCTTTTCCAACTCCTCCTTCTGCTTTCTGACGTCCTCCAATTTCTTTTCATAGGCGCTTTTGGGGTCAAGATTATCTGCGTCAACTTTTACGTTACTTCCTATACCATAGAAGAACCAAATTATAAAAAATAATAAAGCTATCCATATTATTCTTTTTGTTATTTCATGTTTTTTCATTCTTTTCCCTTTTCAAAATAAAAACAGACTTATAAGCCTCTGTCTAATGACAGTTGCCTATAAGTCTGCTCATTATTATAGTGAATT
>JAFRSU010000078.1 GCA_017427415.1 Lachnospiraceae bacterium | reverse complement strand
TCCATGCATTTTTCTTGATTATATCCCCAAAAACGTGAAAAAACAACTGGAAAAATGCAGAAAAATAGCCAAACCAGAAATAAGTCTGGCAAAATAGAATGGCCGAGTTCAAACCAGAAGTTAGTTTGGCATTCAACTTTTTGGTTTTGACAGATTGACTTCCTGTAAGATATACTTATAATTGTTGTCATATATGGTATAAAGCATATGCGTGATACACCTTGCAGGGAGTATAATTTAAAATGGATGATGAAAAAATTATAGAGATGTATTTTGACCGCAACCAGAATGCAGTTGAAGAAACTGAGAAAAAGTATGGCAGATACTGTTTTTCGCTTGCGGCCAGAATATTAGCCAACAAAGAAGATTCGGAAGAATGCGTCAATGATACGTGGCTTTCAGCGTGGAATTCCATCCCACCGCAAAGGCCGAAATACTTAAAAATGTTTTTGGCAAAAATAACAAGAAATAAAGCTTTGAATCGTTTAAAAGCGGATAATACCAAGAAAAGGGGTAAAGGTGAAGTAACTCTGATATATGAGGAATTGTCTGAGTGTATAGGTGACGGACGTGATATCGAATCTGATATTATCGCCAAAGAGCTGGGACTTACAATTAAAAACTTTGTGTTTTCTCTTCCCGAAAGAGAAGGGAATATCTTTGTACGCAGGTATTTCTTCATGGAGTGTGTTAAGAATATTGCAGAAAAATATGGGATGACACCCGGAAATGTCAGCGTGATCCTAAATCGTACCAGGAATAAGCTTAAGGAACATCTGATATCAAATGATTTCATCTGATTGGAAGGAGTAGCATTATGAATGAACATGATTTACTTGAAAGCATGTCTGAGATAGACGAAAAAATATTGGACCGCAGTGAAAACAGCATACAGGACAATATCAAAGAACGTGGTACCGGATCAATAGGCTCCGGCGTACTTTGGGGAAGCATTGCCGCCGCAATTGTTTTGATATTAGGGATAGTTTTTATATTTGTCAGACTGAAATCCAATCCCGATGATAACGATGCAAACACAGACGGTGGATCGTCTTTTATAAAAACTTACAAAGTTGTCGCGGCTGAATACCCCGAAACCGAAAAATACCCCAATATTTCAGAATATACTTATGCAGACGGTAAGGTTGATTACGGTCGGCTAGATTCACTAGCGCAGAAGTGGAGTTCTTATAATATTACCCATCGCATGCAAATGTTGGAAAAACTTGACGGCACGAGCACCGGCATATTTAAATCATTCGCTTCACATGCTACCGGAGCCATACTTAACAGCAGCGAGCATAGCAACAGGGTATACTCACCGTTAAATATCTATATAACGCTTGGGATGCTTGCGGAAATATCTGAAAACAATACCAGGCAGCAGGTGCTTGATGTTCTTGGATACGATGATATGGAAACCATGCGTAAACAGCTGAATGCATTATGGGGACTTAATTATGTTGATGACGGTGTTTCAAAAAATGTACTTGCTGCATCCCTATGGCTTAGAAATGATAAGGAATATAACAAAGATACACTACAGACATTAGCGGATTACTATTATGCTTCTTCGTTTTCAGGAGAAATGGGGTCGGACGGCTATGTACAGGCTTACCAAAACTGGTTGAACGAACAGACCGGCGGACTGCTTGGAGAACAAGTAAAAAAGCTGACATTAAACGAACGGGACATAATAGACATTGCCACCACCATATTTTTCGGAGCAAAATGGTCCGTCAAATTTAAGCCCGAAAATAACACCAGACAGCTCTTTCACGCATTTAACAAAGATTACGAATGTGACTTTATGAACAGGACCGATACCGGTACTTACTTCTGGGGTGAAAAATTCGGTGCCGCCAGGCTTTACTTCGAAGGAGCAACCAACAGTAATGTGCTGTTCATCCTCCCGGACGAGGGTGTGGATGTAAATGAACTTCTTAGTGACTCTGATGTGATGAGTCTTATAGAAAATACTTTTGCGTATGATCAGAACCGGACGCTCAGGATTAATTACTCCATCCCTAAATTTGATGTGGGTTCGGAGCTTGTTTTAAACGATAGTCTGACAAAACTTGGTATAACAGATGCTTTTGACCCTGCAAAAGCCGATTTTTCAACCCTGACAGAAAATCCGGCCGATACCTTTGACGCTTATATAGGAAAAATCTCTCATGATGTCCGCGTAATAGCCGATGAGGAAGGTATAAAGGCAGTAGCTTATACCCCTTTACCTGTGGTAGGAGCCACTGAACCACCTAAAGAAATAATAGATTTTGTCCTGGACAGACCATTTATATTTGTGATTAATACCAACCAGGAATATCCTGTATTTGTCGGAGTAGTAGAAAATCCGTAAATTAACAATGTGCCAATGGTAACCCTCGCCATTGGCACATTTGTTTCAATCAGAGAACCGTCCCTCTGATTGATTTTCTCCTAATAGTTTTTGTCGATAAAACTCTTTCTCCGCTATAATTGTTTCTTAAGGTCTTCAACCTGTTTTTTAATATCGGTCCTTCGTCTCCTTTTCTGCGTTGAAATATCCAGATAGTTCTCCAATACCCTTGTCTTAATGTATATTTCTTCATAACTTTTTTCACAGAATAGCTTAGGCAGACCTGCATCCACCCCTATCTTTATCAGATCATCTTTGGAAATATCTTTTCCTTTTCCGTTTACTGACGTCGTGTGCTCACCCCAGTAAGTATCACTGTATGTTAAGTCATATGCCGGAGCCAGACGCCAACCGCTTTCGTTTGTGTATGTAAAAGAAAAATTCTTTGTATGATCATCCAAATTATGAGTTAGAATATTAAAGCACATAATCTTAAACAACTGCTCCTTATCCTTACGATTATCTTTGGTAAGGACTCTTACAAGCCTGAAATATGTCTCATATTCACAAGAAGGTGCTCGAAAATCAGCTTCTAAAAGAGCCGCAAATGTTATGCTGAAAACCTTATTATTACCCTTTCTATCAAATCTCTCGGTTTTAAAGTACCCTTCACATTCTGCAGATGGAATCAAAAAAGAATCCGACATAACAATCCCGCATTCCCCGGCGGTAATGTAATAATCATACTCTCTTTTTCCACTTATAGACGGATCTTTTTTTGCCGGAAATTTTATTATATACTCCTTACCTTCCTCGGATAATAAAATCTTTGGACGCGTTCCACCGCTTGATCCGGCCATTTTGTAGAGCAGATCAAGTTGATCGGATGTTTTTGAGGATAATATTTTTTTACACTCCTTAGCGACTTTGTCGAAATCAAGTCCGGCTGTAGTTATATCAAGCTCTGCTTCCTTCGAAGGTATATACTCCAAAGCACCCATGCCTGAACTCCCGACATATGCAAGTCTGTCCAGTGTACTTATATCTTCTCTTTTTATGCCCAAGGACTCAAGATACCTGTCAAGCAAAAGCTCACCCCAACTATCAGGAAGACTATCAGCAAATACACCAAATAATCCGTTAAAAACCTCCCGAGAAGAGTTTGGCGGTATAAAAACATCTTCCTTAAGAGGTAATGAGAACGGACTTATAGGAAATCCCTGTCGAACCCAACCGATATCATATTGAAATGCAATTCTTTTATCAGGCATCTCTGCCAGTTTTCCGACTGATTTTCCGTGATAATATACCTCCAGAATTTTACGTCCCGTCATTCACAACCTCCTCTATGCTGCTATAAACCGGTTGTTTAAAAAGTTCATTTATTTCTGAAATAACCCCAAGTTCCATACATATTTTTATGAATGACTCCAAAGATATCTGCCCTGTTTCCTCAAATTTGCGTATCGTTGCATAACTTACGTTACTTCTGCCCGCAAGCTGCTTTTGCGTAATCTTCTTTCGCTTACGTATTTTTTTTAATCTGTCTGACAATCTAATCATAATATCTGACGGAGTGTCCCATAAGTATTCCATATATTCAGTCCTATATCTCTCCACAATATAAATATTGCTACTATTATAGCAATACTTATGATATTTGTCAATTATTGCTATAATAGTAGCGATTCTTAAATATCCTGTACCGTTTATGTCACATTTTGTTATCCTATATCCGTTTCATTGATGGTCATGAGCTCCTCATCAGAGATGTTTTCGTCGGTCATGACACGTGATGCCTGGTTGGAGATGATGGTCTCAAACATGTTTCTGATATCACGGCCGTTTGAGAACTGCTCATTCTTATTCTTTACGTGATTCTCTATCTTCTCGCGGATCACCTTGGCTGCTTCGTCTGTTAATCGGTACTCATACTTGTCACACAGGGACATGAATATCTGTACCAGCTCTTCGGATGAGTAGTCCGGGAAGTGGATATACTTGTTAAACCTGGACTTTAGACCGGGATTGGAGTTGATGAACTCCTTCATAAGGTCGGGATAGCCTGCTACTATGACTATGAAGTTGTCCCTTCTCTTTTCCATGAGGTTTATGAGCGTGTCTATAGCTTCCTGTCCGTAGTCATTGCCCTTCTTAGCCAGGGTATATGCCTCGTCTATGAAGAGGATGCCGCCGTTTGCCTCATCTATCTTTTCCTGAGTCTTGATGGCTGTCTGGCCTACATAGCCTGCTACTAAGCCCGCACGGTCTACTTCTACCAGCTGGCCCTTGGAAAGTACGCCGATTTCCCTGTATATGTCAGCCATGATCCTGGCCACGGTGGTCTTACCTGTACCGGGGTTACCGGTGAATACCATGTGAAGGGATACAGGCAGGGATTTCATGCCTTTTTCACGTCTTAGCTTCTGCATCTTTACCAGATTGATAAGCTCTCTTACGTCCTTCTTGATGGTCTCCATACCGATAAGCTCATCCAGGTCGGCCATTGCAGAATGGCTGCCGTCTGTCGTCTGGATGTCGCTCTTTTCATCTATGGCATTGACCTTCTTTAATCTTTCAAGCTCCTCGATGGCCCCCTGGTTCCCATTGGCAGCAGAACGCCTGAGCCAGTCTAGAGCCTCTCCTATATCCATATGCACGTTGTAGCCGTGTGACAGGATATATTCTGCCTTTTCCGAAGCTGCCTGCTCTCCTGCTATAGCTGCCCTTATATACCATGAAAATGCCGCATCGATATTAGGCTTTATATTTTCCTCAAGGAATCCGTCCTCATACATCTCACCAAGATACAGCTGTGCCTTGGGGTTGCCGCCCATGGCAGCCTTGATGTACCAGGTTCTTGCTTTACGTCTGTCGGTATCGGTACCGCGTCCGTTCTCGAAGAAAGTAGCCACTCTGTACTGTGCATCAACTATACCCTTCTGAGCTGCCTCCAGGTAGTATACAAAGGACTTGGAATCATCATGGATAATGCCCTGTCCTTCCTCATATATCACACCTAAGCGGTATGCCGCAAGTGCGTGCTCCTCCGATACGTCCGAAAATTTGTGTGCGTTCCTGTAATACTTTACAGCCTCCGAACACTCGCCCCTCTTCTCGCGGAGAACTCCCATATAGTAGTAGGATGAAAGATCGTTTAAGATATTTGCCTCGGTCATAAGCTCTAAGGCTTTATCCTGATTTTCTTCTACTCCGTTTCCTTCCATGTACAAAAGGGCAAGGCTTACCAAAGCTTTGGGATTACTTGTATCGTATTTTACCGTGTCCGTAAGATATGCAGCCGCCTTCTGATAATTGACAGGAGTACCCATACCCAAACGGTACATCTCTCCTAAGTAGTACAGAGAGTCGATACTTCCCTTCTGGTTGGCGTTTTCATAGCAGGACAGAGCTTTTACGTAGTCCTGCTGAACACCGTATCCACACTCATAACAGAACCCTAAAAAAAGGCTTGCTATGGGGAGGTTCGCATATGGCATCTTGTGACACCAGGCGATAAGCTTTTCAGAAGGTATGGATTTGAAATTCTGTTTGGTCACCTGAAGGGAAAGATGGAAACGGGCATCATTATTGCCTTTTTTGATCTCATCAGTCAGGTAGTCAAACTTGGCTTCCACCGACATTTCTGCCCAGTGTGCGGGATCTGCTTCGTAAAGTGGTTTGTAATTGTCAATCGTCAGTTTCATACGGTGCTTTTTCCTTTAATCCTAAATATATACGGGTGTCTGTTACTTTTTTTTCTCATCTTAGAGGTTAATCAAAATTCTTGATAAATACTTTTTCCGCCTTTACGCTGCCATCGCCTAAGATCGAGTTGGCAAACTTGGCGAAGGATGCCGGGTCGTCACTTACATAAAACTCATTTTCGTGAGTATTTTCTTCTTCGCAGAGAATATCATTTTCCTCTAATACATATCTGAATTCCCTGGCACATTCAAATGCGGGATTTACAAGCTTTACCTTTTCTCCCGAGACCTTACCTATCTCTTCGGCAAGAAGGGGATAGTGTGTGCATCCGAGTATCAGGGCATCTATGTTTTTCTTAAGAAGACCGTCTAAGTACCTGTGGATAATGCTGCGTGTCACATCATCATCTATCCAGCCTTCCTCTACAAGAGGTACAAAGAGAGGACACGCCTGCTTATATACCTTTATCTTGGGGTCGGTCTTTTTAAGGAATTCCTCATATATACCGCTATTGACCGTAGCCCTGGTGGCTATAACGCCTATCTTGTTGTTTTTCGTAGCCTCTGCTGCTGCCTTTGCACCGGGCTTTACCACACCTATCACGGGGACAGGGAGCTCGTGCCTTAAGGTCTCCAACGCCACAGCGCTCGCGGTATTGCAGGCGATAACGATGGCCTTTACCTCTTTTTCCAAAAGGAATTTCGCTATCTGCCTCGAATATGTTATGATGGTCTCTTTCGATTTATTACCGTACGGAACCCGGGCGGTATCTCCGTAGTATATGATCTTTTCGTTCGGAAGGCTCGCTATCAGTTCTTTTACTACCGTAGTACCGCCTATACCCGAATCAAATACCCCTATGGGAGCGTTCGAAGCCATGTCATTCTCCTTTTATAGACAAGCCTTAATCTTCTCAGCGTACTCTGCTGCTTCTCCGTCTGCATATGTCACATGTGTCCAGGGCATCTGAACATTGTCATCCTTGTATCTGGGGATGAGGTGGATGTGAAGGTGGAATACCGACTGCCATGCTGCTTCTCCGGAGTTCTGGAGCAGGTTGATTCCATCGCAGTTTAATGCCTTTTTCTGGGCATTCGCGATCTTTGATGCTACTATAAGAGCTTTTGATGCTACTTCCTTATCGATGGAAAGCAGGTCTGCACAGTGCTTCTTAGGTAATACGAGCACATGTCCCTTTGCTGCAGGTGATATATCCATGATTGCTTTAAAATCTTCATCCTCATATACTGTTGTGGACGGGATCTTACCGTCTATTATCATACAAAAAATACAATTATCCATTTTCTTCTCCTCTTACCGGTCTTTGGGACCGTTTTCTTTTTGTTCTAAATTCTTCTGATTCTACCGTCAGATTTCCGGGACATATTTTTACATATATATCTTACACTTAAACCGAAAAACTTTCAAGTAGTCCGTAACGCTTTTTCTAAAAAACACCGGAAGAATTATCCTCCGGTGTAGTTTTCATTATGATATTAACTTTTTATCCTCGTCCAACATTTCTTTGATAAGGCCTTGTACACGGCCTGCAAGTGCCTTCTTGGCATCCCTGTCCATACCTTCCGTAAGTACCGGTTCACCGTAATGGATCACTACTTTGGCTTTCTTTACCCAAGGTCTGTGAAGCTCGTAGAGTGCATCCGTATTCGATATCGCTACAGGTACTACGGGACATCCTGACTTTTCGGCCACCTTGAAGCTGCCCTCTTTAAACGGAAGCATCTCATCTTCATGGTTACGTGTGCCCTCAGGCATGATGAATATCGAGTATCCGTCCTTTACATTATCAACAGCTGTAAGGATGGTCTTAAGGCCCTGTCTAAGGTCATCCCTGTCTAAGAAGAGGCAGGTCATGTTTTGCATCCAAAGCGAAAGTATGGGGAACTTCTTAACTTCCTTCTTAGCTATGAATCCGGTAAGTCCGGCTACTGTCATATATCCGAGAGGGATGTCGGCATAGCTTCTATGGTTTGATACATAGAGTACCGCCCGGTCCTTCGGTATGTTTTCCTGCCCGAGTACCGTGATCTTGGCACCGGCTATCCACATAAGGAACCTGAATGCCGCATTGACAAAACTTTGTGAAAACCTTGCGCAAGCCCTTTTACTGAAAAGCCTTACTATCAGGGTTATCAGATATATAGGGAATGTTCCTACCAAAAAAAGGAACATAACCAGAGCTACCAAAAAACTTCTCATATTCCTCCAAACCGTTCCGCAGGATATCAATTGACTTCTTCTTTGGAACTATCAAACTTAATATAGGTATAAAAACCACATAGAATGGTTTTGGTGTCCGCATATATGATAAGTATATCACATATTTTTCAAAAATAAAACCATAATTTTATCGATGTAACATAATCCCCGTTATAATTCTCTTGCTTTTTGGATAAAAAGATGATATTATAGTCTACGCGTGGTTTTTCACCACCTTAAAGTTTCAGAAAGGAAGCCCTTCGGGGCCGGTTTTATAATATGTCTATTTTTGCAATTATAATAGTGGTATTACTGGCACTCATAGTCGCCGGTTTTATATTTTTAGGTGCATCTGCAATGGTGATCCCTTTGTTGGTCTTACTCGGGATCGTAGTAGTCGGCTTTATAGTACTTATGATAGTCGGAAGAAAGCTCCAGAAAAAGCAGGATGCAGCCCAGGAACAGATGCAGGCCAATGCACAGACCACCTCACTGTTCGTCATAAAGAAAGAGCGTTTAAAGCTGAAGGAAGCCGGATTCCCCCAGATAGTAATCGATCAGACACCCAAGTACTTAAGAGGCTCCAAGGTACCTACAGTTAAAGCTAAGGTCGGACCCAGGATCATGACCTTCATGTGTGATGAGAAAGCGTTCGCGGTACTCCCTGAGAAGCGAGAAGTTAAGTGCGTTATCAACGGTATCTACATCATGGAAGCCAAGTGGGCAAGAGGCGGCTTGTTAGTTCCCGAAGGAAAGAAGTCCTTCCGTCAGAAACTGGCTGATAAATACGCATCCATGAGAAAAAAAGAAAAAGAGTCCGATAAGGACTCTAAGAAGTCAAAAGATAAAAAATAATAACGATCATTTTGCGGCAGCTTCGATCTCAAGGGTAAACCTTGATACGGGACTGCCATTCATATTTATATCACCGCAGAGCCTGCAAAAATATGCAGACTCTGTTTCTTTTATCTCAAAGCTTTCGGTAAAGGTCTCCATCTCGATATTACCGTAGGGAGTACTGTAATATCCGGATACCGTTTCCTTATGGACATATGCCAGATACGAGGCCGGACTTATCTCCTTTTCATCCTGATCCGATATTTTTTTATCGTCCATGCCGTTGTCATTGTTTTTTTTGTCTTGATCGGATCCACTACCTATATTCGGCCCGGTAACCGGGGTCCTCTTTATCTCGAGCTTTCCTTCGCTTACCTTTATACGGTTGTTGAGCTTATTCTCCGTATCCTCATAGATGATGTATGTACTGCTACCGCGTTTACTTAAATACCCTGTGTACTCATCCTCCATGCTGTCGGTGAGGCCGTCCTGTTCGTGTCTGCCGGTGATGTTGATCGTGACCGGGATCTTTTTATCTTTTTCCACTTTTTCCTCCATTCCGGCATTCATCCCGGATATCAGCCGTTACCTGTTGCGAGCTCGTTCAGCATATCCGCTATCATCTCGGTAGCGTCACGCTCCAGGGCTGTAGACATGGCACTGATATACTTCTCGCGGTCATTGTTTACCGTATCGACAGCTTTTAAGAGGTTCTCCTCGGTAAGGTTTTCTTCCTTTAAGAGATAACTGTAGCCGTTTTTCTCAAAGGCTTCGGCATTGAGCACCTGGTCACCTCGGCTGCCTATAGATAATGGGATGAGGATGTTCGGCTTTTTTAATGCCAGAAGCTCAGCCACAGAGTTGGCTCCTGCTCTCGATATGACTATATCTGCTGCCGCAAACATATCCTTTAAGTCATCGCTTACATATTCATATTGACGCAAGCCCCTTATGTGGTCAAACTCCGGATCGGTCTTACCCTTACCGCAGATATGGATCACTTGAAAGCTTTCGAGCAGCTTGGGCATCACCTTACGTACTGCCTCATTTACTCTCTGTGCGCCTGTGGAGCCGCCCACTACCAAAAGCACCGGCATACCGTTTGTGAAGCCGTTTATCTCAAGGCCTTTTTCCCTGTCTCCCTCAAACAGTTCTTTTCTTAACGGAGTACCGGTATGTACTGCCTTTCCTGCCGGAAGATATTGAAGAGTCTCCTCAAAATTACAGCATATCTTTTCTGCCTTCTTTATACACAGCTTATTGGCCAGTCCGGGAGTCATATCGGACTCATGGATCACGGTAGGGATGCCTCTCTTTTTTGCTGCATATACCACGGGTACGGCCACAAAACCGCCCTTGGAAAATACCACATCGGGTTCTAACTCCTTTAACAGCTTTTTAGCCTGGAAATATCCTTTTATGACGCGGAAGGGATCTGTAAAATTCTTCCAGCTGAAATAACGTCTCAGCTTACCGGAAGATATGCCGTAATAAGGCACCTTCATACCTTCTATCAGCCCTTTTTCTATACCGTCAAGTGAGCCGATATAGGTTATGTCATAATTCATTTCACGAAGTTTTTCAATAAGCGCCATATTGGGAGTAACGTGCCCTGCCGTTCCTCCGCCCGTAAGAACTATCTTTTTCATGGAAACTCCTCTTTTGTATCTGTTTTTTATTCTTCACAGCTGTGCTTCAATGGCACGTGCTAACTGGTCAGGGCATGAGGTGGGCTTGAAACCGCACTTGATACCTTTGAGCCTGCTGACTACTTCATCGGCTCTCATACCTTCCACAAGCTTCGCTACACCCTGGGTGTTACCGGCGCAGCCGCCTACAAACTTAACATTTCTTACACGCTTTACGCCGTCTTCCTCATAAATATCATATTGGATAGCTCTTGAGCATGTTCCTGTAGTAGCATATTCGTACATAGTTTTTCTCCTTTGGATATTGTTTTTATATTGTCTTCCTGTATTATCTCTTTGTCTTTGAATCAGTTTGTCATTTTGGGTGAAGCGAAGAATCTTTAAAGATCCTACAGACATATCGTGAAAGGTCCGTCGTTTATGAGGGATACCTTCATATCCGCACCGAATTCACCGGTCTCAACCTTTGCCACCTTATCCCTGCAATATTCCACAAAACAGTTATACAGCTTTTCTGCCATATCGGGCGGTGCCGCAGGGGTAAATCCGGGCCGGTTGGAGCTTGTATCGGCATATAATGTGAACTGCGATACCAACAAAAGCTCGCCGTTTACCTGTGAAAGCGACAGGTTTGTTTTTCCGTTTTCATCTTCAAATATACGGAGCTTCAGCATTTTATCGGCATACTTACGGACTGTTTCTTCACTATCCTCACGGCCTATACCGATGAGGACCATATAGCCTTTTCCGATACTGCCAGTCACTTTACCGTCGATGGTGACAGATGCACTTGTAACACGTTGGATAACTAATTTCATGGGGATATTCCTTTAATGTTTTTCTTAATTTTGATTTCTTCAAGATGTGGTATAACACCTCAAGGGGAAGGCTTATACTATATCTTGTAAGAATGACGTTCCGTCTATCCCTATCGGAAGCCCGAAGTAATCAAGGATGGTGGCTCCGATATCAGAAAATGAGTTCCTGGTACCGAGGTTTACGCCCTTCTTAAGGTTTTTACCATAGATAACAAGCGGTATGTATTCTCTGGAGTGATCGGTGGAAGGGGTAACGGGGTCGCAGCCGTGATCGGCGGTGATCATCAGTATATCGTCATCTCTTAATTTATTTAGCATCTCGGGCAGTCTCTCATCAAAATATGACAATGCCTTCGCATAACCGGGAGCATCGTTTCTGTGCCCGTATACCATATCAAAATCTACCAGATTGGTAAACGAAAGTCCGTTGAAGTCCTTATCGAGATTCTCCAATGTTCTTTCTATACCTTCCTCGTTATTTGATGTACGTACGTATTCAGTTATACCTTTTTCTGCAAATATGTCAATGATCTTTCCTACGGAAAGCACATCGAATCCATTAGCTTTAAGCACATCCAGCATAGTGTCCTTAGGAGGGACAAGCGAAAAATCATGTCTTCTGGGAGTCCTCTTATAAGGCCATTCTCCCTCAAAAGGACGGGCTATGACTCTGCCCACACCTAAGTCACCCTGCAGCATCTCACGTGCTATCTTACAATATTCATAGAGCTGCTCCACAGGCACGATCGACTCATGTGCCGCAATCTGGAATACAGAGTCGGCCGAAGTATATACTATCAAAGCACCTGTCTCCTCGTGCTCTTTTCCGTAATCCCTTATAACGTCGGTTCCTGAGTATGGTTTATTGCAAAGTACTTTTCTGCCGATCCTTTTTTCATATGCCTCAATAAAATCTGCAGGGAATCCGTTAGGGAATGTGGGCATGGGCTTTTCCGATACGAGCCCCGCTATCTCCCAATGTCCTGTCGTGGTATCCTTTCCTTTTGATCTTTCGGCAAGCCTTGATACAGCATACATAGGAGCTTCCGGTATATCATCATACATATCGTCTATGCCTAAGATATTAAAAAATCCCAATTTCTTCATGTTGGGCATATTAAGCAATCCGCTTGAAGCTGCCGCCTTTATGGTATTGCTGCCTTCATCGCCGAACTCGGCAGCATCGGGAAGCTCTCCTACTCCCACACTGTCAAGTACAATTAAAAACACTCTTTTATTCATGTTCTGTTTCCCCCTTTCGTAAGATCCTTCACATTCGCTTAAGGATGACACATTTATATTATCCTACATAACTTATAAATATATTTCCGTTCTTCTTGAAATCCTTTACCGCCTCGATCATGCCGACCTTCACCCTGTCGCCCTTTACCGGGTCGTATAAGGTGATGCCGGTCTGGTCGTAAGCCACGATCACGCATGCACTGCCGTTACCCCTTATGGCTATGACCGGATGCTTGCGGTATACGGAGTAAAGTACCTGGTCAAGCGTCGAGCCCGTCATATCCACTATCGAGGGCTTCATGTTCTTATTGAGATACTCGAATATACTTCCTTTTTCAGGATCAAAGCCGAGTGTATCAAACTCAAGCTCCCTGAATCCTGCTATAGTCTGCATAGCTGCCTCGGCTGATGTGATATCTCCCGAAGCCTTTACACCCTTGACAGTCGTTAAGTCTGTCCTGGCAGTCTTGATACCTCTCTCCCATATGAGCTTACCCTCACGGTTGATAACGGTACCGACTCCCTTGTCGGCCACCTGTATTACATCTGTCGCATCTTCGTCAGCAGCTACCACCTTTCCGAACGAATAAGCATAATAACAGCTGTTTTCCACCTTCGGGTCGGGAAGTCTGGCCGTGGTATCACGGTTCAGTACCCTTATCGCCGCAGTTTTTATCTCAGGTACAGCCGCAGGCTTCTTATCTCCCGGAAGTCCTATATAGTACTCCGTAAGCATCCTTTCGGATGTACGCTTCACGATCGGTACGGGATTTTTCTTTACTTCGGGATTGTTAAGGATAGTATCGCTGTCCGCCTCTTTATATTCGTTCTTTTCCCCGTCATATCGTACTCGACGGATAGTGATGATATTTTCCCCTATCTCTATACCCGATATAAAAAGATCTTCCTCTTCGTAACTCTTTAGTACCTTAGCGGAGCCGTCAGCTATGACCATCCTGTAATATGGCTGGAACAGGCTTCCGTCTTTGCCGCGTATTGAATCCGCCGGATTACCGAGTCCGTATATGATATTGTTGTTGATCTTTCCCAAAAGCCTGATGGCCCCGTATGGAGATTTTATCTCATGCTGTTCCCCGGTATCAAGATGAAGGATATGTATGGTGCCTTCCGATCCTTCACCGGCCCTGTCGGCCCATGCGATATATTTTTCATCTTCAAAATACAGCGGTTCACCGCCGTCTATATCAGACGCTACGGTCTCAAGCTTTGCAGAAGCCAGATTATAGGCATATATATTTCCGTATATCGAGAAATAAAATACCTGTCTGTCACCTAAGAATGTGAATTCGGATAGATCAGCCTTAAGTATCTGTCCGGCACTGTTTATCGGCATGAACATCTTTTCCTCGCGGACATTTTCCGTAAAGCTGTAGTCATACAGTGCGACACCGACCCTGCCTTCATACTCGCCCGAGCTCATGTATCCGCTCACGTAGAAGTCCACACCGCCGTCATCCCTGACTCTTAAGATCTTGATATCATGATTCTTATGAAGCTCGGTGGTATAGTCTGCTTCCCCATTTGAAAGCGAAAATGCCATTGCCGCTGAAAACTCTTCGGTATCATATACTATCAATTCGCCGCCATACACAAACGCCACGTATTTCCCGTTAGGGCTGATAGCGGCAGATGCTGCATCCGGCTCGCAGATACCGAGCTTAAACTCGTTATTCTCCAGCGAAAACTGTTTGATGTCAAACAGTTCCTCCATACTTCTATCATAGTTATACAGGTATGTTCTGTCACCTTTCAGACCTATACGGTAATCCTCTTCAGCCCTGTAATACTCGGTACCAGTCTCGGTATCGACGCTCAATATATAGTCTATCCTGACCGATGCGTAGTTCTCATAGAACTCCGTAACGGTCGGTACCTGCTCATATACTACCTTAGGGTTCAGGCTTCCGTACGATACCATGTTAAGCCTTGATTTTATCCCGACGTGTGCAAATGTGGAAATATCAGTGGCTCTGGACGGCTCCAGCCAGTCCATGAGTGCCTCGGCACGCCTGCCGTTAGGGTCCAAAAGTGTCTTATGGAAGTTCAGGATGAAATCTATTTTATCCTTAAGTCTTCCCTGATCGTACATCTTGATACGGGAATAGTAATATATCCTCTTGCTGGTGTTGGTGATAAGTGTCAGTTTCAATATATACTCGGCGCCGGTCTCATAGGTTTCTTTTAGGGATATCTTCTGGTTCTTCTTTCCTTCCCCGTCCTCGAGTATCGTGAAGCTGTCCTCTTCCTTCTGTCTTCCGTCTATATTAAATATCTGGTATTTCAGCTTTTTAACATTGCTGCCTCTCTCATCTATGTTTACCGTAAAACTTCTCTCTCCGGTCACCGGAATGATACAGTCCCTTATGACTCTGCTGTCAAGATTGGCCGCATATCCATGCATGAGGTTCATCTCCACCCCCTCCACCTCCATGGAGATAAGAGGGAACGATGCCTCCTTCATGGTAACCGTCTGCTTTTCATTATCAAAGATGCTTTCCTTTATGCCGCTGCTGAAAAACACCAGCGAAGCAAAGAAAACCGACAGCACCAGCAGAAATTTATATATAAATCTGACTCTGTGTTTGGGTTTTGTTTTCATTTTTTTGTTCATTGTTATTTCTTTTCTTTATCAAAAAGGAGCTTTTGTAATGTGGGTTCCGCGTGCAGAAATTCGGCAGTCTTTTCAAAATCCGTTTTTTCGGAGTCCTTTTTTCCTGTATTTTCCCTATCCTGCAGTTTGTTCTTTCCCGTATTCCTTTTTACCGCTCTTATAAGTATATTCTTGGGAGTATGCTCCATATCTATAAACTCGAGTATCTGCGTCTTATAGCCTGATGCCTCTAGCATCTCCGCTCTTAATCCGTCGGTAAGAAGCGCAGCAAATCTCTCTTTCAACAGTCCGTACTTCATGACAGGAGATAGTATGTCGCACTCTATCTGCTTATTTAATTCATGCTGGCAGCACGGTACGCACATGATGACCGATGCTCCCCACTTTACCGCCTTTTCCAAGGCATAGTCGGTAGCCGTGTCACAGGCATGTAAGGTCACCACCATATCCGGGTGCTTACCGTCCTCCGACTCGTAACGGGCTATATCCCCATGCAGGAAGCTGAGTCTATCATATCCGCACTTTATAGCCAGTGCATTGCAGTTTTCGATAACGTCTTTTTTAAGGTCAAGTCCCGTGATCCGGACATCCAGTCCTTTTACGCTTACAAGCAGGTAGTACATGGCAAATGTGAGATATGACTTCCCGCAGCCGAAATCCACGATATTGACCGTCCTGCCCTTAGGGAGTGCAGGCACTATGTCATCTATAAACTCTAAGTATCTGTTTATCTGTTTAAACTTATCATACTTTGATGCTATGACCTTCCCGGCAGGCGTCATGACACCCAATTCCACCAAAAAAGGAAGGGGTGTTCCTTCAGGCATAAGATACTGTTTCTGCCTGTTATGTGCCATATCCGGGGTAACCCACAAGATGGCATCTGAACTGCCGGATCCGGATTTTCCTGTTTTCGAAGTGGTTACGGCATCTGCTTTCTGCGAACCTTTATGCTCTTTAGCTGTTACTTCTCCTTTTTTATTGGCCAGGAGTGATAACTTATCGTTCCTGTTTACTATCTCCGTATTTTTAAAGGGATGCCCTGCGATATCCTCCAGCAGCTCTGCCACGCGGTCAAAGTCCATATTTTCATGCAGCTCCTTTGGTCCGACGGTCTTTGTCACCTGAAAGACCCTTTCGTTTTTTATCAGGACAGGCTTAACTTTCACCTTGGAGCATCCGATAAGGGCATGTTTTTTGAGCACCTCTTCTTCCGTGCTCTTTAAAGGTGAGGCTGCCACAGCATATATGAAACCTTCCGAGAGGTATTTTTTTATCAGATCAAGCATACTGCCACACTTCACCTTTCTGTACCCGGATTCATCCAAAAATACTTATACAGAATAATTATAACATATTTTCATGACAATCACAATAAATAAATATGTGACAAGGGGACGGTTCTCCTGTCACAAAAACAAACGCAAAAAAACCGGGTAGTGTTTGTTTACGCTACCCGGTAAATATTTAACTTATTATATGACAGGAGAACCGTCCCTCTGTCACATTACTCGCAAACGTAAGGAAGAATTGCAAGCTGACGAGCACGCTTAACTGCTACTGTCACTGCTCTCTGATGCTCTGCGCATGTTCCTGTGATTCTGCGGGGAAGGATCTTGCCGCGCTCAGAGATAAATCTCTTAAGCTTGTTGCCATCCTTGTAATCGATACCGCCGTTTGTCTTATCTGCACAGAAAGCACATACTTTCTTTCTTCTGCGAATTACTTTCTTCTTTAAAGAAGCATCCTTGTCGTTCTGCTCCTTGCCATTGTTCTTAGTATAGGGCATTGCCGCTACCTCCTTATTCAATTCATCTCAACAGTCAGTTCAAGTGAAGGGTAACTCTTCTTCGATCTCACTGGGAATATCCATGAAACCATCCTGTGCTCCTGAAGGTGCGGGAGCGGGCTGGCTGCTGTATGATGACTGGCCGCCGGTATAACCCGAATTCTCTGAAGCTGCTTTGCTCTCAGCGAACTCAACGTTATCTACAACAATACGTGTTCCGTATACTTTCTGGCCATCCTTATTAGTATAGTTATTATTCTGAACCGATCCCTCAAGAACGATCTTTACACCCTTCTTAAGGTATTTCTCAACAAATTCAGCCTGTTTTCCAAACACAGTACAATCAAAAAAATCTGCATCAGGCTCGCCTTCACGCTTGAAACGACGATCAACTGCTATACTAAATCTTCCGACTACAGTACCATTTGCACCCTGTCCGTAACGGATCTCAGGATCACGGGTAAGTCTACCCATCATTATAACTTTATTCATAGGACCTCCTAATTATTCCTCGTCCCGTCTAACGCATAAGAATCTGAGTACATTGTCCTTGATACGAACTCTCTGTTCAATATCAGCGGGAGCAGTGGGCTCAGCGTCGAATTGAATGAAGTAGTAGTTACCTTCAGACATCTTCTGGATATCATAAGCCAACTTCTTACGTCCGCCATCGATCACTTCGATGTTCTGGCCGCCTGCATTCGCAACGATTTCCTTAACGGAAGCTACGACTGCCTCTCTGGCTTCATCCTCGATCTTTGCATTGACAACTAACGCTAACTCGTACTTGTTCATAGTTTCATGCACCTCCTTTTGGTCTCTGGCTTCCCATCAAATGGAAGCAAGGAAAATATTATATCACGAGGAAGTATATTACCATAAAATATTCAAGAATGCAAGCACTTTTTTACTCGTCTTCTTTCTTGCCGCACTTTTTACATTTTCCATCCACATACACATGAGGTATCCTGGGAATGAACTGTCCTACGGTCTCAACATATCCGCAAGTAGCACAACGCTTGTCCTCAGTCATGCCGGGTTCCTGACATGTAGGCAATACCATCTTTTTAATTACCCATTCATGTACGTGACCGTTAAGATCTGCTGTACATCTGACACAATGGGTGCCACCCTGGTAATCATGTCCCAATTCGGGGATCATTTCGGGATATTGTAAGATAGCCTTACACTCTTTGCATTGTATCATCTCCGTATATCCGGGCATGGTACATGTAACCGGCACAGCTTTTTCTATTACTTCCGGCACATGAGGCACATCAACACCGCATACTTTTCCGCATCTTGAGCATACACCGCCCACAAAATCATGTCCTAACGCCTTTAACTCTTTAGACTGCATGAAAACTACTCCGCAGTCAGCACAGGATACTTTTTCCGTATACCCGGCTTCTGTACATGTCGGATCTTTCTTATCACTTACAAAATGTAAATGCTCGCAGGGCTTTTTGGGATCTGTCGCGCCGCAAACCTTACATACATAGTTCTCATAATCATGTGCCTTAACGGGTATGGTCGTCTGCTTCGTTATGACCTCACCGCACACCGTACAATATGTGCCGTCAGACAGACCTTCGGATGTACATGTAGCAGCATATCCCTTTATAGTCAGAGGCGTATGTACATGTCCCTCTTCATCCAATACTACCGTAACATCACATTTATATTCGTTTCCTACTGCATCCTTGACAGTGATCACGGTATCTCCGAGTTTATATCCGCGTACGGTTCCCTTTTTTGAAACTGTGGCAACCTGCTTGTCGGATGATTTATATGATACCGCTTTTGCTCCTTTAAGCTTCAGTTTAAAGCTCTTGCCGTCCTTAAGCTCATACTCCGTCTTATTAAGTGTTACCTTTGGTACGGTAATGGTACATGCGTATTTTTTCCCCGAATACTTGGCATATACTTTAACCTTACCGGACGAAAGTGCAGTCACCAGACCATTCTCTTCTACGGTGGCTATCTTTTTGTCCTTCGATACCCACTTAACTGTCCCTTTTGCATTTTTAAGCGTCAACTTCAAAGTCTCACCCAGCTGGATCGTTTCTGCTTTTGTGTTCAGCTTGGGAGTTTTTGCAGCCTGTACTTCCGTATAAAACGGACAAAGGATGACTGCCATTACAAGTGCCAATACAAACCCTAATAATACCCTGTACTTTTTCAAATCCTTTCTCCTCCTCTGTAAAGAAGTGTGCTTTTAATAATATAGCACAAAAGGTCATAAAAATCTATATATTTTTACATCTTGAAACCATTTCATCTATGTACTCACAAATCGCATCTGTATATTTGCTTTTACATTTTTTTTCAATTCGCGGCTCAACCCCCAAACCACCATTATAGACCACTATTTTAACGGATTTCATCTGAAAGCCCGCACCTGTATTCTGAACTATATAGTATATCGATTCAGGATTGGCTATCTCATTTTTCTCGTTAAACAGTGGTGTACGATATTTATTTGGGTTAATTTTCTGTGCTTTTTCTAATATTTCAGCAGTCGGTTCATTATTATATAAAACACTTCCTTCTTTGTTCCATTCACATAGTTCTTCATACTTAACAGGGTAGTCTGCAGTATAAAGTTTAGCATCACCGCCTACTGTTATAACGTAATAACTACGATTTTTAGCTCCCAGATCTGCTTCATAGTAGCAAAACAATATTTCACCTTTGTTTTTAGGAATATCAAATGAATTTAAAAACTCCAAGGGATCACAAAAATAAAACACGCTGCCAATAATTACTACTATTACTATCACGCTAATTATTATTATGTTCTTTTTTTTCATTTTTCCTCAAATCTATCCAATTTCTAATTATTGTATTTATTCTTATGAAATAGTATTAATAGGAATAATCGTTTTTAGTTAAGTTAATCAAATTATTTTTTCCCACTTTTTATATTGTAAAGTATCACTCCTGTCACGATACCGGTAAGGATACCTGCTACTATACCGGATATGATGAGCACCGGGAAGTAATACAATACCGGCTTACCCAAAGTGAGCACTGCTACTATGATCTGCCCTGTGTTATGAGCTACTCCGCCTGCGATACTGATACCGGTAACAGAGAACTTTCCTGTTTTCTTGAGCAGTACCATAACCATGATGCTTAAGAACGCTCCCGCAAGACTAAATAAACACGCGTAAAGACCTGTAAATGTAAAGCCCGAAAGTATGATCCTTGTAAATGACATGGCTGCTGCCATCTTCCAATCTAAGATATGGATAGCTATCATGACCGGTATGTTCGCAAATCCGGGTTTTATGCCAGGTACCGCAAAAAATGCCGGAAGGAGGCTTTCCACATATCCTATTATAAACATGACCGCCGTTAACATCCCCGCAAGGGCCAAGCGGTACGTACCGTTCTTTTTCATGGTGCCTCCTTTCTACTTTCTTATAACTATTATTGTCATTCCGGATGACAGATTAGTCGACCACCTCAATAACAACACGGTTTGGTAAACATACTATGGTCTCCCCGGTATGCGATATCGCACTGTGATGCACGCATATCTGGTTAGGACAGTCCGCCGACTCCATGTCCGCTTTTCCGTCGGATATGACGAGGATACATTTTCCGACTTTCCCCGGGATCTCTATCCTCTGTATATTCTTTTTCCCCGACAGATCATCCGTGCCCTGACTGTCGTTTGCCGCTCCCTTAGTTCCGTTTTCGGAGACATCCTTCATTCCGTATGTACCCTGACCGCCGACTACGGCATCAAATTCAGGAAGACTGTCACCATCCTCTGACCTATCCGTTCCTGCCCCCGATGTTCCCAATGCATACTCCCCGAACAGTACTCCGTCCACTGTTACACGTACTTTCCTGCCTTCTCCCATATGTGTTAAATGAAACACAAAAAGTCCTGCTGCCGCTAAGGACAACAGGACTAAGACTAAAATCATATCATTTTTACGGAACAATTTCGTTTTTTCCATAAACATTTACTCGTTCTTCATTGCCTCAATGGCAGAAATTCTGGTGGCTCTGAGTGCAGGGAAGAATCCGGAGATAAGTCCTACCAGGATTCCGAAGCCTGCTGCAAAGAAAGGAAGCCATATGGGGATAACAGACATGGGTGCACCACTGCTCTCTCCACCATAATAACCGCCTCCCATAAGTCCGGAGAATATATCACTTCCGTACTTATTCATGAGCCATGATACAATATAGCTTAAGCCTACACCTATTGTACCACCGATGAAGCCTATAAGTCCAGCCTCAAATAAGAAAAGTTTTTTAACATCTCCTACCTTACAGCCGAGCACCTTCATGATACCGATCTCACGGGTACGCTCATAGATGGACATGATCATGGTATTTGCTATATTGATAGCTGATACCAGCATGGCTACACCGCCGATGGCACCTAAGATCAGCTCTAACATCTTGGCAGTATCCTGCATGGGCTTTATATACTGCATTTCACTTTCAGACTTTAATCCGAGCTTTTCTATCTCATCCTGTACGTCGGTAACATTGTTCATGTTATCGACATTTATCATGATATTCTGGTACTTGTTTAATTCTGCTAAGGCTTGCTTTCTGTCATTAAGCTTTAATGTATTTGCATATTTCTCATACAGCGACCTGTATGTGTCTATATCCATGAATGCATAATAGTCGGCCATGGAATAACCCGATTCGGACTGGGCTATATGCTTGATGTTTTTAAGCTGGTAGGAAAAAGGTCTCTTTTTGGGGTTTGGTTCATAACGCTGAAACTGAAGTTCCACCTTATCCTTGTCGAAATCTATTTCCTTTTCCACATATCTGCTTCCGTTAAAATATCCGAATGAAATATACATCTGGGAGCCGAAATAAACCGCATCCTTTGAATTGGCTTTGTTGGGATATGTCCCGTCCTCTAACGCCGGATATCCGAACTCTTCATAACAGTCCATATCTATAACCATCAGGTTGAGCCAGGACTGGTATTTCTTTTTGGCCAAAAGCTGGGCATCACCGTAGATCATTGGCGTTACACACTTGACATGCTCTATGTTCCTCAGCTGCTGAATGGTCTTCTCATCCAGCTCCTGCTTTTTCTCGGTCCAGTTACCATCTTTATCTTCGTAATAAGAATTCGCACTGATCTGTATCACGGTCATGCTTCCGTTCTCCATGATGGATGACTCAAAACTCTGATTCATTCCTATACCTATGGAGATCATGACCACGATAGATATGGTTCCGATGATAACGCCGATAACGGTTAGTAACGTCCTGGCTTTACGCCTGAGCAGATTTCTGGCCCCCATTTTTATAAGGTCAATAAATCTCATTATTCGTCATCCTCATCTAAAAATGCTTTCTTGTGCTTTTTCTTTACTACAACAACTATGATAACAACCACTACTGCAACTACCGATACACAGATTACGATGAATAACCATACGGGAAGACCTAAAATCTTGGTACCTTCCTCACCTTCACCATCACCCATATTTTCGGGATCAAAGTCGCCCATATCATCAGGGAAATCGGGATTGTAATAGCCGCCGCTCATGTTGCCGAAATTGGGATCGTAATCGCTGTAATCTCCGTCTCCGCCTAATACATATGCAGAAAACTCAGCTGTCTTTATCTGCTCATCCCCGTTGCTGTCTTCAAAATGTACTACGATGGTACCGTATGCCTCACCGGGTACAAGTGCCACGATCTGAGGATTTACATACTCCTGTGAATAACCTGCCACCGCACCTACATAAGATTTGGTACTGTTGTTTGCAAGCTCGAAGTCACCTTCGATGGTAATATATACATTGCCGAGAGTGGACTTACCCATGTTGTAGAATTCAAAGCTTAAGTCAACAGGTACGCCTACACTCACACCTTCATACGCATCGATAAAAATGTTCTCTATCTCGGGACGGTAGTTCTCAACCGCACGAAGCTTGATGTTGTTCTCATCAACTACGCCGCCGCGCTCCCTGTCCACCTCGCTCATATCGTCATACTCATATTCAACCTTGATAGAGATGCTGTAATCGCCTGTAGCGACATCGCTTCTGGTCTTCATACGGATGACCTGTTCGTTGGTCTCACCGGCTGCTATACTGTCAATATAGAAGATGTTTGATCCCGCTACAGGGATGAATACGCCATCTGCCTGCTCAACGGTGATCTTAATATTCTTAGCTGCCTTAGAAGTATGTGTATTCTTTAAGGTATACTTAAAATCAAACTCTTTTCCGGCCTTAAGCTCATTGGACTTAGGCTCGGGAGCACTGTAGTCGCTGAAGATATGCATCTGGCCGTCGCCAAATCCGTCAAGATCATCGGACTCGCCGTCTCCAACGGGCTCTATATCTGCATCACCGTCTCCGATAAATCCGTCGTCGCCCTCGTAGTCACCAAAACCATCTGCTCCGTCATAATCATTATAGTCATCTGCATAATCATCAACTACGGGTTCAGCGGAATATTGGCTGATGATAAGCTTAGGTCTGGAGGTCTTCTGTGCTCCGCCCTCACCTACGTTGTCATTTACAACATTTAATACGTAAAGTCCTGCGCTCTCGGTACCTGTAACTCCGTCTGCATCGGTATACTCACATGAGATATTTAATACATTAAAGCCGCTGCTGATGTCCTTACCTACCTTGAAGGTCATGGAAACTCTTGCCTTAGAACCGGCCTTGATAGTGCCGACTTTCTTGTACGGCTCAGAGCTTACGGGCTCAAAACCTGAAGAAGAAAGACCTGTACCTGCTACCTTTACATTCGAGATCTCTGCAGACCCTTCGTTTACTACATCAAAACTAACAGTTACCTTCTCACCGGCCTTGGGATTAGCGGGTGACTGTGCTACGTTACCGATGCTTACACCGTTTTTTGAGGGATCCTTAACCTTGTTCTCACCCTTGACGTACATGGTCATGGTGGATGAAGTCTTTTCATTGTTCTTGGAATCCTTGTAGGTCACATTCATCTGTATCTCGTGAAGTCCTGCATTAAATGTCGAAGCCACACGGATAGGAACGTCTACTGTTTTTTCCTTACCTGCCTTGATCTCACCCACCTCTATATAGTCACTGGTGAATGCCTTGGTAAGGCCTATGGATGCATCAAGTCCTGAAGTTACATTTATCTTAACATCGGATGCATCAGCTTCACCGTTATTTTTAATGGTTACGCTTAAAGAATCCTCTGTGTCGGGCTTTAATACAATATAATTATCCGATGTAGAAAGATTAAGAACAGGCTCTCCGGCCTTAACCTCTTCATCGTTGGGCTTATTTACTGTGATGTATAAATTCTGGGTAAAAGGACCTGCCTCATTTCCGTCAGCATCCTTACAGCTTATATATGCCGATATCCCGTAAAAACCGGGTTCAGCAGTCTTTAATACCTTAACGGGGACTTCTATGGTCTTAGTGTCTCCGGCGCCTAAAACTCCAACTGAAATATTTTCAACCTTATAATCCGGGATTATGCCGCTGTTTCCGAAATCCATCTTTAAAAAGGTGTTAAGTGCCTGACGTTCTCCGGCGTTCTTCAGCTTCAGCTTCATGGTAAAGCTGTTTCCGGGATACACATCCTTTTCTTCGTATACAGCCTTGTCAACAACTACCTCTATAGGCTTAAGTTCCTTTGCTGTATATGTAGTGATGGGTATAAGAAGTTCATCATTCATTCTTTCTTCAAGTTCCCATACCCAGATATTACCTTTTATGGAAATGGTGTTGTAACCGATCTTTATACCATCGGATGCAGTAACATCAAATTCAAGGTTATATATGGTGCTGCTTCCGCTTATGCTTATTTCTCCGTCTTCTGCTGTGGAATATGTAGTCCCGGGGAGAGTCAGCTTAACATTTGATACCTGGATACCGGGGTTATCCGATTCGCCACTCAACGAATACAGTGAAAAACCATATCTTGTCAACTTTACAGGTATAAGAAAATGTCTTACCTCACCCGGCTCGACATGGATATCGAATCTTCCCGTGGGCTGGGCAAGTTCCAGATAGTTCTGGGCTGCCTTTGCATCCACCTTTCCGATTGTGGTCAATAACATGGCCACTAAAACAAACATTGTTGCGAATTTTGATACGAAATTGCCTCGTTTCATTTTCCTTATTCCTTCCTTAATATACTCCATTATATGCTTTCTCGCGGTTTTCTCTTTCTTATCTTAATACTTTCATTTTCCTTGACTTATATTATAAACCGCTTTTGTTTTCTTTAGTTAACTCCGTAAAACCGTCTTTTATTTCCTCTGCCATATCTTCCGGCGGGCTCTGCTCTGCCAGCTTGGCTGCCTTTTCTTCATCTATCAGCTTCTGTGCTGCTGCCTCAAGCTTTTCCGTTTCGTAGGCTAAGTCAAATCCGCCTGTGCTCTGTGGCTGACCGGTGTCAGTCTGTCTGTCACCCGGTGCAGTTACCATAGTACCTTTCTTGTCTGACTTAGAATCTTTATCCTTATTTTTCTTTTTGTCCTTCACCGATTTAGATGACTTCTCAGTCTTCTTCTCGGCAGCTTCAGGCTCTTCATACTCAGGGAACTTACCCTCCTTGGAATTGGCCTGTATCTCTATGCTTTCTATCTTGCCGTCCAGGATGTTTATAATCTTGTCCGCATACTCCGTAAGCTTCCTGTCATGTGTAACCATTACAATGGTCTGATTGTTCTGACGTGCCATAGCCTTCAGCATGTCCATGACCTCTATGGTAGTCTTGGAATCCAAGTTACCTGTAGGCTCATCGGCAAACACTATGGCCGGTCTTGCCACAAAAGCTCTGGCTATACCGACTCTTTGCTGCTGGCCACCGCTCATTTCCTTCGGTTTATGCTGCATACGTCCTTTTAGTCCAACGTTTTTCAACATTTCCACAGCAAGTTTTCTTCTCTTCTTTGCCGGGACACGCTTAAACACCAAAGGGAATTCCACATTTTCAAGCGCCGTCATGGACCCTATCAGGTTGTAGCTCTGAAATACAAATCCCAGATTGTCCTGCCGGAACTTTGCCAGCTTGTTTTCACTCATCTTGCCTATGGACTTGCCCTTGATGATTATCTCACCCTTGGTAAGCTTTTCTATACCTGCCATAAGGTTAAGGAGCGTTGACTTACCGGAACCCGATGTTCCGAGCAGACAGCAGAACTCGCCTTCCTCGACAGTAAAACTAACCCCGTCCACGGCTTTGATCTTTTCCTGTCCCATCCGGTATACCTTTTTGGCATCCCGGACTTCAATTACCGTTTTCTTCTTTTCCATATATCGTATCATGACGCAGACATGCTTACACATCGGTGTCGTGCCTGTTGCGACACCGATGGAAGTTTGAAAATTCGTTTTCAAACTTTCACCACACTGTATCGTATGTTTATGTACTATTTGGAGGCAGCCCGAAGACTGCCTGACATCACTTCTATAGTTTAAATGACTTAAGTGACAAATAAGTGACAAACAAAAAAAATTTTTAGTTTTTTGCATACTTCTCTCGTTAGACGAGCATCCGCCGGTTGAGGTTTCATTTTTTTAGTTCCGGTTCATAATCAAAAACCTATTTTGACTATAGGCATTGACATTTTTATATCTCAGTGTTAAGATGTCCTAAAACATCAAAATCCTTAAGGAGCTTAAAATGAAGTCACTTTTGCGATGGATAGAGCCGTGTCCTGCACTGCCTGCGGAACGCCAGCGCTTCTCTAACCCGGCATTAAAAGCCATAATAGTACCTCTGCTTATAGAACAGCTGCTGCAGCTTGTCGTAGGTCTTGCGGATACCATGATGGTAAGCTATGCGGGTGAAGAAGTCGTGGCCGGGGTAGGTCTCGATACGATGATCTATACCGTCTTCATATATTTATTTACATCCATCTCCGCAGGTGGAGCTATAGTAGTATCACAGTATTTGGGGAATAAGAAAAAAGAAAATGCAGATCTCGCCGCATCCCAGATCTTCCATCTGGGCGGCTTTATGTCACTTACCTGTATGGCACTGATGCTGCTGTTCGGGTCGGGACTTTTAAAGGTGATGTATCCCGAAACAGAACCCGAGACTATGGATGCCTGCATAACCTATATGCAGATAGTGGCCATATCCTTCCCGGCAAATGCGCTGTATAATGCGGGTGCCGCAGTATACCGTGCCATGGGACATACCAAAGTCACCATGTGGGTATCACTCACAGCCAACCTGATAAACGTGGCAGGAAATGCTATCGGTATCTTCGTATTAAAGGCCGGAGCCGCAGGTGTAGCATGGCCGACCACCATTTCATGGTATGTGGCTGCCTTTATCATGACTTACCTGTGTCTCAAAAAAGATAACGAAGTATGTATCATACCGAAACTGGTATTCAGATTAAAATGGGCTATGTCGAAGAGGATACTCGGAGTAGCCATACCGAACTCCATAGAGACCACCCTGTTCCAGGCTGCAAAGGTAGTGCTCGGTATGCTGGTAGCCACATTCGGTACATCCCAGATAGCGGCCAACACTACAGGACAGACCATATGGTCCCTGTCCGCATGTATCAATATAGCGATGGCTACGGTATTTATCACCGTGGTCGGACAGTGTATAGGCGCATGGGATACCGAAGCGGCAGAATGGTATATCAAAAAGCTTACACGGTTGTCCCTGGTATTAGCCATCATATGGAACATCCTGATCACGGCTATCACACCGCTGATACTTCCGCTGTATGACCTGTCGGATGAGACAAAACGTCTTTTGCTGATCATAGTTATCATACATGATATCTTTTCCGCCATCGTCCAGCCGTTTTCCGGGCCCTTGTCGGGAGGCTTAAGGGCTGCAGGGGATGTAAAGTTTACCATGTGGAACTCCATATTTGCCACAGTCATCTGCCGTACCATCCTCTCATTTGCTCTTGCAAAATGGATGGGCATGGGTGTGATAGGTATCACGCTCGCCATGGTACTTGACTGGTGTATCAAGGCTGCTATCAATCTGTGGAGATTTAAGAGCGGTAAATGGAAAAACAAGAGGGTAATATAACAAAACCTTCCCCTCACGGGGAAGGCTTTGTTTATTTGTATCCTTCACAGTATGCTTTTATGACCTGTACGGCATTATCTATACCGACGCGGCCTGAGTTGATGCAAAGTGAGTAGTTTTCAGCCTTTCCCCACTTTTCACCGGTATGGAAATTATAATAATTATTTCTTCTTTTGTCCATCTTTAAGATATTTTCTTCTATCTTGGTTTCCGGCATACCGTCTATGCGCATGGCACGTTCTTTTCTGAACTCCATATCAGCCATGACAAATATATGGACCACATCCTTACGTTTACCGAGGATATAATCGGCACATCTGCCTACTATGACGCAGGGACCCTCATCGGCCAGTTTCCTTATAATATCTGCCTGTGCCATATATAGACGGTCATCTAATGTCAAATTATTAAATGTAGTATGGATATTTCCCGAAGTTACCACACCTCTCGCTATGGAATAGAGCAACGAGCTTGTGGCACGGCTTTCGGCACTCTGGAATGCTTCTACGGCATATCCGCTTTCCTCTGCCGCACGGGTTATGAGCTCATTGTCATAAAACGGGATACCCCAGGCTTCCGCCAGCTTCTGTCCTATCTCACGGCCGCCGCTTGAATATTGTCTGCTTATAGTTATTATCTTATTCATGGACCCCAACCTCCTTATATTATGCAAAAACACCATGTGGAAATCCACATTCACCCATCATTCTCCGTAGAATAAATATACCACAATCCCGTCTGTTTTACAACTATTGTAAAAACAAAATGCGATGCTCAATACTCCCTCACATATTTTATTCCGCTATGGCATGCATTATCTCAGGCAGGAGCTGCTTTTTACGGCTCATGACACCGGGCATATCATATACCCTGTCGGATATCATGGTGTAAGGCAGATGATTTGCAGCAATATAATCGGTGGTAAACAGCACACTGTGCTCCCTTAAGACGTCAGTGATCATAAGTACTGCCCAGTCAAGCTCCTGGCGCTTCCTGATGTCTTCAAGTGCTGCAAGATACTCTTCCCTGTAATCCTCGAGATCCTCTAAGGTAGTACACTCACACTGTCCTATGCCTATCTTGAGGTTCTTTTCCTTGTAGGTCTTAAAGTCAGATTCAACCGCTTCTTTGGGTGCACGGTGTTTTAAGCCTTCCATGCATGAGAACATCTTTAATCCGAACTCCTGCAGGTCCGTACCGATGATCCCGGCCAGCTCGTTGGCGGAAGCCACATCCACCTGGGTAGTAGTCGGACTTCTGAGTATCAAAGTATCGGATACTATACCTGCAAGCATCATCTTGGCTGCATCAATATCCGGAGTTATACCTTCTAAGACGTATTTTCTGTATACTATGGTACAGGTACTGCCTACGGGCTCTGCATCTATAAATATAGGAAGCTCTGTTTTTACGGAATCAAGCCTGTGATGGTCGATGATCTCAACTACATTGGCGGTTTCTATGCCTTTTACGCTCTGCTTGGCCTCGTTGTGGTCGACCAAGATGACATTGTTCTTCGGGGACTTTAAGAAGCATCTTCTGGTGACGAACCCTACGAATTTTCCGTTATCCATGACTGCAAGTCCGCGCTTCTTTGAAGCCGAAAGCCTTCTTTTGGCCTCCTCGAACAGATCCGAGGCTGATACGGGCTCCTCTTCAGGACGCATGATATCACGTACACGCGGGATATCATTTATCTTTCCTTTCCTGAGAAGCTCCTCCATAGCCCAGCTTGTGATGTCATCAACACTCAAAAGCCCGAAAAAGCTGTCCCCTTCAAATACCGGGATCACGGACGGATTGGTAGCCTTATAAGAGGCTGCTACCGTATTGAGGGGTGCGTCTGCATCTACTCCGGCTACCGAAGTCAGATATACGTCCCTGACTTTCGGATAAACATCACGGATGTACTGGGGCGGCTCCACATTCAGCTGCGCAAATACCTTCTTCATGCTCTCCGGTAAATGTCCGCATCTGACGGGGATATATTTTTTTAAAAGATCTGTCTGATTTTTAAGCTTTGCATATGCATATGCCGAGCATACACTGTCAAAATCGGGGTTGCGGTGCCCTAAAATATATACCTTTTCCACTTTTATCTGCTCCTTTATGATAGTTACATCCTTATGTTCCCAAATATAAAACCATTAAGATATGTGAATTCATGAAAAGTATAACAAATATGAAATGTCCAGTCAAAGGTTTTTGAGAATAAAAAAGACCGCCTCAGATTAAGACGGTCTTTGTCGATTCAATGCGGAGTAAGGGACTTGAACCCTCACATCTGTGCGATAACCCCATGTTTTATGGGCGTTTCTGCATATGGTGTTGCCGTTTTGGGGTATCGTGTCGCAAAATCACTAATTTAAATCTACGAAAGGAAACGGATGCGATTTCGCCATTTTTTCATCTTCATCCTTTTATAAGTATCTTCTTATTTCTAGTTTACTAATTTCTTAATTAATTGGCCGATATTTTCAAAGAAATCACAATATATTGATTTAAAATTCATTTCATTCTCATCTACATCATAATACTTTTGATATAATCGCATTTCTTTTATGTCTTCTCTTTCATATGAATCACCATGAGCCAACACATTTCTCAATTTTTCATAGAACTTAAAACAAGTCAATTCTCTTTCTGCAACTTTATTCTCAAGATCATTAACATAGCGAAGAATGGTTAGAAGCTTATCATCAATGAGTCCTCTATTTTCAGATTCTAAATGCTTCATTCTTTGGTATGATTGACTATCCAAAACACATTCTTCAATAAGCCTTAATGGGGTAAAATATTGTCTGTTATAATTAATAAAAGCCCCTTCCAAGTATTCATTTTGTTCTTTTTGATATACATCATATAAAATGCCATTCAAATACTCTATTAAACTATCAAAACCGATGAATGAATGTAAAAAAGCTAATTTGTACTGTCCAGATTCGTATAATCTATATGATTCTGCAAAATATCTCTTCCAAATAGCACTTTGTTCATCAATCATATATACTGATGTCATATAAACAAGTTCTGTATAATTCAAGTCTGCAAATCCTTCATTTGCAGATTCCTCATCTATTATTCCTGAAAATAAAAAACGTCCAGAATAAGAATCCCCTCGTAACATTTCTATACATGACACAAACGATTCTGTGATGTCTTCTTTTTCGTATAAATATTTAAATTCTCCATTAGGAATAATTGCCAGAACATTATCATAATTTAGAGGAAGCCTTTCTTCTCCAAATATCATAAATCTGTGCGTATCGTTTTCATCAACAAATCGATTCTCAAATGAACATTCTACTTCTATATCTTCCTTTCTTGCATCAAGCAAAATGGTGAAAGCATATAATAGTTCCTCTTCATTAATGTATCCAAAAAAAATATCCCAATCATTTTCGCTTATATGACTAAATTCTTTTTTAAAAGCTTCTTTTGACCTCGCAATTAAGCGTTTTTTTTCTTCGTTATTCATTTTGGTCATTCATTCCCATCTCCTTACGCTGACATATACAAGTTTTTTTCATCTTATGGTTTCTCCACACTTTAATATATTATCATATATATGCAAGAATTTTCCGCATAACATTTAACTATTTTGTAATATGCGCTCATAAGATTCCTTATAATACTTTAGTACACCATATTTATCATTCTCATATTCGGCATATATTTTTTCGTTCAAACCATCCAAAATGGTCATGTCACATTCTTCTGCAGACAGTACATTACTATCTATTTCATAATGATTACCATCTGTGATTTTATTGCCACAGCTTTTGCAATAATAAACCGTTTTTATTAATCCTCTCTTTTTATCATATTCATCAGTAAAACATCTTGTTTTACCACAGAAATGACCTCCAACCTTTATTCTGTTTTTCCCCCCTTCTCTAAAAAACTGATATTTTATAGAAGATTCATTCCGATAATTAAACAATCTAAAAACAGTTTTTAATATTTTAATCTCATCAGTATTTATTGTTGAAAAACGGTATATATCAGTTTTTTTATTGTCTTTCCAATGATACATCAAAGTCTTTTGATCCCAATGATTATAATTAGTAGTCTCAGTTATAAGATATACTGGTAGCAATTCTAGCAAACCTCGAGCAAATGGTAACCCAATAACCTCTTTATCACCATACAAAATCAATGCTTGATCAGTAAGAATTACCTGCTTCGAACACGAAAAAACCATAGCACTTTTGAATAAATCAGGAAGATTGGAATAATTATAATTTTTTGTTACCAGCTCTCCAAAGTACTCTCCAACATTTCCTGTTAATGCTTTTAATATATATCTACTAAAGGCAACAGTATCTGATTCAACAGCATAATTATATTGTTTTATCATAAATGCCGTCAAATCCCGTCCTTTTTCCTCATCCTGAGGACTAATTATATTTGAGGCATTGTCCTTTGACAAGAATCGATCTTCAGCGCTCAGAGTCTCTTCTAAAATGATATCTGGTATATCTAATTTCCAATTTGAAATATTCTGATTGTTTTGTGGAGGTGTTATTAATATTTTTCCAGTATTGTCAACTCCAAGTATAAGACCGGGTCCTGAAGTAACACATATAATATTTTTCCATGTGTTTAGTTCTTTAGAAACATCAATTGCAATATCTGTTCTCTCTGTAGCTATCCTTAGATATGGAGAACCCGCCCATATAATAGTGCCATCCTTTTTTACCCCTACGGTTAATTCATCTTCTGCAGTAACAGAGATAATGTTATTCCAATCACCAACATTACACTGTCCATGATTATTTCTTCCCGTTGCTACTACCGTACCATCTACTTTTAATCCTACTACATGATATGTACTATATGAGAAATTCCTAATATTTTTCCACTTTTGAATTATTGGAATAAAGCCTCCCGTAGAATCACTATCAATGGACCCATTCTTTTTTAATACAACAAAACCATTATATGTTTCATAAAACCGAACAACCTCATTAACATCTATTTTTGTATTAAGGGGTTTTCCATATCTAGTATATACTTTTCCATCATTACTTAAACCTAACAGCGCATCACTACTTATGGCTACAATATTATTCCAATTTGTAGTTATACCTTTATCTACATCACCTTCAGATATAACTTTCCCATTTCTATTAACCCATATAAACCCCGGTTTACCAGTGGTCAATCCAAATAATTTAGCCAATTTTATTGGTTCAAATTTACTAGTACGATCTTTTCCATCAGAATATAGTACTTTTCCTTTATCAGTCACCATGGAAATCAAATGTCTTTTTGTTGGTTTCTCAAAATAGCGTATAGAAAATCTATCTTCTATGGAAAGTGCCCGTTTCATCTGCTGTTCTAAATTCAAGTCTTCTTTATTAATCTCTAACAATTCAAGATAGTATTTATTAAACTTCTGTCTAAAACATTGTTCAGAGCAATCACTCTCTGTATATCCTAATACTGAGGTAAATATATTAAATAGACTTTTTACTTGCGAACATTCACATCTGCTTATCCGCATCATTTTTTCAGGTTGATTTATCCCTTGGCTGATTATGACTAAATAACCTTTAACATAAAATAATCCTTTTACATATTCATAATTGATTAGTTCTCTTCCTATCTTGTTTGCAAAACATTCAATAATAAAATATGTCTGATAAAAAAATATTCTTAATCCACAATCAAATATTGCTAAAGGCAAATAATCTCTAACCACCATTTTAGAGGTCATGAACTTAATTATTTTTCTTATACTTTCTTCGCCCTTTAATAAATATAACTCTCTTGTTGCTTCAAGATTAAAAATTCTATGTAAATAATCTTCTTTATACACTTTTAATTCATTGCTCACTACCGCCAAAGTTTTATCGAGTGTACATTGTACTAAATCTATTAAAAATACTGCCCATACTTTCCAAAACGAATCAACGAACTTTTTATTGTCAATTCCAGTGAAAGAAATTTTGTTTTCAGTAATAGTATCATTTTTACCAATACAATAGAATATCATATCTGATGAGACTAATCTTATATCATAAATGTTTTCAAATAATATATTTGTTTTTTTCTCTTTTTGCATTATCGTTAATGCATTTAAATAGATTATTATATGTGTCCCTTTATCGGAATACACTGCTAAAGGATAATTATACAGTTCCCAATTATATCTATATTTGCAATAAATACTCGAATAGTCTTCAAAAAATTTCTGCTCCGGATAGCAATGAAACCCCTGAACAAACTCTTCTTTTATTTTTTTATGTATTTTCTTTATTACACTATTAGGAGTAGAAAACGCTTGCTCTATTTCACGACAGAGTTTTTTTGTAATTGCTTCTTTTACTCGTTCTTCTTTTTTGAAGAATACAACAAATCATCATTTGTAAGAGTTTTAATGTAGATTTCAAATGTATTACATTCTGTATTATTTTGATTGTCGAAGAATAACTTGTCATTTCCTAAAGCATCATTTAATCTTATTAAATCGTCATAATAACCCCTATTGTTTTCATATATGAAAACGTAAATGTATGGCGAAAATGGAAACACCTGAAGAAGTTTAACAAACAAATCATTTTTCTCATCTTCCGTCAAACTACCAATTTGTTCCATTCCCTCTAAATACTGAGACTCAACTATTAATTGGTTTTCTATTCCTCCATCAATAATAAATAAACAATACGGTGTGATAATACTCACTAAATCCGTATAGAAAAATTTCTCATATAACTTTTGAGTTTCTATACCAAAATAAATTTCACTAACTAAATCATCAAAATCATTTTGTAGTTTTCTTCCTTTTCCAAGTGCTCGATGAAGATAATAGGAGTCTTTAACACTATTAAAAACATTCGCTCCTATTATTTGAGCAATCCCTTTTAAACCTTTACCAATTCCCAAAAATTCTATTGAGTTAGCTTTGTTTTCATAATAATCGCCAATTTGGTCTATTCCGTCAGAATAACTATCTTCTAATTCGTCATAAGCATCCTCTATACCATCAATAATATACTCCGTTTGAATATTATTAAAAAAGGTATTTTTAATATACTCTATTGATTTATCTTTGATATTATATTTTTTTAATAGTCTTTTTGATTTACTCCAATACGCATGTAGCTCACAATCAACTATATCAGAGATTTTTGATTTAAAAATATTTCTATCTTTTTTATTTATAAGGGTTTTATATTGTTGCAAAAATGTGTTCCAAAATTCTTTAATATACTTTTTTTGTTCCTTTAATATAGTGCCTAGGTTCTTAATTTGATCATTAATAATATAATACTTTCCCAAAGCAGGAATAGAATTTTCGACATTTGTATCACTTATTTCTATACATCTTCTAAATGAAGCTATCTTTTTGACCGCTCTATTATAACTATCATGAGTTTTAGTTTCATCTATTAATTTGTATTCTTCCAGAGTAATATCAGGATTTTTCTCATCAATCAATTTAAAGAGGCATGCGCTAATAAAACTCTCTTGCGCCTTTGCCCAGTGTATATACTCTTCATAATCCAACCTTAATCTATCTGCCACAGAATACCCTATGTACATAACAATAGCTTCAAAATCATCTATATCCTCATAATCCTGTTTTATATGTATCCCATTTTCATAAAAGTCTTCTAAGTCATCAAAACCATAATCTTTAATTGGTGATCTACGTGAAGTTTTTTCCAATCGTTTCTTCATATTAGTTAAGTTAAGATTATTCATACCTAGTTCCTCCTTTTATATTTGCAACATATTACAGTTTGTTTAACTATTATTCTTTACCAGCAAAATAACAAAACCAGCTTCCTATGATTCAAAAGCGTAAAAACATGCTACTCATGCTAATTCTCCCCTCTTATTGTTATGTCTTTTACGCCAGTTCTTATATTCTCCTGACTTTATTCTTCTGTCCTGCGTTGGCTTCTCAGTATCCTCCGGTATAGCCCATATCGTTCCAAGCTTCTGTGCCAACGGAATTTTCCCGTTATGACACAGTACATTTACATACCGTATGCTTATTCCCCAACGCTCTGATGCTTCTTTTGTTGTTATATAACCTGGAATCAATAATATCCCTCCTCACAAAATCAAAAACATCCTAACCAAAAGTTAGGATGCTATTTGTTCACACTATTTTGCAACTGGCTGACATGTGATAACATCCCTGTAATCCCTTAGTCCCTCTAGCTTTGCAGACACACCTTTTCAGATGCTTTGCCAAATTATTTATATGATAATACCTGAATGGTATCTCCCTTATATCTCTAATAGTTAATCGACTTTTTTTATGCTAACCCCGTTCTTCTTGCCTAAAGCTGTAAGTTCCGACCAATATTCATCTGCTAGTCTACTGGTTTTTTTCTTTAACTCTTTTATTTCATCAATTACGCTCAAGTCATTGTTATCTATCCCATAGAGCATTTTTGTACAGATCTGTACAAACGCATCACTATAGTCAATCAGGATTTTATGTACATTTCGTAATTCTTCATCGTCTATTTCGCGTAACATATCATTTGCTATTGTATTTAATTGTTTTGCATATACAATAGTTTTTTGAGATATTTCATCATAAACGTCCTGATCAGTTTTACTATTGTCCCCCCAAAAACTATTAAAACTTTCAATCATTTTACTTTCAATATTGGCAAATTCCTTTTTTGAACTTCCATTAACATAATTGAGTATTTTTTTTGTTTTAGGGTTTTCTTTAATCAGCGAGAAAAAAACTCCAATAATTATTAAGCCTATAACAAGTATTAATATCTTCTTTATAGACTTATTATTCATTATCGAAATGTATTCCTTTTTATTTGGCCTTTGCCTTATACCCGGCTGTTCTTCAACCGCATGATTCGTTTCAGAGTGGTTCCTATTCTTGTTATTTATTGTCGGAGTACCACATTTGGGGCAAAAAACATAATCTCCAGGTATTTCATTTCCACATTTTATACAAAACATTATCTTTCCACTCTCTCGTAAATTAAATCAATGATGGTAGATAACTATCTTAACATCAGGCATATAATAATTATCCGAAGAAAAGTTTTTCTTGCCATCAATTGAAACAAACTCCACATTCCCGTAATTCCAAAATGCTAAACCAGAATCTTCTAAATCTACAGTTTCAATATTAGTAAATCCGGCATCTTCCAATTTAGCTTTTACAGTCTTGTAGTTTTCATCCTTAAAAGTGTAGGAATCATATTGGACTTGTATTTTTCCTGCTCGTTCTGCCTTTTCTATAGCTTCTTCCTGTTCCGCCATTCTTGCTTTTTGGTCTGCGTCATATTCTTTTAACTTTACAACTCCAAATACAACAAGCCCTATAACTACTATGATCCAGAAAACTGCCCACGCATTACCGCTGCTATGTTTCTTTCTTTCAGTATTTGCCCTTATTACCTCTGCATCATTTGTAATTTGATTGTGAATATTTTTATTAATAGTAACCGTTTTATTAATATTTTTATTAATTGTTTGAGTATGGTTTTCATTTTCAACTGTAAAATAATAACCACAATATGGGCAATAAATCGAGGTGTTATCCTCAATCATGTTGGGATCTAATTGGCTGTCACAATTAGGGCAACTAAATTGCTTAATTTTCATGACTTATAACATCCTTTCTATAATATATTTGTAGGTTTTGCAGATATCACACTAGTTCATTATCGAGTTCTCTCTTGACCCTAGTTTAAATCCATTCAAAAGCAAAACAAAAAAGCACCGTATCTAAGGAATTACGATGCTATCTAATCACACTATATTGCAACTGGCTGACATGTGATAACATCCTTGTAATCCTTTAGTCCCTATAGCTTTGCAGTCCTATCTTTTCAGATAGTTTGCCAAAATCAATTTGTACCTTATGAAATAATATATACCACCGATGGCAATATGTCAATATAAATTTTACATTAGGACAATTCCGTTAACATATTTCATGATGGTTTTAGAGTAAATGCGGAGTAAGGGACTTGAACCCTCACATGTAAGCCTCGGGTCGCTTAAAATATGGGCTTCCCGAATATAGTGTCGCACATTTTCAATATAAGTGTCGCAAGCTTTATAACATCATAATCACAACATAGACAATACATAGAAACATTTCCTTTGTAAAGACCTTGTTAAAATCGTCAAAAAGGTGTATAATAGAATTGGAGGGATAGATATATGATATGCGTTGATATAGATGAATTGGTACCATGTCTAATTGATAACTTGACATCTTCTCGCTATTGCCATTGAAAGATCTGAACAGCTCGGATATAATGGTGATGTTACCGGGTTCTGCCGTTCCGAAGAAATAATGCAGCATTTTATAACAAGATTTGGAGCTGAAGAAATGCGTATGCTTCATGAATACCAGATTGGCTTTTTCGATGAAGCAGCCAGAAACATCAGAAAGGAGTATGATTATGAATGGTCAGACGACGAAATATGAGAATTATCTTAAGAACCTTTCAAAAATGGAAGAACCCATCGTCCCCAAAGCCATACTCGACATGAGAGGTGCATTACAATTAGCCAGAAGCAAAGGGGTTACGATAGGAAAGCTCTCCAAGGAGGAACGCGACAGATTTATACAGTATATCTGACACCAATTCTTACAATTACTGCATTCCTCATAATGATTTCATCTGTGGAGAGGAAACGCTTATCCTTTTCTAGGATTTCTTTGACTGTTTCAAACAGGTTGCTCATTCGTTTTTTCCTCCTTCGTTATCTTCAAGCATCGGTATATTTGCCAATTCCTGAAGTTTTCTCCGTAGCACCTCTTTATCCGGTAATTGTAGCTGGTATTGTGACACCATCATAGGCGACATTGTCCTGCTCATGGCATATTCCACTACTTCATCATTCTTTGAAGCGCATAAAATCAGACCTACACTCGGGTTTTCATCCGGCTTCTTCACTTGTCGGTCGAGTCCTTCCAGATAGAAGTCCATCTTGGATATGTATTCCGGCTTGAACTTTCCGGTCTTCAGTTCCAGCGCTACAAGGCAGCGCAATGTCCTGTGATAAAACAAAAGATCCACATGATAATCCTCCCCACCGACCATGATAGTATATTCTTCATCGACATAAGTAAAGTCCTTGCCAAGCTCTAGGATAAATTTCTTCATTCCCTCGATAAGCCCTTTTTTCAGGTGCTTTTCCTTGAACTTCGGCGGAAGATCCAGAAACTCAATCACATATGAGTCCAGGAATGGATTCAGCTCGGCCTTTATCGTCTCCGGAAGAAGCTTTTCTTTAGAAAGCATATACCGTTCATAATATCCACTGTCCATCTGACGCTCCAATTCGCGCTTGCTGTATCGTTCCTTAATTGCCAGTTGCATATAGAATTCACGTTCTTCATCAGACTTACAGCCAGACATAATTAGCAGATGATTCGTCCAGCTTAATTGTGTCACCAATGGTGACACTTTTTCATTTCCAGTATAAAGCTCAAAAAACTGCTTCATTCTGTACAAGCCACGGCGATTGAAACCTTTTATTCCCGGAAACTGATCCTGTATGAAAGAGACAAGAGCATCAATATATCCGTCACCATACTTAGCTTCTTTCGATTGCTCTGAAAGGAAGTGACCTACATTCCAATACATAAGTATCAGTTCTTCATTTACTTTTCGGTAAGCGTTCTCACGCGCGTTTTCTATAATCGTAACTACCGTCTTAAAGCTTTTATCAATTTCGTTCATAGATTTATTACCTCTTTTATAATCGTGTCACCACTGGCGACACTTTTGTCATCTCTTTATTTTTCGCTGTTTTTAACATCTTTTCTGAAATATTTCCTGCTTTTTTGTTTTAGATTTGCCATTTTTTCTATTGCACAATATTGTTTACGCATAATAATATAGTTTTCTAGTGTATTTCTAGCATTCTTCAGAATTACAATATAATTAGTATATCATTTTGTCTATGAATTGAAAAGGATTTTATTATTTACAATTAAGAAAGCTCAATCGTAAGGGATGGCTGAAGTTAAAAGCCTTGATAAGCGGTATTTGGCTCTATGGTAAGAAAACGAAACAAACAGAACTTTATATAACAGAATTCCTCAAAGTTCTATCCATAAGCAACAAGGCACTTGAACAGCAAGAAGAAAAGAATGAAGAACAGGTCTTTACAGACAAAGAAGTTGTTTCCATCTTTACCTTCATAAAGCAACATAAGTTCTCCATGGTTAATGTGGGTATACTGTTAGCGTTCTATGCAGGCTTGAGGTGTGGAGAACTCGCAGCTCTTAGATGGAGGGACGTATCCGAAGACTTTAGAACTATCAAAATACAAAGTTCTGAAATAACCTATAAAGACCACGAAGGGAAACGACATTTTGAAGTAGTACCTCATACTAAGACAAAAGAAGGCTTAAGGACGATAACTCTTCCCACGGAGGCTTCATTAGCTCTCAAAGCACTCTATAAGGACTTTGGTGATAATGAATTCATCTTTACCAACAACGATGGATGCAGAATACAGGGAAGAGTCTTCAGTGATAAACTGAACAGCATCTGCCACCAGCTTAAAATTGTACCCAGAAGACTTCATAAAGCTCGTAAGACAGTCTGTTCCAAATTATTGGACGCTCATGTCGATGACCGTCTTATACTTGACCAGGTTGGACATACAGATCGTCATACCACAGAACAGTACTATCATAAAGACCGCAGACCTCAAGACGAAAAATGTAGGATCATTAACGCTGCCCTCAATTATGGCTGACCTATTTTCTCAAAAGAAAAGTGCCTCAGGAACTCCTGAAGCACTTTTTTCTTTTATGTCGCAATAAGTGTCGCAAATTTACAACGATTATCACGAAACTGTCGCAGGACTAAATGCCCGCGATGCCTATATTCTAGGCACTTTCTGAATGCGGAGTAAGGGACTTGAACCCTCACATCTGTGCGATACATGATCCTTAGTCATGCCTGTCTGCCAATTCCAGCAACTCCGCATATCATGCCGATTACCTCAGCACGCTTGATTATAATATCACCCCAAATGAGAATTGTCAACTGTTTTTTTAATTATTTTACAATAAAAGATTTTAGGCCGTATCTTTTTTCCGAAATAGCAGCCACACCGCCGCCGGGATCAAAAGCAGACTGATAACCTGCGAGGTGGAAAGAATGCCTATCATACCGCGGATTTTATCGCCGCGGAAGAACTCCAATATAAACCTTACTATTATATAATAGGAAAGATATATGCCAAGCAGACGGCCGTACGGTCTACCGATCTGACTGCTGTCAGATCTGCTTTGTTCAGGATACCGCTTAAACACCAGATACATGAGAACGGCAAAGCATATGATGTTCAACCCGGCTTCTAAAAGCTGTACAGGGAAACGTGGGACTGCACCAAGCTCTTTGTCTAAAGCATCTGCCGGATAGTGCACGGCCAATGGTCCGTGATATTCCATCCCGTAGCAGCAGCCGTTGAGGAAACATCCTGCACGTCCGAATGCATGAGCCAGCGGGAAGCCCGGTGCAGCTATATCTGCAAACTTCAAAAATGTCAGTCCGTTCTTCCTTGCATATACCCACATGCCAAATAAAAATCCGAGCAGGCCTCCGTAAAACACCATGCCGCCGAACAGATAGTCCAGCGTACCGGAAAAATCCGCGTCAAGCCTTGTCTTGAATCCAGTAAAGTCCCCGAATACTTGAGGCACCTTCGTAAAAAAGTAAAACAGCTTAGCCCCGATATATAGTCCTATAAGTCCGAAAAAACCTGCCCCGAATATATCCTTTTTATTTATGCCGAACTTTTCCCTTAAAGCATAAGATATAAGCAAAGCTGCAGCGAACCCGATGAAAAACATCGGGTAATACAACTGCAGCTTTAAATTTCCAATTTCAAGATATGGGTGCATTGTAACCTCCGGGAGTTACTCTTCGGTCTCTTCTTCTGTAAGACTTTCAGAATATACCAGCATATATGTTCCTACTTTAAACAGTGTACATTCAAATGTTCTGTCATTTATGATGGTCTTATTGGTACGTCCGAGCACTGTTTTCCTGTTGGGTGTATAATAAAGGAAGGTGTGTTCCATATCATAGCCTTCAGGAATGGTGATACGTGCGGTAAGAGGAAGCTCAAGCTCATCATCCGTATTGACAAATCCGTAGTCAAAGGCTATGTAGTCACCGCTTTTAAGCTTCAGCTTACGGTAGGCTTTCTTTGTTTTCTTTTTCGATACTTCGGTTATCTCTATACAGTCCTCATCCAGATATCTCGGGATGGCTGTCTTGATCTTTAGGGACGCCTCTCCGTTTGAAGCCTTTCCCGATGATACATAATCAAAATTAGGCTTTATAAGCTCCGTGCCCTCTATCACCACGGTATCCGAGAACTTATCTCCGTAGTAGACAGTCACGATATTGTTGCCGATATATCTGATCTTGCGGGTATGTACCGTATAATCCTTTGTTTCGACAAATTCTCCGTCCACGTATTCCAGATATACATGCATATCGGCATCTCTGAACGGTCTTCCGACTACTACTACGCCACCGGTGTATTCTGCCTTTAAGCCCACGATATATCTTTCGATCACTTCGATGTTTATCGATTTGGTGATACCTCCGTAAGTGACTGTCAGCGGCTGTTTTCCGCTGTCATAATATATATCACGCTCTAAGGTATAGGTTGTGATCCTTTCGGTGCTGAAGTCATCATAAACCGCTATAACAGTTATGTCGTTACGGTTTATCTTCATATTGGTGACCATGGTCGGCTTATTATAGGCTACACTCAGCGAGAGAACCTTTCCCCGATCTTTTCCGAATACATAACAAGTGGTCTCTTTTCCGCCATAAGATATGGTCACTTCCTGTTTGCCAGGCTCTTCCAATCTCTCAGGGGATATTTTGAATTCATCCTGGATGACTTCAAGACTACCGTCACTGTACGAGCCCATCACCGTAAAATCCTTGGAATCAGGCATATTGCCCACTCCGAAATCATATTTGACAGGAGACGCTGATATGCTTAATAATTCCCTTCCGTATACATACGCTTTGGCTGCCATATCCTTATACATGATGATGAGGGTATTCATGCCGCGTTTTAAGACTATATCGCTTGATACCGTATAATCGGTGATTATCTCCGAAGTCCCGTTGTTGTAGGAGAGGGTTACCGTAAGATAGTTTTTGTCATATTTCTCACCTACTAAGACTGTAGGCCCCGAATAGTTTGCCACCAGCTCTGCCGGTACGGGAGTGGGCGTAGCTACAACGGTCTGCGTGATCTGGGAGCTCCCTGCTGCCGAGACTTTTACATCCGATCCGGTACCGTTCACTCCGTTAAACAAAAACAGGCCGACTATTATCAAACATATTGTTATTATTATATAATCTGAAGGTTTTCTTTTCATATGAGATCCTTTCGGGAAAACTATACATGATACGTCGTAATAATATATCGGCAGTTTTCCGGTTTTTTATAACCCTGCTCATTCCCTGATGGTCTCAAATATCTTGTTGTTATATTTTGATACGGTAGAGATAGTGTACTGCAGGCATTCCTCTATGAGGTCCTTTGATAGGATACTGTTTCTGAACGGGATGGAAAGACGCAGCAGGACCTTGCCCTGTTCTACGCCGTAATCGTAGTTCCCCGCATACAGGTCATTATAGTTGATGGTACACAGAAGCTTAGCCACCTCGTTCGATCTGGCCGGGGGCACATCGAACGGTAGAAGGGAAAATATCGATATGAGGCCGTTCTCCGGATATATTGTAAGCTTTATATGTACATTGAAGGGGTCTGCGGTAAAATCACCCTCGAGCAGATACTTTTCTTCATTTATAATACGCGAGTCTTTTTGGGACATCTTCTCAAAAAGATCCTTACTGATATTAAAAAGTCTTTGGGTAGCTGTATTTAGTTCTTCTTTGGTCATATTCCGGTATCCTTTCTTAATATAAATGTCACGTTAGAAACCGATCTTGGATTTTATAGCCAGTTTCTCGGAAAATTCCTTTTCTCCGGATGCTGCGAGGAAATCCTCTTTTTTCAGTGTTATCCTGGAGCTTCCGGACATGGAAGTCCTCATGGCTGCCTTGGACCAGCATCTCTCATACAGGTTCCTTACAAATCGGGCATTTGCAAACTCTGCGGACTGCATGTATTCCTTTGACAATGAATCAAAATACTCCGATGCGGCATTGGCAAATTCTTCATCATATGTAAAATGCTTTTTTACAAATGACATAAAGATGTCATACAGCTGCTTACGGTCATAACTCTCAAACTCAAGCAGGAAAGGCATACGGCTTCTAAGTCCCGCATTTCCTTCCATCAGCTTGTTCATGTCATCCTTGTATCCGGCCATGACTACCACCATATCATCCCTGTGGTTTTCCATCTCCGATACTAATGTAGTAAGAGCCTCGCGCCCGTAGTCGGAATTCCTGTCATCGCCCTGATAGAGAGCATATGCCTCATCTATAAAAAGTACGGAACCGTATGCGTCACGGCAGATAGCACTGGTCTTGGGTGCCGTCTGACCTATATACTCGCCGCACAGGTCGCGGGCGGAATATTCAAAGAAATATCCGTTACGAAGTATTCCGTTCTCCCGGAATATCTGTCCTAATATCCTGGCCACGGTGGTTTTTCCGGTACCGGGAGCCCCTGCAAAACGCATATGCAGGCAGGGCCTTTCCATGGTCTTATTTTCTATGGCTATCTTTACCTGTGCCACAATCTCCTTGATCCTGTCGGATATCTTTTCCATTCCGATAAGCTCTGCAAGCTCGTCAAAGCCGTTGCGCATTTTTTTATTAAAGGAAGGCGAAAGAGAGAGTATGTCATTCTGGAGTATGGTCTTGCTGCGGATACCGTTCCCTGTCCCGCCAGTTTCGTTTTCCTCAGCCAGTGTATCCGACTTGGCCTTAAGCCACAGCATCTCGTATACTACCTTCATGACAGACTGTATGCCGTAAAAACGTCCGTCACTCTTTTCTTCACATATCCTTGAGAAAAATACGTCCCATACAAGGTCATCCGCGGAATATCCCGCTTCACTTACAGCACGCATTGCACATTCCTTTAATTCGTCATTGTTAAACGGCTGTATGGAAATGGCACGGACATACAGTACATCCGCAAGAACCTTTCTTATATTATTAAATGCGTCCGGCTCTAAGAAAGGGATCCTGAAGAAGAATATATAGGATTCCTCCCATGCCACAAGCTTGGCTAAGAAGCTTTTCAACTCGTTGTGCTTTGATTTTTCGAGATATTCGCTGATATCAAAGCATATAAGCTTGCCTCCGTCGTCATCCCCGTATATGGCTTCTAAGGCTTCGGGTATGGTCATGGAATCGGGCTCCGACTTAGTAGACAGCCTCATTTCGATCACGGGCTGCTTTTTGGCAAATTCAAAAAGCTCGAGATCCGATATGAGCTTCATGAAATCATCAAGTGCCGTGGACAGTCCGCATCCGTCATTGACCGATATAAGAAAGTTCTGGAACAGGAAGCTTTTATATATGGAGTTCCTTTTTATCTCGGGTGAGACCATGAGTATCTCGTGACAGAGCTCCTTGAATTCGGCCCAGCCGACCTTATCCTCTATCTTTCGGTATGACTCATATACCGCAGGTGCGTTGGCTCCTATCTCGGATATGGTCACTGATAAGGTGTCGTTATAATCTATACAGTAGGTGTTTTCTTCGATATCCTTTATAAAGCATTCTTCGGGCAGTTTCGTTACGTCTATCAATATCTTAAGGACAGCTTCCCTTAACGCTTCGCAGTTTTTATATTCCGTCTGCAATGAGAGTCCTGTCAGGCTTTCGTTGTCTATGACTGTATCGGGGAGCTCCAACGCTAAGATCTGTTCTTTTATTTCTTCTATGGGCAGGACTGCGGAATATTTTTTCGTAAGGACATATTCCGGGTCAAGCGTTATATTCAGTTTGAGCTTCATAAAACCACTCCTTTCCGGGTATATTTTACACCATAGCGGGTAAAGTGTCAAAAAAAATCGAACCGTTATTTTCCCTTAAAAGAGGAAAACCGTATATCTATTCCGCTGCCAAAACACTTTAATCCGGGATCAGGATGTGATATAACTATATCATCGAAAGCAGCTAACTCCGGGACATCCGGAAAATACGATATATTTTATAGCAGTTTTGGAGGAAAAACATATGGGAACACAATTAGTAAGAAGTAACAGAGATAAAAAGATCATGGGAGTGTGTGGCGGTATCGCCGAGTACCTGCATATCGATTCGACACTGGTAAGGATCATCTGGGCTGTTGCAGTATGCTGCTTCGGATCGGGCGTACTCCTTTATATCATCGCAGCACTGATAATGCCGGAAGGCTCCGTTAACCGTTATAACGACTACAACAATAATTATAACAACGGTTATTGCAATACCGATTATTACAGCCCCTCCGACAATGTAAATTACAGCGGAAACTATAATAACAACACTTACGATGCAAATTACAACCATAACACCAACCGTTACGAAGTAACCGATAATAACCGTAATAACAGATAAACTAAACTTTTGTTTTTTCGTTAAATATTCTCCCTATTTATTAAGAGCGGGCAGGGTTTTCCCTCCCGCTCTTATACTTTTTTCCGTCTTTGCTCCTGCACCGCACCGGAAAAGTACTCCGGCAGGCGATAAACATAAAGGTGCAGGCCTCTTTTTTAAAAAGTGCTTGCATTTTGGCGTATGCCGTGTTAAAATGACACTTGCGATTTACTTTATGCGGAAATGGCGGAATTGGCAGACGCGCACGGTTCAGGTCCGTGTGAAAGCAATTTCATGAGGGTTCAAGTCCCTTTTTCCGCACTCTAAACCATCACTGATTGTGATGGTTTTATTTTTTCTTATTCCATCTCCAGCGTTGTAAAGCGTGGTGTTGTCTTAATAATTTTCATAAAATAAAAACAGGGCTCGTGACGGGTATGCTCCCGGGCCTGATTGTCTTTGGTGTCAATCAGGCCGGGATGCTGCCCGGACAGAGCCCTTTACATATTATCTTGATAGTGACCGCGCTTTTAACGTTCTTACCCCGCGTTCATTTCGAGCTGTGCATTTACAAGGCCTGCATATATGCCTCCCTTAGCCATAAGCTCATCATGTGTGCCGACTTCCGCTATGCGGTGGTTGTCTATGACTACCAGCCTGTCTGCATCCTTTAGGGTAGAGAGCCTGTGTGCTATGGCGAATGTGGTCCTGCCGTTTGTCAGACGCTCTAATGCCTTCTGGATCAGGTACTCACTCTCGGTATCAAGGCTTGCGGTAGCCTCATCCAGGATAAGTATGCCCGGATTATTCAGTATAGCTCTGGCTATAGCTATTCTCTGCCGCTCACCGCCCGAAAGATTAAAGCCTCTTTCGCTTAAGTAAGTGTTATATCCGTCAGGCGTACGGCATATGAATTCGTGCGCATTGGCCATTTTTGCTGCCTGGATGACTTCATCATAGGTGGCATCGGGTTTGGCAAACTTTATGTTGTTAAGGATGGTACCGGTAAACAGGAAGGTCTCCTGAAGCACTACACCTATCTGTGAATGATAGTTTTCCAGTTTGATATCCTTTATGTTGGTACCGTCTATCAATATCTCGCCGTTGTCAACCTCATATAAGTGCATGATAAGGTTGATAAGTGTGGATTTTCCTGTACCGGAAGCTCCGACCAGACCTATCATCTCGCCGGGCTTTACATCAAGATTGATTCCGTCAAGTACCGGTTTATAGGATTTGTATCCGAAGGATGCATCCTTTAAGCGTACATTTCCTTTGATCTTAAGCTCTTTTGATTTCTCGGTATCGAAAATCTCGGGCTCCTGGCTCATGATGTCGCCGATACGCTCTAAGGATGTGACCACGTTCATAAGCTGTCTTGGAAGGTTGGTGATCCAGCCGACATACTGGTAGAGCATGGACACATATGCGATAAACTGTATAAGCTCGCCGACGGTCTTTTCGCCGTCAAGGACTCTCACGCCGCCGAAATAGGTGACAAGGTATACTCCGACACTCACTATAAACTGCAGAGAAGGGAAGAATATCGCCCAGAATTTTTCGTTCTCAAACTGAACTTTCGCAAATTCATCCGCAGTGACATTGAAATGTTCTGCTTCCTCTTCTTCTTTTCCGTACGACTTAACTACCGACATACCCGATATAACATCCTGAAGGTTGGAATGGATCCTGTCGGATTTTACCCACTGCATATGGAAACGCCGGTGCACAAATTTTCTGAATGAAAACGAAATATATGCCATGACCGGTATGAAGGCAAATGCCAAAAGTGCCATCTTCCAGTCAAGTATGACCATTATCACCACGTCAAAGATAAAGATGATAAATACGGTGAGCAGGTTACAGAAGGTATCGGCCATGAATTCGTTGATCCTGGCGGTATCACTTACTACCCTGTTCATCAGTTCTCCGGGCTTTCTGTCATTGATAAACGAAAGCGAAAGCAGCTGGATCTTCTGATAGAGCTTTCTTCTTAAGTCGGAGCTGATGTTGGTACCGAGCCTCGAGCACATATATGCTTTTCCGAGATTGATAAATATTATGCTCGTGCTGAGTAAGAACATGCCGCCGATGACCAAAAGCGCATCATTTATCGTACCGTCCGGATTCTTTATGACATCATCTATCAGTATCCTCTGTATGGAGGGGTTAAACAACGTGACAGCCGTAGCAAGGAGCATCAGTACTGCTATGACCAGCATCATCTTCGGATACGGCTTTACCATCTCCGCTACCTCATGCAGAAATCCCTGCTTTTTGTTGGAGCAGTGAGGGCATTGTTTGGTCCCGGGGAGAGCTCTTCCGCACTTAGGACAGGTGGTCTCGTCCTCGTTGCTGGATACTCTGGCTTCCTTATCTGTTTTTAAGAGCCTGCAGCCCCTTGCGATATATGCATACCTTGAAAGGTGCTTTGACGAGAACCTGACAAGTATCTGCTCATTCTTTGAACCGTTATCCTCTTTTTTGCCGGTTCCGGCAGGTATATAGAACAGTACTCCGCATGCTATCATCGGTTCGCTTAAAACCTCCGATACATCGTCTAACTTTATCTCTTTCTTTACACTGCCCTGTTCGAGGACAAACAGCCTTTTCTCCGTAACTACCACATAGGAATCCTTTATGTATTTTCCGTCATCTCCTATGTCGTAGGGTACACAGTAGGCTATCTTCTCGTCGGGAGCGAGCCTTAAGAGCTTTATGTACTCTTCTTTTAAGTCAAAATTTAAGATCATGGTATTCTCCTATCTTACAGGAACAGGTCAAGTTTCTTTCTTTCGGGTGTGGAAAGCTTCATTACATCAGGTATCTCGAAGCGGTTTTCATCCACATCCGAGATAAGTATACGGGTCTCCGAAAGATGTACTACGGAGCTTCCGCCCATATTGATGGTGAACCTGCACTGCCCGCGGTCAGTCATAACATCAAAATATGCATAGCCGTACTCATCCTTGATGTTGATGATCTTGGTGATGACAGGCGTAAAATATCTCAAGTTCATCTGTGTCACAAGAAGCTCAGCTGTCTCCTTGCTCACGTCCTTTAAGTCCTTGATGATACCTATCTCTTTTGAATTTTCATCCGAGGTTCTTATAGAAATATAATGGTCCGGGTCCGTAAACGGGAACATCCTTACCACCTGGATCCTGCTGTATTCCTCATCTCCTACTTTTAAGGATACAAATCCTCCGCCGGTCGCCTTAAACTCGGCATTTTTCTTATCAAGAAAACGCATTTTGAGCATTTCCTCGGTTTCCTTTTCCATCTGTTCGAGGTTGAATTCTCCGTCGCCGCCGAAGCCGCCGGGTCTTCCGCCCTTAAAACCGTCAAATTTTCCCATGTGTTTTTCCTCTTTCTGTATCTTTACTCAATACCTTTAAGTGCGAGTGCCTTACGCTGGAGCTCCATGAGCTTGTAATATGTACCCTTAAGTGCCTCAAGTTCGCTGTGGGTTCCGCGTTCGGTAATCTTGCCGTTATCGATTACCACAAGATAATCCGCATCCTTTAAGGTCGAGAGCCTGTGTGCTATCGAAATTGTAGTCCTTCCCTTAACAAGATAAGAAATGGACTTCTGGATATCGCGCTCGGTCTCCGTATCAACAGAGGCTGTAGCTTCGTCTAAGATCAGTATCTTAGGATTGGAAAGGATAGCTCTCGCTATCGAGATTCTCTGTTTTTCACCGCCGGAAAGCTCACGTCCCGAAGAACCGATACGTGTATCATATCCGTCCGGCATCCTCATGATGAATTCATGTGCACTGGCAAGCTTTGCCGCCTTTATGACATCCGCATGTGATGCATCGGGGTTCGCATATGCTATATTTTCCTCCACGGTACCCATGAAAATATAAGTTTCCTGGGATACCATGGCTACATTACGTCTTAAGGACTTGAAGCTTAAATCCTTTATGTCCTTGCCGTCTATAAGTATCTGCCCCTCCTGAGGGTCATACATACGGGATATCAGGTTGACCAATGTGGTCTTGCCCGCTCCGGAACGTCCTACGATACCAAGCATGCTGCCTTCTTTTATTTCAAGGTTAAGCTCCTTTAATACAGGACGGTTAACCTCATAACCGAAGGAAACGTTCTTAAGCTCTATCCTGCCCTTAGGATTATCAAGCTCTATGGGATTCTCCGCTTCTCTTATCTCAGGCACGGAATCTATGATCTCGAACATACGCTGTGCCGAGTTCATGCTGTCCGACCACCAGTGGAATACTCTGGAGAAGAAGTTGATGGGACCCTGAAGCTGTCCGATGTAGCCTACAAAGGTGATCATGACACCGAGCTCGATCTCATGTGCCACCATGATAAGGTATACACCTATAAGCCATACCGATATGTTAAGGAGCTCAAAGATACCGGAATAAGAACCCCTTACAAGATTCTGAGTTCCGACTATGCTCATTTCGGCATCTCTTAATCTTAAGTTATTTTTCTCAAATCTTTTGGTTTCACGGTTTTCCTGTCCGAATGCCTTTACGACTCTCGCACCTGTCAGGTTGTCATTTACCTGGCTGTTAACCGCACGCTCGGCTCTGTGACGGTGTCCGAACTGCGTCCAGATACGGGGACGGAGCTTTAATCCGATAAGCATGACGAACGGCATGACTACCAGTACCATAAGTGTCATCTGCCACTTGATGCTGAACATGAAGCATAAGGAGACGATAATGGTGAGTCCGTTTATAAAGATATACGGACAGCCGTCTATAAAGAATCCGGTCACACGGTCTGCGTCACTCATGACACGGGTCATGAGACTGCCGGTCTGACGCGACCTGAAAAAGCTTATGGAAAGCTTGCCCATGTTTCCGAATATGCTCTTTTTCATATCACGGACTACGCCCGTAACTATCTTCGCGGCAAACACACCCTGTATCATACCTATGACTATGATCGTGATCCTCGCCATGAGCATGGTAAGTACTACCATAAGCAGAGCGGTGATGTATTTTCCGTCCTCAATGCCGAATCTGGCAAGAAACTCGTTGTTTTTCGCAAGTACTTTATCATACAGTACGGTACCGTTGAGGTAAGGCCATACGAGGTTCAGGCCTGCCGTAGCTATATAGCAGAGGAACAGTCCCGCGATCCTGGCCCTGTAAGGTTTAAAGTATCCGATAACCCTGAAGAATATGGACTTTCTGTCCATACATCTCGGGCAGACCTTACGAGACCTGTCAGGATACATCATGCCGCAGGTAGGACAATATTCATCCTTTTCATTCTCATCCTCTACGCCGTATACCTTTAATTTCTTTATTCTTTCCTCTTTGGACTCAGGCTCCTTATCCCCGTCTTTTCCCTCTTCCCACGGTCCCCTGCCGGGTCCGTGCTCCGGTGTGTTGCCGGGCTCTTTACCTTCAAGCTCTTTATCAGCCTTCATCTCCATGCATATCTTGTCAAAGGTGCGGACAAGCTTGTGCATCTCTCTTTTATAGAGATTGGAAAAGGCGGTAAGCCTGTATGTGACTCCGTCCACGTCAGCTGTAAGTATACTGCAGGCCACCTGTGGCTCACCCTTTAAATTCTCCATATTTTCGATCGGGTAGATCTTTACGGTCCATTCTTTTTCCGGTGTGTCAAAAGCCTTCTGCTTTGTCATATATCCCTTAAAGGAATGTATCTCCTTCTCGTCGGGAGCCGACATGACTATAGCCAGCTGTGTAAGAGTCAGCACAACAAAGCCGTCCGCATACAGACAATCCGTATTCATGTCCGTGGCGGAGGCAGCAAATATGTCGTCCTCTTCTATTCCGTTTTCTTTAAGCAGTTTGAGCACTGCTTTCGGAAACAAATCTTTTTTCATACAAAAAATATAATCCTTTCAAGATATTAACGGATATTAAATCAAAAAGTTACTTTCAAATATAGATAATATAAAGGCAAACGTCAAGCAATTATTTAGTACTGTTAATGTCGGATATTGCTAAATATGTTACCATCCGCGCTGCTGCATTGCAAACGCAAAGCGTAAGCGGCGGGTTACGGCTATGCCGGAACGTTTATGATTGCTTTAGCCTGCCGCGGATAGTAACAAAAAAATAAAAAAGGACACATACCCATACAGATACGTGCCCCTTAGCTTTAAGTACACAATTATTTGAAGTACCTGTTGTAAAGACCCTGGAAAGCCTTGCCGTGGCGTGCTTCATCCCTTGCCATCTCATGAACTGTATCATGGATCGCATCAAGATTGGCAGCCTTTGCACGCTTAGCCAGATCTGTCTTTCCGGCAGTAGCACCGTTCTCTGCTTCTATTCTCATTTCAAGGTTCTTCTTGGTAGAATCGGTAACAACCTCACCTAAAAGCTCAGCAAACTTTGCTGCATGCTCAGCCTCTTCGTAAGCTGCCTTTTCCCAATAAAGACCGATCTCGGGATAACCCTCTCTGAAGGCTACTCTTGACATAGCAAGATACATACCGACTTCACTGCACTCTCCGTTAAAGTTTGATCTTAAGTCAGCCAAAATATCCTCGCTGACGCCCTTAGCAACACCTACCACATGCTCTGCTGCCCAGGTCATTTCACCTTCCTGCTTATTAAACTTAGATGCGGGAGCATTACAAACGGGACACTTCTCAGGTGCCGCATCTCCCTCATATACATAACCGCATACGCTGCATACAAATTTAGCCATAATTAATCTCCCTTCTTGATCCCCATTTTTTTGTAAGCTTTTTTTCAAAGCTACTTACCGATTATATATTAAATTTCTTAAAATTGCAAGATATTTCCGATAATTCCGCTTCGAAATTTTCGTCCCTTCCCTTAGGCCTTCATCAATGTGAAAAAGGTGTCAGCCCAAGCAGCTTTCCGTCACTGCAGTCTACCAGATATACATCATTCTTATTTATATAATTGTTCCATTCCTTTGCATTCATATACCGGATCGGGCTGTTTATGCTGTTGTCATAGGAATCATATGCCAGTTCGACGGCATAGTCCTCAAAGTCCGCCCAGCTGCACGGAATATCCGTTGTTTCTATAAGAAAATATTCTCCCGAACCGGCCCAGGTTTCCACTGCCACCTGTGCATGTCCCGTCGGAAATACCAGATAGGTGTGCATATCCGCACTAAGGAGTGCACTTGCAATAACAAGTGATGTCTCGATACAGAGACCGCTCTTGTTCTCAAGTACCTGCGCGGGGAACATGATATGCTGGTCGGCTCCGTCTATCGAGAACGGGTTCATATTGTATCTTACTCCCGTATCTGACATCGCGATCATCAAAGCAGCCGCCTGGATATAGGTATCCAGGTATTCGGTGTAGATCGGGCCCTGATATCCGGTAAAATGATTGAAATCACCGTCCGTCATTTCATTTAATACATCTATCGCATCTCTTTTAAGCTTTGTGATGGCATCATCCTCCGGAGAGAGGAAACAGAGTATGTTGTCCTTCGAACTTACGCCGAATTCATCGTCATACCACTTAAAATCATTGATGCTCAATATATGTACCGGGAAGGATTTTGTATCTATAAGTGCCCCGGATATATCCTTTACCGTGATCTTGATATTGGTATTGCTTGCGCTTGAAAGATTTAACGACCCGGTAAGTGCCGAAGGCTTTATATAGATAGGCGTGGTATGTGAGGTCAGACTGTACTTCTGCTCAAATTTTAAGGTCAGTCCGGGGATCTCGCATTCTATGACCACATCTCTTTTCCCCGATATGCATGCTGCTTCGATAAATACAAAGTGGTCGTACGAATTGTACAGTGCGGGGTATATCTCCGTAATGGTATTGTAGTTCAGGCTTACTTCTCCGTTATAAGAATGCTCAAAGGCATATGCGCTTCTTTCTCCGTAGGGCAGCTCCGCAGCCTTCGATATTTCGGCATATATTAGATTCGCATTCTCCACCTGCATGTCGGTAAAGGCACTTTCATCATCTATAATAGTGCCCATCTCACCATTAAGATTATCAAGGATTTTTATGATACGCATAATAAGATTGTATGCGGAGTTGATCTTAAGATAATCCTCGGTATCTATCCCTTCCACTATACGGAAGGTAAATGTGTGTATCAATTCCGTGGTCTTTTTCCATCTGTCCCACAGAGGGCTAAAGTATGCCGGACAATCGGTCTTGTCCAGAGCTTTCATAAGTTCATCTATCTTCCTATAACATTTTTCTGCCATTTCAGATGTCGAACGGGATTTTGACATGATATCCCAATAATCGGCAAGCAATCCGACAGAGTCTTCAAAATCAAATACAAATTTGATAAGGTCCCGGCATTCGTATATATAATCACCGGCGATACCCATGACCTCTTCCCCTGCGGCAAAGAAGTTGGCAGGAACACCCTTTAAGGCTGCAAAACCCATTCTGCATTCCTCAAATCTGGTACAGTATTTTTCAAGCTCCTGACTGATCCGGTTGTCCTTACCGCTCATATCGACGTTCATGTTTTTAAGCTCATCGACCATGCCCATGACATCATTCAGGATATACTGCATATTGATGATGGCTTCGGCCTCTGCCTCATCAGCTGCAGTGGTATCCTGTTCCGCCTTAAGCCTTTCCTCTTCAGCTGCAAGAAGCTCATCTCTTTCGGCCGTTATCTCTTCCTTTTCTTTTTCAGAAGTTTCGAGTTCCTCCGTCTTTTGTTCCAAAGTCTTCAGATTAGAGTCATAAGCCGCTGTCACTTCCGACAGTTTTCCTTTTGTCTTCTTAAGGTCATCCTCGCTTTTTTCCAGGCTGGTCTGCAGTTCTTCGAGCTCACGGTTTTTGGAATTTATTGTCAAAATTCCGAAAATACACAATCCCGCTATGACTGCAACTGCCACTGCCGAAATAATTATTGCAGGTAAATTTTTCCTTTTTTCACTCAATTTAAACTTCCTCCTAATTGTTACCAGATATTGTAATGTTAATGAAACAATTACGTAATTAACGGCTTTTCGGCCGTAAAACAATCTGCCTGTTTTTCTGACTCAACATATTTGTCGATGTGTATTTTTTAAAAACTTAAAAAATTTGCTTATTATTTTCAAAATATGGTAAAAATTTTCCCTTGATTTGCCTTGAATTATATGTTACAATGCAATCATGGGAGATATGGACCCCTTTAATCATTTGCTAAAACGTTTCATTTACTGATTATAAATATATTTTGTATAAGATATAACGGAGTTATATCGCTTGTAACAGGGAGGTTACCATGGAACAGGGTCAAAACGGAATCATATATACAAATGACAACTGCATCGGCTGCAACCGGTGTATTATGTCATGTCCTGTCCCCGGTGCAAACAAATCGGTATCCAGGGCCGGGAAAAATATCATAGTGGTAGATACCAACAAGTGTATATCCTGCGGCAACTGTATAAGGGAGTGCCGTCATAACGCCAGGGAATTTCGTGACGACACAAAGCGTTTTATAAGTGATCTCGGAACCGAGAAGATTTCCGTCATCCTGGATCCCTCCATATTTGTATTATACCCCAATATCGCAGGAAAAGTCATCAATTTTTTACTTGCCAACGGAATTTCCGCCGTATATGATGCCGGACTCGGTACAGACATATCTATATGGTGTTATTTAAAGTATTTTGATGAGCATCCGGAGGGCGGAGTTATCCTTCAGACCTGTCCTTCCTTCATCAACTTTGTGGAAAAGTATTCAAGGGATATGCTCGAGAAGCTCATCCCGGTGCAGTCCCCTGCGGTATGTACCGCCATTTATATCCACAAGTATCTGAAAAATACGGATAAGCTGGCATATATAGGTCCCTGCATCGCTAAGAAGCTGGAGTTTGATTCTCCTGAGACAAACGGCGAGATTTCTTATAATATCACTTATAAATATCTGGCTCAGGCCATGGCAGGCATTGACCTGGATGAATACAACAATGAATTTAAGGGCAGAAATATTACCCTGGGAAGTACCATATCCATCGAAGGCGGGATGAAAGCGACCCTTGGTAATTTTATCCCGGAGGACAAGTTCATCCTCTCGGTAGACAACGCAATCTATCATCTGCCTTTTTATGAATACTATGAGAACAGTGTTTTTAACAGCACAACCATTCCTTACGCTACCAATGTTTCCACATGCGAGCACAGCTGTGTTGACAGCCCGGGCATAGGACAGGGCGTAAGAAATCTGGTTGAGATATCGCAGGGCTATTTACAGCTTGAGCTGGCAGCCAAGGCACAAAATCCTAAGCTTTACTCCAGGGCCTCATCTTATTCCGAGAAAAAGGAGGCTCTTTACGAGCTCTTTAAGGATCTTGATCCGGCTGATTTTTCAAGGACCTTCAAAGGTCATTTCATCTACAAACAGATAGTTGAACCCAGCGATATCGAAGATATATACACACAGATGTACAAGCACACCTCTCAGGACCGCTGTATCGACTGCGGTTCCTGCGGATACAGTACCTGCAGGGAACTGGTCGAGGCCGTGGCTCTGGGTTATAACAGGATAGAAAACTGCGTTTACTACGAAAAAGAGGAAAACCGCAGGCTTTACCTTACGGATATCATGACAGGTATCCCGAATGTCAGTTATTTCAACTCCAAGCTAAGTGAGACCATCAAGAGCGAAAACGGAGGCGACTATGCCGTTATCTCCTTCTCACTTCAGGGCTGGGAGCTGTTAAACGAGCGTTTTACCTATGCAGAGGGCGACAAATCCATCATCGAATTTGCGAAGATTGTAGAAAAGCTCGCAAACTCCGATGAACTTGTGGCACACCACGGCGGAGTTGATTTTTTGGCGGTTATCAGGAAAAAGAACCTTAACAGCTTCTTAAAATCCATCCAATCCGTAGTTGTACACCCCAATGACGGTCTTCAGGATGTCGAATATCCCGTATCCATCACCGCCGGCATATATATGATGAACGAGTATGAGCGTGCTGCGGAAACCGTGGTCGGCAGGACCAATATCGCAGCGGACAATGCAAAAGTCGGCGGCGCCAAGATAGTATATTATGACCAGAGCATGAAGGAGCAGCTGATCGATTCCATACAGCTCACCAAGTCCTTCCCCGAGGCTATGGAAAACGAAGAATTCCTGGTATACTACCAGCCGAAGATCAATACTGCCTCACAGGTCATGAAGGGTGCTGAAGCATTAGTACGCTGGAAATCCAAAAAGGAACTGATCTCCCCTGCCAGATTTATCCCTCTTTTCGAGAAGAACGGCATAATCTGCCAGCTCGATTTTTATGTACTCGAGCATGTATGCAGGGATATAAGGAGATGGCTTGATACAGGACTTTCTCCTGTTTGCATAAGTGTCAACTTCTCCAAACTGCACTTTAAGAATTCCGATTTCGTCAAAGAGATCGAGCAGATGGTTGACAGATACAACCTCCCGCACAATCTCATAGAAATCGAAATAACCGAAAGTGCTTATGAGAAAACAAAGGAAAGACTTAAGTCCGTACTTAAGGAATTAAATATCAAGGGCTTCTCCACCTCCATCGATGATTTCGGCGCAGGCTATTCATCCCTGAACCTGCTTTCACAGCTTGACTTCCAGGTATTGAAGCTTGACAAGGCCTTCCTTGATTCCGGTATCGAGGATATCAAGGTTAAGAATGTCGTAGACAGTGTCATCACGATGGCAAAGAAGCTTAACATGAAGGTTGTGGCCGAGGGCGTAGAGCGTAAGGAAGAACTTGAACTCTTAAAGAACCTTTCCTGCGACCTTATCCAGGGCTACTATTTCGACCGGCCCATCCCGGTAGCGGATTTCGAAAAGCGTCTCGAGATACCCGACTACTACCAGTTCAGTGCCTGATCTTTCAGGCCGTAAAATTGTTTGTTATACCGCCTTTCATTAAAAATGTCCGGAGCCTTTTACAGGCTTCGGATGTTTTTTTTCCTTTTTTAGGACATAAATAGGGCTGTGAAATAATGGGACTAAAGGGTGTCCCAAGATTCACAGCCACTTTTCATACTCTCATGATCCTCGACGTTTTTATACCATCTCCCGCATAAGGGAGATTTTCTTTACTCTTTAAAATCCTCAGTCTCTACTGCTTTTTCCTCTGCAGAAGCTGCCTTTTTCTCTGCAGTATTCTTAAGGACCGATGTACCTAATGCACCTGCCAGTACGCTCTTTAAATCAAATCCTAAGCCCTCTGTAAGGCCGGTAGTGATCTGGGTAGTACTCTTTGTGATATCCTCAACAAGCTTTGCAGTATTGCCTTCGCCGTACATTGTGATCCTGTCGATATTTTCGAGAGGCTTTGCAACGTTTGCAGCGATATCGGGAAGTACCTTGAAGAACATCTCAAGGACTGCAGCTTCCTTCATCTTTGACATAGCTTCTGCCTTCTTCTCTGTAGCTTCAGCTTCTGCAATACCCTTAGCCTTGATAGCCTCAGCTTCTGCAATACCTCTTGCACGGATTGCTTCCGCATCCTGCTCTGCCTGGTACTTGACAGCATCAGCCTTGATCCTCATAGCTTCTGCCTCACGTTCCATTTCGAACTTCTTAGCTTCAGCGTCCTTCTGACGTCTGTATAGTTCTACATCGGCCATCTGCTGCTGACGATACTTATCTGCATCTGCCTGCTTCTTGATAGCAGCGGCAAGCTCCTGCTCTTTTACTTCAGCTTCCTGTTTCTTCAACTCTACGGATTTCTGCTGACGTGCGATATCTGCCTCAACAGCCGTGGTCTCGATAACTTTACGCTGGGTCTCTTCCTGGATCTTGTAGGCTGCATCTGCTTCAGCCTGCTTTAAGTCTGATTCTCTCTTTAATTCTGCCTGCTTGATCTTTAATTCGTTCTGCTTGATTGCTATATCGGTATTTGCAAGTACTCTTGCTTCGTTTGCAGCCTTGCTTGCCTCAGCTTCAGCTATAGCTACGTCACGCTCTGCCTGAGCCTTAGCGATCGAAGCGTCCTTTTGGATCTGGGACATATTGTCCTGACCAAGAGCAACGATAAGGCCCTTCTCGTCTTCAATCCTCTGGATGTTACAGGATATGATCTCAATACCTAATGCGTTCATATCCTTCTGTGCTTTTTCCTGAACCTCATCACCGAATTTCTTACGGTCTGTACAGAGCTCTTTCAGCTTAACTGTACCGATGATCTCACGCATGTTACCCTGAAGAGAATCGGTAAGGGCTGTGATGATCTGATCCTCATGCATGTTAAGGAAGTTCTTCATAGCCAGCTTGATACCCTCGGGATCTGTATTGACCCTGATCTTCGCTACCGCATCGATATCTACACCGATGAAGTCAAGCGTCGGTACATAACCGTTGGTCTTAATATCTACACTTATCTGTTTTACGATCAGGTTATCTTTTCTCTCTAAGAAAGGTACCTTGATACCCGCACGTCCGATAAGGATTTTGGGGTTCTTCTTAAGACCTGATATAATGTATGCTACATCCGGGGGTGCCTTAACATAACCGGACATAAGGGTGAATAAAATAAACAACGCAGCCACTACGATAATCGCAATAATCGGCCAATCCATACTTTCCTCTCTTTCCTGCATCTGCCTTGACTGTTTTCAGATGCATTGCTTTGTTTACTGTTTACGGAAATGATTATATACTATTTTCTGAAAATTTAAAAGTGTTTTCTGAGAAAATTAGATATATTTATTCCGCCTTTTTGAGAAATATGTCATCGACTTATTATCAGGCCACTTTCCGGTCAGGGACAGTCATCCACGGTCAGGGGCAGCGGCTCCGGACCTGGTACCTACCCTATCCTAAAATATAAAAGTACTTACAATTTCTGTTTTTGATTTCATCCATTCACTATATAATATGTAGATATCCTAATTTAAATAGCAAAATAATCCATTTCTAATTATTTTATTGTTATATATACTTTATTATAAGGAAATTTGTTTGCACGAAAGGAGTCCCAAATGAAAACTCTCTGGGAACTTACAAAGGAAGCCGCCCGGTATAAAGGGCTTTATATCATCGCGATATTGTCCACATTAAGTTTGACGGTGATCAATCTGTCTGCGCCTAAGGTACTCTCATCGATGACGGCCCTGGTAGAAAACGGTCTGGATGATGAAGGTCTTACTTCCGTAAAATGGCTGGCACTTTTATTACTCGGATTGTATCTTTTAAGAGTTTTGTTCAGATTTTTAAGCAATTACCTTGCTCACAGGGCTGCATGGTACCTCGTAGGCGATTTAAGAAGCCGTCTGTACAACAAACTTCAGAGTCTCGACCTCGGATTTTTCCATGATAAGCAGACCGGAGATCTCATGAGCCGAGTGGTAAATGATACGCGTGACTTCGAGCTCCTTTATGCACATATGATCCCGGAACTGATCACCAACTTTGTGACTTTCTTAGGCGTTCTTATAATACTTCTTTCAATCAACTGGAAACTGGCTTTGGTCACCTGCTGCCCCATCCCGCTGATACTCATATCAGGTGTTATATTTGCTAAGATAGTACGTCCATACTTTAGAGCTTCGCAGAAGGTTATGGGCGACTTAAATGCCCAGCTTCAGGACAGTCTCTCGGGTCTTCATGAGATACAGGCATTCGGTCAGGAAGCATACGAAGGAGAACGTGTACGCAAGAAAAGCTTTGAGCAGGTAGTCGCAATGCTCCGTGCATTAAAAGCCAGTGCGATATTTCATCCCTGTGTGGAACTTCTCTCTTCCATAGGTACTGTCATCGTTGTGTTTTACGGCGGTTATCTTGCTTACAGCGGACAGATAAGCATAGCTGACATAGTGGCATTTCTGCTCTACCTTTCACTATTCTATGCACCTGTATCCGGACTTGCCAACCTGCTTGAAAATCTCCAGCAGTCATTGGCCGGAGCAGAACGTGTTACCATGATCCTTGCCACTCCTTCTGCCATCCAAAACGAAAAGGATGCCGAGGAATTAAAAGACGTAAAGGGCGCCTTAAGCTTTGAGAATGTATCCTTTAATTATGAGAATAAAATCCCGGTACTAAAGAATATTTCATTCTCCTGTAAACCCGGTATGATGGTAGCTTTAGTAGGTCCCACAGGTGTCGGAAAGACCACAGCCACTCAGCTGATATCCCGTTTTTATGACCCGGTTGAAGGCCGCATACTTATAGACGGACATGATATAAAGAAGGTCACTTTAGAAAGCCTGCGTCACAACATATCCCCCGTACTGCAGGATACTTTCCTGTTTAACGGCTCCATAGCGGAAAATATCGGATATGCCAGGCCAGACGCAAGCCGCACAGAAATAGAAAAAGCTGCCAAAGCAGCCAATATACACGAGGATATCCTCGCCATGCCGGACGGATACGAGACACAGGTCGGCGAACGCGGTCTCCGTTTATCCGGCGGTCAGAAGCAGAGAGTTGCCATCGCCAGAGCCATTTTGCGTAACAGTCCCATCATCATCCTTGATGAGGCTACTGCCTCCGTGGATGTGCAGACCGAGCGTCAGATCCAGGCAGCTATTAACGAACTGACCGGAAAACGCACTATCATAGCCATAGCACACCGTCTCTCAACCATCATGAATGCGGATCTCATACTTGTCATCCATGAAGGTGAGATCGTCGAACAGGGTACACATGACGAGCTTATGGCGCAAAAGGGCTTCTATTACAGGATGCAGCAGGCAGGTTGAGTTTTTTGCCCGATATATAAAATAAAAAGGCTGCTGCTAAGACTATCATTGTTTATAATAGCGATCCCATAGCTCGGTTATTTCGGTATCGTCTATGAATTTCAACAGCATATCTATACTTTCCTTTGCGCTGTCGCCGAGGATATCGCGAAATACCATGGACCAATCCTCCGGGATATCAAATATAAACTTACCGATATTATATTTCGGGGCAGAGTCAAATCTATTTACATGATAAACAGTTTTTTCTATCATGTCTATGGTCTTGTCTCTGTCCCCCGTCTTTAAATAAGTATAAGCAAGAAGTATATATGTATACGCATACTCTTTATCCGCAAAACTGACTTTTTCGTCCTCAATCAAAACTCCTTTCATCAGATCTAAGCCCAGATTAAGCATTTTGTTTGCTACCAAAAATTTATTTTCCGAGCACAATACAGCCGTATAACCAAGCATTGAGTTAAGCAGCGTATCAAATCCGTTAAGCATTCCATCCACAAGAAAAGGTGCGGCTTCTTTAGTTTTTTTAAGATACAATGCCTTTATCAGCCCGATATTATCACTGAATATACCTTTCGGATTATGCTCTTCCAATATCTTGACTGCCCTGTCATATTCTCCCGTAAGAATATATACCATTGACATATTTCCCAGGATAGTCGCTTCGCTTATCCGGGGATTTGTGTTTTGATCTATAAGTATCCTTGCCTGTTCATATAATTCCAAAGCTCTTTTACATTCCTTCTCTTTCCCTTTTCCGACACCGAAGAAACTGTATACCCCCGCACAGTGATGTACCACTTTAAATGAATTCGGATATTTCATAAGCAGTTTTTCCGCTTCGTTTATCGCCTCCGGATCCGAATTCCGGCACATCTCATCTATTCTGTCAATAGTGGACTTGATATTATTGTCCTTCATCTTATAACCAAGCAGCACATCCACCGAAGTATCAAAGAAATCCGCCAATTCCACTATCAGACTGATATCAGGTACCGACAGGCCTGATTCCCATTTATGAACCGCCCCCGTGGTAACTCCCATAACCTCTGCCAGCTGTTCCTGGGTAAGACGGCGCTCTTTCCTGAACTTACGTATGTTGTCTGATAATGTGATCTCCATATGGTCTCCTCCTATATATAGCCTTCCCCTTGAGGGGAAGCCTATATGTCTGTAAAAATTTACTGTGATACTGTATATAATGCATGGAAGTATCCGTTGGCATCCATCAGTTCATCAAACGTTCCGAATTCTTCCACTTTTCCTTCCTTTAATACAAGTATCCCGTCATATCTCTTAAGCAGCCCTTCCTCTAACGAATGCGTAACTACGATACGGGTGATGCCTTTTAAGTCGAGAATATCATTTGATACCTGCCACGCTGTCTTAGCATCGAGAGCTGCTGTCGCTTCATCCGCGAGCAGTACGGATGATTTTTTAAGCAGGCTTCTTGCGATCGAGATCCTCTGTTTCTCTCCTCCCGAAAGCCCGCATCCGTTCTCACCGCACAGCGTATCCTCTCCTCTTCTTTTTATAAGCTCATCAAGATGAGCATGCTCTATAGCCTCATCAAGTTCAGTCTTAGGAAAATCCCTGAACATGGTCACGTTATCCCTTATGGATGAATTGAAAACAAATACATTCTGCTGGATCACGGAAATACATTCATACAGAGCCTCTGCTTTGATATTTTTAAGATTCTTACCGTCCACAAGGATATTTCCTTTATAGTTTGCAGTTGAAGCCATTAACAGATTAAGTAATGTGGACTTTCCGCTTCCGCTCGCCCCTACCACCGCATAAGCCTTCCCTGCATCAAATGTAGCGGAAATGCCGTGAAGTATCTCTTTCTCATCGTCATAACCGAAGCTTACATTCTCGAGAACTATTTTCTTGTTTACGGCGGCAATCTCCTCGGTACCGGTCGATTCGTTATTCTGTGATAATGCATCGGAAAGTTTTTGTATAAGACCTCTGGCAGCCTTCCTTCCCGCAAGCAGTCCGGGCAGGGCAGCCATGGGCTGGATCATAAAATTCATCAGATTCACGAACATCATAACGGTACCCGTAGTCAGGTCATACCCTGAAAGTATAAGGTATGTTCCGGCGACAAACACACCCGACTGGGCAAGCATGCCTGCCATGGATCCTATCATCCCGACTATGGTCTTGATACGTTCTTTTGAGAACTTGGAAATCTCAAGTGCCTTGTTCTCAGCGGCAAACATCTTAAAGATCTCCTTTTCGGCTTTAAAGCTTTTAATAACGGAAAATCCGCTCAAGCAGTCAGTCAGTACCGCTGTAAAGTTCTTGTTCTGATCGGATACCTTTTTCTCCGCACCCACCATTCTTTTGCCGGTAATTATAGAAGCAATAAGCGGCAGGATCGTAACGCCTACAGCTATCGCCGTAAGCAGCGGTGAATACCAGATCATAAGCGTAACCGATCCGAAAAACATTACCGACATGGTAAAAAGCGAAAGCAGCTGAGAAAGATAATTTGTCTCTATACTTGTCGCATCGTTGGTAAGTGCCGAGAGATAAGTCGCGGTACTTTCATCACGGAAAGTGGAAATACCCTTATCCATCAGCTTATCAAACGCCAAGTTCTTATACTGCGTCATTGCCCTTCTGATAGAAGCCGGACGCGTTGTATAATCAAGAATGAACGATATCGCCATCAGCACGATGAACCCTCCGAACAAAATCAAGTCCGTCTCGAATGACTTCGCATCCGGTACCCCGGAAGCAGTATCGATCAATTGCTTTAGAAGCCAGGATATTATCAGTCCCCCAAAGCCCGAAAACAAGGCCGAAAAAGCTGCCAGGCCGAAAGTCAGCTTATTGCGGTAGAAAAACTGTCCGCATAACTGCTGAAATAAGGTTTTCTCTTTTTTCATTGTTTATTCCTCCGAAACAGGTTTATCATGGTTTTATGATATACCCTGTCGGGAGGTTAATCCACACCTTTCTAGTACCAGTAGGATAGTATAAATTATACCGTTGGTATTATTTTAAGTCAAGTATGCGTTTTTACTGTAAAGCGTATTTTTAAAATCCTGTTAAACCGGTGCTTTTTCATCTAAGCCGTAAATCGGTCCTGCACATATTTCCCCGGGCAGGGGCAGCGGCTCCGGATATAAAACCATAAAGTGATCAGATGGTATGCGGACGGGGCATATCCTGCGAAACGCAGAC
>JAFRSU010000077.1 GCA_017427415.1 Lachnospiraceae bacterium | reverse complement strand
GCTGTTGTTTTCGATACCTGCGATACATCTTATAAAGGATAAGATAAAACTTAAATTACCTAAGATCGGTAAGTTGATGCGTATTATATATACCGCCAGATTTGCAAGAACACTTGCAAGCCTGTATAATGCCGGACTCCCTATCATATCATGTATAACGATTGCTAGAGACACTATCGATAACAGATATATCGAGTCACAGTTCGAAACGGTAATAAAGGATGTTCAGGCAGGTCAGAATTTGAGTGAAGCCTTAGCTAAGGTAGACGGATTTACCAAAAAGCTTGTATCATCGGTTATAGTAGGTGAAGAGACCGGTACACTTGATGATATGCTGAATTCCGCAGCCGATCAGCTTGAATACGATTCCGAGATGGCTATACAGGGTCTGGTATCAATGCTGGAACCCATGATCATAGTTGTACTTGCAGTATTGGTCGGATTTATCATCATAGCGGTTATCCAGCCTATCTACGGTTCATATGATGCTATAGCAAATGCCACAAAATAAGTAAATAATTTCATGGAGGATATCTATGAGTATAGTTATATATCTGTCAAACCAACAGATTCACATTGTTGAAGGAAAAAGAGGTAAAACGGCTACAACAATAAATCGGTATATTTCATATCCTGCACCTCAGGGAACGATAATCAACGGTATTATCATGGACCCTGATGCTTTCGGTACATTTTTGAAGGAAAAGTGGGATGAGAATAAACTTTCTGTCAAGGATGTAAGTCTGGTAGTAAACAGTACGAAATTCGTTGGTCAGAATATGGAAATCCCCAAGATGCAGGATGAAAAGACCCTGGATCATATTAAAAGAGGATTCTCAAATATCGATCGTTCTGAGGAAAAAGTATACGGATTTATACGTCTTGAGAGTAGTCATAAAAAGATGCAGCGTCTGTATGCCGAGAGCGTTTCTCCTGATTTTATATCCGACTATATCAAATTCTTTGACGGTATAGGCATAAAGCTTAAGGGCATATATTCCGGTGAAGGAAGCATGATCACGTTGGTAAATGTTACCGCAGCTAAAAACTATAATACTTTCATGCTGATGATAGCTGATAGTATGACGCTTACAACTGTATTATATGTCAACAAGGTATTTACATATTACAACTCGGTAAGATGCTTCCATGAGCCCGGTACAGAGGATTATGCGCAGGACCTGACCAGATCTGCCAGCCAGATCAAACAGTTCATGCAGGCCAATCAGCTTGACTCTGAACTTGAGACCATACTTTTGGCAGGCGTAGAAGAAAGAGATCTTTCCTTCTACAAGACCATAATGCAGGAGTATGGTGTACAGACTAAGATAGATATCTATGCAGATACTAAGGCCATAAAGGGACAGGACGGTATCTTTGCACAGAAATATCTGTTCGCAACGAGCGGCCTGTTTGAAAAAGGTTTGGGCGGAAACTACATAACCAGATATCAGAGTAAAAAAGTAGAAAAGAAGGACACATCAAACGTCAAATACTTTGTTATACTTGGTGTGACTCTGTTTGTTATGGGTATAGTATTCCTACTTGCATTTTTACATAGAAAAAACAAACAGGATGAACTTGAAGCATTGGAAGAATACAATAATGATCCGGCGATCCTGATGCAGGTAGAAGAGTTTGACAGGCTTACTGTAAGAAACAACTTCTTAGTCGGACAGTATCTGTCGATAGCAAGCATAAATGAGAACCTGGATACTTATCCTTGGGCAACCAGTAAACTGCAAAAGAAGATATTTAAGCTTGCTAAAGGATATGCAACAGTAACTATAACAAGCTGTGATGCTAACAGTGGTACGACAAATATGTCGGTAACTGCTGAAAACCCTCAGGTTATCAACGAGTTTATAACAATACTGATGAGTCAGGATATATTCCATAGTGTAACTTACAGCGGTTACAACTATACTTCAGAAAATCAATATCAGGTAAATGTCAGCTGTGTACTGGAAGAAGCTGTAGGAAGGAGCGGTGAAGAAGATGAAGGTTGAACTTACACAAAGAGATAAAAAACTGCTTACATTCCTTGGCGTATTCGTTATAATAATATGTATAGGATATTGGGGTGTACTTCCTCAATTAAAGGCCGCTAATTCTTATAATGATGATATAGAAGAGCAGAACACCTTATCTGACTACTATCAACAGAAGATAACACAGCTTATGGTAGTACAAAAGAATAATGATGATCTGGAAAGCCTCATATCGGGTTCAAAAGAGAATTATTATCCTGTAATGGACAGCGATGCGATAGATAATCTAATCACCAATAAGGTTATAGATGAGTATAAGCTGATGACCTATGACCTTATAATCGGTGAAAGATCAGCTGCCAATTTAGGACCATATGTATATTCCAACAAAGCATTGACCGGACAGAGTGACGCAAAAAAAAGAGCTCTTGCTGCTGCAGCTCCTATAGTAAGTGAAGACGGTATGCTTCTGTTTGGTGAAATAGTGGAAGCAGATACAGCTACTACAGGTATATATGTTGTCCCTGTACAGATGAGACTGGGCGGAGATATGAAAAATATCACCAAGCTGCTTGATGATCTGGCTTATTCGGAAAACAAGGTTAGACTTGTCAATTATGCGGTAAGTTCGGAAGAATATGTAATTCCTCATGAGGATGGTACAGAAGAAACATTTGTAACTGATATGCTCGATCTTTCAGTAGAATTATATATGTGTGCTGAATAAAATACCTTAATGTAAAGTGAGGGAAAAAATGGAACCCAGAAAATTTACAAATATCAGAATAGGTGATGTACTTCAGGAACTGGGCTATGCTACGGATGAACAGATACAGCAGGCGTTAGCTTATCAGAAGGAGAATAAGGGCGTTCGTATGGGTGATGCTCTTATAAAGCTCGGATTTATCACTGAGAAGCAGATGTTAAAAGCTCTGGCTGACCGTCTGAATTACAAGACTATCAATATATCGGACATCACTGTAGATGTTGCGGCTGTAGCTAAAGTACCTAAGGCTTTGGCAGAGCAGTATTGCATGATGGGTTATGCAGAGGATGATAATGTATATTATCTGCTCGTAAATGACCCGATGAACTTCTATGGTATAGAGGATATCAGACAGATAGTAGGTAAGGAGCTGGATATAGCACTTACTGAGAAGAGTGCTCTTGAGAATTCCATAAACTACTATTATTCGGAAGTAACTGCGAAAGAAGCTGCTTCGCGAGCTGCTGATAATTCTACATATCAGGAAGTGGTAGAACTTGACCTTGATAATGCGGAAGATGATACACCTATCATCAATCTGTTCAACAACCTGATCATACATGCTTATAACTCGAACGTATCAGATATACATGTGGAGCCTTTTGAGCATGAGACACATGTACGTATGCGTCAGGACGGTGTTATCATGGAATTCATGACATTGCAGAAAAGCGTACATAATCCTCTGATAGCACGTATTAAGATCCTGGCTGACCTGGATATAGCAGAACGTCGTATACCTCAGGACGGACATTTCCGTACTAATATAGAAGGAAAGAACCTGAATGTCCGTGTATCCGTACTTCCTACCGTATTCGGAGAAAAAGCGGTACTTCGTCTGCTCGCAAGTTCAACTACTATCGATCATTCCGGTACGTTCGGTATGAATGATTACAACTACGGACTTGTAAGCAATATGCTCCGTTCACCAAACGGTATCATATATGTAACAGGACCTACCGGTTCAGGTAAGTCAACCACTCTGTATATGATCCTGGCTGAGCTTTCTAAGAGAAGTGTTAATATCTCTACCATAGAGGATCCTGTAGAAAAGAACCTACCTAAGCTTAACCAGACTCAGGTTAACAATCAGGCAGGCCTAACATTCGAGATAGGATTAAGAGCTCTGTTACGTCAGGACCCTGATATCATAATGGTCGGTGAGACACGTGACTCTGAGACAGCTTCCATATCTGTCAGAGCCGCTATAACAGGTCACCTGGTACTTTCTACACTGCATACCAACGATGCGGCATCATCCGTGCTCCGTCTGGTAGATATGGGTGTAGAACCTTACATGATTGCTTCTTCTTTGGTAGGTGTCATAGCTCAGCGTCTGGTACGTAAGGTATGTACATTCTGTGGCGAATGGGGTGAGATGACAGAGAATGAAGAGCTGGTATGTGGTAAGAGATTACCTAAGGTTATGCATGCCAAGGGCTGTACCCAGTGTAATAATACCGGATACCGTGGACGTATATCTATACATGAGATACTTCCTATTACTAAAGAAGTACGTGTAATGGTTACTTCTGGTGCAACCACAGAGCAGTTAAAGGATTATGCATTAAAGGCTTTGGGCATGAAAACACTGAAGCAAAGCGCCTTAGAACTGGTAGAACAGGGCGTTACCACTGTAGATGAGCTGGCAAGAGTAAGTTATTACGAATAATTTGAGCTCAAAATTTATAAAAAGTTTATATTCGGCTATAAAGTATTTGAAATTATGACCGATATAATAAATGTAAGCAACAAAGTGTAATTCCAAAACAAAAAAATGCAGCGGGGATCTGCAAAAACAAACAAAAAACAAACAAAATGTTTAGGAGGACAGGTTTATGAAGAAAATGAAAAACGACAACAAAGGTTTCACACTGGTAGAGCTTATCGTAGTTCTCGTAATCTTAGCTATCTTAGCAGCTATCCTTGTACCGGCACTGCTTGGTTACATTGATGAAGCAAAGCAGAAGCAGATTGTACTTGAAGGCAAGAGCGTTTACACAGCTGCACAGGCAGTAGCAAGTGAATTGTATGCTAAAGATGCCGATCCTGCTGATATTGCAAAGTATGCAGGCAGAATTACAACGATGGCAGATATTGATACCACAAAAGTTACAAAGGTTGTTATCGGTTTCTCAGAAAAATATGTTTCTACTGCTAAAACACATGGAATGTGGACAGTTAATTATGTAGCTTATGAGAAGGGTGATGATAAGATCTACTTAGCTGGTGGTACATGGAGTTCTGAAGATGATACAACTGGAACATTTACAACTCAGGTACTTCCTGCAACTAATTCAAATGGTGGAACCAATGGTGGCTGATAGATTTATTCATAGCCATATATAAATTACTTTATTTGATTACAAGAAACCCCCGTCAAGGATTACTCTTTTGATAGTCCTCGACGGGGGTGAATTATTTAGAAAATAAGTTGAACAAGTGCTTGAAATATGGTATATTTATATTATATTTATAAGCATACTTTGGACATGAATATTATATTATTTATTATTATACTTGGACGGGGGTGATTTTGAATGTCAATGGATAATAAAGGCTTTACGCTTGTTGAATTGGCAGCTATAGTTATGATACTTGTTATTCTTGCTACTATATCCATACCGACATTTTCAAAGATCCTCAGTAATACTACTGATGAAAGAAATCAGGAGATGGCACAGGACATAATGGATCATGCCCAGGTGTTATTATATGAAAAATATGCCAACAGTGAGATAAGCGATGATCGTAAATGTATAATAGCCGGCTCTAACGGTGTGGATTATAATTACACCGATACTGATAAAAATGACTGCGATGTTCATAACAAACAGTTTTCAAAAGACTTCTTAAGTGATCTTGACAGTATTAACAATCAAAGTCTGGGAAGTGTTGTTATGATAGCTTGCGGAAGATGCGATCTGTATAATGATCCTCAAAGCGAACTTTACGACCCGATCAAGGCATATACTGTATACATGTCTATATACCAGCCTTACCCTAATAGCAGAATATGTTTTTTGACAAACGATGGTAACGCCGATTCTAAAAGCCCGGTTGGTTCCAATAAAAACAAATGGATATATTTTAATATAGGCGGACAGAATGTTAAAAAGAAAGTTGATTTTATTACTATAGATAATGAGACAATATATATACAATTCTATGCTATTAAAAACGGTATAAAGAACGATAAAACATTAAACAATATGTGGGGCATACTTAATAAAAACTATAATTGATCTGGGGAGGTCGTTTATGAAAAAATATTCCTCTAACAATAAAGGTTTTACACTGGTAGAGTTAATAGTCGTTATGGTTATCCTAGCTATAATGGCTGCTATTATTGTACCTATCGCTCTTTCTCATATAGATGAAGCCAGAAAAGAGCAGGAATATCAGAATGCAAAAGCTTTTATGACTGCTATACAGACCGAGATGATGGATAGTTACGCTGATTTTATTACAGGTGATTCGGCATCGGACACTTTTGGCACAACCACTATTTTTACGGGGTCTACAGCTGATGTAGATCTGAGGAATACAAATTTCGCAAAAAATGTTTTAAATAAAACCGATATTGATATGCCGTATGCTTTGATCTTCTATACCAAGGCGATCAACAATAACGAATTAAATACGGATGGAATATATGATAGC
>JAFRSU010000076.1 GCA_017427415.1 Lachnospiraceae bacterium | reverse complement strand
GCGGACACCCGGTTGCAAGCGTTCGAAGTGAAAGGATAAATGGCACCATAGCATATCCCTGCGGCAAGCGAAGACGGGTTTTATACGGAGGCAGGCATCCCGCCCGACCCTAAGATAGAAAAAAGCCGTGCAATAGCACGGCTAAAAATCAGGATTTAAGCAAGCTTTTTGATGGCCTCACCCACTAAAGCATACAGTCTGTCGGCATCCTCCATGGAAGTACCCTTGATGCCGTAGTAGAACTTGATCTTAGGCTCTGTACCGGAAGGTCTTACGCAGCACCACTGATCATTCTCAAGTACGTAATAAAGTACATTCGACTCGGGAAGTGTGGTCTCGGAGGTCTCACCCGTCACCATGTTCTTTACTGTATGAAGCTTGTAATCTCTTGCTTCAATCACCTTGAAACCGCCAAGTTCGGAAATAGGATTCTGGCGGAGATTGTCAAGGATAGCTGCAATTTTTTGTGCTCCGTCGGCACCGGGCATGGATACCGATACGGCACCCTCACGGTAGTAGCCGTACTCGTCGTACATCTCAAGCATCTTATCCCATAAGCTCTTACCCTGCAGCTTGTTGTATGCTGCTGCCTCACACAGGCCCATAACTGCGGCACATGCATCCTTGTCCCTTGCATGTGTACCGATAAGACATCCGTAGGACTCCTCATAACCGAATACGTAATTAAAGTTTTTAACACCCTGCTCGAACAGTTTTATCTGCTCGCCGATATATTTAAATCCGGTCAGACACTCGATAAGTGTACAGCCGAACTTCTTAGCTACTACATCACACATATTGGTAGTAACAATGGTCTTGATAACTGCGGGATTCTCAGGCATAAGCCCTAATTCCTTGCGAGTTGCAAGCTGGTATTCGCAAAGCAGTGTACCGCTCATGTTACCGGTAAATGCCATGTACTCTCCGGTCTTCGAATCCTTGGCATATACTCCGAGTCTGTCGGCATCGGGGTCTGTCGCTAGTACTAAGTCGGCATTAACCTTTTCTGCAAGCTCTAAGGCAAGCTTAAACGCACTCTTGTCTTCGGGGTTGGGATATGCAACCGTAGGGAAGTCCCCGTCAGGCTTCTCCTGCTCGGGTACCACATATACCTTTTTAAAGCCGAGTTCCTTAAGAACACGCCTTACAGGCAGGTTGCCGGTGCCGTGGAAAGGTGTGTAAACTATAGAGATATCCTCTGCCGCCTTCTTTATAACATCCGGACGGAGTGCAAGCTTCATAAGCTCCTCGTTATATCTGTCATCTATCTCTTTGCCGATGATATGGAAAAGTCCTGCCTTTATGGCATCGAGCCTTGACATGGTCTTAAGCGACAGGTAATCGGTGATTGAATTGACTTCGTTTATGATCTGTGCATCCTTAGGTGCGGTGATCTGTGCACCGTCCTCCCAGTATACCTTATATCCGTTGTACTCCGAAGGATTGTGGCTTGCGGTAACCACTATACCTGCTATACAGCCAAGCTCCCTTAATGCAAACGAAAGCTCGGGTGTGGGTCTTAACGAATCAAACAGATAGGTCTTGATACCGTTGGCGTTGAGGCACAGAGCTGCTTCCTCACTGAATTCCACGGACATATGTCTTGAATCATATGCTATGGCAACACCCTTATCCTGGCCTCCCTCACGTATGATAACATTTGCAAGGCCCTGAGATGCCTTTCTGACAGTATAGATATTCATTCTGTTGGTGCCTGCGCCTATCACGCCGCGAAGTCCGGCAGTACCGAATTCAAGGCTTCTGTAGAAGCGGTCCTTGATCTCTTCTTCGTTCCCGGCGATGGATTCAAGCTCTTTTTTTGTCTTCTCGTCAAATGCGTCCGAAGACATCCATAAACAATATTCTTCCATGTAATCCTTTGATTCCATAGTAAACCTCCCAAACATTTTTTTCATCAATAATCATACAACTTTTCGCATGATTTCGCAACACTTTTTACTTCTTGCTATTTTTTTTGAAATATGTTATTATGAATTAGTATACGATATTAAGATAATATTCTGTATATTACGTGCCGGCTTTATGCCATGGCAGTTTCAGCCTGCTTTTATACGGCACGGGATCTATGGGATATTCACTGCGAAAAGGATAAGATATGGCATCTGTCGATATAAAATATATCAATCCTTTCGTCAAGGCTACCCTGACAGTTATGGAAATGCTGGGAATGACAGGCGGAGCACTCGGGAAACCGTCGCTGTCCGATATGAAATTCCCTGATAATGCATTCCTGATCCAGGTAGGCGTGACCGGAGGGATGAAGGGTCAGGTGATACTTGGCTTTACCGAACAAAAAGCAAAGGATACGGCTTCCGTCATGATGATGGGAATGCCTGTTAATGAGCTCGATGCAATGGCCTGCTCAGCTTTGGGAGAGCTGGGGAATATGATCATGGGTAACTCCTCTACCATATTCTCGACCATGAATATCGTATTTGATATCACTCCTCCCCTGTCCATGCATGGCTATGACTTAAAGCTTCAGGCCGAGACCACCGCGATCAGGATACCGATCGTAATAAACGATGAGGAACATCTGTCGATCTATATATGCATTACAGATAATTAAAGAGTCGATCAGGACTTAGCTGATTGACTCTTTTTTAGATTCTTCGCTGCACTCAGAATGACATCAATTATCTCAGAATGATAATCATACTATCTTAATGGCAAAGTTTTATTTACTTATAAAACAGCAGGAACAGGATGGTTCCGATAAGTCCGAGCATCAGCCATATGATACTGTAGGATATCGTGGCTTCGACTATCCTTAATACCCTGTCGCCGGCATCAAACCTTGCATAGAGCTTCTCCATGAGAGGGCTTTTTTTATTTTCCTGCAGATTTTTAAAGAATATCTTTCTTACAGAATATATGACGGATTCTGCGAATGCCGAGGTTACAAAACCTACGCCCTTCCCAAATTTGACTAGTCCGTTCCAGATGATCTCAGTAAATCTTATAAGTCCCTTAAATATACCTATAAAGAGTCCCGGAAGTGCTTTAAGGAGCAGCGGTCTGTAGATAAGTTCCTCAAGATCAAGCTTAGCAGGCCATCTGTTTACATATACCTTTCTTCCGTTCTCCTCCTTCATAAGTACCTTTCTGATAAAGAGATATACCAGAAGTCCTATGGTAAGTGATATGGCAAAGCCTTTAAGGTTCTCTATGGAGAATATGCTGATATGCTCAATCTCCGGTGCATGGGTAATATCACTCATATACACGCTTAAATTATCGATGTATATCGAAGGTATAATACCGCATACAACTATGATGCATGCAGGTATGATAAGTGCTATGGCCGATAGCGGGCTTATCTTCCACTTTCCGGATTCCGCATGATCCTCATGTTCCTCATGTGTATTTTTTTCTGTCTGTTTTTCTTTGGATGTATTAGTTCCTTTTGCCAAATGAGCTTCTGTCTTTTGAACCGGTTTCTCTATAAAGATTGCTACAAAGAGCTTGATCATATACCCTACCGTCATACCGCCGCTGAGTAAGAACAGATACTCTACAACTTTTACAGCAGTATGTGCAGCACCTGTAAGCTCATGTGCATACTCCACTATACCTTCGTGTATCAGAGTTTTGCTGATATATCCGGAGAACAGCGGCACACCCATGATACCGAGAGCTCCCACTCCGAACAGTATCATAAGGAGTTTGTTGCCCCGGCCGAAGCCTCTTATCTCATTTAGGTCAAGCTTATGCAGCTTCATATATATGGCTCCGGCACACATGAATAGTACAAGTTTGAACAATGAGTGGTTTACCATATACAGTACGGTACCTGCAGCGGATAAGGCTGTCTCTTCCGTAAGGAATTCAAGATAAATCGCAATGGCATCGGAGGCACTGGGGTCCGTGGTCGTATAATATGTCTCCGACAGCAGTACCGATATGGCACATCCTGTCAGTATAAAACCTATCTGTGACATGGAAGAACATGCAAGTGTCCTTTTAAGATCAACGGAGAATACCGCAAGTACGGCTCCGGTAAACATGGTAATGACTCCGAGCACAAGCATGAGTACTCCCCAGCTTTCATTACCGCTGAATATCTCAAAGCAAAGGATAAGCACTCCGTATACGCCTGATTTGGTAAGGATACCCGAAAGAAGTGCCGATGCGGGCGCAGGGGCTACAGGATGTGCTTTTGGAAGCCAAATGTGGAGCGGGAACATACCCGCTTTGGCTCCGAATCCGAACAGGATACATATGCCTGATACAAAAATAAAAGTCCTGTCAGAGCCTTTTGCTTTTAACCAGCATGCCGCTGCCGCCTCACGCAGCTCACTTATCATCAATGTCCCAAGCTTATGGTAAAGCATCATTATACCCATCAGCATGACAAGTCCGCCTATGACAGCTACCGCAAGGTAAGTGCCCGCAGCCTTCATAGCCCCCGGCTTTTCATCATGAGCTACCCAGGTATATGATGTAAATGACATGATCTCAAAGAATATAAATGCCGTATACAGATCTCCCGACATAAATACGCCGAGTGTAGCGCCTAAGGTAAGCAGGAAGAAGAAATAATAACGGTTCCTGTTCCTGTAATGTGCAAAGTACTCTCTTGAGAAAAGCGCAGTCATGGACCACATAAGGAGCGCCACGCCCGCGTACACGGTCCTGAATCCTCCGAAGTACAGATTGATACCCAGACCGCATATCTTATCTACATGCAGCGTATTGCCGTTTTTCCCCAGCGAAAGTATTGCAAGTACATATAGAACGATCTCAAGAAATACCGAGCCGATCACCAGTATGTTCCTGAATTCTTTTCTGGCTTTTGCTTCGCTCTCACTCTCCGTACTTCCCGGACAGCCATATGGGATCCTCCGCCACCCCGCAAGGTAACAGATAACTGCCGATGCAAACGGCCACAATATTAAACTGATCAAAAGGGTGTTTCCTTCCATCTCTTACCTCGCAAAGTCTGATAGTTTCTTTAACCGATCGTAATTCAGAATGAAATAAATTCAAATACCGGCTGCCAGAATATACCGAGTATCAGTATGCCGGCTGCAAAACAGATAACAGGAACGAGCATTTTTAAGTCATGTTCCTTTATCACATCCTGCTTTGTATCTTTATCATCTTTTAAATTATCCCCTGCCTTGGCCGGGAAATATGCCTTAATCACGATACCGAGCATATATATGGCTGTAAGCAGTGCCGAGAACAGAACTGCCACAAGACCCGTTATAGCAAACGGACTTCCCTCATCTATGGCGGCAAGTCCTATCCTCCATTTGCTGTAGAACCCGCAGAACAGGGGTATGCCGATAAGCGAAAGTGATGATATAGTAAAGCATACGAATGTCTTTCTCATAACCCTGCCGAGTCCCGAGAGCTCTTCAATATATTCCTTTCCTGTCTGCTCCATGACTATGCCGCAGCAGAAGAATGAACATATCTTGGTCAGCGAATGCATGAGCATATGTGCGAATGCCGCAGTAAGCCCCATCGGTGTCATGAGGGTAGCAGCAAACAATATATATGAAAGATTGCTTATGGTGGAATATGCAAGCCTTCTCTTAAAATGTGTCTCCTTAACAGCAAACGACGAACCGTACACTATGGTCACCGCAGTCATGAGAAGTACAAGATACTGTGCCCAGGTACCATGCAGTATCTCTGTCCCGTATACATAATAAATAAGTCTTATGCAGGCAAACGCACCGGCATTTACGACCGCTACCGCATGAAGAAGTGCCGTTACGGGTGTAGGGGCTACTGCTGCTTTTATAAGCCAGCCGGAAAAAGGTGCCATCGCTGCTTTGACGCTGAAACCGCAAAATGCAAGCACAAAGGCAGGGAGCAGGAACGCCGAAGCTGCGCTTTCTTCAGGAATGCTTCCTCCGAGTATAAACTCCGTACTGCCCAGGTACATCATAAATATAAGGCCTATAAGTCCGAAGGCTGCTCCTCCAAGTGAGTATGCAAGATATGTCCTTGCCGCTTTTACGGCCTTTTTGGTCATGGGATGAAGCACCAGCGGGAATGTGACAAGTGTCAGCATCTCGTAAAATACATACATTGTAAGAAGATTGGATGCAAACGCTATACCCATTACCACACCGTATGTCATGGTAAAGAACGCAAAGAACGAATTTCTTCTCTCATGTCCTTTCATATATCCGTAAGCATACAGGCTCGCAAAAGGCCACAGTAAAGCGACTATCGTTCCGAATATGCAGGCTGCCCTGTCTGTCCTAAATTCGAAACCATAGTTCATATATATCCTGATAATGGAAATACTCTCACCCTTAAGTACCGTCATGGCGATAAAAGCAAAAGCCGTATTTATCAGGACAAATATCATGTTTACCGTATTCCTTACCCTGTCATCCTTTGCCGGGAATGCCAGCATAAGGAGTCCTGCCAGAATAGGCAGGAATATGGGAAGGAGGATCAGGATATCTGTGTTCACTTGTGTCTCCTATGTTAAAAATCTTACACCTCTGATCTTATAAGCCTGCCGCAATACTATCGATAGCTTCCGTGATAAAGTCAGGGAACAGTCCGAATCCGACGGCTGCTACGGCAAGTATTATAAGCGGTACGGTCATCAGAGGCGATACCTTGCATTTTTCGCATTTTCCGTAGTCAAAATCATTGCCCGGGAAGAATCCGCCTATGGTGATAGGAAGCAGATATCCGGCGGTAAGGAGTGCACTGATAAGAAGAACGGCAGGTCCTAAGAATCTGAATACTCCTATCTCACCCTCCAGTGCACCAAGGCATAAGAACCATTTACTCACAAATCCGCTTGCGGGCGGTATACCTACCAGTGCGAGTGCAAAAAAGGTAAAGCACCAGATGACCGTGGGCATCCTTTTTGCTATACCTTTAAGTGCGTCCACATTTTTGATGCCGGTATATACTATGATCGCACCTGCTACTAAGAACAGACCGTCTTTTATCACCGAATGGAATATAACATGTAAAAGAGCACCCTTCATGCCTGTGGCTGAAAGGAGTGAGAGTCCGAATAATACATAGGATACCTGGCTGACTGTCGAGTAAGCGAATCTCTTCTTCATCACCTTCTCGTTATATGCCATCATGGATCCCAAGAATACAGTGAGGAGTGCAAGCCCCATCCACGCGTACTGAACCCATGTTCCCCTGATAAAATCAGCGCCGATACTGAAGAATATAAGTCTTATGATAACGAATACGCCTGATTTGGTGATAACACCCGAAAGGACTGCAGATGCAGGCGACGGAGCTACGGGATGTGCCGTGGGCAGCCAGTCCTGTAAAGGGAAAAGACCGGCTTTGCATCCGAATCCGACTATGGCTAAAAATATGAATACCAGAAGCATATTCTTATCCCCTGCGGGAACCTCTCCCAGAAAGCCCCCGGCAACGAAATCGGATACGTTGCATTTGGTATATATGTAGAATATCGATATAAGTGAAAGGAATGCTCCTCCGACGGAGTAAAAAAGATACTTTTTACCTGCGCTTATGGCTTCCGGGGTAAGCGAATGAAGTACCAGAGGAAGCGATGTAAGTGTCATAAGCTCATAGAAAAGATATAATGTTATAAGGTTTGCCGACATGTAGATGCCTGAAAGCACGCCCATAACTATAAGATAAAACGCAAAGAATCTCTTTTCGTTTTCCTCATGTTTCATGTAATCAAATGCGTAAAATCCCACTATGTTCCACATAAGGCACATAAGTACGGCAAAGAACTTTGTAAGCCCGTCACATTTTAAGGTTATGGAAGCACTTTCTGTTATCTTCCACAATGTGAGCGTCCCTTCCGTACAGAATACTATGATCAGCGTTACTGCAGCGGATACGAGAAGTGCCGCACCTGTATACACATTTCTCTTTTTCCTGTCGTCAAAGCCCTTAAATACGAACAGCATGATCCCGAACAGTACGGGAATGATCACAGGCAGTAAAAGTATCAGCATAAAAAGCCTCCCTAAAGGTTATGAAAAGATTTCAAGTCCGTTATTTATCACATCTATGACGGATCCGGATGCCAGTCCCAGTATAAGGTTTACGGCTACCAGCATTATGACTCCGAATACATACTCTTCACTGTTCATACGGTATGTCGGTACCATATCATCACTCTTTCCCGTGTGTTCCTCATCGTACGGGATGTAGAGGTATATAACGGTTTTTAAGAAATATATAGTATTAAGTATCGTACTTACGGCAAGGGCTAAAAGTGCTATCCACTGCATGGGCCCGTGCCCTATGGCGGCTCCTCCTAAAAGAAGCTTCGATACAAAACCCGCCAGAAGCGGGAAGCCGACTATGGAAAAGGCTCCGACGCTGTAGCAGAATGCCGAAAACTTATATTTATGACCAAGCCCTTTTAAGTCGTCTATGCTCTTCGTATGAGAACCTTCCGTAAACTCGGACGAGGATATAAAGAGAAGGGACTTGGTGGCTCCGTGCGCAAATATATGGAATATGGCCGCAGCTACTCCGGCTGCCGTACCTAGTCCTATGCCCATATATATGTACCCGATCTGTGCTATCGAAGAATAAGCTATCATTCTTCTGAAGCTCTTTTCATGAAGTGCCATCACCGACCCGAGTATCATGGCTATGATGCCCAGTGTAAAGCATATATAAAGGACTCCGGTCGTTTTTATGACATCAAAGCCTATGGTACGTACAAATATCTTAATGAGCAGGAAAATATAGCCCTTCGATACGATACTTGAGAGAAGCGAGCTCGACACCACATTGGACTGCCCGTATGCATCGGGTATCCAGAGATGGAACGGGAACAGACCTGATTTGATCGCAAGTCCGACTAACATCAGACCTATGACGATGGTGAGCTGGACTCTATACTCTCCGCTTGCACAAAGTTCTGCCACGGATTCCTTTATATTGGACATGAGCAGGTGTCCGGTAAGCGTATAAAGAAGTGTCACGCCCATTAAGAAAAGGCCTGAGCCCAAAATACTTATCACCATGTATCTTATAGCCGTAACCGTGGTTTTTCCTATCTGTCTTATCATGATAAGGCCGCAGCCCGCGATGGTATTTATCTCTATGAATACATAACCCGTGAAAAGATCGTTGGTATAGCTCATGGCAAGCAGTGAGCTTGTCATAAGGCATACCAGTATATAGAACAGATTCTCTTTTTTATCCTCCACGTCATCTTCCACTGCTTTTGTCCCTGCTACCGTCGACAAAAACGCTATCATGCTCACAAACAGTGAAAACAGGGATTCCAGACACCCGAAACGTATCTCATTTCCCCAGGGTGCCGGAAAATGTCCCATGTAATATACATAGGCCTCCCCTCTTTTTATCGTGAAAAAGAGGATTGCTACGGAGAGGCACATTACAAGACCTAAAACAATCCTAGTCATGTACTTGGATGCACGTCTGCCCAGCACCGAATTTACTATGGCGCAGAACATGCAGAGCATTATGGAGAAAAACGGAAAATTCTTTATGAAGTCCATTAATGTCAGCCCTCTTTTCTCGCCATCATAAGACAATAATCCAGATCCAGCGAATGATATTTTTTATACATCCTTATGGTCATGGAAAGAAGCAGTGCCGTAACACTTACCGAAACTACGATACCTGTGAGCACAAGTCCCGTAGGTATGGGATTTATATAGTTCTCGGCCGATGTGATCCCGTCGGTGATAATGGGTGCTTCCCTGCCTTTGATATACCCTTGTGATGCAAGCAGCAGGTATATGGCAGAATCCATTATATTAAGTCCGATGACTTTTTTTATCATATTTTTCTGAAAAAGCAGATCCGCAAAGCCGATGACAAACAGTGAGACGGCCACAAGATCATTTAAATGATTGACTATCAGATTCCACATTTTACATACACCTCTGTTAAATCCTGCCGCGCCTTACAAGTGCGTAAAAGCTGTACATCGTGCAGGCTACGACCATGCCGACACAGATATTGAGCACAAGTATAAGACCGCTGCTGAGTATAGCACCGGGAGTTCCGAGCGGTATGCCCGATTCCAGATGGTTGGCTCCCGTGAAGAAGGAATAGCTTTTAGCAAGGCAGTATACAAGTAATGCTACGAATGTTATGATCTTTACTGTTTTAGCATTTAATACCTTTTCCGCCGTCTGAAATCCGAAGGCGCTTAAGAAAAGGATAAGGCCGGCGCCAAGTATCGCTCCTCCGGAAAATCCGCCGCCGGGAGATATGTGCCCGTTAAGTATTACATATAAACCGAACATAAGTATGAGCGGAACGATGAGTATGGCGCTTTTTTTAAGTATGCTGTCGTTTTCCGGCTCATATTGGCGGCTGTCGATCTTAGAAAATGCCGACTGCCTGATACCGAAGGTGACCTTCTGTGCTTCTTCATCATCTTCTTTGGTCTGTCCGTCTATACGCAGCATGATCATGACGCATATAGTAGCCGCAAACAGCACACAAGACTCTCCGAAGGTATCAAATGCACGGTAGTCAAGTATCATTCCGGATACTATGTTGACCGCACCGGTTTCGGAAAGTCCGTTTTCGATGTATCTTTTTGCCACCTCGTTATTGTCCGGGTTGTTTTTATCACCTACATTCGGCATGCCTATCATGACTGTCGCAAGCATGAAAAAAAGGAGAACCGCAAGGACAAGTGCCGCTACTCTGTACACTGCTCCGAGCTTCCCCGATATTTTACCGGATATTATGTTTTGCGAATTATTTTCTCTTTCCTTTTTCATGTCTGTTCCCTTTAAGCTTTTTAGTAGCCGTACCTGTCATTGTGGCTGCATTCATGTCTATCTGGTCGATCCTTTTTAAGGTTGCATAAAACAGAATGCCCGTAACTCCCGCTCCTACCGCTGCTTCGGTGATGGCCAAGTCGGGCGATTCCATGATTATCCATATGACGGACATGGCCAGACTGAACGCACCGAATATGATCACGGCTGCGAGCGTGTTTTTCGTAAAGCTCATTGCTATGGCACAGATTAAAAGAAAAAGAAACAATATAGAGATGATCATATCCATATGAATTCTTTTAGTTACTGCGTTTTAACTACTTCTTCCTCCTTCAAGATGAGTTCCGTAACGGTTTTTGAAAGATACTCCCTGTCGGAATATAAGTCTATAACCTTCATACTGCCAAGATCTACCACCAAAGGTCTTAAACTGTTTATCGGATTGCTTTCAAGTACCTGGCATCTCGTTCCGTCCGAAAGGCGTACAAGATCACCCTTCCTGTATGCGGGAATGGTCTTTAAAAACATATCCATGGCTTTTGCATCAAACATGGTGGAATACTTCCCCATGACGAACTCCATGACATCGCCCGGAAGGAGGTGGTCCTTATAGCATCTCTTCGCGGTCATGGCCTCATATACGTCAACTATATGCAATATCCTTGCTTCCCAGAGTATCTGGTCGCCCTTTAGTCCCTTGGGATATCCGGAACCGTCATGATTTTCATGATGCTGGAAGGCCATAAAACGTACCTTCTGGGTTACGCCCTTATTGTCGCAGAGTTTTTTATACCCTTCCTCGGCATGGGTCTTCATGATCTCATATTCTTTATCGGTGAGACGGCCCTTTTTGTTCAAAATCTCGGGATCTATATAGAGCTTTCCTATATCATGGAGCATACCGCCGATAACGAGTTCTTCTATATCCTTTGCGGCAAAGCCGTTCTCTATACCTATGGCACCTGCAAGCACGGCTGTGTTCAAGCTGTGGGTGATAACGCCCTCTGTACCGTACTTAAGTTCATCCAGCTCTTTTTTTATGCTGTTGGATGTCTGTATCTTTCCTGCAATACCCTTTGCTACATCCTGTGCCCCGTCTATATCCTTATCAAGGAGGGCATTTTTCCCCTGTTCAAATTCTCTTTTGAGCAGGAAATCATCGCTGTACTGTGCAATATTGTCAGTAGGAAGTCCGTAATTATTAGAAGCCGTTCTTTTATGTTCATCATCTGTAAGCTCTACGGTCCCGGCTTCCACAAGCACCCTGTTTACGCCGGCCGCCTCAAGCTTCTCCATGATAGCTTCGGTCATTATGTTCCCTCTTTTGAGCATAATGTTTCCGTTTTTGTTATATATATCACAAAGGACTCTTGATCCTATCTTTATTTTTCTTATCGGAACGATCCTGATTTCTGCCATAGCTTCTACCTCGTAAGTAATATCGGGATTTCATGCTAATTATAACTTCATTTTCCGAATAAGTCAAATGATTAGACCACACTTTTTATGTATTATTTTTTCTTTTTTCTTGCAAGATATCCTCAGGTATACTATACTTGATAGGTAATATAACGTATAAAGGAGCAAACAAGGAGCAAACTATGATCCCCAAAAGAATTGAACGTTTAAGAAACGAAATGTCCTTAAACGGCATAGATTATTATATCATCCCCACCTCGGACTTCCACAGTTCGGAGTATGTCAGCGACTTTTTTAAATGCCGTGAATATATGAGCGGTTTTACAGGCTCTGCAGGTACCATGGTGATAAGTGCATCGGAAGCCATCCTCTGGACTGACGGCAGATATTTTATCCAGGCTGAGGAGCAGCTGAAAGACACCGGTATCAAACTGTATAAGTCCGGAAATAAAGGTGTGCCCACCATCTCCGAATACCTTAAAGACAATATCGGGGACGGGGCTTTAAAGATCGGCTTTGACGGCAGGGTTATGGATATCTCGTTTGTTAAGCGTATAGAAGAAAAAGTCCCCAATGCAGTGATAGTATCGGACCTTGATCTTGTAGGCCGTATATGGGAGGACAGACCTGCTCTTCCGGCAAACGATATCTATGTCTTCCCCGAGGAATATACCGGTGAAAATGCGGTAAATAAGCTTTTTGACGTTGTACGCCGTATGCGCGAGGATGGCTGCAGCTGCCATGTTATCTCTTCTCTCGACGATATAGCATGGCTCCTTAACTTAAGAGGAAGCGACGTAAAATGCAATCCCGTGTTTTTATCATATCTTTTTATCGCAGAAGAAAATACCGTGCTGTTCTGCCAAAGGAACTGCCTTAAGTCCGATACTAAAAAATATCTTGATGATATCGGTGTGGAGTGCAGGGATTATAACGATATCTACTCTTACTGCGATCTCCGTTTCGGCGCTGCCCCTAAAGGTAAGAATAAGCAAAAGATACTTCTCGATCCCGACACGGTAAATTACAGTCTGTATAAAGCTTTTTCCGGGTACTTCGAACCCGTTTTGGATACCAATCCTTCTACCGCAAAAAAGGCACAGAAGAACGAAACGGAGCTCGGACACCTGCGCTCTGCTAATGTTACGGACGGCATAGCCATGGTCAAGTTTTTAAAATGGCTCGATGAGTATAAGAAGGACCCTTCCGCTAAAAAAATAACAGAACTCGGGGCTGCGGATATGCTGCTTAAATTCCGCATGGAAAGTCCCGATTTTAAGGATATAAGCTTCGAGACCATAGCTGCTTACGGATATCACGGAGCCATAGTGCATTATGAACCTGACGAAAAAAGCGACATCCCCGTAGAACACGAAAGCTTTCTTCTCGTGGATTCGGGTGCACAGTATCTTAAAGGTACTACCGATATCACAAGGACCATAGCCATGGGGGATGTGACTTACGAGATGAAAAAGCATTATACCGCTGTTCTTAAAGGTATGCTTGATCTCGCTTCAGCCGTATTCCCTGCAGGTACCGCAGGTGCAAACCTCGATATCTTAGCCCGCGGTCCTTTATGGCAGATGTATAAGGACTACAACCACGGTACAGGTCACGGTATAGGCTTTTTCCTGAATGTGCATGAAGGTCCTCAGAATATCAACTGGAAAATAGGTAAGCGTTTCGGCAATACTACACCCATAGAACCCGGCATGGTAACATCCGACGAGCCCGGCTTCTACCTGGAGGGACAGTACGGCATACGTATAGAAAATGATATTGCCGCAGTGAAAAAATGTGAAAATGAATATGACAGCTTTTTAGGCTTTGAGATACTTACCTTAGCTCCCATCGATCTTTCGCCCGTATTGTTTGAGGACATGTCACCCGATGAGATAAAGGCACTTGATACCTATCACAAAATGGTATATGACAGACTCTCGCCGTATCTGGATAACGAGACCGCCCGGTGGCTAAAAGAATATATAAAGCATTAAGCATTTAAAGTTTTAAGTATAAAAAGTGCTGTAATACAGCCGTTCTACAACTGTATTACAGCACTTTTATCGATATCTCTCCGCTTCTAAGCACTATCGTTTCGCTTTTTTCCTTTAGTCCGGCCGCGACTATGAGCCCTCCGTTCTCATCGATATCAACAGCAGTACCGGTCCTGCTCTCCCCGTCCTGTGTAAATACTATCTCTTTTCCGAGCACTATGGAATGTGACTTATAATATGAAAGAAAATCATCTTCCGGGACATCGAATATCCACGATTTAAGACCTTCAGCTATTTTTTCGGTGAGCCTGCCTGCTACCGTCTCTGTATCAGGCTTATCAGGCAGTCTTATATCCTTCCGGGTATCCCTGTTGCTTATCTTTTTTCCTATAACGTCAGGGTCTTCTTCGTACAGGCTTCCGGCTATGTTTTTAAGTTCTTCGGGCCATTCCTTTGTATAGATATTGATACCGATGCCGGCTATCATATATTGCATGATACCTTTTTCATAATCGTTTACAGCCTCGCACAGGATACCGCAGCATTTTTTCCCGCGTACATATATATCATTTACCCATTTGATACCTGCGGATATCCACGTCACTTCCTCTATGGCACTGCATACTGCGGCTGCAGTCCTGACCGTCATGGTGACCTGCGACGATATCGGTTTTCCGATCGGAAGTACCACCGTCATATATAGTCCCGTATCGGGTGAAAAAAAGCTTTTCCCCTGTCTGCCGCGGCCTGCGGTCTGTTCAAACGCCACAAGGCACAGATTTTCGGAAACCTGTGCCCTGCTTATCATTCTTTTTGCTTCATTATTGGTTGAGTCTATAGAGTCAAAATATATGTATTTCATCTGAGTCAGTCCTTAAGATTCTTCATGGAAACATATTCCGAATAGCTTATCCCGGCATATTTTTTAAAGCATCTTCCAAAATAATTGGGATCCGGGATACCCACTTCATCCGATGCTTTAAACATTTTTATGTTGGCTGCTGCAAGCTTCATCGCCGCATTCATCCTGCATTCGGTAAGATATTCCACAAAGTTCTTTCCGGTCTCCTGTTTAAATTTTCTGGAAAGATAGCTTGCACTGAAACCGAAATACTGTGCCACGGACGTAAGATTAAGCTTGGAATCCGTATAATTGGACTCAATATACATCTTGATCTGGTCTATGGTGGACGCCTCTATCTTATTGGTGTTTTCCGGCTCCGGGAGTGCCTCGTTCTTTACATGCTCCGCATCAAGCTTTGCTTTTGCAGATGCAAGTGTGGCAGTCACTTCGGCTCTCACTATGGGTTTCAGCATATATTCAAATACCGGGAGGCTGACACATTTTCTGGCATACTCGAACTGATCGATCGCCGTCATGATTATGATGATAAGATTCGGATATCTTTTTGTCGCAAGTTCCGTAAACTCTATACCGTTCATAAAAGGCATGGAGATATCGACAAATGCGATATCCGGTTTCATGTCATCTATGACATTTATGGCTTCGATACCGCTGGCGGCCTCTCCGACCACCTCCATATCAAGCTCTTCCCAGTTTATCGAGGCTCTCATCAGCTTTCTTGCGGATTCCTCGTCATCGATCAGCATTACTCTGTACATTAACCGTTCTCCAATTCTTTGTGTCTGTATTGATTATTATCTCTACTTCCGTATATTCACCGGGTTCACTGGTGATCTTTACTACATCATCCTTATTGCAATAGCATCTGATACGTTCTATGGTACCCCACAGGCCAAAGCTGCTGCCAAGACCGGAAGCGGATATTCCGTCTTCATCCGTATTGTCCGTTTTCTCGGTTGAAAGCACCTTCTCTATCTGCTCGTCCGTCATACCTATACCGGTATCTCTTACGGTTATATGAAGTTCCTTGTCTTTAAGCCAGCTTGAGATCTTGATCGTACCTTTTTCGCCCTTCATACGTATACCGTGATAGATACTGTTTTCTACTAACGGCTGCAGTATAAGCTTGGGGATAAGGCACTCTTCCGTGTCAGGTGCTATATCGTATTCATCGTTCAGGATATCCCCGTACCGGAGCTTTTGCAGTGACAGATAATCCTTGATTATCATCAATTCTCTCTTTAACGGGATCTCCCTGTCTCCTTTGCTTAAGAAATTACGGTAAAAACTGCCCAGAGTCTCCAAAGCCGAATGTACCTTCTCCGCTCCGGCATCCACAGCCAGATATCCTATGGTCTCAAGTGAATTATATAGGAAATGCGGCTTTATCTGCTCCTGCAGTACACGCATCTGGGAGCTCTGGAGTGTCTGTTCATTTTCCAAAAGCCTGTTCCAAAGCTCCTGAGTATGAGTAACCATATTGTTATAGGTATCCTTTATCATGCCTATCTCATTTTTTGGGAACTCACGCTCTATCCTTACAAGGCTGTCGCCCTTACTGTTCTTATTGATCTCGGAAGTAAGCTCAAATACAGGGCTTGTAATATTTTTCCTGATAAAAATACCTGCCAGAAATACACAGATAAAATAGATCAGCGGCAATAAGATTATAACATACAAAAGCTCCATCGGGAGCAGATGTCTTTCCTCCCTTATGGCATACAAAAGTACTATCGGGAGTCCTTCGAGCTTTATGGCCGAAAGCATCAGTTTTGTCCCAGGTACACTTATGTTTCTGTGAGTGATATCTTCCGCTATATTAAAACCTTCAAGATATTTTGCCAGCTCATTATTGCCTGCCAGATATATCCCATCTGTAGTGAGCACACAAATATCATCAGGCCTTAACTGTGATATCTCATCTTCCAAAAAGGAACTCGTAATATTCATAAACATGTAACCGGTATGCTTCTGCGACACATTATCATACACCGCTCTGCTTATCGAAAGTAAGGTCTTTCCGTCAGACTTATGGATCACACCGTTGCCGTTCAGTGAAAGAAAGGCTCCACCTTTAAGTTCAATAAGCGGATCCAGCCAATCCGGCTGAACCTGTCTTGCATAATCAAAACGGTAATCACTCCGGTTGACAAGTGTCGTCATAAACTGCAGATCTTTTCTGAATATAAAAACAGAATCAACTCCTTCGGTAATATTTAAGTAATCCTGTGTTCCGATCCTGGCAGTTTCGCTGTATTGTATCGAACGCATGACTTCCGAAGAAGGCGCCTTTAAAAACTCCTTTACTCTTGAATCATATTCGATAAGTCGGGATACATTCCTGTAATAATCGATATCGGACCTTATACTTGCAGAAAGCGTGACCAGAACATTTTCCGCTTCACGCTCGGCATATTCTTTTCTTTCTCTGTTTACAATGACAAAAATAAATATCATCGAAGACAGGATGAGTACCCCGGCAATGCCGACGAATACCATACTGAGCTTAAAAGAAAGAGAATTCTTTATATTTTTAACTCTCTTAATTTTCTTAGTGATCCTCATATGCTCCCCAAACAATATAAATGTTACATATTTGTTTCATTCTATCATCTTTACCCCTCTTTTGCAAGAAATTCCGATGAAAGAAAGTAAAAATTTTACATATAAGGATAAAAAAAGTCGCCCGCCTTAAACAAAATTATCCCCCATCTTAGATCAAGATGGGGGAAATCTTCTGTATTGTTATATCATCCTTTAACCGCACCGGCTATAAAGCTGTCCTGGATCTTCTTGCTGAAGAAAATATAAACAATAAGAGTAGGGAATGTAGCTATAACAAGTGCTGCACCTATAGGACCCCATTCAGTCAGGTACTGGCCTGAGAGCTGCTGGATACCTACAGGAAGTGTGATCTTATCACCTGATGAAATGAACTGGTTAGCAAACATCAGCTCGTTCCAGCACTGAAGGAATGTATATATTCCGATAGTAGCAAGTGCAGGTTTCATCAAAGGAACGATAACCTTGATAAAGGTCTTCCAAAGGCCGGCTCCGTCGATATAAGCCGCCTCATCAAGTTCCTTGGGTATATCCTCCATGAATCCCGAACAGATAAGGATGGACATCGCAAGTGAGAATGCCGAATACGGAAGTATCAGTGATGTATACGTATTAAGCAGTCCGAGACTTGATATGGTCTTATATACGGGAAGCAGTGATGCATGGATAGGGATCGTCAGTCCCAACATAAACATCGAATACGTCAGTTTACTTAGTTTCCATTGTATTCGCGATATAGCAAAGGTAGCCATCATTGCCGCGAATATGGAGATCAAAATAGTAGTAACCGTAATAATAACGCTGTTTATAAACTGTCTGATGATCTTCGGAAGTTGGAATCCGCCTACTTCCGTACCATCGACATTACCTGCAGCTTTCTTGTCTCTGCCGCCTTTGCCCCAGAATGCGGTATCATAGTTTTCCCATTGCCATTCTCTCGGAAGTCCGGCTACATTTTCTCCGAATATTTCCTCATTTGTTTTAAGAGAGAATGTGAACATCCAATAAATAGGGAAAAGGTTTATAAATGCCCAAAGGATCAATCCGACAAAGACTAATACACGAAGACCTTTATTAGTCTTTTTTACATGATACTTGGATGTATCAAGTTTTAGTGAACTCTGTTCTACATTTACCTGATTATTTTTTTCCATATATATCCCTCTCCTTAAATACAAATCCTATAAGAATAGCAAAGAAGAAACACAATATGATCAGCAGAACCGCGATCGCGCTACCGATACCGTACTGGTTAGCTTTGAACAGCTGGTTGATCATGATGATACTGGGAACCTCTGTTGCCTTCATAGGGCCACCGTTTGTCAGGACATATATTAAATCGAATGATTTAAGTGAACCGGTTACGGCAAAAATAACACTTACCTTAATGATCGGCTTAATGGTAGGAATAACGACATTCCAGTTAACCTGCCAGTCGGTACATCCGTCAAGCTTTGCAGCCTCACGAAGTTCAGGTGAAACACCCTTTACACCGGCATAAAGCAGAAGCATATGGTATCCGACATATTGCCATAGCGTAGGAACAAATACAGCCCCCAAAGCAATACTCTGATCTCCGAGCCATCTTATATTTTCACCTTCATAACCTAATTTACGAAGGAAAGTATTAAGTATACCGTATTCGGGATTGTATATCTTCAGCCATAACTGACCGATAACAACGGTTGATATCAGAACCGGAAGGAAATATATTGAAAGGAATGCTCTTTCTCCTTTTATCTTCTTTCCCAGAGCAAGTGCAAGTGCAAGTGAGAAAGGAAGCTGAAGGAATACTGAAAGACCGGCAAGTATAAACGCGTTCTTTAAAGCACTTCCAAATTGTATTCTCTCATTAAATAATGTAGCGTAGTTCTTTAATCCGACAAAATCTTTTGCCGGATCCAGCGCTCTCAATCCGTTCCAATTGAACAAACTGTAATAGATTGACATAATTATCGGCGCGATAAGCAGACCGACAAACAACAATAACGCAGGAAGAAGGAACAGAAATATTGCGATATATTTTTGTTTTTGTTTCATATAGGCACCTTCCCAATCATTATAAAAGGTCTTTCCGGTTCCTCCCTAAAGGAGTTACCGGGAAGACCAAATATTTTCATTAATTAATACTTATAAACATCGATCATTATCTGATTTCTGATGTTAAGCCCTTAATGAATGCAGCACCGTCAACTGCTCCGCCGTATACGCTTGATACATACTCAAGGTAGATAGCTGCTTCGTCAGCAGGCATAGCGTTGTCGCCGAAAAGAACGTAGTCAACAGCATTAGCACAGATTGCAGCTACTTCCTGAACTATAGGAAGAACTTCACTTGTGTCGCCCCATACCTTCCATGCAGGAAGTCCGCTACCCTTAAGGTAACCATAGTGGCAAATAAGTCTGCCGAGCTCAACTGCGAATGCAGCTGCTGCTTCAGCATTAGGTCCCTCTGATACAGCGATTGTATCTGAAGGTCCACCGATGAGCATACCGAGCTTGCCGTTTGCAGCATCAACTACAGGGAACTCACCAGCCTTAACGTTGAACTTAACCTTTTCCTTGTTAGCGAAATCGCCACAGTTCCAAGAACCGTTCTGATAGAATGCATACTTGCCGCTCATGAAGTTAGCCTTAACTTCTTCGTTACCAAGTGCCATTCCGTCGGGATCGAAGTAACCCTTCTTGATCATGCTCTGAAGCAGATCTACTGAAGAAGCAACACCCTGATTATTCCAGGTCTTACCAAATGTCATGATATCCTTAAGAGCTGCAGCACCGATTGTCTTCTCGATGATGGGCTCAAGGTACTCGGTTACACACCAAGTATCATCTGTCTTACCAGCGCAGCCGAAAGGAATGATATTCTTTGCTAAAAGCTTATCGCAGCAGTCATTAAGTTCATCCATAGTAGCAGGAATATGATCATATCCTACAGATGCAAGGATGTCCATGTTAGCGAAAAGAGTAACGATGTTGTAAGTTGTAGGAACACCGTAGTGCTTTCCGTTGTAAGTGCTGTTACCAAGCTGAGCAGCTGTCATCTCGCCGTTGTCGATCCAAGGCTGTAAAACGTCATCAAGGCAATGAACCTTACCAGCGTTTACGAAGTCACCAAGGAATGCGCCAGCCCATGTAAAGAAGATGTCGGGAAGCTCGTTAGCACCCATAGCTGACTTGATCTTTGTCTTGTAAGCGTTGTTCTCGGTAACTGTCTCATTGATTGTTACCTTAGGGTACTTAGCCTTAAGATCAGCAAGTGCTGAATCGTAAGCGGGACGGTTTCCGTCGCCTTCTACAGCGATATCCCAAAGAGTAAGAGTGATCTCTTTGTCAAGAACGCTGCTATCGGTTGATGTGTTGCTTGTGTTGGTGTTATTGTTGTCGCTAGTCTTCTTGTCATCATCTTTAGAGCAAGCTGCTAAAGAGAAAACCATAGCAAGAACTAATAAAACCGCAAGAATTCGTTTCATAATTCTCCTCCTTAAAAATGTGTGGCAGATATCTGCCGATTGTTGTTTATCGAAAGCGGTTATCCGCTTTAACGATCGTAATTATTTGGTAGGGACCAGTTCCCATGGGTACTCTACCGTCATCTCATCACCTTCTATGGTGTAGTAGAGAATGGTATCAGGCAGGTCATCGTAATAATCCAGCCTGATTGAACCCGGTTCACCGTCAAGGAAGTAATCTCCTACAAAAACTCCGTCCTCCATAAAGTTTCCTTTATCGGAAAACTCATAAAAGAGTCTGTCGGTACCTGTATTGGTCCATACGCCGACGATACCGTCTCCTCTTTCGTAGCCCTCGCGCGGAGTGTAAACATAAGTACTTTTCTCGTAAAGAACGATCCCGTCATCTGTGGTCTTGCAACGCATCTTAAGCTCTCCGTCTGATCCGCTTAAGGTTAAGTAAGAATCGTCTTTTTTATAAGAAGTGTACTTTCTCTCTTCTGTCTTCTGAATACCGTCGACAAATACTTTTGCCTGATAGACTGCCGTGCCGTCGGAATTCAACCGGAGAATCTCTTTGGTCTCATCGAAATTGTATGCCCAGCTTTCGGCCTTGCCGCATCCTGTAAGTAAAGCCGCGGTAAGCACAAGGATCATCGCGAAAACAGGCATTTTCTTTACTTTCATTTGATTCCGCCTTTTCTTAATTTCTACAATACCGAGTATATTATATCTACGTATTCAAGTAAATGTATATTATTTACTTTCGTAAGCACTTTTTTTACTTTGTTGTCATTTTTTAGACACATTGTATAAATTTATACTTAATTTTTTGTCTCCTATTATATATAATGTTTAATATTATTCTTTTTTTTCACTCTTTTTTTCGGATTTAACGCTGTTTTTGCCACTCTTTTTCTTGATTTATTTAACATCTTTTGATATTATATATTGTAATAAGAAAGGACACCGAAAGGAGCCTTCGAGCCATGAAAAGATATATACTGAACTTTAAGCGTTTACTTATCCTATTTGCTATCGTACCGTTGTTTATCGGTAATTCCGCACTGTCCACCATAAGCATAAGTTCTTCCGTAAGATCCACGGTAGAAAACCTTAAGGACGAGTTAAAACTTGCTGTAACGGGGCTAAAAGAATATTACGATTATGATCTTGTAAACAATAACGACCTTGTAGACGGTTTTTTGGAATACGACACCGATTATCTGGACAAGATGGCCGCCACCGGTATAGATTTTACGATCTTCAAAGGCAAACAGCGTTTTATGACCACCATAAAAGATGAGAACGGTCAGAGGATCGAAGGTACATTTGCCGATGATGATGTATGGGCCGCTGTAAGTAAAGGTGAAGACTATTACTCCGATCAGGTAGTTATCAACGGGATCAAATACCATGTATATTATATGCCGCTGGGTCCCAAAGATAATATCTGCGGTATGGCATTTGCAGGAAAACCCGACCATGACATCGCAAACCTGCGGCGGGCCCTGATCGTCAGGACGATCCTTACATCGGGTATATTGATATTGCTCTTCCTGATCGCCACTATTATCATGTCCCGAAAGATTTCCACGCCGCTCAAAAATGTAGCCAACAGTATTAAGAAGATATCCAACGGTGAACCGGTAAAGATCACGACCAAGTCCGTCATCCACGAGACCATATCCCTGATAGAATCGGCAAAGCGGCTTTCATTTGCTTTAGGCGAATCAATGACAAAGATCAGAGCCTCCGCAGGAGAGCTTAAATCCTCCATGGAATCCACATCGGGTCTTGTAAGGCAGTCGGCTGCCGGTGCAGAACATATCACAAAATCCATGGACAGCCTCTCACAGGCTACCGAGACCATGGCAGAGAGTGTGCAGGAGATCAATACCAAGATCATCTCCATGGGTTCAATGATAGAAAACATCGTAGCAAATACCGAACATCTGAATGCAAGCTCGGACAATATGCTTTCAGCCAATGAAGAAGCAGCCGGATGTATCGACAATATGACCGTGAGCAGTAAAAAATCCGCTGAAGCCATTGAGATCATCTCCAAAAAGATCACCGATACCAATAACTCCATAAGCAAGATTGAGGAAATGGTAGGATTCATCACCGAGATAGCTGACCAGACTAACCTTTTGGCACTTAATGCTTCCATTGAGGCTGCCCGTGCAGGCGAAAGCGGAAGGGGCTTCGGTGTAGTAGCAGAAGAGATCAAGCACTTAGCTGAGCAGAGCAATGATTCCGCAATGCGTATCACCGAGATAGTATCCGAGATATCCACCCAGTCCGAAGACTGCGTTGCACAGTCCCGTGAGGTAGAAAAGATCATCGCCGAAGAACAGAGACTGCTCGGCATCACACGTGACAAGTTTGATGTACTTGACACCGAGATCAAGACCTCAGTTAAAGAGATTGATTCCGTATCAGCCATAACCGACGAGCTTAATGATATCAAGGAAGTTATCACCAATGCCGTAACAGACCTTTCGGCTATATCCGAACAGACAGCGGCAACCAACGAAGAAGTAACCTCATCCGTAACCCAGATATCAAAGAACGTCATTACTATCAGTAATGACACAGAGCACTTAAACGAGCTGTCGGAAACCTTAAAAGAAGCAGCATCTTATTTTAAGATGTAAGAAAGGCGCTATTCGCCGGATACAATAATAAAAACGGCTTGCAAGCTCGCTTGCAAAGCCGTTTTTCTATTGTATCCGGTGGAGGCTGGACAAGACACACGAATAAACAGATCAACGCCCAAAAGGGCATTGATAAAGAGTGTATCTTGCCCGGCCGGCGAATAGTGCCGTAACAGGTCGTGCGTTCTGCTCTTACCTGGACAGTAAGACTATCCGCCGGCTGGGATAGAACCCACTCATAAACCCTTCGGCTTCGCCGTAGGTCGCCGCTATCGCGGCTTTTGTTTACTCGTGCGTTCTATCCAGCCTCCACAGAAAAAAATAAAAACCCGATTGTGCAAGCAAGCTTGCCAATCGGGTTTATTATTTTTTCTGCGGATAGTCTTACTGTCCCATCTGTTTAGCTACTTCTGCTGCGAAGTCCTCGTTTCTCTTCTCAAGGCCTTCACCGGTCTCAAAACGAACGAATCTGTTAACATTGAATGTGCAGCCGTTCTCTTTTGCTACCTTTGCAATGTACTGAGCTACATCTTCCTTATCCTCAGCCTTTACATAAAGCTGGTCAACAAGGCAGATTTCCTTCAACCGCTTTGAGAAACGTCCTTCAACAAGACCTGCAAAGATCTTGTTCTCAATTGTCTCAGCCTTGTGTGATGCTGCGATGTCTCTAAGTACCTGCATACCTGCATCTGAAATGAAGTTGTACCAGAACTTATTGCTCTTCTGCTCTTCATAAGCTGCCTTATCCTCAGCACTCCACTGGTTGGTAGAAAGTGCCTCTTCGATAACTGCGTTAAGGATGGGCTTGGGAAGTGAAGCAGGATCTGCAAGTGAGCTGTCGATTACGATCTCTTTCTCTTTTGCAAGAGTATCAGCTGAAATCTCTTCCTTCTTAACATAAGTAGGATTCATAGCTGCGATCTGCATAGCCAGGTTCTTAGCACACTCAACTGTAGCATCGTTGTAAGGAGCATCTACGTCAAGAAGGATAGCGATCTTGCCGTTCATATGGATGTACTTAACAAGGAATCCGTTTGTTGTGTACTTTACAAAACGACGAACCTTAAGGTTCTCACCGATCACTGCGACCTGAGCGGCACGTGCCTCATCTACAGTCTTAGAGCTGTCAAACTTCCAGGTCTCTGCAAGGAAAGCATCAATATCTGCTGCGCTTGTCTCAGCTGCCTGCTGAGCTACCTGCTCAACATAAGCTCTGAACTTCTCGTTCTTTGCAACGAAGTCAGTCTCAGAGTTAACCTCTACGATAGCACCGGTCTTGTTATCAGCGGTAATGAATACGTCACATACACCTTCTGCAGCGATACGGCTTGCCTTCTTCTCTGCCTGAGCAAGTCCGCGCTTACGTAAATACTCTATAGCCTCATCGAAATTACCGTCGCACTCTGTAAGAGCCTTCTTACAATCCATCATGCCTGAACCGGTCATTTCTCTTAATTCCTTAACCATTGCTGCTGTAATAGCTGCCATTTATTTTTCCTCCTGATCTGTGATTAACTTTAAGCCTCAGCTTCCTCTGCATCTGCCTCTGCGCTCTCTGCCTCTGCATCGCTTGAAACAGCGTCAGCACCCTGATTAGCCTCGATAACAGCGTCAGCCATCTTAGCAACGATAAGCTTTACTGCACGGATAGCGTCATCATTTCCGGGGATAACATAATCAAGTTCCTCGGGATCGCAGTTGGTATCAGCGATACCTACAAGCGGGATACCAAGAGTATGTGCCTCATCAACACAGATCTTCTCCTTCTTGGGATCTACAACAAAGATACAATCGGGAATAGTGGGCATTTCCTTGATACCTGCAAGGTTCTTCTCTAACTTCTCCCACTCCTTCTTGATCTGGATAACTTCCTTCTTGGGTAATACATCAAATGTGCCATCCTCAGACATCTTCTCGATAGCCTTAAGTCTTGCTATACGGGTCTTGATGGTCTTAAAGTTGGTAAGCATACCGCCGAGCCATCTCTCATTTACATAATACATACCGCAACGCTCTGCCTCAGACTTGATAGCATCCTGAGCCTGCTTCTTTGTTCCGACGAAAAGTACCTTTCCGCCATTTGCTACGATATCTTTGATCGCATAATAAGCTTCGTCAACCTTGCCAACTGACTTCTGAAGGTCGATAATGTAGATACCGTTTCTTTCTGTGTAGATGTACTCTGCCATCTTAGGGTTCCAGCGTCTGGTCTGATGTCCGAAATGAACACCTGCTTCCAAAAGCTGCTTCATTGAGATTACACTCATGTTTTTTTCCTCCATTTGGTTAATTTTGCGCCCCATTCTGCGACAGCTTAAAGCGACTGTTTGTAACAATCCGGCATATGCTGCACCGTGCATCGGACGTATGAATAATTGGTAAAAGGCCATGCAGATTGCACGACCTTTTCGATTCTAACATAAATATTTTAATAATGCAAGAAATTTTTAAAAATTTTTTTCAGTTCCCGGGCCATACGCTGCAGGCTGCCGCTATCTCCTTATAGCTCATGCCCTTCTTTAACTTGAATGTCCCGTACTGCAGCTGGTATGCATATCCGCTGCTTATAAGATACTTGTTGAAATCATTCCAGTTATCTACAAGTCCGGCCTTTTCTATAGCCTGTGCAAACTGCTCGGATGTAGTACCCTTTGCTACCGTAACGCTTACCGTCTTATCCTTTTCCTTATCGAGTTTCTTTGTAGGTTCAGGTGTAGCTGTAGGAGTCTTTGTCGGTACAGGGGTAGCTGTAGGCGACGGCTTTTCTGTCGGTGTGGGAGTAGCCGTAGGTACAGGTGTGGCCGTAGGTACCGGTGTCGGACTCGCGGTCGGCTTAGGTGTAGGTGTGGGTGTCGGTACCGCTGTAGGAGTCGGTGTAGGCTCCGGTGTTGCGGTAGGTGTAGGTATAGGTGTCGCCGTAGGAGTAGGTGTTGCTTCCTCTGTAGGTGTAGGTGTGGCCTCTTCCATGGGTGTAGGAGTTGCTTCCTCTGTAGGTGTAGGTGTGGCCTCTTCTGTAGGTGCAGGAGTTACCTCATCCGTAGGCTCAGGTGTCGCCGTAGGAGTGGCCGTAGGCTTCTCTGTCGGCTTCTCCGTAGGGATCTCGGTAGGTTGCTCCGTAGGAGTCTTATCCGCATCTTTAGCAGGAGACGGCTCCGTACCCGACTTGGGATCCGGTGTCACTTCCGTTCCGGTCTGCCCCGTAAGCTTTCCTATATCACTCTCATCCACCGTCTGTGTTTTATTATCGGTATTTTCTTCTATCTTATCCTTAAGCTTCAGATTCGGAATGATTATCACCACAAAAATAAACAAGGTAAAAAGGATTCCGCATCCGACGCCTCTCATATAATACTTAAGTTTCATCTGCTGCCTCCGGGACTATTTACAATATAATTCAATGATCAGTTTTACTTCACCCTGTCCCATATTGAGCAGTTTAGAAATTTCCATAACTGATTTCTTCTTTTTATAAAGAGCTATCACTTCATTGGTTTTTTCGGATTTTTCCGGAGCATTCTGCACCATATTCTGCTTTACGTCAGTCGATACGGTTGCAAGTCTCTGCTTAGCCCTGTCCTTTGACTTCATTTTCTTTGATCCCTTGGTCTCGGGCTCGGATTCAGGAGCCGATGTATCATCATCGAAGCTGAAGTCTTCCATACCTATATCAAGCTTTCGTGCAGGACGATCCCCGCAGTCGCCGGTTGCCGGTGCCGGGGTATTTGCCGATGAAAGCTCATCGAGAGCTGCAAAATATTCCTTTTTGGCAGCTTTTGCGGGAGTACTCTTGGTGCTCTTTGTATTCTTTGCCGCATCCGGAACTTCGGGATTTTCATGCAAAAATTTCTCACAGCTGATACGGAGTTCCTCCATCCTCTGCGCTGTTTCCTTTAATTCCTTCTCCTTATCCTGGAGCATCTGGTATAAAAATACCGTTTCCTTATGATTGGTATCGATTTTTGCAAGAACCTGATCCGAGTACTCATTCACTGCCATGATCTTGTCATTTGATATGGCTTCAAGCTGATCCTGTGTACCTTCTATAAGCTTATTGGCACTGGTATTCATGTCCTTGATGGCCCGCTCGCTTATCACATTAAGCTGCTTCATATCCGGTACCGGGACAGTAGAAGGAGCCGGCTCCTTTTTGTCCACCAGAAAAAAACTGACTACGATCAAAACAACAGCAAAAATCAATAAAGCAATCTCTAATCCGCCCATAATCTCAAATCCTTATATCAAAGCCGCCGTGGTTCTCTTCTTTTTTCTCACGGTCCTGCTCCGATCCATTTTCCTTCTTGTTCTTTTTTTTCTCTCCCGAAGAGTAGCTTCCGTTACCCTTTTCCTTGGCGTCATACCTGTAATCGGGATTCTCCGCCGAGGTAGTGTGCACTATCTGCTGGGTATTCTGCCTGACCTCGCGTGCTATTTCCTGCATGCCGCTCTCATGCTGTGCGGTATGTTTGGCATTCTGAGCACTGTGAAGCATCGAGGCTTCCTGGGATTTTGGTACCATAGAATACATTTCAATAGGTGTTATCATGAAATCCCCCCTTTGCAAGTGTATACTTTTGTGCCTGAAAAAACAAGTCCCAAAATAAATTACTTATAAGCAGTCACTCTGACATCCGCTCCGTCTCTTACAAGACAGCAATGCTTTGTTTCCGTTTTTATATAAGTAGTAACATTCGCAACCGTAACCTTACATCCGGGATATATTACATCATCCACGTTGATGTATCCCTTTGACGCGGTATTGAGCATAGCCTCGATCTCCGTCAGCCTCTCCTCTATCTCAGCCAGGCGTTTTTTATACTCGCTGATGCTTACGGAGAGCTGCTGGAACTGCATTATCCTTTCCGGAGGCAGCTGTTCACGGTCCTTTATCTTCTTTGAAAGATAAAAGATAACCTTTTCAGACTTTTCGAGGTTTTCCTTAATTACCTTTTTTTCGGCGAGCAGGGTTCTTTCCTCTTCAATGAGTACCATGTTCTCGCCTACCTCAATGATGGTCTGTGTCCCCATAACGGATCCCATGGTCTTTGCTTCTACGAACTTGGAAGCCTTGATGATCCCGCCTGTGATAAAGCCTTTTTTACCCTTGACTATGATCTCCGCACCGGACTGAACCTTGCTGTGCATGATCGATTCCGTCTGGATAAAGCCTCCTGCAACCACCTCGGCACTCTCTATGAATTTGGCTACAATATTGCCGCCGGCTCTTAAAACACCCTTGTTCATGCCCTGTATGCCGCGCTTTAATACTATCTGGCCGCCTGCAGTTATCTCGGCGCCCTCAACTATGCCGTCAACAATGACATCACCTTCGGCATGCACCTTATAGCCCGAATTGACATTGCCGGTTATCTTTACATTGCCGGTATATTCGATATCTCCTGTAGCCACATCCACATTTCCGGGAATTTCATAAGTATCCGAAACAAACACCTGTTTGTCGGCAAGTACGGCATGACCGTTGATATTGCAGTACAGCTTTAGTCCGTCATCGGAAAGCCTTGTGTTTTTCGTCTGCTTTAAGAACAAAACGTTAACCTTTTTGGGGGCTATCTGCCGCCCCAATACATCCGTACCTGGTTTTCCGTATACCGCCGGCTTTAATGTTGCAAGTATCTGATCGGCGGTGACCTTGCTTAAGTTGTCAAGCTGATGGAAATCAACCGAACCGTCCTCGTTCATCTTGGGCTTTTTTGAAAGATCGGTATTAAAGTTATATGTAATCTCCGCGTCAGACCCCTCTACGGGAGCCAAAGCCTCAGCAAGTGTATAAGTGGTACAGTACATCCTGTGTTCAAGGAAATCTTCGATCACATCTTCCTTTATACCGAACTTTACTCCCCTGTTATTAAGAAGCCAGATAATATCGCTTTTTTCAAGCTTCTTTCCGCCTTCAACTTCCGGATAGAACCTTCCGGTAACCGACAAAAAGTTTTCCGTAAACTCGGTAACCATGGTCTCATCAAGTCTTGAAACATTGGAAGAAGTGATCTTAAGCTCCTTCTTCTCGTTAAAGGTCCTCATCAGATTATATATGGCTATCTTATCGTACGGTATCTGATATGTATCCAGATACTGAAGTACCTCAGAAGGCTGACAAGGCTGTCCTCCATCTGTAGGGGGGTATACTATAAGATAGGTTCCGTCTGCTTTTATCATCAGACGGAAAAAGCCGTTCATTGTCATAGCCTTCACTTCCTTCCGTTAAGTGGGCACTTCTTAGGCCGCTTATCCGAGGAACATCTGCATATTGCTGCCCAGACGCTGCCTCATCTTGATCAGTGCCTTTGAATGCAGCTGTGATACTCTGGATTCCGATACATCCATTACATTGCTTATCTCTTTCAGGGTCATTTCCTCATAATAATACAGCAGGATAACCTTTTTCTCCTTATCCGTAAGCGTCTCTAAGACTTCAAGAAGAAGCTTCTTTAACTCCTCCTTTTCCACAACCCTGTCAGGCTGCATATAGTCCTTGGTCTCAACAGGTTCAACCTTGGAATCGCCCTGTTCCATATATTCATCTAAGGAAATGATATTGCTTACCTTGGTCTCGTTCTGCATATTTAAGAGCTCATCCATTGAAATGCCGAGTTCCTCGGCTATTTCTTCATCAGTGGCGAGACGTCCGGTCTTCTCCTCTATCTTACGGTAAGCCATATCAAGCTGTTTCTGCTTCTGTCTCACCGTCCTCGGGATCCAGTCCATCTTTCTGATCTGGTCCAGGATCTCACCCCTTATACGCAGGGATGCGTATGTTTCAAACTTGATTCCTTTACCGTAATCAAACTTATCGATGGCATCTATCAGTCCAAATACCCCGTATCCTACCAGATCGTCATATTCCACGTTGTACCCTAAGTACATGCTGAGCTTACCCGCAACCACTTTTACCAGTCCGGAATACTCGATTATCAGCTTTTCCCTAAGCTGGGGAGTTTTCTGTTTGCTGTACTCACTCCACATTTTGTCTCTGTCAGTTGCTGCCATTTTGTAGTCCCCCTGTTAGTAAATAACATTTTTACCGATCAAACATTTTCAGTTTCATCTTCCCCTGAAAGCTCCGACATTTCCTTTAATTTGTTGTTCTTTTCTTCTTCCTCTTTTGCTTTTAGATCCTTTGCACGTTCTTCCGCTTCTCTGTCCTGTTTTGCCACTATCGAATTAACTATCAGCCCGATTATCATAAATACAAACAGCGTAACGAAGACCGTAATAAGCGTCCCGAGCAGTCCCGCTTTATTTATGATACAGCAGACACACGCGATAAGTCCGGCAGTAAGGGTTATGATAACAGCTATCGGCTTGTCCTTCACGTCTTTCCTCCATACCCTTGTCTAAATATACAACTCATTTTTCCCTATCGCTCTGATCTTTAATCGGAATGTCGCAGGATCAAACTCGATAGTCCTTCCGTAAGTCCCCCCGCAATCGGAGGAAATAAGCGGTATCCCAAGTTTTTTAAGGATATCCGTGACTGCTTCCCTATTTTTATCCCCGATGCTCTGGACATCGTTTCCGCTCATGGAGAACATTCTTGCTCCGCCTGCCATTTTTGCACACAGCGAACCGGAACGCACACCGCTTAGCGTCAGTCTTTTTATCAGTTCCGTAATGCCCGTATCCGCAAATTTTGCAGGATTGTAATTGGCTTTTGTGATGGAACTGTCCGGAAGCATTATATGTATCAGCCCGCATGTCGCGGTACCGGTATCAAATAAAACCAGTCCTATGCAAGAGCCCAAGCCCAAAGTCGTTATCTTATCGGGAGCTCTGCAGATATTCATGTCGGCCATCCCGACTCTGATCAGTTCTCCCATTTTATTTCTTCTTAAGCCCTAATCTTTTAAAAATATTGTCAAAACCTTTTAACGTAGGTACAAGTATGAAAAATCCCTTAGCCTGCCCGGATTCACTTAAGAATTCCGACCGGATAAGCAGCACACGGTCACTCATCTTTCCGAACTCTATAGCAGGAACCGAAAGGATCGCTCCGGCCATATCATCGGAGAGTGCCGGCACGCTCGGACTCACTACCATACCGGTAAGCCTCGATATCGCTGAAAGATACGAGCCTGCGATGATATTCCCGAATTCGCTTAAAACCGATATCTCCATCTCGGACATTTCCTGCCCAAGCTCCTCATTATCACGGTTAAGTATCCTGTTAACGATAACGGAAGCAGATGGTTTGTCCATAACAAACATCATCATGCCGTCAATATCATTTTCGAGCGAAACAAGTATCCCTATCACTTCATTCTCTGCTCCGCCTATGATCTCAGGCAATTCGGAAAACTGCAGGAACCTGATGTCCGGTACTTTTATATCCACCCGGCCGCCAAGCAGCTTGGAAATGGCTGTCGCCGCATTTCCGGTGCCGATGTTCGATATTTCCTTTAATACGTCAAACTCGGTATCGGACAGTTCTTCAATCCTCATCTCTTCCATATCGTACCCTCTTGTTAAGTCACCTTTAAAACGGTTTCAGGTTGCTTCCTTTTCAGCCAGTACTGCGGGAACATTCATGATGGATATAAGTCCCTTGGCATGCTTTCCCACTCCGGTAACATATGTATTTCTGTCATCGGGATTCGATACATGATCGATATCATCCTCCGAAAGTGAAAGAACTTCTTTTACCTCATCCACGATAAATCCTATGGAAGCCTGCGGTTCAGGCTTAAGGATAAGTATCCTTGTCTTAGTGGTAAAGACATCATCCTCAAGTCCGAATTTTCTTCTTAAACTCATGACAGGTATAATCTCGCCTCTTAAGTTTATGACTCCCGGAAAGAAAGGCTGGGATTTCGGGACACGCGTTATCCTCTGCATTCTCACGATATTATCCACGAAACTAATGTCTATACCGTATTGTTCATTATTTATCATGACACCAATATACTGCGTAAGTTTAGCATTGTTGGTGAAGTCAGCTGCATCTGCCATAACAAACCTCCCTTATACTAAAGCGTTCGCATCGAGGATAAGTGCAACCTCGCCGTCGCCGAGTACAGTAGCGCCGCTTATCATCTTGCTGTTGTTGATATATTTTCCGATGGATTTTATAACAATCTCAAGCTGCCCTATAAGCTCATCCACCACAAGACCGGCTTTCCTGTCACCCTTTGCGACCACTACCATGGTCACCGTATCCTTTTCAGGTCTTTCGCCGGGTACGTCAAGCAGCTCCGCCATTCTGATAAGAGGTATAACGCTTCCTCTTAAGTTTATGACCTCTTTCTTTTCTACCTTCTTAACCTCTTCCTTCGGTATATCCTCGATGGTATCGATACTTCCGAGAGGGATGGCATATTTTTCGCCTCCGATGGTGACCATAAGTGACTGTATGATGGCAAGTGTCAGCGGAAGCCTGATGGTAAACGTGGTACCCTGGCCGAGCACCGTCTTACACTCAACGGTACCGGACAGTGATTCTATCTTTGATTTAACTACATCAAGGCCTACACCTCTGCCGGAAACATCGGATACCTGTTCGGCAGTGGAGAAACTGGGTCTAAAGAGCAGATCGATAAAGTCTTTTTCCGACATGGTCTCTGCCTGTTCCTCTGTGATCGTACCCTTTTCTATGGCTTTTTTCTTAACCTTTTCGGTATCGATACCGGCACCGTCATCACTGCATTCGATGATGACGCTGTTTCCTTCCTGGAATGCATTAAGCGTAATCAGACCTGTCTCGGGTTTACCGAGTGCCTTTCTCTTTTCCGCACTCTCCAAGCCATGGTCAGCGGAATTCCTTAAGATATGCATCAAAGGATCGCCTATCTCATCGATAACCGTACGGTCAAGTTCCGTCTCTTCACCGCTCATAACAAGCTCCATGGGCTTGTCAAGCTTCTTGGATAGATCCCTTATCATTCTCGGGAAGCGGTTTACTACGCTCTCGATAGGTACCATGCGGACTTTCATGACACTCTGATGGATGTTTGAAGTGATCCTCTCTAAGTACTCTATCTGTTCATTATATATGGTCTTCTTTTCCTTCTTTGCAAAATCATCCCCGGATATGGAAGCCAGCCCGTTCTTTGCTATGATAAGCTCACTCACCAGATTCATCAGATCGTCAAGCTTTTCGATATCAACACGTACCGAACGGTTAACAACAGCCTTCTTTGCCGTCTGCTGTCCGCTCTTTTGAGCAGTGGCGGGTGCTGCAGCCTTTGCAGGTGTCTGTGCGGGTGCTTCCGCGCCCTTTTCGTCACTTCCCTTTACGGCTTCCTCGGCTTTTTCTAAAGTATCGGCAGGAACCGCGCTTCCGAAGTCAACCTTCTGAACAGTCGCCTCTTTTACCTCTGATACGTTTAATACTCTTTTTCTTATATTTTCAGGCTCGGCATTGGAAAGAACTACTACCACAAAGCTGAAATCAAACTTCTCATCCTCTATCATCTGGGCATCCGGAACCGATTTGATGATCTCACCGAATTCCTCCACTGCCTTAAATACAAGGTAAGCCCTGGCTGCCTTTAACAGACAGCTTTCCTGCAGATCCACATGTATCTCGAAAGCCGCCAGGCCTTCGGATGCTGCTTCCTGTATCGCAGTCTTCTCATACTCCGCATAGTTTACCTTAGGAACATTATCTTCCGGCTTTGCCTCGGGAGCGGGAGCCTCTTTCTTTTCAGGCGCTGCAGCAGGCTTTTCGGCTTCCTTTTTTTCCTGTCCCCCGTTAAGTCCTACATCCAGCTCTCTTGCAAGCGCATCGATAAGCGGCTGGTTATCATTGGTTCCCTCGTCCTGTGTATTGATGATATTATCGACATATTCCTGCAGCGCATCCAGGCCCTCAAACAGGACATCGGTAAGTTCGGATCTTACCTTCATCTTGCCCGACCTTATCTCCTGGAATACATTCTCCATATCATGGGTCAAGCGCTGCATCCTTTTGTATCCCATGGTACCGGCCATTCCTTTAAGAGAGTGGGCTGCACGGAATATTTCATTTATGGTATTTTCATTTTCCGGTTCTTTTTCTAATATAAGAAGATGTTCATTAAGTGCCTGAAGATGCTCTTTTGCTTCTTCTATAAATACCTCCAGATATTGGCTGACGTCCATACGCTCCTCCTCTTTGCTGACCGGTCTGTGTGTTCTTAAAACCTTACCGGTTACCGATATCACTTTTTAAAATGTACCGACTGCTTTTACTATTGCATCCGCTATTTTCCCTATCGGCAGTATCTCATCCGCGGCTCCTGCTTTGATTATGCTCGAAGGCATGCCGAAAACGGTACTGGTCTGTTCATCCTGGGCTATAACATGCACCTTTTTCTTTTCCAAAAGGCTCATTATGCCGGCTGTCCCGTCACTTCCCATACCGGTAAGGACCACAGCCACAACTTCATCGACCCCTATATCCTTTATCGATTCGAAAAGAAGGTCGGCACAGGGTTTAAGCCCGCCTTGGGGCGGATCGTCCGAAAGAGATATCTTATATGTACTCCTGAATTTTGTAAGCTTCATGTGCATGCCGCCTTTTGCGACATATACCTTTCCTTTTTCAGGCTTATCACCGTCACCTGCTTCCTTTACATTAAGGCCGCATTTTTTTCCGAGCCTGTCGGCTAAGGATTCGGTAAATCCTTTCGGCATATGCTGCACGATAAGCACAGGCGCATTCAGGTTGTCCGGCAGATAAAACAATACCTTGTGTAATGCTTTGGGACCGCCCGTCGATGCACATATCACAACAAGACGACGGATGGTTTCTGCCTTCTCCTCTTTCGTATTTCCTATTATATCAGATTCTTCACTGCACATGAGTGCAGAGTCACCGTTTTGTGATATTTTTTTATCTTTTTCCGTGTTTTTTATGCTCACAGTCCGTTTTCCTTCTGTCTCTGTCTTCTCTCTTCACTGAAAACATACCTGACTATCTTTTCACGTATCTCTTTCTTTATCTTTGAGAACTCACACCGGTATTCTGTCCTGCCCCTTACATTCTCGACCTCGGCCACACCGATGATCCTTGCTTCCGCCTCTATATCTATCCCTTCATCAAGACTGAAGCTGACATATATGACGGTCCCGTGCTCATGCTTTACATCCGATGCGAATTTCAGACCGCCTCCGCTTACATTGACTATGGTCCCTTCGAGACTCGCTCCCTCAAGCTGCTCAAGCTTTTCGGACACGATCCTCTTCTCGCGGTCGTCCTTGTAAGCTTTTTTCTCCATGAAGTATCTGAGCCGTACCTCAAGCTCCGATATAACCCTGTATTTCAGCCTCATGACCTTCTCGAGACGGAAATACTGTCTGCGCTGGTCCCTTTTAAGTTCAGAGATCACCAATACGGAAAGGTAATATAGATTATCCTGTTTTAAACGGTTTTTTATCTCACATTTACACATAAACAGGCCGGAGATCGTGAGGAAACTCATTTCATATGTCGCACCTACTTCAAGCGGTACGAAATGACCCGACTCTATCGGAACCGCTATATTCATCCTGTAATCATCCAATATATCAAGAACCTGGCTTTTATATACCTTTGCCTGTCCGTCGGAAGACTTCGGATGATTTACACTTTTTAATTCAATTTTGTCTCCAACCTTTAAAACCTTTCTGAGCATAAAACTATCCTTCCGTTTGTCTGCCTTAAACTACTGTTCTAAGCATCCTTGTTCTGTTTATTTTTCTTTCTGTATATGCTTTTCAGGAAGCGGCTGAAAAGCTGGGAAATTCCTTTCCTGTCTACAGTTTCGTTTTCACTCTGTGCGATCTTGGCTGCTATGGAAGCTATAGCCTTTACCGAAGCCGAGCGCGGCTCCGATAAGGTGATCGGACTCTGCTGCATGATGGCCTTTCCGCAATTCGGATCGTCCGGGATGCCTCCCATATATTCTACCTTAAGATTTAAGAACTTCTCCACTACTATACCGAGCTTGTTATACAGCGCCTCGCCCTCTTCATTGCCCTTTATACGGTTTGCCACCATTCTTAAGACAGTATCTTCCTTGGAGAACCCGCTCCTTCGGTTAAGTGTTTTTAAAAGTGCATATGCATCGGTAATGGATGTGGGCTCCGGAGTAGCCACCAGTAACACCTCGTTGCTGGCCGATACGAACTCCAATACCGAGTCGGAAATACCCGCACCCGTATCTACAAGGATTATATCTGCCAGCTCATCGAGTTCGTAAAGCTTCTGCACCAGATATACTACCTGTTCCCTTGTGAGCCTTGAAAGCTCCTGTATGCCCGAACCTCCGGAAATAAAGCCTATGTTTTCCGGACCGGGGATTATTATCTCCTTTAATTCCTTTCCGCGGAACATCAGGTCGGCAAGATTATAGTCAGGTCTTATACCGAGCATTACCTCTATATTTGCCAGTCCGAAATCCGCATCAAGGATGATGACCTTTTTCCCGAGTCTTGAAAGCTGGATGGCAAGATTAACGGTAAGTGTTGACTTTCCTACACCGCCCTTGCCGCTTGTGACCGTTATTACTCTCGAAACCTTTCTTTCTTTTTTCTTCTGTTCCTGCTGTTTGTTTACCAGCATCCTCAGCTGTTCGGCCTGATCCATCAGTCACTGCCTCCGAGCAATTGTTTTGCGATCATCTGGGCATCAAGCCTTGAAATATCGTTCGGTACCTTCTGTCCGAATGTCGCATATGATAACGGAGCTCCGGTCAAAAGCTTCACGTTAAATATATTTCCGAGAGTATCTGTTTCATCCAGTTTTGTAAATATCAGCCTGTATTCGGCTATTTCGGAATAGCTTTGCGTAATCCTTATAAGATCGCTGTACTTGGTCGTGATGCTTAAGACAAGGAAGATATCCCTTTCCTCAGCCGGTACCGCACTTATAAGCTTTTCGATATCCTCCCGCTGCTGTTTGTCCCTGTGGGAACGCCCTGCGGTATCGATGAGAACGATATCGTAATTCTTCATTTCTTCGTACGCATCTTTAAGCTCGGTATCGGAATACACTACTTTAAGCGGAACATTAAGTATCTCCGCATACGTTTTCAACTGGTCCACTGCCGCTATCCTGTATGTATCGGCTGTAAGCAGTGCCACGTTCAGCTTCCTGTCAAGCTTGAGCTTTGATGCAAGCTTTGCGATAGTAGTGGTTTTTCCTACTCCGGTAGGTCCGATGAAGAATACAAATCTCGCTTTTCCCTGAGTCACACCCATGACCTCGGTCTTTCCGAGCTTGAGCACTATTTTCTGGTAAATGCCCGAAAGGATGTTTTCCACCGAGCCGTCCTTCTTCAGTGCAGGCTCTATCTCGGTAATGAGCTGGTTGATGTACTTTTCATCCACCTCGTTTTCAAGGAGCTGTTTGTATATAAGCTGAAGGCAGGCATTATTCTTTTCCTCAGCCGTATCCTTCTTTTCTTCATCTTTTTTTTCAGAATCGGCTTTTGCCGCCGCGCCCATCTGCTTTTCCAAAAGCATTGCTATATTGGATATCTTCTGTTCCAGCTTTGCCGGATCACTTAAGCTTGAAGTGAACTTTTCGTCCTCTTTTGCATCCTTTTTATCATCATCCAATATGATATCCGGATTATCCTTAAACATAGCTTTAATGCTCTCGCGTCTTGAGAGCTCTGTCTTCGGCGGAGTCTCGTCAAGTGCCGCCGTGATCTCGTATGTCGGCTTTTTGAACAGGCGCATGAGTCCGCCGGGCTTTATCTGCTTGACGTTAGTCACGATAGCATCCTTGCCCAGTTCATCCCTGGCCTTCATTATAGCTTCCGTTTCCGTATTCCCCTGAAATTTTTTGATTATCAATTAACTGTCACCATCCCAACCGATTGAAGTTCTACATCCGAATCAATTTCATAATATGATATTACTATAAGGTCAGGGAAATAATCCCTGGTAAGACGTTTGAAGTACATTCTGACAATTGGTGAAGTCACAATGATGGGATTTTTTCCCATATCCTCCAAAGTCTTTACCTGTTCCTCGATCGAATCCATGAGTTTCTTGGTCTTTTCCGGATCATAATTGATGTATGTCGTCTGTTCCGTAGTCTTGACCGAGGCCATGATCTCCTGTTCTACCGCAGGATCAAGTGTAACAACCGAGTTTTTCTCTCCCTTCGGGAAATACTTGGCAGATATCGCACGCTTAAGGTTCTGTCTTACATATTCCGTAAGCACGTCCGTATCATGTGTAGTAGCCGCATAATCCGCTAATGTTTCAAATATCGATACCAGATCTCTTATCGATATGCCCTCACGCAGCAGATTCTGCAATACCTTCTGTATCTCACCTACGCTGAGCAGCTTAGGCACAAGCTCGTTCACCAAGGTCTCGTTTGCATCCTTTATATTGTTTATGAGGTTCTGTACATCCTGACGTGTAAGCAGCTCGTCCAGATGGTGTCTTATAACCTCTGTCAGGTGTGTCGCTATGATCGAAGGAGGGTCTACAACGGTATATCCGTATGACTCCGCTCTTTCTCTCTGGCTCTCCGTTATCCACAGCGCAGGCAGATGGAACGAAGGTTCAAATGTAGGTATACCTGTTATCTCTTCTTCTACATATCCCGGATTCATGGCCATATAATGATCAAACAATATCTCGCCGTCCGATACGGGTACACCCTTTATCTTTATCACATACTGATTGGGATTAAGCTGTATATTGTCCCTCAGTCGTATCGTAGGAACCACGCATCCGAGTTCCAAAGCTATCTGACGCCTTATAAGTACTACTCGGTCAAGCAGGTCACCGCCCTGGTTAGTATCCGCAAGAGGGATTATGCCGTAACCGAATTCAAGCTCGATCTGGTCAACCTGCAGAAGCTGCGTAACATTTTCCGGCCGCCGTATCTCCTCCGCAGCCGTTTCCTCGGTCGTGACTTCCTTTTCGACCTCCTTGGTCTTTACCTTCTTTTCTATGCTTCTGCCTGCCGCGATAAACATTGCACCGAACGGTAAAAATATGAACCACGGAAGCGGTGTAAGACCCAATACTATCATGGCCACACCGACCATATACAATACCCTGGGTATTGAGAAAAGCTGCGATATAAGGATATCTCCGATATCGGAATCCTTTGATACCTTGGTTACCAGCATACCTGTTGCCAAAGATATCATAAGTGAAGGCATGGAGCTTACCAGACCGTCACCGATAGTCAGCATTCCGTATTTCTGCAGTGCTTCAGCCGCTGTAAGTCCCTGGCTTGTAACACCCATCGCGATACCGCCGCCGAAGTTGATAAGTGTAATGATGAGGCCCGCTACCGCATCACCCTTTACATACTTCGTAGCACCGTCCATGGAACCGAAGAAAGTGGATTCCTCCTGTATCTTCTCTCTTCTCTTCCTTGCTTCTTCATCTGTTATGGCACCGGTATTTAAATCGGCATCGATAGCCATCTGTTTACCGGGCATAGCATCCAGCGTGAACCTGGCAGTTACTTCGGATACACGCTCGGAACCTTTATTTATTACCAAAAACTGTATAAGTATCAATACTATGAATACGATAGCACCAAGTATCAGATTACCGCCGCCTACGAATTCTCCGAACTTGGTGATGACCTTTCCGGGATCTCCCTGGGCCAGTATCAGTCTTGTCGATGATACGTTCAGTGATATCCTGAAGATGGTGGTCATCAGAAGTATCGTAGGGAAGCTTGACATCTGCAGTACGTCCGGTGCAAACAATGCATTGAACAATACTATCATCGCTATGGACATATTGAACGCTACCAGTACGTCAAGCAATATCGAAGGGATCGGTACTATGAAAAAAACTATTACGGCCATGACATATATGCCGACCATGTAGTTCGACAATGCCTTAAAATTCAGCTTCATAGTTCTCCTCCCTTCCAATTTTCTTTAACCCCAGGTGAACACAACACATTCATTTCCGGGCATCCCCGAGAGCCGCACGGGGATAAAACCCGTCTTCGCTACCTGCAGGGATATGCATACCGTTTTCATTCTCTGTTACGCCCGTACGAGTGGTAGTGCCCCTTCCTTTTAGTCAGGGGCATATCGGTCGGGACATTATAAATCATGCCTTTGGCATGATGGTCCCTCCCTCTTGCAACCGTGCGTCCGCTTGATACCGGACGCACTTAGGCTGCGCTCACAAATCATTTTGGTAAAATGATTTGTGCCGGGCTCCGCAGATTTGAAACCGGTGCATATCCTCTGCACGCTTTATGGTTTTATCCCGTGTGGCTCCCGTTGATGCCCTGCGTCCTGATTCTGTTATTATTATATGTCGAAGTGCCGGCTTATGTAGCTCCTCAAAATTTTTATAATCCTTAGTAAAAATCCAGGAAATCCATAAATCACTTCGAAATCTTTTATATTTGTGGCGGTTTTATATCGGGTAGCCACAACAGCGTTTTCGATATAATACCATAAAATGAGCAGTCGATATGCAATGATTATAGGTGCTTCGTCGCGAGGCAAAAATCGATTATCCAAATCGATTTTTGAACGAAGCACAAGTGGGTCCGGCATCAGGCGGACACACGATTGCGAGTGTCCGAAGCAAAGATGCGCATGGAATCATATGCATATCCTGCGAATGATGACGGGTATTATATCGAAAATGCTGTTGTGGATACCCGGTAAGTCGAGAGCTCACGCCCCCTCTTTTAAAGAGTAGACATAAGCCAGCACTTCTGCCGTCATCTGGTAGAGCTCTTCGGGTATTTCCTCGTTAAGCTCCACGTTATGGTAAAGCATTCTTGCAAGAGGCTTGTTCTCCACTATGGGGATGTCGTTCTTCTTTGCCTCTTCCTTTATCTTCTGGGCCAGGAAATCCGCACCCTTTGCAAGCAGGATGGGAGCCTCGGCCTGGGATTTATCGTATTTGATGGCACATGCAAGATGTGTAGGGTTGGTGATGACCACATCGGCTTCAGGCAGCTGCTGCATCATCCTTCGCTGGGATGCCTCACGCATTCTCTGCCTGATCTGACCTTTGATCTTGGGATCTCCTTCAGTCTGCTTAAACTCGTCCTTTATCTCCTGCTTGGTCATACGCATATCCTTGTTGAACTTGAACTTCTGGTAGATATAATCTGCAAGTCCTATCACGAGGTATATGATGGCCACCCTGAATCCGAAATCTATGACTATGCCGCCTATCATCTTTACTGCACCGAACAGGTCCGTATCATAAAGAGAATTCACCAGTCCTGCCGATTCGGTCAGTTCCGAGTAGGCAAGGTATGCGATCAGGCCTATTTTGATTACGGCTTTTAACAGTTCGACCAGCTTATCAAGTGATATGATACGCTTGAAGCCGTTTATCGGGTTAAGTTTAGAAAACTTGGGCATTAACGGCTTTAATGTGGGCTTCCATTTTACCTGGACCACATTGATCACTATTGCAAATACTACAGCCACCGCAAACATGGGCAGACAACTGAAAAGTATCGACCACATGGCTCCGTTCACAAATGCGGATGCATAATTCGAGGTGAACGGACCGCCTTTGGAGTAGGTTTCTATCGAATTGTAGTATTCACCGAAGGATGCCGTGAAATTGGCGGCGATCACACCCACAAATACCTTCAGTCCGCCGAAGAGAGCGATCAGCGTTACTGCGGTGGCAAGCTCCTGGCTCTTTGCCACCTGGCCTTCTTTTCGTGCGTCATCAAGTTTTTTGGGTGTAGCTTCCTCGGTCTTATCTCCTCCTTCGTCAGCGAAGAACTGAAGATTAAACCGTAAAAGTCCGGGATTAAGTTGTACATCTTTTCTTTCGAAAGATCTGAACCCTTGCATTATTCTCAAGCTCCCCCAAAGTAGTCTGTAGCCATCCTCATCAGTTCAAACATTTCATCAAATATCATATCCGCAACACCCGGGATAAGTTCGATCACTATCAGCATTACGGCCATTCCGACAAATACCTTAAGCTGCATACCGATGACGAACATATTCATCTGCGGTGCTACCTTTGCCATAATGGCAAGTATCGCATTTACTATCAACAGTGCTCCGAATACCGGAAGCACGATCCTGAATGCTATCACAAAAAAGTCGACTATATATGTTATGCCCACCGAATAGATCAGCGGATTGAACGTAACTCCTCCGACGGGTACCAGCTTAAAGCTGTCTACTATCGCATCTATCAGATAATGATGCATATAGGTTACCATAAGTATCAGCATTATCGCATACTCATAAAATGTACCTGATACGGTTACCTGTGCACTTGTTACGGGATCGAATTCGTTTACCATGGAAAAACCGATCTCCATGTCTATCAGATGTCCCGCAAGTCCTATTATCTGATAACATACATTGGCCAAAAATCCCAGGATCAGGCCGCACAGCAGGTTTTCCACCACCATCCCCGTATATCCGACCACTCCGGCATACGCAAGCGGTTCATAAGGCAATACCGAGAATATCACCACAGACAGCATCAGGGTAAATCCTATCTTTATGCTTCGCGGAGAGTTTTTCAGGCTGAAAAACGGAGCTGTAAACACAAATCCCGAAAGTCTTACCAGTATTATCAGGAAAAATTCCAGCTGTTGTAAGGAAAATGTAATCTCATTCATCTTATAAACGTATTAAAATTCTCAAACAAATACTCCATATACTCTACAATGCTTGTCAGTATCCAGTTGCCCGCTATCATTATCACAAGGAATATGCTGATGAGTTTCGGCACAAAGCTTAAAGTCTGCTCCTGTATGGATGTAACGGTCTGGAGTATACTTATGACAAGACCGACCACCAGTGATACGAGCAGCATCGGAGCCGAAACCTTAATGATAAGATAAAGCGTTTCCCTAAGCAGGGTTACTACCATTTCCTCACTCAATTATAAGCACTTCCTTTCAGTAAAACGTCTTTACTACCTGTCCTATGATAAGGTCCCATCCGTCAGCCACAACGAAAAGCAGGATCTTAAACGGCATTGATATGGTGGTAGGCGGGAGCATCATCATACCCATTGACATAAGCGTTGACGCCACGACCATATCTATGATCAGGAACGGGATATATATCAAAAATCCTATGATGAACGCTATACGCAGTTCATTTAAGATAAATGCGGGTATAAGCACCGAATTCGGAACATCGGCTCTTGAGTTTACCTCTTCTATCCCCGCTATGTCGAGGAACAGCCTTAAGTCTTTTTCACCGCCGTCCATCTGTTCAAACATGAATTCTCTGATAGGCTCCATGCCTTTCTCAATGGCTTCTTCTGTCGATATCTCACCATTGTTGAGAGGTGTGATCGCCGCATCATATATCTTGGTAAGTGTCGGCGACATTATGAAAAACGTAAGGAAAAGGGCAAGTCCGATAAGTACCTGGTTGGGAGGTGTCGTCTGCGTGCCCACGGCAGTCCTTACAAAATGCAGTACGATCACTATCCTCGTAAATGACGTGAGCATTATGAGGATGGACGGTGCAAGCGATATGATCGTAAGTATCAGAAGTATCTGAAGAGTCGCCGAAAGAGAGCTCGTATTGTCTCCGTCAAAACGGAAAGTGAGCCCTCCTAAGTCTCCTTCGAGATAATCATTCCTCGTATCCGTATCCTCATTTGAACGCGTAACGGCCGGCTCATCCGTTAGTTCAGATGCGCCGACCTTAATTTCTGCACGACAAATAGAGGTTAATACGCACATCATCACCAAGAGAACTCCAAACACCAGTGTTTTTAAAAGTTTTCTCCTGCCAACTGTTTCAATCATGCTATCAACCTTTATCTTTATTAATTTATTCGATCTTTTTTATATGGCTTAATGATACTTACGGTATCATTTACTGTCTTTTCTTTCTTCCGGCATTAAAGCATCTTCGTATTCTGTCCCGGATGCTTCTTCATCCTTTGGTTCCAGGGGGAGTCTTGCTATACTCCCAAGTTCGCTTTTTTCGGGATCCGCACTGCTCTTTCTGTGCATCAGCTCATTCATCTGCTCTTTAAAGCTCTTTGGCTTTATCTCAGCAGGATGTACCTTTAAGTCATCCTCGCTCAGTTCGGAGATAAGAGTGACGCTTTCCTTTGTAACTGCTATGCAGAAGTATCTGTTTCCGACTTCCACGATCTGAAGATATTTATTCGGTGTGATCCTGAATACATCAACACTCTTAAAATTAGATTTTGAACCGCCCTGTATCTGCCTTTTACCGACAAACTTCGTGGTAAAATAACTCGCGGCGATTATCAGGATGCACAGTATTATCAGACCTATAAGCTTAAGGATGCTTTTTATTCCGCCGCCGTCTAAGGGAGCTGTCTTTGATGCCTCCGAAGCGACCTTCCCCGTAATCTCGGCGATCACATATAAAAAATACGGCATTTACTTTATAACCTCTGTAACCTTTATGCCAAAGGTCTCCTCTATAACGACTACCTCGCCCTTCGCTACATACTTTCCGTTAACCAGTACATCCACCGGCTCACCTGCAAGACGGTTAAGCTCTATAATGGTACCCGGAGCAAAATCAAGCACTTCCTTTATGGACTTGCTGGTCCTTCCGAGCTCCGCGGTAACCTCAAGCGGAACATCTAAAAGAAGGTCTATGTTTTCCGTCTTAAGCAGCGGGTTGTTCATTTCGGTAAAAGGCTGGAACTGAACCGGTGCTATGTTGACATTTTGAACCGGTGCAGCCTGATATGGTGCAGACGGAGTCTGCGGCGCATACATTCCGTTAGGATATGCGTACGGTTGCTGAGCAAACATTCCTTGTTCCTCCTGTCTTTTTGTATCCCGGACAGGCTCTGACTGGATAGGTTCCTGTCTCTGTTCGGGTGCCTGTGCAAGCTTCGGAGCCGGAGCTTTCTGTTCCGAAGTCATATCTATAAGCTTATCATAAATACTTCTTGCGAAATCAAATGAATACATCTGCATGATCTCGCTGTTTATAAGATTGTCGACCTCCATCTTAAAGGTAACCTTTACAAAATCACCTGTAAGGAAATCGGCTATATCCGTAGGTTTTATCACCTCTGTAAGCTTTACCAGACTGGCCGTGGGAGGACTGATGTCGATCTTTTTGTTTAACATCGATGACATCGAAGTTGATGCAGAACCCATCATCTGGTTCATCGCCTCTCCGATGGCACTTAACTGGAGTTCTGTGAGATCTCCGGTATTTCCTGTCCCGTCTCCGCCCATCATAAGGTCGGTGATGATCTTTACGTCATTCTCTTTAAGGATAAGTATATTGTTGCCCTCAAGTCCCGCTGTGTAGTATATCTGTATACATACGCAGGGAATATTAACCTCTGACATAAGATTGTCCCATGTAGAATATGAAACGTCAGGAGTAGTTATGTTCACTTTACGGTTAATAAGTGCGGAAAGAGTAGTTGCCGCCGTACCCATACTGATATTGGATACTTCACCTATAGCGTCTTTTTCCGAATCCGAAAGTGTCTCGGACGGTACATACGCATCCGCAGCAGGTGTCGGATCCGCCGAAGGCATATTTGCACCGTTTAGCAGCGCATTTATCTCTTCCTGTGAAAGCATGCCATCCATTAGCTCTTATTCCTCCTCGTTAATGACCCTTGATATTTTTACTGCATAGGATTCTTCCGCAGTACCGGGCAGTGCGAAAAACTTTCTGATATTTCCCACATATACACACAGCTCATCATTTACTCTCGTATTAAGCTTTATGATATCGCCCTTCTGGATATTGATAAAATCCTGTACGGAAATCGTGCTTCTTCCAAGCTCAGCCTTAACAGGTATCCTTGCCTTTGCGATAGCAACCTCGACCAAGGCTCTGCTGGCGGTTTTATCCATATCCTTTATAGTTGAATACCAATATTTTGTATTCAGTTTATCGATGACCGGTTCGATCACATCATATGGAAGACAGACATTTATCATACCCTCGACATTGCCTATCCTCATGTTCATGGTAACTATCGCCGATGTCTCGCTCGGTGAGATGATTTGTGCAAACTGTGAGTTTGTTTCTATCCTCTGAAGTCTTGCTTCAAGCTTTACCACATTCGCCCAGGGTTCCGTAAGCAGGTTCACACAGACCGTAAATATCTTTTCGATTATGGCGAGCTCTATCTCCGAAAACTCCCTGGCTTTCTCAAGCGGAGCCCCCAGACCTCCGAGCATCCTGTCCACAATGGTGTAACCCAGCTTTTCGGCCATTTCTATAATGATATTGCCCGAGAGCGGTGCAAAATCCACAATACCGAGCAGCACAGGATTGGTAAGTGAATTTGTGAACTCCTGATAAATGGTAGCCTCTGCGCTTATCACTTCTATCTGGACATTTTTGCGCAGATATGCCGGAAGCGATGTTGAAAGGAGCCTTCCGTAATGCTCAAAGATTATCTCTAAGGTCCTCAAATGCTCTTTGGACAGCTTGGCAGGACGGTTAAAGTCATAATTCTTTATTTGCTTTTCACCGGAGTCCGGAATCTCACTCGCATCGATCTCACCGCTTGACAATGCCGCAAGCAGATTATCAATCTCGCTTTGGGATAAAACATCACCCATTGCATTTCCTCCTTAAGTTAATACCCGGCCCTGTCCGGCTGTTACTGGATCAGGTAATCTACTGTTACGCCAACGATAAATTTCGAATTGAACAATGTCTGTATCTCTGTAAGTATCTGATTCTTGATGACATCCTTGGTCTCGGGGCTTGTCAGTTCCTCGTTGTTATACTTCGATACATTAGACTTGATGATTGAAATGATATCGCTTTCCATGGTCTCAACCTTGGGATTCAAGGTCTTGTAATCCTCATCCGCATTATTGATGGTAAGTGAGGCCATTATCTTTGCATAATGAGTTTTTCCGTCCGGTCCTGTTGCAAGGTTTGTTGTAAGCTTGCTCTCGTCGATCGTATATTTTTCAATATTTTCAATGTTGTACGAGGGCTCCTCCGTGTCTTCCGCATTCGGAGACTCAAGCTCCAAGTCGATTATCTGAAGTATCTTGGTGATCAGCTGATCGGTCCTCTGTGCATTAGGTACAACGGTAAAAACAATATAAGCACTGAGTGTCAGATTTACGATACAAAGTATAAGTACCAGTACCGTTAACATATTCTTTTTCATGTTTTATCTGCCTTTCATTATATGTCATACTGCGAAGCAGTGATGACGTCAGTTTGTCTTATTACGGGTAGAATTAAGGGAATTGTATATCCTTATCTCCACTCTTCTGTTGCGGGCCCTGCCCTCAGCAGTGGTGTTCGTATCTATCGGATCGTATTCGCCGCGTCCCGTCCAGGATATGTGTTCAACACTTACACCCTTTTCATCTATCAGGTAATGGGCTGCACTGATCGCACGTGCCGATGACAGCATATCATTGCTCGGATACTGCGAGGATTTCATAGGGATATTATCCGTATGTCCTATAACCTCGACATCATGATCCGCGTAAACCTTAAGTATGTCTCCGACCTTCGAAAGAAGAGGCAGACATTCTTTTTTAAGCTCCGCCTTACCCGATTCAAACAGTACCGAACCGTTGATGGTAAGTTCTATATACTTCCCGTTGGGATCTATGCCGACCTCCAAAAGTCCGCTGATATTATAAATCTCGGTAAGCTCTGAAACCTGATCCAGCATGCCTTCCGTTTCTTTTCTGTTTGCTTCCTCGAGCTGCTTTTCAAGATTGCCGTTTCCGTCTTTCGGATCGGTATTCTTTCCTTCGCCCTCCTTGTCATCGGGTGTTTTCCCTTCGCCCGATTCGGGATCGGTACTGTGCTTGATGTCATCTCCGGATTCTTCTGCCGTCTGACCCATCGAGGAATAATACTCATCGAGGTTGGAAAGCTGTGTGGTCCCCATACCGACCAGGGTACCGTCACCTATGGCTGTACTTCCTTCATTAAAAACACTGAAGGCACTGGTCATGGAAGCGACTACCTCTTCCCATTTATTGGCATCGACACTGGACATCGAAAACAGAAGGACGAAAAAGCAGAGCAGGAGGTTCATAAGATCCGAGAAAGTGGCCATCCACGCCGGGGACCCTTTAGGCGGATCGTCCTGCTTCTTTTTAGCCATTCTCTTCACCACCTTCTTCAGAAGAGAAGCTTGCCCTTGCTTCAGGTGCTAAGAAGGACTTGAGCTTTTCCTCGATAACTCTCGGGTTTTCACCCGCCTGGATTGAAAGAAGTCCTTCAACCATGACTTCCTTCATCTGTATTTCCCTGTCATTGGTAGCTTTAAGTTTTGCTGCGGTAGGTGCGCATATCCAGTTGGCGAGGACCGAACCGTAGAAGGTCGTAACCAGGGCGACCGCCATGGAAGGACCTACGGTACTTACATCTTCCAGGTTACCGAGCATGTTGATAAGTCCGATCAGGGTACCGATCATACCCCACGCAGGACCCATGGAACCCAGGTTTTCCCAGAAGCCTACATTTCCTTTGTGTCTTGTCTCTATACACGAAAGCTCGGTCTCCATGATGGAACGGACAAGTTCAGGGTCGGTACCGTCTACTATGAGCAGTACACCCTTCTTCATAAACTCATCCTCTATGCTGCCCGCTGCCTCCTCGAGTGCGAGCAGTCCTTCCTTACGTGCGATATTCGAAAGATTTATTATGGATTTGATGGTTTCTTCTTCGTTGGAAGGAACCTGCTTTAAGTTAAGAGTAAATGTCTTAAGGCTCTTTACAAACTCTCCGGGGCTCTCCGACATGGCCATAGTCGCCATGAACGCACCGCCGAAAGTGATCAGCAGCGAAGGAACATCAATAAACGCTTTGACTGCTGCAAAGTTAACACTCATGCTGTTAGCATCAAATACCATACCGAATATCATGAGCACAAAGGCCGCCACAAGGCCTATCAAAGTCGCTAAATCCAAAATAACACCACCTTACCATGCAAAATGTATGTATCTCAATCTATCTGTTCTTCCATCGTATATTGTCTGAATATATCCTGCTTATATGATTTTACTAGATTTTTGACTTTCTGTCTACTTTCTTTGATGATCAGTTTCCTGCCTGTAGTCAGTGTGATCACCGTCTCCGGGATCTCCTCTATCGTCTCTATCAGCTCGGCATTTATCGTGACACCTCTGCCGTCTATTTTGGTTATATCAATCATATGCCGTCTCCGATTTCCGCCTGTCGGTTTATATTATTAATACTACAAAATCCCTACTCTATATAATACTTAATTTGTGCGATTCTGTAAAGTCTTTAAGCCCATTTTTTTGTATTTTTTTTCAATTTTTTTGATTTTTTTTAAAAAATTAACTTAAAAACCGGTCCTAACCTTAAAAATGCCGGCGGCGGTTACCCGCTGCCGGCTTAAATAACATGACATTTAACTGTTAACGCTTAAGATTTATAAGTTCCTCAAGCAATGTATCGGAAGTGGTGATGATCCTTGAATTTGCCTGGAAACCACGCTGTGTTGTAATAATGGATGTAAACTCTGTGGAAAGGTCTACATTTGACATTTCGAGTACACCGGTGTTCATCTTTCCGCCGACTACTGAGATATCCTCTCCTATACCGTTGAAAGTACCGGAGTTCATAGTGGCCGCAAATAAACTGCTGCCCACTGCTTCAAGACCTGCAGGGTTTGCGAACTGTGCTACTGCTATCTGAGCCAAGAGCTTCTTGTCGCCGTTATCGTAAGAACCGTATATTCTTCCCGAAGCATCTACAGATATACCTGTCATGGTACCCTGGGGCTTTCCTGCTCCAAGTCCGCCGTCCAAGCTTCCGCGCTGTGCAAGGAATGTGGATGAACCGCTGCTCGCATACATGGTCATAGCCGAGAAATCACACTTGATATCGGAGAAAGGCGAGTTTTCTCCGCCGTTGATGGTAAAGTCGATTATCTTAGCCGAATCATCGGATCCGACACTTATAAACTTACCGTTTGCAGGATTGAACTTAAGATCGATACCTTCACCGTCTATGGTTACCTTACCTGTCTCTTCATCTATCTCGCCTACAGTGATCTCTTCGCCGCCGAAGGAGAAGCTTGTGATCTCCGATGCAGAGTAGGTTACGTTGTTATTCTCATCCACTGTCTTCTTGACAAAGATGGATTCCCTGTTGGCATCAAGGATATCGGTAATGCTTACCTTAAACGAACCGGCCTCAGCATCTGCAGGCTGCTTAAGATTAAGTACAGCCATATAGTTCTGGCCAAGCTTATCATAGAATGAAAGCGTGGTGGTCTTACCGGTATCTGTAGAAAGCTGGGTATCCTTATAATCTATATTTCCCGAGAAATATACCTGTTCGGTAGCCTCAGGGGGAACATACATGTTTTCTTCGGATTTGATCCTAAGATCCGTTACACGGTCATGAACACACTTTGAAGGATCATTGGGGTCGGGAAGCCATCCCATAACCTTGCATCCGCCTGTATTACAAAGAAGTCCGCTTGCATCGATAGTAAAATCACCGGCTTTTGTAAAGTAATTCTGGCCGCCCTTATCAACGATAAAGAACTGGTTGCCTTCTATCATAATATCAAGAGCATTATCGGTTCTCTGGGATCCGCCTGATGTGGTAATGGTCGAGATGGAAGATACACTTGCACCAAGACCGATCTTCTTCGCATTGATACCTGCGGTACGTGCTTCAGCGTTGGGACCGGTAGCATCGCTCGATGTCTGGTAAAGGATATCCGAGAAATTAACCTGGCTGCTCTTAAAACCTATTGTATTAACGTTAGAAATATTGTTACCTATAACGTCCATCTTTGTCTGATGAACCTTAAGTCCGGAAACACCGGAATATAATGAACGCATCATAATAAACTCCAATCTGCAATCACCGATTGCTAAAAAAATGCTTTATCTGACAGTCTCTGGCATTCGACTGTCCGCGCTCTCCTGATAGGTCCAGCGCTTATTAAGCTATAACTGCTCCGTCTATGTTGGTGAATACCTTGTCTTCATTTTCGTCAACCGCGGTTATCACCGTATTACTGTTGACATTTACTATAAAAGCCACATCATCGACCATTATCAGGGATTCCCTGATGCCTTTAAGTCCGGCTTTTTTCACTCCGCTCTCAAGTCTTGACCACTGGGTATCCGAAAGATCTATATTTCTCTGTCTTAATCTCTCTCCCGCATGCTTTGAGATCTTAAGCTCACCGTTGCCCGAGGTTTTTGCCTTTAAGACGCTTTCAAAAGAAAGCCCGCCGGCTGCCGGTTCTTTTGCTTTAAGGTCGGATGCTTTTTCCTTCGTACCTAAAATGATCGGGACGGAAGGAAATCTGTTTAAAACATCAATTGCCATTTCGTCACCTCTTTTTAATGTCAGGTATCCGGTTCTTCCTCTTCGGTCTTAGGAGCATTGTTCATCACTGTGTAGAGTTCTTCATACTTGTATGTCTGATCTCCTACAGAAAGTGTAACATTCTTTCCCGAAATATTGACCGAACTGATAAATCCTTCCGGATATGAAACTGTTCCGTTTGAGTCCTTAACCTGGAACATACAATACTTGCCTACCAGCGAAAATGCCTGTGCCTTTTCCGATTCGGTGCCTAAGTTCTGAAGCTGTTCAAGCTGCGAGAACTGGGCAAGCTGTGCGACATATTCCGTATCGCTGTTGGGATTCATGGGATCCTGGTTCTGCATCTGACATACAAGAAGCTGTAAGAATGCGTCCTTACCGAGATCCGTGGTACCTTTTGTATCCGCTTTTTCGGTTCCGGTAGCTTTTCTTGTATACTCAAATGTCTCTACCTTGGAGTTAAATCCCATGCCGACATTGTTGTCTGCCATTTGTACTCCTCCTTTTTTATTATGTTTTGCCCCTCACTTTTTGTGCGGCGGCCTTTCTTATGCTCTGTAGCTTACCGTACTTCCCGTATCTGCAAGTACTTCCTGTGCTACACGTTCTGCTTCCGTGATATCTTCATCTGTGCTCATGGAAATATTACCGGTATTTCTCCTGCTTCCGCGGCTTTCACGTCCTTCCGCACTCTGCTCGTTGTTACCCGTCTCGGTGTTATCGGCCATGTTGAAATCGGAGATCCTTACTTCCACTGCCTCAACCTTGATACCCTTTGCTTCGATGTTTTCCTTGAGTATCTGAAGCTGGCTCTCGATTGCTTCCCTTGCCTTGGCATTCTCGGTATCGATCCTGGCTGTCATCACTCCGCCGTTATTGGTGATGCTGATCGCTACCCTGCCTAAGTTCCCGGGATTAAGTCTCATCTCCAAGCCGGTATGGTCAGGTGTGATATCAACTCTTATCCTTTGTACTACCTGATAAACGATATCCCTGATACTTACCTGTTCGGTAGTGACTTCACCTGTCTGCTCCACGGTCATCTCCAGGTTCCTGACGAACCCTTCAACTGCACCCGTAAGTCTTAAATCTCCGGAGTCATCCCTTCTCTCCGATCTGTCAGAAAGACTTCCGCTGCCTTCGCCGCTGCCTGTCTTTGTAACGGTCACTTCGATGTTTTCATCACCTGCCGCATTTGCTGCCGCTGCATCCGAAGCTGTATTTTCCTTAAAGTTTTCATCAACAGGAGCTTTTACTTCTTCTTTGCTGAGAGCTGCCTCGTTCTCGCCGGCCTTGGTAAAGTTCAGGAGCGCTTCCTTAAACTCATCGGCACTCAAGCCTGTTTCGTTAAGTGTTTCAGCTATAAAATCGTTCAGTTCGTTAAATACTTCAAGCATCCCGTTGTCAACAAGCATATCCGAGATATCGCTTGAACCGTTGAGCATCAGTATCAGCTGTGCCACATTGTTCCTGTCGGTCAGATCCCCGATATTAAGTCCCATGGAGTCTAAAGCTTCCTTTAACTCCTCCGGAGTGATGTTAAGGATCTGTGCCGCTCCGGCCATCATCTCATTGGCTGTCTCGGGCGCTGCTTCCTGCTTATCCGTGATCTGTTTCTTTTCCTGTTTTGAAAAAGCCTTAGCTTTTGTCCTGTCAGGGGTGTTAACTTCTTTACGGGTAGAAGGATTTGCAGTCTTTACTCCTTCATCGGGATTAACTCTTTGAGAAGCACCGCGTTCACTTACCTTGCCGTTCATGACCTTTGCGAAATCATCCTTTACAGATGTGTTTTCACGGGGACTTACGGCACCGGATGCAGGCTGGACGATCTGCTGAACACTTCCTAAAGCGTTCAAGTTTACTGCTGTCATCATCTTCCTCCTTTCTTAAATTTTTGAGTGCATAAAACTCACAATACACTCTATATATTATTCGGCAGGAAAGGTCATTTTCATAACCTCCCCTGCCGAAAAAATGTATTTTTTTTAGTTTCCGGAGAAATTTTTTGATATTTTTTTATAATATGCCTCATCCATATCGTGCATAGTCTGGAGCAAACGTGCCACAAACAGAGGATCCATCTTGTCCAATATAGGTGTTGCCTCTGTCGCCTTCATGCTTAAGAGCACCTTACATGTGTACTCTAAGTCGGCCGTCATCTCTTCTAAGGCGGCTGCTGCCTGGGCAGGCTTCATGTTCTTTATAAGGTCGGCCTTTTCCTTTATCATATTGTCATAGGCCAGCTGCTCTATTACCTGTCTGTATATCTCCTCTGCATTCTCGGGATTTATCTCCTCATAGAACTTTTTGTATTCTTCTATATCAGGGGCATTTGAATTAAATACCACCTGTTCGTCAAACCGTTTTACCCTTTCCTCAAAAGCAGCCTGATCATCCTCGAATTTCTTCAGTCTCGCTATCTCATTCTGCAGTTCGATTATCCTTTTCGAAGAAGCATCCGCATTCTGTTTCATCTCATCAAGCTCGGCTTCCAGATTTTTTATCACCTCTACGGCTTCGTCGATGTTTTTGTACGGATAATTTTTCTCGGCTATGAGCGTTTCATCGTCCGCGTCCGGAAGTATAAGATTAAGAACAGGGACATCCTTTATAAGCGGTCTCAGCTTCGTTCCCATGCCGCCGACATCCATTTTTACAAGCAGTGCGAAAATAGCCAGCCATACCGCCACTATGATGATGATAAGCACTATGGTACCGATCTTACTGCCTATGCCCTCTCCCTTTTCTTCCTTGTTCTCGTTGTTTTTATCTTTTTTTGCCATCTTAAACCTCTTAAAGTTTATTCTTCTACCCTGCCGTACTGGTAGCTTATAAGCTCATCCGTCTGCTTGCTTTCTTCCTCGTTATATTCCCTCATGTACTCGGCAAACCTTTTTTCCTTGAGCTTTTCCATGCTTTTTCTTTCCTGCATGACCGTATTAAGCTTCTGTGTAGCCAGATCGACCTGCTTTTCGGCACGTTTTACCGCATACTTCTGCAGTTTTATCTGCTCGTCCACAATTTCTATGGCTCTGGCGGTACCGTTGATCCTCTTTATATCCAGATCCTCACTGTAAAGCTTTTTTAAGTCATTCTCATATCCGCTTTTTTTATTATAAAGTCCTTCAAGCTTATCCTGCTCTTCACTCAGCTTCATCTTGGCAGCGCCGAACTCCATCTTGGCCTGTTCTTCAAGCTTAAGCTTTATGGAAAGGATACTCTCTAACCGGAAAGTAAACTTTGTCATAACTTATACCATGCCGCAGGCATGTGTCCTCCCTTATTCAAAGATCGACTTCAATGCCGCAAGTGTTTCTTCGAAGGTAAACTTCTCGTCCGTACCCTGACAAAGAAAAGCATTTACCGCATCTATCTTCTCTATGGCATAATCAATGTTTTTGTTGGCTCCCGCCTTATATGCTCCGATATTTATAAGGTCCTCCGACTCGTTATAAGTGGCCATTACCATCTTAAGCTCTGCCGCAAGCTTTTTCTGTTCCTTAGTGACTATCGAGCTCATTACACGGGAGATGCTTGATAATACATCTATGGCCGGATAATGTCCTTTTGCGGCTATCTTTCTTGAAAGAACGATATGCCCGTCCAAAATACCCCGGGCCGTATCCGTTATGGGCTCATTAAAATCATCACCGTCAACAAGCACCGTATAAAGCCCCGTAATAGAGCCTACGGCACCTTTCCCCGCACGCTCTAAGAGCTTCGGCATCTCCGAATACACGCTCGGAGGATACCCGCGCGAAACCGGAGGCTCACCGGCAGCAAGCCCTATCTCACGCTGTGCCATGGAAAAACGTGTCAGCGAGTCCATCATAAGGAGTACATCCTTACCCTGGTCACGGAAATACTCGGCTATGGCTGTAGCTGTCTTTGCCGCCTTTTTTCTGGCAAGTGCAGGCTTATCCGAAGTAGCGATGACTACCACGGACCTTCTCATACCCTCTTCGCCTAAGTCCCTCTCTATGAACTCACGTACCTCTCTTCCACGCTCTCCGATAAGTGCTATGACATTTATATCTGCTCTTGTATTTCTGGCAAACATGCCGAGCAATGTACTTTTTCCGACACCGCTGCCGGCGAATATGCCGATACGCTGACCTTTACCGATGGTAAGCAGTCCGTCCACGGCCTTTACACCGAGAGTAAGTGTCTCTTTGATCATTTCACGTTTTAGAGGATCGGGGGGAGCAGCCTCAGCCGGATAGGTTTTACTGGTCCTTATCGGTGTTCCGTCCATGGACTCTCCCAAGCCGTTAAGTTTTTTACCTAAAAGCTCGTCTCCGACTTTTACGGAAAACTTGACTCCCAGATTCTCCACATAGCTTCCGACACCTATTCCGCCTATCTCCTCGTAAGGCATAAGAAGGACATAGTCGTCCTTGAAACCTATGACCTCAGCCCTGGTCTCTACCTTGTGGTCGATGGATGTCACACGACATACATCATCAAGCACAACATCGGGTCCGAAGGATTCCATGGTAAGTCCGACTACCTTCTTTACTCTTCCGAGTTCTTTTATATATCTTTTATCCAGAAAAGCCTCATATTTTTTTACATCCATATCAAGCTCCCTATATCATCCCGCCGTAGTATTGTCCTCACTGTCACCTGCCAGCAGTCTCAAGTCCTCCTTAAGACTCCTTAACTGAGTCTCAATGCTGCAGTCGAATATCCTGGTATCGGTCTCTATGAGGCATCCGCCTTCTTTAAGCGTCTTATCCTCTACTACCTCGACCTGCGATCCTTCCGGAAGCCACAGATTGATCTCGGGCTGCTGGTTGATAACATTACCGTAATCCTGAGGCGATACCCTTATGATAAAGTTTCTGCAGGACGTCTGCTTGGTCATGGCCTGATGTATCACGTGCATGATGACCTCAGGACGCTCACCGGCATATATTCCCGTAAGTTTTTCCACATATTTTATCAGAATTTCAACAAAAGCAGGCTCAAGTTCACTCACCTGCTTCTCATAATCTTCTTCTGTCTGTTTTATCTTTTGTTCCAGTTCCTGCTTTAATTCACTGCATTCCTGTTCAGCCTTCTCATGTCCTTCATTATATCCTTTTCGGACATATTCATCGATAAGCTGCTGCGCCTCTGTCTCGGCCTGCTGTTTTGCATCAGCTATGATCTGTTCGGCCTGTTCCTCGGCCTCATCGAGCATCTGTCCTGCCTGAATCCTCAGTTCCTCAAGCTTAGCTTCAAGCTCCCTTATCTGGCGCTGATTTTCCACTATCTGTTTTTCCTGCTCTGACAGAGTCTCTTCCTCACTTCCGGATATGACTATCCTTTCCCCCGGCAGTCCTTCGGTAAATGATGAAGACGTGCGGGCAGTATCGGGAATATCCTGTTCCACGGCTCCCGTCTGTTTCTTTTCAAGCTCCTCAACATATATCTTGCGGAAGCTCTCTGCCCTTTCATTCATATCAAGCTTCTTTGTCGGTTCATCATATTTGATGGAATAACCTTTTATAAGATTAGACAACTATATCATCACCTCCGCCACGCGAAACAATGATCTCGCCTGAATCCTCAAGTTTTCTGATAATATTAACGATCTTCTGCTGGGCTTCCTCAACATCCTTCATACGTACAGGACCCATATATTCCATATCCTCTTTTATCATAACCGCCAGACGTTTTGAAAGATTGTTAAATATAGCATTCTGAACCTGCTCGTTTGCGGCCTTCATGGCTATGGCAAGCTCGGAATTATCCACCTCACGCAGAACTCTCTGTATGGATTTATCGTCAAGCAGCAATATATCCTCGAATACGAACATCTTCTTTCTGATCTCGTCGGTAAGCTCGGGCTCCTCGATCTCGAGAGTTTCAAGGATATGCTTCTCTGTAGCACGGTCAACGGAATTAAGTATCTCAACGATAGAATCAACACCGCCTGCGATGGTGTAATCCTGATTAACAAGCGAAGCAAGCTTCTTTTCGAGCACAGCCTCCACCTCCTGTATGATATCGGGCGATGTCCTGTCCATCATTGCTATACGTTTTGCCACATCCGCCTGTTTCTCGGGAGGAAGTGCACTGATGATCTGTGCTGCCTGTGCCGAAGGCAGGTAGCTCAATATAAGTGCGATGGTCTGGGGATGCTCATCCTGGATAAAGTTGAGCAGCTGTGAAGGATCCGTCTTTCTGATAAACTCGAAAGGACGTACCTGTAAGGATGCGGTAAGCCTTCCGATGACCTCGGATGCCCTTTCGGATCCCAAAGCATTGTCAAGCAGTTCCTTTGCATATCCGATACCGCCTTCCGCGATATATTGCTGGGCAAGGCACAGCTCATAGAATTCATCCATCACATCATCTTTTACCTGCTGTGATACACTTTTTGTATTTGCTATCTCCAAAGTCAATGCTTCTATCTCTTCATCCTTCAGATGTTTAAAAAGCTTTGATGCTTTCTCGGGTCCTAATGCGATCATAAGTATCGCAGCCTTCTGAAGTCCGTTGTAATCAGCAAGACTAGCCTTTGCCGCCATAATGTCCTCCTAGTTTCAATTCCATCCGTCATCGCTTAACCAGTTGCGAAGCAGAGCCGCAACCGCATCGGCGTTCTCGTCAATGTATTTCTCTATCATCTTTCTGGTCTCGGATTTCTCACCGAATTCGATATCCTCCAAAGACTGGTTCTCCCTGGTGGTCGCAAGCAGTCTCTCTACTGAGAGCTCAGGCTCCGTCTCCACTACCTCTGCAGGCTTCATAGCCCTGAATACTACAAATAGGAGCAGACCGACTATAAGAGCCGCAAGCAGGATCTCTAAGATAAGTGAAAGGTTCGGGCCCTCTCCGGTATCCTTCGGGATATAGAAAGGCTCGGTATATGCAATGATAGATATGCTGTTTACAGGTATTCCGCTCGCATCCGAGAAAAGCTGTTTCAGATCGTCAAGTGTGGCCTGATCATCAATCCTCGTGATATCCTGATGCGTTTCCGCATATCTTTCGAATGTTGTATTCTCCAGCGCACCGTTTTCTTCCAGCTCTTCCTCAGTGATATTTACCGCTTTACGCAGTGTAATGGCAAGCGATGAATTTTCATGAACGATAAAAGGTGAATTTCTTATCGTCTGGGTAACACGCTCACTGGGTTTAAACTTATATGTCTCTTCATTGTAAGCACTGCTTCCCGAACCGGATGTTTCGATATAATAATCGGACTCATCGTTTGAGTCGGTTCCGGGGATATCTCCCGCGGGACCTTGATTCTCCGAAGATATCTTGGTATAAGAATCATAGGCGCTCTGCAAACCTTCAGTGGCTATATATTCCGTAAACATCTCGGATGTCTTTTCCATGTTGATATCAAGGTTCGGAGATACCTGGGCATTATAATATCCGTTTATGGTAGCCAGTTCCACGAGCTTGTCTATATACCATTTTTCAACGGTTTTCTCGTAAGAAAGCGCTTCGTTTCTGCCATAGCTCTCGGAATCCGTACTTTCCCCGCCAAAGAGAAGGCGCCCGTGCTGGTCTATGACTCTTATCTTGTCGGTCGTACTGTTTCCGACAGCATATGCCACACCTGTAGCAATGGATAACGGTGTATTTACTTTATCAAACTTATTGTCATTTATATTTATCGAAACGGTAACACCTATCTCACGCTGTTCCTTAAGTATCGAATGTGAGTTGTCGGACGGGAAATATATGACTTCGGCCTTGTTTACGCCGTCCATGCCCTTGATCCAGTTCGTGAGCTTGCTCTGAATATACAGATGATTATTTCTCTGCTTGTCAGAGGTCGTGGTACTGAGATCAGTATTTAACAGATCCGCTAAAGTAAACTCACTTTCAGACATGACATCGCTGTCAGCAAGAGCAAGTACTGCATCCTGTTTCTGCTTCTCATTTACTTCTATCGTTCTGTCATCGGTACCGAGCCTGTGTTCTATCGCATTTGATTCAAGAACGGCCATGGCTGTTTTTGCCGAGGCGGTGTCATCAAAAGTATATAGTTTAACAAACTGTGTCTGGTTAAGTATGACTATTAAAACAATTAAGGCCAACACAACAACAGCCACCGTACTGATGATGACTGCTCTTTGTTTGGCCGAATATTTCTTCCATATTTCCGCTATTTTTTTCGGTATCTGCTTTAGACGATCAAGCATTTATGGTTCCCCTTCCCCCGAATTACTCCTTTGAAACGATGGCATTACTTATCCACGCTATCCGCGGTTGCTCAAAACCACTCATAAACCCGCCGGCTTCGCCGTCGGCCGCCGCTAAAGCGGCTTAAAGTTTACTCGTTGGTTTTGCCCAACCTCCCCGGTCCAATCCGTAAAAACTCAAATCTGCAAGCAAGCTTGCGCTTTGAGTTTTATCCGTATTGACCGCGGATAGCGGCTATTTATCAAAACTGCATCTGCATTATTTCCCTGTATGCGTCCATGACAGCGTTGCGGACTGCAACGGTGTACTGTAATGAAATGTTTGCTTTCATCTGGGCTACCTGGAGGTCATGTGTCGAATTGGTGAGCCCCATGGCATACGCAAGTTCGGCCTCCTGGGCTTCATTGGAATACCTGTTGGTTTCCGATATCATGTCCATAGCCGATTTAAGCAGGGAATCAAAAGATCCCGGTTTGCCGGTGCCTTTAAGCTCCTCAGGAGCCATAAGGTCAAACATATCGAGTTTTTCCTTTTTGGCTGTTTTTCCGGTACTGCCGGTACTTAAGATATCAAGGCCGTTTATCCCCATTACTCTGTAATTGTCCATATCCTTATCATTCCTCAGGCATGCTTACACACCGGTACCGTGCCTGCGGCGGCACCGGCGGAGTCTGAAACATTACTTCAAACCAGTCACTAACCTATCATTGTCCTACATCGAGCCCTTTTAAGAGCATGTTCTTTGTGGCATTGAATGCGGTAACATTCGCCTCATAAGAACGTGTGGCATCTATAAGGTTTGTCATCTCGGTGACCGTATCAACGTTGGGATATGTAACATATCCGTCCTCGTCTGCATCGGGATGTGCGGGATCGTATACCTTCTTTAACGAGGTCACATGATCCTCGGCTATGGCGGTTACCTTTACACCGCTGCCGTTTAAGGCAGTCGCACGTCTTGCCTGCTGCTGTGCCAGAGCCACGCCGAACGCATCATTACCTTTTTCGGCAAAAACAACAGTCTTCCTGCGATATACGTTGCCGTTCTCATCACGTGTGGTATCGATATTTGCCAGGTTCTGTGCGATGGTATCCATACGCATGGTCTGTGCAGTCATACCGCTGGCACTTATATTCATTCCGTTAAAAATCGCCATAAGCCTCTCCTTTCACATCAGCCCTTGGACAGGACGGACTTTATCCTGCTAAACTCCTGAGTCATCGAATTAAGCAATGTATAATATCTGATCTGGTTCTCAGCCAGATTTGCATTTTCGGTATTGATATCGACATTGTTTCCGTCCTTACGGTAGGAAAGCTCTGCCTGATCGGTATAGATCCTTGTGCCGAGTCTTGAAAGGTCCACATTGGCTACACGCTTATTTAAGTCGCCGCCGCTGATCCCATCCTTCATCAGCTCGTGCTTTAAATACCCCTCGAACTTTATATCCTTTCTCTTATATCCGGGAGTGCTGACATTTGCTATATTGTTGGCGATGACCTCATTCCTGATCCAGCTCGCATCGGCAGCTTTATTAAGCACATTTACATAGTTAAAAGCATTAGATCCAATCATTAAAAAACCTCCGAAATAAACCCGCTAAACATAATTATAATTAATTGCATAAAAAACACAAGCAATATTTAAAAAATCACAAAAAGGATTTTGCACGCAAAATCCCTTTTGTAATGGCAATCCATTTATTATTTGGTTTTTTCAAGTTCTTCAAAGACTACATCATTAAGTACCTTGATGTAAGTACCCTTCATACCGGAAGATCTTGATTCTATAACGCCTGCGCTTTCAAACTTGCGGAGCGCATTAACGATAACCGACCTTGTGATACCCACGCTGTCGGCTATACGGCTGGCAACTAAGATTCCTTCATTGCCCCCCAGCTCCTTAAATATATGTTTGATCGCGTCAAGCTCCGAGAAGGACAGCGTGCTGATAGCCGATCTTACGATGGCCACCTTTCTGCTCTCTTCCGCATTCTCTTCATTAACGGAGCGCATCATTTCAAGCCCCACGACCGTGGTGCCGTATTCGCTTAAGATTATATCATCGATATTGAACTGGTCGTGCTTCCTGTACTGGAACAGGGTGCCCAGCCTCTCTCCCGCGATATCTATCGGAGTGATAAGAGCCACATATGAATCGATATCGGGAAGCTCAAACCCCAAAGTCTCAAGGTTAACATTCTCTTTTGTGGAAAGGATGTTAAGCAGACGCTCGTTTAAGTCATTGTCGATATGATCGCCGATCTCATTCATTATGAGCTCGCTTAAAGGCTTTACCTCTTCTTTATTGGTTACGCCGAGTACCTTGCCTTTTTTACTGATGACAAGAATATTCGCGTCAAGAATATCGCTTAAAACCTGACAGATATCGTTGAAGACTACCTTGTGCGAACTGTTGTTATGCAGGAGCTTATTAATCTTTCTCGTTTTATCAAGTAATTGAACGCTCATATTCTACCCCCATCTTGAAGTAATTACTCTATTTGATAGAATAACACATATTTATTCAAAAATCAATAGAATTTTCTAAAAATTTGAACATTTTTCCGACAAGGGATAAAATTATCATTCTTCTTCCTACTGTTCAGGCTTCTGCCATGACATATAATCGCAGGCAGGATGATTTGTACAGCTGTAATATCTTCTGCCCTTTTTGCTCTTCATTATCACGATATCTCCGCCGCATTTAGGACATTTATACTCGGTTTTCTCATTATATGACTTCGTATTCCTGCACTCGGGGAATCCGGGACATGCCAGGAATTTACCGTGAGGCCCGTATTTGATGACCATTTTGCGTCCGCACTGTTCACAGACTATATCGGTCTCTTCATCCGATACCTTAACCTTATCCAGATTTTTCTCGGCCTCATCGACCGCACTTAACAGATCGGGATAGAAATTTCTGACAATTGATTTCCAGTCAACATCACCTGTCTCAACACTGTCAAGAGTATCCTCCATGAGTGCGGTAAACTCACTGTTCACTATCTCGGGGAACGAGCCTACCATGATGGCATTTACCGCCTCACCGAGTTCCGTTACATACAGATTCTTCTTTTCCTTTAAGATATAGTGTCTTGCAAGGATGGTAGTGATGGTTGGAGCATAAGTACTCGGACGTCCTATACGGAGCTCCTCTAAGGTCTTAACCAGGGAAGCCTCGGTAAAGTGAGCGGGAGGCTGTGTAAAATGCTGCTTCTTTATAGTCTCGCTCACGGTATATGAAGCACCCTGCTTTATACCGGTAAGATCACCGTCATTTGTGTCCTCGCCGGCATCCTCATCCGTTGTATATACCGACATAAAGCCGGCAAATGCAAGCTTAGATGATGAACAAGTATATCTCATATCATTTGCTTCAAATACCGCCCTTACCGTCTTATATTCCGCACTCTTCATGCGGCTTGCGACAAAACGCTTCCAGATAAGCTGATATAACCTGAAAAGATCTCTTGAAAGGGATTTCTTCACATCCTCAAGAGGGATATCCACATAAGAAGGACGGATAGCTTCATGAGCATCCTGGATCTTCTTTCCGGTACCCTTATTTACTTCTTCAGAGGTTATGAAATCATTTCCGTATTTAGCCCCGATATATTTTCTTACAGCTGCATCGGCTTCGGCAGATACCCTTACAGAGTCGGTCCTCAAATAAGTGATAAGGCCTATCGTTCCGTGACCTTCCACCTCGACACCTTCATACAGTGTCTGTGCCAGCTGCATGGTCTTCTTGGTAGAGAAATTAAGGACTTTGGAAGCCTCCTGCTGGAGTGTGCTTGTAGTAAAAGGCATAGGTGCCTTTCTGTGCTTCTCACCCTCCTTAATCTCTATACACTTTATCTTTTTACCAGTTTTTGCGATATATCCGTCGGTTTCTTTGCCTGTCGCGGGTACGATCTTTTCATCCTTTTTCCCGTAAAAGTGTACAGTAAGCCCCTTCCCCTTAGCATCTGTCTTAAGGACAGCATCCAGACTCCAATACTCCTCGGGTTTAAAATCATTTATCTCTTTCTCGCGCTCGCATATGAGCTTTAATGCTACCGACTGCACTCTTCCCGCAGAAAGTCCGCTCTTTATCTTTTTCCATAAAAGGGGACTGATCTTGTATCCCACTATCCTGTCAAGCACACGTCTTGCCTGCTGCGCATCCACAAGACCCATATCGATCTTTCTGGGGTTCTTTAGTGAATTCTTTATAGCATCCTTTGTTATCTCATTAAAGGTAATCCTGTTGGCAGCCTTTTCATTAAGCTTAAGCAGTTTTTGAAGGTGCCAGGATATAGCCTCTCCCTCACGGTCAGGGTCCGTTGCGAGATATATCTTATCAGCCTTCTTGGCTGCTTTTTTAAGTTCGGACAATATCTCCCCCTTACCCCTGATAGTGATATATTTGGGTTCGAAATCATTCTCAGGAGAAACACCCATCTGACTTTTGGGCAGGTCCCTCACATGCCCCTGCGAAGCAATAACATCATAACCTGTGCCCAAGAACTTCTTTATGGTCTTGGCCTTGGCAGGCGACTCAACTATAACCAGATTCTTAGCCATTTTATTCCGCCTTTCTGTTTCAAAAAGAAAATCAAACGAAACATAGCATAAACTTTTTTTTTAAGAAAATCAAGTCTTTTTTTATTTTCCCCTATTTACTTTTTTTAAAAAAGTGTCTGATAAATCCGTAATAAGTCTCGTACTCCTCTCTATTTGAACCATGTCCGGAGTACAGAACTTTTTCCGCATATTTAAAGATCTTTAAGTATCCGTTATACAGTTCTTCCCTTTTTAAAGTTTTATCCTCCGTCTGTTCCGGTCCGTATAAAACATCCGATTTGTAATCCGCAAGTGTCCCGCACAATTCAAGCGGAAGCGGATTTTGTACTGTTACTATCTTCTTCTTTTTAAGCTTCTTTACAAAATCCATATACCTTGCATAAACAAGGGGCGCATATTTTTCTTCCTTAAGCCACTTCCCGTACCTGTGCTCACGAAGAGCCTTTCTAATAAGAAGGAACAGAGCCCAGAATAAAGCTACGGCACCCGTTACCAGTCCCAAAGGAATAAGCAGGAGTGAAAGATTCAGATCGGATTTTTCCTTTTCTACGGTATAGCCGTCATCACCTGTCACGGAAAATCCTTCGCCGGGATCCGAATCCCCGAGTCCTAAATCCACATCAAACAGCCTTGCAAAAAATCCTCCTATACCTGTCATCTGCTGGGGACTCGGCATCGCTTCATAACTCGGAGGCGTAAACTCAAAAGGCACAAAGCCCTTTCCTTCAAGATATACCTCCACCCATGCATGTGCATAATAATCGCTCACCTTTACCTGATAAACGTTATTATCGGGATTATAAGCATTTTCCGGATACGTGAACCAATCGGTCCCGTCTATATCCAGTTTTTTGGCAGATTCCTGCATAAGGGAATACGGTATGCAATATCCCTCCACATACTTTGCAGGGATCCCCAAGTGGCGCAGTATCATTACCGCAGCCGAAGCAAAGTGAGAACAGAATCCTCTCTTCTGCTCCTCAAGGAAATACTGTATAAAATCCGTATTGTTCGGTGTCCTTCCGGGCGACAGAGTATAAGGATACTCCTTTAAGAACATATCCTTTATCGCTTCACAGGCCTTCAAGCGGAAATTATTTATCTCATCTCTTTTCTGTCTTGCTCCCTCACCCGATGCAACCGCATCCTCTAACTGCCTTAACTCTTCTTCGGTAAGCAGATCCTGTACCTTGATCGTATCCGATACTGTTACCCGGTATCCGGAATTACTGCCCGCTTTGATGCCGACATTATGTCCTGCGGATCCGGAATCACTGCCCGCCTTGACGCCGACATTATATCCTGCGGATCCTGTATTTATAACCGGACCATTTTCAAAATCCTCTCCGTTTTGATCAACCAGCTTGTCTTTTCGTGCTCTCACCAGGAGTTTATATCTGTCCAGATCTTTCAGTCCGAAATTTTTATGTTCGCGGCAGAACTTTTTAAGGTAATTGTCAAGCTCACCCGGTACCTTTAAACATATATCGTACACATAGTCCGATTTCGCGATATATTCCCCGTTTCCCGCCTGGATATTGCCTTTCAGCTCATCTTTGGAACTGTACAGAGTCAGACTTGTCTCACCATTTTCACCCATTACCTGCATTAATCCGATATCGAGTCCCGATTCATATCTGTATTCGGTATACTCAGGAGGAAAATAAGTAATGTCATGGGTGAGGAGAACCGTCTCATTTCCGGTATCCGGTCTGTAAAGCGGATCATCCTGCACCGAATAGTTGTTTTGTGTAGTAAAATACGGGAAAACATCCATCCCGAAGCTCTGATCGAGATAAGATATCTGCGCCAAAGAATGCCTGTTCCTTTGCAGATTCATCGTGTCAAGTTTTATCGCATTCTCAGCCAGATAAAAGTAGTAGTTATTTATTTTATCCAAATGTCCCGGATCGATACCAAGCTCCGGGAAATCGGAAATATTAACATCCTGCTTCCAGCTTGACCCCGTATAAGACACACCGTTAAATCCCGGCAGGTACACAGTCTCCCTGCCGTAAGGCACAAAACTCACTGCCAGGTCAGGCCTAAAATCAGGGCTCACCGATGATACTCCTCCTAACTGGCCGCGGCTTAATCCGTTAATGGAGTCATATCTGTTAAACAGGCCCCAGAGTCCGTTCTGTACCACTATCTTTACATAATCGTCAAACGCAGCCTTCGCACTGTCCTCGGTGGTCTCTCCTAAGTCCCTGTTAAATACAGGAAGTGAGATAACACATACAACCAAGGAAAAAACAACTGAAAAAGCGATAGCCAAAAGTATGCCCTTGTGGTTGCCTCTCGTCGTATAATAAGTCCTCTTAAAAAACCTGTCCTTTATATAGTCCGGATACACCTTCCCCGGTATGGTCACCCTGTTAAAAGAGCCTTTTTGCAGCAGACCGGTACATATGCATCCTGCCATAACCATTATAAGAGGGAGCAGCGGAGGTTTGAGACCGATATAAAGAGGGACTTCGAGAAGAATAAAGGATATCGCAAATGTTTCTGCAAAATTCATGTACCTTGACACCGTGATATTGTACATGATAATAAGAAAAGAAATGATAAAGAACAGTGTGATCGTGACCGTCACATATCTGTTGGTCAGCTGCTCTTCCGCACTTCTTACATAAGACATGTTAAAATACTCGGCATATGCCTCACGGATACTGTTGGTAATGGCCTGGAAACCGGAGTTGGCATACAGATAATACCTTAAAAGCTCCACGGTAAATACAACCAGGAACAATACATATCCGACATAGAATATCTTCTTATTGGCATATAGGAGCGATATCAGCACACTTACCACAAGTGTGAACATCACTACCGCACCCTTGTTGTACGTAAAAGAAAAAGCATCACAGAAGCCTATGACGGTACCTGTACATACCAAAAAGATTATCAGGGCTTTAGAAAGGCATATGAACAAAGGGCTCGATTTTCCGGTACCATACACATCCTCTATGGCAACACCGGAAATATCCAGCTCTCTAAAAAGCTTTTTCTCCTGTCTTGATAATCTGTTTTTCATCTTATCTGTTTCCGTACTCTAAATTGTCATTCTGCTTTAATGCTGTCATTCTGAATGTCAGCGAAGAATCTTATTCACTCATCCATCCCAAGTTCCAGCCCGTCCTCATACATCTTCACATCTTCTCCCGCCACGGATATCAGGAATGCCGACTTCTGGTTTGAAGAATAATATGCCTCCTTAGCTTCTCCGTCCACGTCATACAGCGGCAGCAGATACATATCCCTGTAACAGTTTTTAAGGGAATCCTCATCATCTATGATATAGTACTCAAACGAACAGTCTGTCTTGTTATACAGGCATACCTCAAATCTCTCTCCCCTCTTAGCCAATACCCTGCATATGGCATCGAGCATGGAAACCGTATCGTCTATCACGCTTTTTACAAGCTCCGGCACTATCACAAGTGACATGACCGAGGTACGCTCCATCTCCTTTACCGCCAGGTCGTCCATCTTGGCACTTATCTTCCAGTGTATCCTTGCCAGCCTGTCGCCCGGACGGTACTCCCTTATCTCCTTTATATCCGAGGATAAAGCTCCCTTCATATCCGGTTCGGTATACTCATCATACCCTTCGGAATAAGGCAGCTCCCTTACAGGCACATTACTCTTTTTCTCAGGCAATACCGCCACCTGTACATTGAAATTAAGCGGTTCTCTCACACTTACCATGCCCATAAAACCGGTTATCTGTATGCTTTTTCCCTCAAAAGACACCATCCCGTTCTTAGAGGTCCTGATACTGATATTTACCCGGTCTTTTTTCTTCGGCATGCAGTTGATATTTAAGACCGTATCCTTATCCGTCTTATAAAAGAGATTATCGACAGAAAAATTAATGATGCATTTTAAAAACGGGTAGTACGTCGGATTGGAATACTCCACATAATACAGGATATTGCTGCCCTTTTCGATATCGGGTACGACTGCCCCTCCCGTGATCTCAAGCTTTTTGACATTTACGACAAAGGCCGGGATGGCCACAGCCGGAAGAATGACATAAGGAAAAAGCAGAAATACAAGATAATTCTGCTTAAAAACAAGTACAAAGAAGACTATTAAAATAAATATAAAAAGATATCTGATTATTGACCAAATATGTATCTTCATTATATAAAACCTTCTTTTTTACCCCGGCATTTTCACTGAATCAAATGATTTTGCAAGTGCCATTTCCAATGTATATCCGGTAGCCTTTGCCTTTGTCGAAAGGATAACCCTGTGGTTGGCAATGGCAAAGTAAACAGCCTTAACATCCTCAGGCACCACATAATCCCTGTCCAAAGTAAAAGCCCTGGCTCTGGCCATTTTAAGCATAGCTATGCTCGCACGCGGGCTTAATCCGAGCGAATACAGATCGTTGTCCCTGGTAACCTCGGTAAGCTGAACGATATAACTTAAGATCGCTTCCGATGTCTCGACCGCTTCTGCCTGTCTTTGCATCTGAAGCAGCTCATCCCTGCTTACGCAAGGATTAAGGTTCGCTACTATCTCGTGCGAATCTCCCCTTAAGATATCTATGGCACTGTTATGATCGGGATAGCCCATGGTAAGTCTTATCATGAAACGGTCAAGCTGTGACTCGGGCAGCTTCTGCGTACCTGAGGCACCTACCGGGTTCTGTGTGGCTATGACAAAAAACGGCGTAGGAAGGTTTCTGGTAACACCGTCCACCGTTACATTCTGCTCCTCCATAACCTCTAAGAGCGCCGACTGGGTCTTAGGCGAGGTACGGTTGATCTCATCTGCCAAAAAGAGGTTGGTAAAAACAGCTCCCTCCCTGAAGCTGAATTCTCCCGTATTCTTATCATACATTGTAAAACCGCTTAAGTCGGAAGGAAGAACATCGGGTGTAAACTGTATCCTCTTATAATCAAGCGACATAACCTTAGCCAGTGCGGTTACCAGTGTGGTCTTTCCCACTCCGGGTATATCCTCAAGAAGTATATGCCCCTTTGCCAGTATTGCACATAGTACCATATCTATAACTTCATCCTTGCCATGTATGACGAGCTTTATTGAATTCTTTATCCTGTCTGTCTGCTCCGACATTTTTATCCTCCGAAAATATATATTATTTTTCTATTTATCTATAATAACCTAATATACAAGTATAATAAAAACCACTTGATTTTTCAAGTGGTTTTATACCTTATACCTCTTATTTAATATAGTTTTAAGGTTTAGCTGAACCTTTGTTTTATCTCATCGTACTTCGCCGAAGTCATGAGCGCCGTCTCGTCCGTCCCTTTAAACTTCACCACATATGTCCATCTTCCGTATACCTCAAGTTTTTTTATGGCATCGATCCGGATGATATATGATTTATGGCACCGCATGAATTTGTCCGCATTAAGCTTTTCCTCTAATGAGGATAACGACTGTGCGGTAAGGTAAACCTCATCCTTTGTTACGATCCTGGTAGTACTGTCGGTACGTTCGATCATAATGATATCGTTTATATCGAGAATATTGATCTCCTCTTTACCCTTTATGAGCAGTTTTTCGTCTCCGGTGTTTTCTGAAGTATCCTCATGCCTCCCGATATCGGAAAAGTTCATGATCCTGTCGAGTGTTTTTCCTATCCTTTCCATATCAAAAGGCTTTACAAGATAATCAAATGCATATATCTCAAAAGCATTTGCCATATACTCGGAATGAGCCGTAGCAAATACGATCTTGACCTTAGGCTCCACTTCGCATATGGCTTTTGCACATTCCAAGCCGCTCTCGCCCTTAAGATCGATATCCATAAAAATCACATCGGGACGAAGCTTTATAAAGTCACTTATTGCAGAAGCAAAATCCCCACACAAAGATACAACCTTAAAACCGTCGTTCTTTTCTATCATCTTCTTCAATATGCCGCGGATATGTTCCTCATCCTCGACAACCATAACTTTTATCATAGCTTCGTCCTCAACCTTAGGTCATTATTTATTTTTCTTGGGTTCGATAAACTCAATGACACCGTTTCCGATATCATTCTTCATCTTTGTATCAGCCTTAACATTCTCGAGTTTATAATAATCAAGCACTCCGAGGTTTCCTGTCTTTAATGCCTCTGCCATAGCTCTCGGCACCTCAGCCTCAGCTTTAACAACATCGGCCTTTGCCTTTACAACTTCAGCCTTCATTTCCTGCTCTAAGGCTACCGCCATAGCTCTTCTTTCCTCAGCCTTAGCCTGTGCGATCTTGGTATTGGCCTCAGCCTGAAGGCTCTGAAGGTTTGCGCCTATATTTCTGCCTATATCGATATCCGCGATATCGATGGATATGATCTCGAATGCAGTACCCGAATCAAGTCCTTTTTCCAGCACAACCTTTGATATATCATCGGGATTTTCCAGGACTTCACTGTGCTTTTCCGCAGAACCTACCGTTGTGACTATACCCTCACCTACTCTTGCTAGTACGGTCGCTTCACCGGCACCGCCGATCAGTCTGTCAATATTGGTCCTGACAGTTACTCTGGCCTTAACGAGAAGCTCGATACCGTCCTTTGCGACAGCCGATATCTGAGGAGTTTCGATAACCCTGGGAGTTACGCTCATCCTTACTGCATCAAATACGTTTCTTCCTGCAAGATCTATGGCCGAAGCCTTCTCAAATGAAAGCTCCATACCGGCTCTTTCGGCTGCGATCAGTGCATTTATAACACTGTCAACATTTCCGCCGGCAAGATAATGTGCTTCAAGTTCATTATTCTTAACCTTAAGTCCTGCTTTTGTAGCCTTTATCATGGGTACCACGATAAGTGCAGGCTTTACACGACGTATCTTCATTCCGATCAGTGAAAAAACACCTATCCTTACGCCGCTCGCTACAGCCGAGATCCATAATCCGACCGGGATAATGGTAAAAAATAACAATAAGAAAACAATAACTATCGCTGCAATGATTATAGCATTTGTAGGCATATCTTAACCCTCCCTGACAATGATTTTATTATTTTTGATCTCTTTGATCACAAGTAAAGCACCTTTTTTGATAAATTCCTGACCCATGATGTCCAGCACCACTCCGTCAAATTCACCTTTCCCCGAAAGCTTCAGATCCGTTAAGGCAACTCCCTTCCTGCCGATAAGATATTCCATATCTTTACCTTCGATAAACAGATCTTTTGCCGGAAGATCCGTATCAAGCTTAATCGGTGACTTTACCTTTTTGGAGTTGAATACGATAATGCTTATCACCAGCATGATCGCTATGATCACTATCGCGATAACTCCGATCAGCACTCTGTCGTACGTATTATCACCGGTAAGATATATACCTGCTGCCGTAAAAATGATACCGAAGATCCCGGGTATCCCGAAGCCCGGCATGTAAAACTCAACTCCGATGAGGATTATCCCGACGACCAAAACCACAATACCTAAAACCGGAACCGTTCCCATGTTATACTCCTTTCTCAAACGTAACCGTAAACACTGTTTCCTTTTCGTTTGATCTTAAACTGATATTACCTCTGTTTGCATTAAGTATTTCTTTTACGATTGAAAGCCCCATTCCGTGGCCTTCATCTTTTTTGGTAGAGAACCCTTTTACGAATATGTTCTCCCTGTCTTTTTCAGGGATCATGTCTCCGTTGTCCTCCACTTCAAACAGGTAATGGTGAGGTGTCTCGGTAATATTGACTCCCAGCTTTTTTTCCTTTACATCCGATTCTTCCAAGGCTCTTATCCCGTTATCGATCAGATTGGAAAGTACCTTGCAAAGCTCCCAGTCCTCTATGTGCAGTTCCTTTAGGTCCGACTTTACTTCTATCAGGAATTCGATCTTTTTTTCTTCCGCTTCAGCCGATTTGGCTGCAAGCAGTGCATTTATCGCCGGTTTTGAAGTCTTTATCGCTTTTCCGGTTTTAAGCAGCTCCCGATAGACCTTCTTTAGATATGAATCCATCTCATCATATTCCTTAAGCTCCATCAGTCCGTATATCACCTGCAGATGATTCAGATAATCATGCCGGTCCATCCTTAACCTGTCATTCAGTCTGACCAGGTTTTCGAAACTTTCGCGAAGAGTTTCGTTTCTGTTCATGAGTTTTTTATAACTTTTGACAAGTAAAACAATGCATCCCGTAAGGATTATCACAAGTACGGCACAAAGCACCAGGTAAAAATCTTTATTGCCCACCTTATTACCTCCATGGTCACAGCATATCACAAAGTTAATTTAATTCAATAACACTTCTCTGAATTATACATATCTGCCTCTGAAATGTCATAAGCGGTCTTTTTATCCGAAATAATCATATATAATTATAACAAATGCCAATCCGGTTTTCAAACCCAAATTGGCATTTGTATCGTGTCATATTTTTATATACAGATTCTTCCCGACTTCCTTTATAAGCCCTTTAAGTTCAAGGCTGATAAGTATCATGGACAGTCTGTCAAAGCCTACTCCCGTCAATCCCGATATCTCATTGATGCCGATGGGTACCGGTTCAAGCCTGTCGTACACCTCTTTTTCCTCTCCCGACAGTTTTTCCTTAACGGTCTTCTTCTTTTTCTTCTCGACAGTAAGAAGCATCTCATAATGGTTTTTAAGTTCCTCTATGATATCATCCGGCTCGGTTGCCATCATGGCTCCGTTCTTTATAAGACTGTTGCATCCGTCACTCACCGTATCACCTATGCGCCCGGGTATCGCAAATATCTCCCTTCCCTGTTCTAAGGCGTGGTCCACGGTGATAAATGTCCCGCTTTTCTTTCCTGCCTCGACCACCAAAAGTATATCGCACAGTCCCGATATGATGCGGTTGCGCTGGGGGAAATTGTACGGAAGTGCTTTATCCCCGGGATAATACTCCGATATTATCCCGCCGTAACTTTTCACATTCTCCCCATCGCTCTCCGTTTTATCCGTCCTTATACGGTCCTGTTTACCGGACAGTGTATCAAAGATATCCCTGTTCATGGCGGGATAACATACATCCACCCCGCAGCCGAGTACTGCATAAGTCTTTCCTCCCGCTTTTATGGCTCCCCTGTGGGCAAACCCGTCCACACCGGCAGCCATACCGCTTATGATATCTATACCTGCCGCTGCTAAGCTTTCCGAGAACTTTAAGCACATCTCACGCCCGTATATGCTGCACTTCCTGCTGCCGACCATGGCTACGGCAGGTTCGTTATCACCCGGAAGTTCTCCTTTAAAAAAGAGAAACGGCGGTGCATCGGGTATGTCCCGGAGTCTGCCTGGGTACTCTTTTTCATCCACAGTGACAAATCCGATACCTGCTTTTGTAAAGCTTTCGAGTTCTTTTTCGTAATCGTTATTCCTGTAGTCTAACAGCTGCCCGATATGGAAATCTTCTAAAAGAGGAATACTTCTGAGCATCGCCTCTCCTGCCTTATATATCTCCTCCGGAGTCCCGAGCATATCTAAAAGTAGCCTTCTGCGGCCTGACTCCATTCCTTTTACTCTCGATAAATATAACCAGTATTCTTTTCCCGTCATCTTTCGTCTCCGTTTCTATAACACAGTGCCTCAAGTATATGCGGCACCTTAATATCCTTTTCTCCCGCCATATCGGCTATGGTACGTGACACTTTTAGCAGTCTGTGATAGCCCCTGGCACTTAATGCATACTTTTCAAATGCCTTTTCCATCAATTCTTTTTCCTCTCTGCCAAGAGGGCAGAAATCCACCGTCATGCTGCCTGTAAGCTCCGAGTTAAAGCTTATCGGCATCCCTTTATATCTTTCAAGCTGTATCTCTCTTGCGCGCATGACTCTTTCCCTTATCGCATCGCTGCTTTCACCTTTTTTAGGGGTACTGAGCTCTTCATATTTTATCTCGCTGACATTTACACACAGATCGATCCTGTCCATGACCGGCTGGCTTATCCTTCTCTGGTACATACGTATCTGTCTCTCGGAACAGGTGCACCTGGACCTGTCCGGATAGTGTCCGCACGGACAAGGGTTCATGGATGCCACCAGCATAAATCCGGCAGGATAAGTATAGGAAGCATTCAGCCTCGATACCGTTACCACCCTGTCCTCTAAAGGCTGCCTTAAAGCCTCTATGGCTTCCCTTCCGAATTCAGGCATCTCGTCCAAAAAAAGCACCCCGTTTGCAGCCAGGCTTATCTCCCCGGGCTTCGGAGTCACACCGCCTCCTACCAGTGATGTAACAGTACATGTATGATGAGGCGACCTGAACGGACGTCTCGTTATCAGATACTGCTCGTCGCTTAAGAGCCCTGCCACACTGTATATCTTTGATACCGCCAGACAGTCCTCAAAGCTCATATCCGGCATGATGCCGGGTATACGACGCGCTATCATCGTCTTCCCGGACCCTGGAGGACCTGACAGGAGCAGATTATGCTGTCCGCATACGGCTATCTCCGCCGCCCTCCGGGCAGCCTCCTGTCCCGCTATCTCGGAAAAGTCCTCATGTACCTGCGATGCGGTATTTTTAAGTTCTTCTTCTATCCTGCCGGTCTCAGGTTCAAGCACCCTCACCTCTAAGATATACTCTATCAGCTCATTTAATGTTTCTACACCTATAACGGCGATCCCGCTCACCACGGCACCTTCTTTAGCATTTCCTTTAGGTACCACGACCGTATCTATCCCCGCTTCTTTTGCGGCAATACAGATAGGAAGCACTCCGCTTATACGGTTTACCTTACCGTCCAAGCCAAGCTCTCCCACTATGAGCATTTTATCAAATTTTTCCTGTGGTAATATTTCAGATGCTGCAAGACACGCCATCGCTATAGGCAGGTCAAAAGCAGTCCCGGCTTTTCTTACATCGGCCGGGGAAAGATTTACCGTGATATGCTTTGGTCTCAAAGCAAAATTAGAATTTTTGAGTGCTGTTCTCACTCTGTCCTTAGCCTCCTTGACCTCGGAGGCTAAGTAGCCTACCATATTAAAAAGCGGCAGGCCGTCACTGACGTCAGCTTCGACATTGATAAGCATGGCCTCGATACCGTATACCGAGGCGCTTCTGACATTTCCGTACATTTTTCCCTTTCCGCTGAGCGGAAGGAGTTATACAGCTATATTATTCGTGTTTTTTAATGATCTTCTGCAGCTCGTTCATAAACGTATCCACATCGGTAAAGTCCCTGTAAACGGAAGCGAATCTTACGTATGCTACCTGATCTACCTTCTGGAGCTTCTCCATGATAAGCTCACCGATGACCGAACTCGGGATCTCTTTGGACTCGTAAGACGAGATCTCAGCCTCGATCTCATCGACCATGTTGCGTACCATCTCTACGGATACCGGTCTCTTATGGCAGGATGCCCAGATACCCTTTTCGATCTTGTCCCTGTTATACTGCTCCCTGATATTATCCTTTTTGATGATGATCATCGGGATGGTCTCGATCTTCTCATAAGTCGTGAATCTCTTATCACACTTATCGCACTGTCTTCTTCTTCTGATGGATGAACCATCCTCGGCAGGTCTGGAATCAATTACTCTGGTATCTTCATTTCCGCAAAATGGACACTTCATGACAAACCTCACTTAAGTTGGATTTTACCATATTATCGGCTACAATTAAAATTATAGTGAATTACATTTTCAAGTCAAGCACTTTTTTCTTTAAATTGACTATAGTCTCCATATTTGCTATACTTTGCTTTAACGATATATGATAGGACGTTGTAAGGAGCTAAGAAAGATGGAAATAAAACCCTATAAAAAAGATTTTGAATATTCATATACTTTAGGAGCATTTCCTACATTTGAACTGCTGTCCGCAAAACCGGGAGAAGCACTCGGCATATATGCGAGTTCCAGTTTTACGGATATGGATAAGCTCCGTGCAAAATGTGATGAAAAGAAAGTGGCATTCAATATAAACGACAAGCTGATTAACCGCTTAAGCGACAAGGGGAATGTATATGTGGCAGGGGTGTTTAAAAAGTATACTCAAACGTTAAATCCCGCACGTCCCCATCTTGTTCTTGTCAATCCTTCAGATATGGGAAATCTGGGCACGATCATAAGGACTGCTGTCGGCTTCGGAATCATGGACCTGGCAGTGATAGAGCCGGCTGCGGATATATTTAACCCTAAAACTGTAAGGGCCTCCATGGGAGCCCTTTTCAGGCTCAATGTCCACAGGTTCTCATCCTTTGAAGAATACATGGCTTCCGAAGAGTTCGGAGAGAAAGAAGGTCCCGGTAAAAGAGAGATATTTACATTTATGCTGAACGGGAAAAAGCAGCTTACCTTAAGTGACTGTCCTAAGCCCAAGCTCTACTCTCTCGTATTCGGAAACGAAGCTGCCGGGCTTCCTGACATCTTTTTAAACTACGGTACAAGCATAATAATACCCCAGTCGGAATATGTCGATTCTCTCAATCTGACCATAGCCGCCGGGGTAGGTATGTATATGTTCACTCACACGTAAACACTTTTCTTTTGTAAACCGATTTTACAGAGTAAAGATAAAGGATCAGATCTCCGTAACAAACGGTGTGATAAGGATTATGATCATGCATACGGGACATACATAACGCAACATTACGGCATGCAGCTTTCTGCTGCGGAACTTCTCTTCGCTTTCAAGCACCTCATCCTCGATGTATACGGGCTTTGTGACCCATCCGATAAGTGCACATGTAAGCAGTGCAACTATCGGCATCATGATATTGTTACTGATAAAATCAAAGAAATCAAGGAACTGCATCCCGAATAATTCTACCGTCTTCCATGCACTGTAACCAAATACCGAGAGCATACCGAGCAGGAAGCATATGATAAGTGTTATGATGCTCGCCTTTATCCTTTTTACATGGAACTTCTCCATGATTATGGATACCACCGTCTCCATAAGCGATATCGAGGACGTAAGAGCCGCAAGTGCTACCAGCACGAAAAACGCCGTGCCGAATATCTGCCCGCCTGCCATGGACTGAAATACGTTTGGCAGTGTGATGAACATGAGCCCCGGTCCTTTATTGAGCGCTTCTGCATTTCCTCCCGAAAATACAAATACCGCAGGAACTATGATAAGTCCGGCAAGAACCGCGATCCCGGTATCGAATATCTCGATCTGTCTTACGGATCTCTCAAGGGAGTCCTGCTTACGCATGTACGATCCGTAGGTAACCATTATACCCATAGCTATGGACATGGAATAGAAAAGCTGTCCCATGGCTGCTGCTATGGTTTTTAACAATGTAGAAAAAGTAAAATTGTCAAAGTTCGGGAGAAGATAGTACTTAAGTCCTTCTCCCGCTCCTTTAAGAGTAAGGGTATATATCGCAATACCTATAGTCAGGACCACAAGGAGCGGCATCATAAACTTACTGATGCGCTCTATGCCCTTTTCCACTCCGAGCATTACTACCAGTGCCGTGATTGCGAGGAATATCACGAAAAATACCGTCGGCTGGGCAGACGATCCTATAAATTCCGAAAAGAACGAACCGTCACCTGCCGAAATTTCCCCGTTACCGCTTATAAATGTAGCCAGGTATTTTAATACCCATCCGCCTATAACACAGTAATAAGGTGTGATTATGACAGGTACAAAAGCTGCCAGCCACCCCAAAAACGAAAATCTCTTATTGATGGACTTATACGCACCTATAACACTTTTTCCGGTACGCCTGCCTATCGCTATCTCGGTGATCAGCAATGCAAACCCGAATGTCAGAGCAAGTATGATATAGATCAGTAAAAACAATCCTCCGCCATACTTAGCCACAAGATACGGAAATCTCCATATGTTTCCCAAACCTACTGCCGAGCCGGCAGCCGAAAGGACAAAGCCGAGCTTGGACCCGAATCCGCCTGATTCAGACGGATTTACATTTGATCTGTCCTGTTGTGGCATGATAGTTTAAACTCCTTATAATCTTTTTAGATCAATCTTTTTTAATATCAGTTAATATCTTCCCATTTCCAGTTAACTACTTCAGGAAGATCTACACCGTAGTCATGGATGTACTGCTTATGCTCCACAAGCTTGTCGCTCATCTTCTGGTAGAGGTATGCACCTGTATTTCCAAGCTGGGGAAGGAATCTTAATGCATCCTGTACCAGATGGAAACGGTCTATATCATTCTGTACACGTACGTCAAATGCTGTAGTGATGGTACCCTCTTCCTTATATCCTCTTACATGCATAAGCCTGTTGTTGTGACGGCGGTATGTAAGCTCATGGATAAGAGTAGCATATCCGTGAAAGTTGAATATTACAGGCTTGTTGGTAGTAAAGAGCATATCGTATTCCGCATCGGAAAGTCCGTGAGGATGCTCTGCCTGAGGTACAAGCTTGAACAGGTCTATAACATTTATAAAACGGATCTTGATATTAGGCAGTTCTTTTCTGAGGATAGATACTGCTGCCAATGCTTCTAATGTAGGTGTCTCACCTGCACATGCGAATACGATGTCAGGCTCCTTTCCCTGGTCGTTTGAAGCCCAGTCCCAGATACTGATACCCTGTGTGCAGTGCTTTACTGCCTCGGGCATAGAGAGCCACTGGGGACGTGGATGCTTTGAAGCTATGATGACGTTTACATAGTTCCTGCTCTTTAAGCAATGGTCCATCGTCGAAAGGAGTGTATTGGTATCTGCAGGAAGATATATACGTACAACGTCTGCTTTTTTGTTGGCGATATGATCCATAAATCCGGGATCCTGATGTGTGAATCCGTTGTGGTCCTGCTGCCATACGGTTGAACACATAAGGAGGTTAAGTGAAGCGATCTCCTCTCTCCAAGGCAGCTGGTTACATACTTTGAGCCACTTTGCATGCTGTGCGCCCATGGAGTCGATGATCCTTGAGAATGCCTCATAGGTATCAAAGAAGCCATGACGTCCGGTAAGCAGATAACCTTCAAGCCAGCCCTCACACATATGCTCCGAAAGCATGGAATCCATAACTCTTCCGAATCTGGAAAGATGATCGTCCATATCCGACTGCTCTGCGTTCCAGTCCCTGTTCTCTACTTCGAATACTGAGGTAAAACGGTTTGAATTATTCTCATCGGGCGAGAATATACGGAAGTTCTTTGCCTCGGCATTAAGCTTAAAGATATCACGGATGTATTTTGCAAGGTTAGCTGTATCCTGGCTTTCCTTTGCGCCGTGCTGTTCTATATCAAATCCGTATTTTCTGAAATCAGGCAGTCTTAGGTCTCTGAGCAGTCTTCCGCCGTTTGCATGAGGATTCATGCCGAGTCTTGCATCTCCCTTAGGACAGAGCTCTGTGATATCGGGAAGTACCTTGCCGTTTTCATCAAAGAGTTCTTCGGGCTTATAGCTATGCAGCCAGTCTGAGAGCATCTGCAGGTGCTCGGGCTTATCCATCATGATGGGTACCTGATGTGCTAAGAAGTTACCCTCTATGCGGTTTCCGTCCACTACCTTAGGTCCTGTCCATCCCTTAGGAGTCCTAAGGACGATCATGGGCCATACGGGACGTGTGGCATCGTTGTTCTTACGTGCATTTTCCTGGATATCCTTTATCTTCTCGATAACGGTATCCATGGTCTCTGCCATAAGTTTATGCATGGTCATTGGATCGTCACCCTCTACAAAGTAAGGCTCCCATCCGTTTCCGTGGAAGAAATCTATGAGCTCCTCTTTTGACAGACGTCCGAATATAGTAGGATTTGCAATCTTATATCCGTTAAGATGAAGGATAGGAAGTACTGCACCGTCGCCCACCGGATTAATGAATTTATTGCACTGCCATGATGTTGCTAAAGGTCCTGTCTCAGCCTCACCGTCACCTACCACTACTGTAGCGATGAGCGAAGGGTTGTCAAAGATGGCACCGCATGCGTGAGCGATGGAATATCCGAGCTCGCCGCCCTCATGGATGGAGCCGGGTGTCTCGGGTGCGCAGTGGCTGGGTACTCCGCCCGGGAATGAGAACTGCTTAAACAGCTTCTGCATACCCTCTTCATCCTGTGAGATATTGGGATATATCTCGCTGTATGAGCCGTCGATATAATCATTTGCTATAAAGAAGTTTCCTCCATGTCCGGGACCCGATAAAAGTATCATATCAAGGTCATAACGCTTGATGACACGGTTTAAGTGTGTAAACACAAAGTTCTGTCCGGGTACTGTTCCCCAGTGTCCTACTATCTTTTTCTTTACCATATCGAGTGTGAGCGGTTTCTTTAAGAGAGGATTCTCCAAAAGATACAGCTGTCCTGCCGAAAGATAGTTGGCAGTACGGAAATATCTGTCCATTTTTGCTATAAGCTCATCAGTGATAGGTCCTTTTTCAATTATAGTATTCTCCATATTCTGTCCTTTCTGCTTTATGCATTAAACTATTACATTTTACCTTCGTTATATCAGCTTCTTAATTCAACATCAAGTTTAGCTTTAAGGTTCTTAAGTATCTTCTTTACATAGCCGTCTATAGCTTCTCCTGTGAATTCCTCCTCACCCGGTACAAAGCGTACGGTGAATGCCATGGACTTCTTGTCTTCTCCTATCTGCTTGCCTTCATATACGTCGAAGAGTGTTACTTCCTTAACGTACTTGCAGGCTTCCTTTATCGCATCCTCTACTTCACCGCAGAGCACCTTCTTATCCATAACAAGTGCTAAGTCACGGAGTTCGTCGGAGTACTTAGGTATAGGTGTGAACTTAGGCACTGTACCGTAGTATGCGGATATCTTGTCAAGGTCGATCTCCATTACATACATAGCCTCTCTTGCATCAAGGCTGTCCATGATCTCATATGTAACTTTTCCTAAGTATCCTATCTCTTCCTCGCCTAAATATATATATGCTGTCTGATAAGGATGAAGGTAAGGCTTCTGTCCCTCTTTGTACCTGAATGTCAGGCAGAATGTATCGGCTACTACGTCTGCTATGCCCTTAAGTGTGAAGAAGCTCTCCTCTTTTCCGAATACACCTACGCATAAGGTCTTCTTTTCATACGGATACTCTGTGATGGGAAGTGCCTTCGGGAAGAAACGGTTTCCTATCTCATAGATCCTTCCGTCAGCTCTTCCCTTCTTCTGGTTACGGGCCATGGCTCTTATCATCTGGGGAGCTAAGGTGGTCCTCATGATCGAAAGGTCCTCATTTATAGGATTAAGGATCTTAATGACATTTCTCTCAGGCGCATCAGCTGCATATCCTAAAAGATCAAGGTCCGCAGGTGAGAAGAATGAATAATGTACACCCTCCGAAGCACCTGTTGCACAAAGTGCTCTCTTTAACTTAAGCTCTGCCTTCTGTGTCTTGTTCATACCGCCTGCAGTAACTTTTGCAGTCTCAAGGAATGTAGGAGTTACATGATCATATCCGTACATACGGATCACTTCCTCGGCGATATCGGGATAGCTTTCCATATCCTCCCTATATGCAGGTACCTGTATGGTAAGGTCGTCGCCGTCGATTACGGGATTAAAGTTCAGGTTCTTTAAGATCCTTTCGATATCAGCCTTAGGTACATCGATACCGAGTACCTTATTTACCTTGCTGACTTTAGCCTTCATCTCGGTAGGCTCGATGGAGTTGCCGGAAGATACTTCCACATATGTTGGAGATACCTTTCCGCATCCGAGCTCTTCTACTAAGTGAAGTGCTCTCTTCATAGCCATAACGGTACCGTATTCATCTACGCCCTTAGCGAAACGTGCGCTCGAATCGGAGCTCTGGCCTAAGGCTCTCGAGCTCTTTCTGATATTATCTCTTGCGAACTTTGCCGACTCGAATACCACACCCTTTGTGGTGTCTCTTATCTCGGAGTTAAGTCCGCCCATGATACCGGCAAGTGCTACAGGCTTTACGCCGTCACAGATGACTAAGTTGTTGCTTGTTAATGCAAACTCTTTCTCATCAAGAGTTACGATCTTTTCTCCGTCATTGGCACGTCTTACGTTTATCGCATTGCCTTCAAGGAAGTCTTCATCAAAAGCATGCATGGGCTGGCCGATCTCTTTTAATACATAGTTTGTGATATCTACTATGTTGGAAATAGCCTTAAGTCCTACAAGTGCCAGTCTTCTCTTCATCCATGCGGGTGACTCGCCGATAGTGACATCCGATACATAATGTCCGATATAACGGGGGCAAAGATCGGGTGCTTCCACTGTTACCTTGAAGCCATCCTTAGCCTTTCCGTTCTCCGTATAGTTAAGTGCCGGCTCCTTTACAGGCTTCTCAAGTGCTGCAGCCACTTCCCTTGCAAGACCGAATATGCTCTGGCAGTCGGGACGGTTGGCAGTGATGGATACATCGAAGATATAATCATCTATCCCTAAGATGGGCTTAACATCTGCGCCGGGTACAGCATCATCAGGGAGAACCAGAAGTCCGTTGTAGCCTGCGCCGGGATACATATCTTCACTCACACCGAGCTCTGTACCTGAGCAGAGCATACCGCAGGACTCATAGCCTCTCAGCTTACCCTTCTTTATGGTCATGACACCCTCTATGGTCACATGATCCTTAGCTGTCGCGTACACTTGAGCTCCTTCAAGTGCTACGGGGAATTTCTTTCCTACGCATACATTATCCGCACCGCAGCAGATCTGGAGATTCTCACCTGTTCCGACATTCACCTTACATACATGAAGATGTGTCTCGGGGATGGGCTCGCATTCTTCTACAAGTCCTACCACTACTTTGGAGATATCTTTTCCTATCTCGTATTTTTCTTCTACTTCAAAACCACAGTCGAACATCTTCTTTTCAAGTTCATCCATGGTAACATCTATATCTACATAATCTTTTAACCAGCTAATGGGTACTAACATTTTTTATTCCTCCTATGAACATATTAAGATTCTTCGCTTCGCTCAGAATGACCCCTGATGTCATCCTGAGAAGCTTTAGCTTCGAAGGATCTTTTTCTCAGTCATCCAGTTGCTCCAGTACTCTAAGATCCGACTCATACAGTAGCTTGATGTTATTGATACCGTACTTAAGCATTGCAAGTCTCTCGATACCTACGCCGAATGCAAGTCCGCTGTACTCCTCTGAATCTATGCCGCAGTTCTCAAGTACCTTCTTGTTTACGATACCTGCGCCGAGTACCTCTATCCAGCCTGTACCCTTGCATAACCTGCAGCCCTTGCCGCCGCATTCGAAGCAGCTTACATCTACTTCTACAGAAGGCTCGGTGAACGGGAAGTATGACGGACGAAGTCTTGTGGTAGTACCTTCACCGAATATCTTCTTTACAAGTAAGTCAAGCATACCCTTAAGGTCGCAGAGAGTGATGCCCTTATCTACTACTAAGCCTTCCATCTGAGTGAACATAGGCGAATGTGTAGCATCATCGTCCGAACGGAATACCTTACCGGGTGATAATATCTTAAGCGGAGGCTTCTTGTTTTCCATTACATGGATCTGAGCCGCACTTGTCTGTGATATCAGCAGATAATCCGGTGAAAGATAGAAGGTATCCTGCATATCTCTTGCGGGATGGTCCTGAGGGATATTAAGTGCCGTCAGGTTATAATACTCATTCTCTATCTCGTAGTTATCATATACTTCAAACCCCATGGAACCGAATATATCTATGATCTGGTTTCTTACCTGGGTTACGGGATGAAGCTTACCGCATCTGCACTTTACGGAAGGCATTGTGATATCGATCTTTTCGTTCTCGTAGCGTGCCTTAGACTCAGCCTCTTTCATCTGTACGTCTAACTCATCAAATTTATCTCCGGCCCATGTCTTTAACTCATTAACATTTTTACCGAACTCTGCCTTTAACTCACCCGGGATGTTTTTCATCTCCTTCATGAGCGCGTTGATCTTTCCTGCCTTTGAATCAAGAAAGGTCTTTTTAAACTCATAAAGTGCCTTGGAATTAGTGAGTTCCTTCACACCGTTAACAATCTCGTCTTTGATTGCATTGATACTGACTTTCAGTTCGTTTAGATCCTGCATATATATGTCCTCCTTTTAACTATTACATATCTTAGGGATAAAAAAGCCCCATGATATGATCACTCATATCATGGGACGAGATTTCTTTAATAATACCCGCGGTACCACCCATATTCAGTCCGCCTGAATGAAAGAAACCCTCCGCAATGCTACGGGTTTCCTTTGATCAGATTGCGCCATGCGTCGCGCAAACTGACTGGCAAACGTTGCTAAAGCAACATTCGCCGTATGCAGACTACTCTCATATCTGCTTAATGCGCAGCACACATCCGCTTATCTTCTTCGCCGGAAGCTCCGATGCTGAAATTCGCTTAACGGTCCTCTGCCGGCTTTCACCTTACCCGGCTCTCTGAGAGAGGATATCCAAAAACTACTTACACATCTTCATCGCCAAAAACTTAAAGTCATATTACTCTTAACCTAAACTTTTGTCAAGAACATTTTTCTATGATACTGCTTACTTTAGCCGCAGCATCTTTCTGATCTATAAATCTTACTCCATGTATGCCCAGCTTCTCCGCAGCTTCCACATTTCTTAAAGTATCATCTATAAATATACTCTCTTCTGCTTTAAGGCCGTAGGTGGAAAGCAGAAGCTCATATATCTTCGGATCCGGCTTCGTCATCTTCACCTTATAAGAAAGTATGCCTCCATCCATCATCGGTATAAATGACAATGAATCAGGGCACTGTGTCTCAGCTTTATACGAGAAGTTGGACAGGTAATACACCTTATATCCTGCGTCCTTATAACCCTTTATCCAATCAAAAGCATACGGGTACAGCTCCACCATCCCCTCGACATAATCAAAAGCCTTATGGATCTCAGCTGCTATCTCGGGATCGTTTTTTACAAACAGTTCCACTACTTCCTCATCACTGTATACACCTTTATCAAACTCGTACCACGCATCTGTCCTTACCGATGCATTTCCAATACGGTCTATCATTTCTTTATCAAATCCCTTATCTGCCAGAAAGCCTTCCCATCTGAACGCAGATAATACATTTCCTATATCGAATATTATATTTTTGATCATAACTTCTTACACCTCATCAGTCAGAAAATGTCATCAGGACTTTTCCGTCCAGGTTCTTCCATGTAAACTTCCCGTTTTCAAGTATGATATAGCCTCTCGGTGTATCCTCCTTCGGGATCGATACGGAACCCGGGTTCATATAGACATAGTCAGGTCCTTCTTCTAAAGCCATGACATGGGTATGTCCGCATAACAATATATCACCTTTACTTAACGGAGGCAGTTTTTCCCTGTTGTATATGTGTCCGTGAGTAGCATATATCATCCTTTTCTCTAAAGGGATGAGCATATAATCGGCCATCACGGGGAATCCGAGTACCATCTGGTCCACCTCGGCCTCACAGTTGCCTCTAACGGCATATATCTCATTTTTATATGCATTAAGCATTTCTATCACTTTTTTTGGTGCATACTCTTCAGGCAGGTCATTTCTCGGACCGTGATACAGGATATCACCGAGCAGTATCAACCTGTCGGCTTTTTCCCTTTTGTATGCATTAAGAAGCATCCCGCAATACTTTGCCGAGCCGTGTATATCCGATGCTATCAAAAATCTCATATCTCTATACGCCTTTCTTATCCGTTTTATCAGCCCGTATAATTCTCAGTAACGGAGATGGCCATCATTCCGTTAAAATCCCCGTCAGGATTATAATCTTCAAAGCATACCTCATAATCTCCGAAGTATTCCCTTGCACAGAAGTCCTCTAATGATACCTGTTCACTTTGAAGTCCGTCTTCAAAATTTAAGACCTCTATATAGGTGTCCTCATCTATATAGATAATAAAGCTGTCTTTATCCGGATATACTATCTCATAGTCATAACCGTCCAGGTCCTCCGGCAATCCGTATTCCTTTATAAGTTCGGTATCCTCTGCTGAAACCATTATATATTCCTTAGCTTCAAAAGCTTTCCCCCTGGCTGAGTCATAGTCCTCTCTTCTGGTAAGTTCCACATCTATACTCTGAGGTCCGTAATCCTCCCAATGTCTCTCATACGTAAGTGTTACCACATCCTTGTTTTCAGCTTCCGCCTCAGATTTTTTCAGCAGTATTATCAGGTGATCATTTCTTTCATCATAGAAAAGTTCCATATTCCAGTCAAAGTTTTCCGATTCGGGGAATACCTTAGCACACCATTCATATCCTTCTGTATCCGTCTCCGGATAATATACCATGGGCATGTTATATTCTATGATAGTCAAAGGCTCATAACTGTCCTCTTTTTTATATGCCGTTAACCATATCCCCACACCGGAATACTCAGAGACCACAACCTCCGAATAGGTCTTGTAACCTTCCTTGTTGCCGTTATCATTTACCACGTCATATTTAAAAGAAGCGTCAGCTGTCTCAGCCTTGCATTCTATAAGGCTCCAGTTATCCGCAAGCTTCCTCATATCATCGTTAAAATATACGGGGAAGCTTTCAAAATCAGGTTCCCTTAGCTCCTGGAACATCCTTATCAGCTGAAAACTTACAAGTTCTTCGTTTGAGTAAGGGTAATAACGCATAAGTGTATCAAAATCCACTATCAGGCGCTTATTGCCCAACCTGCTTTCCCTTGCTTCATCGAGCATTTCCTCAAAACGCTCATAGTCCACTTCTTCGTCATTGACCGTGCAAGCACCTTCATCGCTGTCATAGAAGGCCTGATCGACCGTAGTTGTAAGATCCTGATTTACATGTATAAAATCCGTGGTATATGCTCCGCCACCCATAAAAAAGCTGATAATGCGGTTTTCATACTTTATATAGGAAAATCCGCCCTCACTGCCGAAGTGTCCTACTTCCTTAGGCTCACCGTTATTATAGAATATCACTCTGACACCTGTTCCGTGATTGTCATTATCGGCTATTAAAAGCTCGGGTATCCTGTCCCCGTCAATAAATGCCAGACCGTAACGGGTTGTGTCATAATCCGCATACTCCGATTCATTCATATACTTTGTAAGATAATCATAATAAGTCAAAAGGACATCATTTAACATTACCTTATCATTCTCTATTACTCCGATCTGCTCTGTCCCCTCTATCGGTGTACCTATATGATCCGTTGCCGGATCCCCGGCAGGCACGGGTGTTAAAGCAGGTGTTATTTCTTCCGTAGGAACCGGAGTATCCGTAAGCGTTACCGGCTCCGTAGGTACCGGTGTGTCGGTAGGAGTTGCTTCTAAAGTAGGAGTAACCGTCTCCGTCACAGTCACCTCTCCTGTCGGAGTGTTCACGCTCTTTTCTTCATCATCTCCTATGCTTTTACTGCATGCAGCTAATACTAAGATTGCCAGAGACAGCATGATGATCAGCTTGATCCTTTTCATTTTTACCCTCTTTTCCTCTAAATGTTTTTCCAAATTATGATTATATATCAATACGCCCTTTATTACAACACCAAATCAATTTGACTTTGATGCGTTCTTGTGCTATATTTTTAGTTTGTAGCCGTCATATGCAGGTAATGTCTTTTTGCATATCCGGTACAAGAATAAATCAGGAAAGAAGGAATTATTGATGAAGGAAACATTTTACATCACAACACCAATCTATTATCCGTCAAACAGACTTCATGTCGGCCACACATACTGCACGGTTGCTACCGATGTCATGGCAAGATATAAGCGAATGCGCGGGTATGATGTTATATTCCTTACAGGTACTGACGAGCATGGCCAGAAGATCGAGACCAAGGCAAAAGAGATGGGCATCACCCCCAAGGAGTTCGTAGACCGTATAGTTACCGCTCCCGGCGGAGTACTCGACCTCTGGAAGCTCATGAATATATCAAATGACCGTTTTATCCGTACCACCGATGATTACCACTGTGAGTCCGTACAAAAGATGTTCAAGAAGATGTACGACAAAGGTGATATATATAAGGGAACTTATAAAGGAAAGTACTGTGTTCCCTGCGAGTCCTTCTGGACAGAGAGCCAGCTTAAAGACGGCAAATGTCCTGACTGCGGCCGTGAGGTAAAGGATGCAGAAGAAGAAGCTTACTTCTTTAAGCTTTCAAAATATCAGGACAGGATCAAAGACCTGCTTCTTAATACCGACTTCTTGGAGCCCAGAAGCCGTGTAAACGAGATGGTCAACAACTTTATCAATCCCGGACTTGAGGACTTATGTGTATCACGTACTTCATTCTCATGGGGTATCCCGGTAGACTTTGATCCCAAACACGTAGTATATGTATGGCTTGACGCCCTTACCAACTACATCACCGCACTCGGCTACGGAAATGAGAGATATAATGACTTCGAACGCTTCTGGCCCTGTGACGTGCACTTTGTAGGAAAAGAAATAGTAAGATTCCACTCTATCATCTGGCCCGCTATGCTCATGAGCTTAGAGCTTCCGTTACCCAAAAAAGTGTTCGGACACGGCTGGCTCCTGATCGACGGCGGCAAGATATCAAAGAGTAAAGAAAACACCACAGTTAACGTAGTAGACCCGATGATCCTTGCAGAACGTTACGGTGTGGACGCCATAAGATATTATCTTATGCGTGAATTCCCGTTCGGAAGCGACGGCAACTTCTCCAATGAGCTTCTTATCAACCGTATTAATACAGACCTGGCCAACAACTTAGGAAATTTAGTCAGCCGTACTATCGCCATGGTAAACAAGTATTTCGGCGGCAAGCTTCCTGCCGACAAGCTTAATATACCGGAAAAAGACGATACACTTATCAATGCCGTAAAAGAACTTAAGGACATATATGCAGACCATATGGAGCACTTCAGATTCCAGAATGCCGTGTCTGAAGTATTCAGAGTGATCGATATGTCCAACAAATATATCGATGAGAATGAACCCTGGGTACTTGCAAGGGACGAGGCTAATCTTCCCCGTCTGGCAGCTGTTATGTATAACCTGCTTGAATCCATCCGTAACTGTACTCTTCTGCTCACACCGTTCATGCCCGATACCGTGGCTACCATCCAAAAGCAGTTGGGCTCCGATAAAAATACATGGGAGGATATAACATGGGGCGGACTTAAAGCTGACGCAGAGGTTACGGCAGGTGCCAACCTCTTCCCGAGAATTGACTTAAATAAAGAGCTGGAGGCACTCGCAGCTATAGAAGCCGAGATAAAGAAAAAGGAAGCCGGTCCCGCAGCAGCTGAGATCGAACCGCTCTCTGCCGACTATGTTGATTTTGAAAACTTCGAAAAGATGGATATGCGTGCAGTAAAGGTTAAGGCATGTGTAAACGTTAAGAAGAGTAAGAAGCTACTTCAGTTTACCCTTGATGACGGTACAGGCACTGACAGACAGATCCTTTCAGGTATCGCAGAGTACTATAAGCCTGAGGATCTCGTAGGAAAGACCATCGCAGCCATCCTCAATCTTCCTCCCAGAAAGATGATGGGACTTGACTCATGCGGTATGCTCTTCTCCGCAGTACATAAGGAAAACGGTGAGGAAAAGCTCAACCTCCTGATATTAAACGATGCGATCCCCGCAGGAGCAAAGATCTGCTGATTGAAGCTAAAAACACAAGAGGTGTCATCCGTTTAACGAATGACACCTTGTTTTTATTTTTTCTTAATGCTTAAGATGTTGCAATACAGATGGATACTGTATTTTCTTGTATATCTGTCATATTCTTCCGTATTTATATAGTACTTCCTGCCCCATGATGATACGGTAAGGACATTTCCCTCTATGGCAGTTATCACAACAAAGTGCCCGTATACACCGAAAGATCTTTTATATACCTTTTCGCCGTCAACAGCTTCGGGCGCCTTTTCATCAATCTCGTAGAGATTCAGTTCTTTCTTCCCCCAGACTATCGGGAAATTGTTTCCGATGGCCAGTATCACCGGGATATCATCCTTAAGCATCTTTTCAACTGTTTCCCATTTTTTATACCGGGTCCACTTCCAGCGAGAGCGGTATGTCAGACCGTTTTTCCTAAAATACCTGTTTAGACCAATTGCAAGTATAAATGCATTAACTCCTCTGCCCGGAATGATGGGCATATATTTTTTCTTTAATATGCTGCTCAATTCCAGAAATCTGTCCTTAGAGACGGTAAAATCACCGTTCTTTACCGCTTCAAGATACAGGATGATATCGGCTGCCCCTGCTATACCGCACCCGTTAGAACGCTCCCTATGGGTTTTGTACATATTCTGTGAGCCGCCGTAACTTGAAAGTCTCCCATCGTCTACCAAAAACAGATCATGTGACAATGCTGCCAAGAGTGCTTTATCCTTTTTCATTTATTCTCCGTTTTAGCCTGCAATATCCATTTCCCGGATACAGGTCACATACTTGCCCTGTATATAGCGAGCATATCGTCTTCGTTTAAGAGCTTTGCAGAACCCATGGCGCCGCCGACTCCCACTGCACATTTGTGTGCCATGGTGACTAAGTCTTCATCTGTAGCCTTTATGCCCAGTTCTCTTAAGTTGGTAGGCATTTTTATCTCACGGTAGAAATCTTCCATAGCCTCAATACCCTTTAATGCTATCTCTTCATCCGTGCCTTCATCCTTTACGCCCATGACATTTATCGCATATCTCTTGAACCTGGTAAGCACTCCTTGTATACATATCTTGCCCAGCTGCCCCAGATAGCTGCAAGTCCTGCACCGTGCGCTACATCATACAGTCCGCCGAGTTCGTGCTCAAGCTTATGCGTCATCCAGTCACCGCCGTCATTTCCGCAGCCTGTAAGCCCGTTATGTGCCAGGCTTCCTGCCCACATAACCTCGGCTCTGGCGTCATAATCCTTGGGATTTTTGGCAAGTATCTTAGCATTTGCCATAACGGTACGGAGCAGTCCTTCTGCCATGGAATCCGTGATCTCCATATTGCCGCCGTTAGTAAAATAACGCTCCATTGTATGCATCATTATATCCGTGCATCCGCATGCTGTCTGATAATCGGGCAGTGTCATGGTAAGCTCAGGATTAAGGATTGCGAACTTAGGCCTGCAATAATCACTGCTGTATCCGCGTTTTACAAGTCCCTCTTCTTTGGTGATGACAGATGAATCACTCATCTCGCTTCCCGTAGCTGCTATGGTCAGGATGACTCCTAAAGGAAGACATGCCGATGCTTTTCTCTTATAATCATAGAAATCCCATACATCTCCGTCATTGGTGACACCGTATCCGATGGCCTTGGCTGAATCGATGGCACTTCCGCCTCCTACAGCAAGCAGGAAATCCACTCCTTCCTTTTTGCAAAGCTCAATGCCCTCATATACCAGTCCTAAGTGAGGATTGGGTACTGCACCGCCGAGTGTAACATATGCGATGCCTGCTTTATCAAGGATATCCGTTACTTTTCCCAAAAGACCCGAGCGTACGACACTTCCCCCGCCGTAGTGTATGAGGACCTTTTTGCCGCCGAATTCCTTTATAAGCTCTGCTACCTGTAACTCGGTCTCTTTACCGAATACCACCTTGGTAGGTGTATAGTATTTGAAATTAAACATGAAATAACCCTCCTTGTAAGCAAATATGTGATATTTTTATTATATACTGATTATTCTGATTTGCAATGGATTATACTGTGATTAAAAAATCCCCGGTACTCCCGGGGATTTAAAATACTATTTTGCCGCTTCTTTTTTCATCTTTTCAAAGTCCGAGTATATGATCTTATACAGTGCTTCCGCTTCATCGGTACCATAACTCTTCTTAAAAAATTCATGAAGCTCGTTGCGGTTAGCAGACTTTCTGATGCCCTCATCGATCTTGGCAGCATACATATCGATGGTACTTTGGGAAAGAAAATCCGACAATGCATTATATACGTACTTATAACTGCCGTTAACGCCCTGCGAAGTACTTACTGCGGGTTTTTGTACATTCTTCTCTTTATGACGGCTTTTATCAGGCTGTTTTATATCATTTTTAACCTTGTCAGGATCTTCAGCCTTATCAGCCGGCTGAACGGACTCATTGGTAACAGCCGCATCGGCTTTTATTCCTAAAGTATTGTTCTTTCCCTTACCTCTGCGTCTTCTGTTCCGTCCGGCTGATTTTTCCCGGTCATTGCCGGAAGCAGTCTGAGCATCATTTTCAGCATTGCCTGCTTCAGCAGTACTATCTGTGACCGCCGCATCCGTACTGTCGGAAGTATTTACGGTCTTTCTTTCCTGCTGAGCCTGTTTTTTACCTTTGTGTTTTCCCTGCTTTATATCATTTCCCGATGCCGCCTTAATGCTCTTTGCCTCTGTCTGCTGTCCTGCAGGACTTAATTGTACTGCCTCTGTATTTTCAGCAGCTGTACTTTTTACTGTCATATTTTCGGCTGCATTCTCGGCCGCTGCACCCTGACCGCCGCGTTTTCTTCTTCTGTTGCGGCTCTTTTTCTGCGAAGCGGGATTTTCGGAATTTTCGGAATTGTCGGATACCGGTATCTTATTATCAGGTAAATCCTTCTTTGCAGTCTTTTCCTTTTTATCGGGAGCTGCAGTATTTCCTGTGCTCTTTCCGCCTTCCGAATTGATTGCCAGCAATATATTTGCGAATACACCTGTCACGATATCATAACCCGTAAAATATCCTTCACAGAACTTTACTGCCGATTTAAAGCCGTTGTCATGGCTTATGATATAAAACCGTCCGGTTCTCTCCTTTTCTATTGAAGCCCCGAGCAGGGTAACGATCTGAAAATCCATCGCATTTGCACCGATGTAATTGGTCTTGATATACTTGACCTGGGCACTGCTCTCATTAAGGCTTTCTATGGTCGGGATAGTCAACGTGTTGGCGTTATCGCTGTAAAAAACATACACCTTGTCTTCGGGCTTGAGTAAAAGTATCCCTTCAAGTCCGTAGCTTCTGACATTCTCCAAATCTATAAAAAAGTTTCTCATCCCATACACCTCCTTTCTGTTTAAACTGTCATATTATGTTATACTCCCTCACAGTTAAATTCGGGAATAAAGCTTTCCTTTGCCGTGTCACCTTCCTGTATAAAGGCTTTTTCTATACCGATACGTATCGCAAAATCAACAAGCCTTTCGTACTCTTCCTTAGTTACTCCGCGTTTAAGCTCGGGATATAAGTCACTGTCCGTAATCTGCGGCATGGGTGTGTACTGGCTCATGATACTTATATATATGTCATTGCCGAAGGCCTCATGCAGATAACGCAGTACTCTTTTAGACTCCCCCACATTCCCCGGAAGAAGCATGTGACGTACTATCACTCCTCTTTGCATAATGCGGACCTTATCGCTTATGCATTTCTCATTATCCGGCTTTTTGTCCTTGCTGCCTGTAAAATGTCCCGCATCAGTAAACTGTGTTCCGCCCTTCTCTCTTACCTGTCTGACCATTTCCTTTAAGGCCTCAGAAGCTCTTTCAAAATAATCGGGAGCTTTTGAATACTTTCCGGATGTTTCTTTTGATATGTACTTCATATCGGGCATCCATATATCTACCGTATCATACAGATCCTTTATCGTACTTACGCTCTCATAGCCTCCGCAGTTATATACCACCGGTATCTTAAGTCCTTCTTTTTTTGCGAGGCTTACGGCTTCTTTTATCTCATACGCATAATGTGTCGGCGTGACCAGGTTAATATTGTATACATTTTTATCCTGTAATTCAAGAAAAATTTCTTTCAGCCGCGATATACTTACTTCTTTACCTTTTCCGCCGTCGGATATAGCCTTGTTCTGGCAGTATACACAGTGCAGGTTGCAGCCCGAAAAAAAGACCGCTCCGGACCCCTTATCGCCTGATATCACAGGTTCCTCCCACATATGGGGCATGGCACGTGTGACCCTTACCGTTCCTGTTTCACCGCAATACCCCTTCTGCCCGGCATACCTTTTTACACCGCATCCTCTGGGACATATCGTACACTCTTTATCCAATTGCAAACTCCCTTTCAAGCATCTTAGAAAACTCGGTTGCGGGTACGGGCTTTGAGAAAAGGAAGCCCTGAAGCTTTTCACAGCATGCTTCTATAAGGAATATCCTCTGTGCATCCTCCTCTACTCCCTCGCATATGACATCAAGTCCGAGTAGCTTTGCCATTTCCACAATGGATGCGATTATGATCTTATCATTGTTGCTTAAGTCTTTTTTCATGAAAACCTTGTCAAGCTTCAATACGCTGATAGGCAGTCTTGTGAGTACCTCTAAAGAAGAATACCCCGAACCGAAATCATCTATGGATATCTTTATGTTCTGCTGCTTTAACCACTGCAGTGTATTGACTACCGACGGAAGTCCTTCAAGACATATGCTCTCTGTCAGCTCGAATTCGAGCAGTTCAACCGGTACCTTATACTTTTCAAGCAGACTCTGTATATATTCCACAAACTGGTTGTTGAACAGATGTATCCTCGAGACATTCATGGATATGGGTATGCACGGAAGCCCCTTATCAAGTCTTTCCCTTAAATACTTAAATACATAGTCATATACAAAATAATCAGTTTTTCTGATGCAGCCGTTACTCTCGAATGCCGGTATGAACTCATCGGGATATACATAAGTTCCGTCACTTTTTCTCCATCTTATAAGTGCCTCGGCCCCGACCATCTCATATGTGGCACACAATACCTTCGGCTGGAAATAAACTTCAAATTCGTGATTCTTAAGAGCACGGTCACAGCTTGACACAAGCTCGGCCATCCTTGCCTTATTGGCTATCATGCCGGATTCGTAAGCACAGCAGCGGCTTGTATTAAAAAGCGCCATATCTTTTGCGGCTTTTCTTGCTGCCGTGGCACCTGTTATAGCTTCCTCCACTGTGATACCGTGATCCCCGACAAATGCAAAGCCGCTGTTTATCGCTACACTTGTATCCTCCGTGATCGATCTGATCTCATCAAGAAATGCATTGTTGCAGTTATCTATAAATTCTTTGACCTTTACATTGTCATATGTTTTGTCAACCTTAACGGCAGTAAGGAATATATCCGAATACTCCCTGCAGCAGGATATTATGCCGTTTATCTTCAAAAAAAGCGTCGATGCGAGTTTTTTTAATATCAGGTCGCCCGTATTATATCCGTATTTCTCATTGATATATTTAAAGTTAGCTATATCCGAGCTTATTATGACATATGCGGTCTTTTTGCTCTTGTCCTTTGATATGCATTCATTGACCTTTTTTGTAAAACGGTCGATCTTGAACAGCTTTGTCAGAGCATCCCTGTCGAGCTTTTTCTTTAATACTTCGGTATCTCTTCTCGGTGCACGTTTCGTGAACAGCTCGTCATAAAGGTATTTGCAGATCTCCTTCATGGCAGGCTCTTCATCCTTAAAATCCCTTACTCGTTCCGAATCAACAAAATCAACCGCAGCTACCAGATCATCCCCGGCAAATACAGGTATCTGGATAAGGCTTTCCGTTTCTCTCTGCTGCATAAGTATGATGGGACTCGGATCGCCCTTGTAATATCTGTAGCAGCCGTTTCCCTCGCGGTAACGCACAAGCCATTCATCCCAGACATTATCCAAAAAACGCCTCTCAAGACCACGCAGTAAGATATGGTTTTTCCTGCTCCACTCATACGTACATTTGATAGCGGCACCGTTTTCGGTCTTTTCCTTTACAACTATGATATCCACATCAAAAAACGATCCCATTTTTATCATGAATTCATCTATGGCCGAGTCGATATTTTTATTCCGTTTGAGCAGTTCCTTGGCAAATTCTTTCAATTCCGCACAATTATATGCTTTCCCGGTCTGCGTATTATCCATATAAGCTTACCCCCATCTGTTTTCGGTATCCGGACAGGTCCTTTTTCTACCGGCGGCTCGCAGTTCCACATAGCAGCCGCATTTTTTACATGTACCGTTTATCAGGCTTTCGCATTTTCTGCATATATCAAGCCTTCTTCTGTATTCCGCTTCATCTGTCTTATCTTCCTCGGGAATGCTTTCTATAAGCTCTTTAACTTCCGTCATTATCTTTTTTTCGTCCATATCCTCGAGTAAACAGCGATAGCAGATTTTTTTCTGTTCCATGAAATACATCCTTATATAATATGTATTGCCACCTCATTAAAGCCAATTCATAGTTACTATAACATATTTTGTCCGAAATGTAAAACATCATTCTCTAATTGACTTCTATTTGAAGGATTGATATAATTAAAAGAGCAATTTTTAAGGATTGGGGAAGCGGATGAAAAAGGACAGGCTTAATCCTGCTCTTATAGGTGCCGTCTATGGTTCCTATAGGAATCAGCACAGGATAATCAATGAACTGAATATAAGACTGAGCACCGCTGCGTCAGAGGAGGAATGGATCTCTATCTACAAAGAGAGGTCTGAAACCATGCGTGTTGCCTTTGATGTCAATATCGAGACCTGGTCCTTGCTCAATGAGGTTCTTTCTGACAAAGGAAAGATGAATTATGACTATGCCGAGGCTTTTTTCCATGAGGATATGGACACAAGCCATGAAAACGAAACCGATGTATTTTTCAGCTGCAGACTGCTTAATGTCCTTGCTGATTACTATCGGAGTGAGAATGATGTGATGAGGCTGCTGCCCGTACTGAACAAGCTCGGTCAGAAGTATGTCAGTACATGCACCATGTATGTCGGCGAAAACTATCTTAAGGCACTTGAATGCTACCGGGAAGTATTAAGCTACAAGGATAATTACAATCTTTTCCCCAGTCTTTCCATAAGAAAGATCTTCTTCGATGCGTACTACTATCTCTGCTGTATCATGCCCATCATAGAGACAGAGCACACCATGCCTCTCTCGCAGGCACTCGACTATCTGCTCGAGGTTCTTTCTTTTTATAATTCGCCCATGGTCCAAAAAATTGACGGCAATTCGGAGGACATAAGAAAAAGCCTCAATCTCATCAAAGAGAACTGGCTTTTTATAGAATATAAGATCGATCAGGCGGATTCGGAGACCAGATCGGCATTTATAAAGGTTGCACATGATGTATATCAGGATTCGTTAAATCGTTTCGGAGATATAAATAAAATGCCGGTATCCACAGTCATCTCGTATCAGCATGCCCTTATCCTTGAAGGTTCGACATCATATATCGATGCCGTAAACTACATGGTAAATTATTACGAGAGCAGACGTGCCTACTATTTAAATACACATCCTGAAAACAAATTCGACAGGGATGAATTTTATTTCGAAACAAAAATACCGGTAGCCCTTATCAAATGGCTTGACAAGATAGATATTCTGTCCGATATGCGTACAAATCTCAGGCATAAGCTGTTAAACGGACTGAATGACTACTATATGCAGTTGTCAAACAATAAGATTTTTTCACATATCATATATGAATCGGCATGTGATTGGTGCTTTTTTGCGATCAAGTACATTCACGGATACAGGGAAAAAGAGGATTTCCTCATCACCATGCTCGTGAACAGGCAGCCGCAGACATTTTTTAATGCATACCTCAATGCCGAGCTGGCGGAAAATATTACCGAAGCTCTCTACGAGCATACACCGATCCTGCTTACTTCTGTCGAGAATTGTCTTAAAGCTTACGGGAGACCTAACTCCAAGGAAGATGTTATCGAATTTGTCAGGAAAGCTGCACTCTTCCACGACATCGGTATCAACCTGGTGAGTAAGATAGAAGGTATCCAGTACAGGACCCTGTTTGACCAGGAAATGGATGTCATAAAACTTCATCCTACACTGGTAAATGACATACTTGAAGGCGGTCTGGCCATATACCGCGATCCGATCCTGGGTCATCATAAGTACTTTGACCAGAGTGCGGGATATCCCGAGGATGTCGATATGACAAACTCACAGCTGCGTATCGTATGTGATATCCTGGCAGTCTGTGATACACTTAATTCGGCGACGGACTATTTAGGGCGCACCTATAAGCAGCCAAAGGATTTTTCCATCGTTCTTTCAGAGCTTATCACTCTGTCGGGTACAAGGTACAACACCAATGTTGTAAACCTTTTCTTAGATGATATGGATCTGTCCTGCAAGGTGGATGCGCTGATATCCGCCAACAGGGAAAAGAAGTATTATGAATACTTTACGAAGTATTTTGAAAAACCGGCAAAATAACCGATGTTTCCAAAAATGCCGGCAGGAAGCAGATTATAGCGGGAACCGCAACAGGTTTCTTCACTATATAAAGATTTTTCACGGAGGACTATTAAATGAATTCAACAGTTGACACCAAATGTGTACAGGCGGGGTATACGCCTAAGCAGGGAGAACCCAGGCAGGTTCCGATCTACCAGAGCACCACTTTCAAGTATGATACGAGCGAACAGATGGGCAAGCTCTTCGATCTTGAGGCTTCAGGCTATTTCTACACCAGACTTCAGAACCCCACAAACGATATCGTAGCTTCAAAGATAGCCGCACTTGAGGGCGGCGTGGCTGCTATGCTTACCTCATCAGGTCAGGCCGCAAACTTTTATGCGGTATTCAATATATGTGAGTGCGGCGACCACTTCATCTCCTCTTCATCCATCTACGGCGGCACCTACAATCTGTTTGGCGTAAGTATGAAGAAAATGGGTATCGAGTGTACATTTGTTGATAACGATATAGACGAGGAAGAGCTCCAGAAGCTCATCCGTCCCAATACCAAGTGTATCTTCGGTGAGACCATCACCAATCCTACTGTAAATGTTTTTGATATTGAAAAGTTCGCTAAGGTTGCCCACAAGAACGGTATCCCGCTCATCATGGACAACACCTTCGCTACTCCCGTTAACTGCAGGCCTTTCGAGTGGGGCTGTGATATCGTAACACATTCCACCACTAAGTATATGGACGGTCAGGCAGTAACTGTAGGCGGTGCCATCGTTGACTCAGGCAACTTTGACTGGATGGCTCACGCAGAGAAGTTCCCCGGACTCTGTACTCCCGATGAAAGCTACCACGGACTTACCTATGCTACTAAGTTCGGTAAGCTCGCATATATCACAAAGGCTACGGCACAGCTTATGCGTGACCTCGGTTCTATCCAGTCACCCCAGCATGCTTTCTATATCAACTTAGGTCTTGAGACCTTACATGTACGTATGGCAAGACACTGCAGCAATGCAAAGGCTGTCGCAGAGTTTTTGGCAGGAAACGATAAGATCAAGTGGGTACACTATCCCGATCTTCCCGGTGACAAGTGCCACGCTCTTCAGCAGAAGTATCTGCCTAAAGGATCATGCGGTGTTATCGCCTTCGCTGTAAAGGGCGGCAGGGACGCTGCTATCAAGTTCATGGATAACCTTAAGTTTGCTTCCATCGTTACACATGTAGCTGACGCCAAGACCTGTATCCTTCATCCCGCAAGCCATACCCACAGACAGCTCTCGGATGAGCAGTTACGCGAGGCAGGCGTAGATCCCGATCTTATCAGATTCTCTGTAGGTATCGAGGATGTGGACGACATCATCAATGATATCAAGCAGGCACTGGACTGCATTTAATAATAACAAAATCGCCGCTATTAAGATAATCAGTGTTTTATCTTAATAGCGGCGTTATATTTTATGATTTTTTATTTTGTTATCTCTGCCAGTCTCTTAACCGCATCTTCATATCCGTTAAATACTATTCCGGTAAACCCGAGGTTTTCGGCACTGCGGACATTTTCCTCCGTATCATCTATAAACACACATTCCTCTGCTTTCAGATCATACCGGCTTAACAATGTCTTATATATCATAGGGTCCGGTTTCACGATTCCTTCCTTAAAAGAAAAAACACAGCCGTCAAATTTTTCTATAAATGAAATACAGTCATAACACTGTTCATATCCGGCAGGAGTGAAATTGGTGATGCAATACAGCTTATAACCGGCAGCTTTTAACGCATCTGTCCATTCTTCCGTATAATCATATCTTCCCATGATCCCCGAGCATGAGTCATAGGCTTTACGCAACTCATCTGCAATCCCCGGATCCTGACTTATGAACGCATCCATTGCTTCCTCATATGTTAGCTTACCTTTTTCGTATTCTGTCCAATACGGTGTCATGGCAGAAGCCTTGATGATCCTTTTTATCGTCATGCCGTCAAAACCTTTTTCTGCAAGAAACTCCTTAAACCTGAACGGTGCTAAGACATTGCTTATGTCGAAAACTATATTCTTTATCATTACATTCTACCTCTTTCTTGATCATCCTATATTAACCTATGCTTTATTCTTCCGAGAAATCCGTATCCATCGCTACCTGCAGCTCATATCCCGGATATTCCTTACCTACATCCTCCAATACTTTCTCATACACTGCTCTGCGGTCTTCGGCATCAAAGCTTACCACAATATCGAACCGCATGGTCTTTTTCTCTTTATCCATATAGAACCCGTGCATCTGACGGATGTATTTATGTGACAAAACCGCATCTTTTACTTTTTTATAAGCTGCTCTTATCTCATCATCCTTTGTATTTACGGAATAGACCCCTATGGCTGTCAGTATCACCTGATGCTCTTCATATACCTTTACCTGTATGCTCCTTAAAAGCTGATCTAAGCGGTCTGCCGAATACGTATCGGGCACTTCTATATGTATCGAGCCGTTCCATGTATCAGGACCGTAGTTATTAAGCACCAGGTCATAGGCTCCCTGTACATCCTTAAAACCTGTAACGGTTCCTTTTATGCTCTTTGCCAGGTCAGGATCGTTCCTTTCACCGAGTATCTGTGAGATCGTCTCCTTTATCATCTCAAAACCGGATTTAATGATGACAAGGGAAATGATAGCACCCAGCCATGCTTCAAGTGATATATCAAAGATAAGGAATATCGCAGCAGCTACAAGAGTTGATGCGGATATCACAGAGTCAAGTGTTGCATCCTCACCGGAATTGACAAGAGATGCGGAATTTACCTTTTTTCCTACTGACTTGACATATCTTCCGAGCACGATCTTTACTACTACGGCAGCACCTACTATGATCAGTGAAACAGTTGAATAATCAGGTACATCGGGAGTAATGATCTTTTTTATCGATTCAACCAAAGAAGTCACACCTGCATACAAAACGATCACCGATATGACCATGGCGCTCAGGTATTCCACGCGCCCATACCCGAACGGATGCTTCTTGTCCGGTTCCCTGCCTGCCAGCTTTGTGCCGATTATAGTTATGAGAGAACTGCCTGCATCGGAAATATTATTGACAGCATCCATTATAATGGCTATCGAATTGCTAAGCAAGCCTATGACAGCTTTGAATGCAGCCAGAAAAACATTGGCTATGATGCCTATAACACTTGTACGGACTATTATTTTTCCCCTTGAAGCTGTACTATCACTTTTAATATTTTTCATAGCTTAAATCTCCTATTATCAGATACTATTATAAAAGTATATCAAATTCGTCATATTCAGTCAATCAGATAGCAGCTGCCAAATCCCTCAGCCCCCGGGACATCAAAGAAGGAACCGCTTTCCGGTTCCTTCAAAAAACAATATCTCTGTTATATCGTTAATCTTAATTTATGCCTCCTCGCAGTACATGTACCACTCTTCCCAAAGACTCTCAACCATTTTGGCATAATCATCATCGTAGATATATCTTACATCACCATAACAAGAACACTTTACTTTTGTACCATCTTCGGCATGGAAATACAGGGCTCTCTGACCGTAGTCGTTCATTTCATGTTTTGTGGTATATGCTGCATCAGGATTGATCTGCCTGGCGTATGAATACATTTTTAAAAGATATGTCTTGCTCATCACACATGCAGGTTCAGTTCCTTTTAGATACTCTATGACGCTCTCTTCTGACAGATTCTCCAGCTTTTCGGGATTTTTACTGTAATTGTATGTATAAACCCTGCCATCACCAAGGATGTATGTAGCCTGCTTCTGGTATCCCCACGCCATATTTGTATATACGTCTTCAAATATTACCTTTTGAGGATCAAGCTCGATATTAAGCTGCTCACCCTCATTGATCGATCCTAAGTCCGATCCGTTGACGCCCACGGCCTTTGTCTCTATGGTTACCTGCTTGGTATAGGAAATCAGCTTCTTCTTAAGTGAAGCGGAAACTGATCCTTTATCGGTTTCCGTAAAGTACATGAATACATTTGATCCATCTATGGCCCTGAGCACTCCATACTGGTCACCTAAGTCAATTATGATCATGTATTTTCCGTTTCCGTCCTTTTTCAGTTTAAAGTATTTATCGGCATCCTTTATATTAATCGAAAATCCGTCGCACAGGTAGGCAAACAGCTGCTTCTTGTACTTTTTCTTTGTAAGGTATTTGCACAACAGTTTTGCATCATCCTCATCTTCCGCATCAAGGACCGCTACGGTTACGGTTTCATCCTTGGAAGTTGTAAATTCCATACTCCTGCCGGTAACAGTCTCTTTAGGTGCCTTCCATTTGCTATAGTAGGGAACCTCACAGTTTACCTGTACCCCTCTGATCTCTCCCTCGAGGTACATTGTTATAGTTTTAGTTTTAGAATCTGATTTTGCGTCCGCAGAAACGGTGAGTATACTGACAACCACGCACAAAATGATAATTAATGACAATGCCTTCTTCATAAAATACCTTCCTCTCCATTTTAAATTTACAGCTTTTGTTTTAACAGTCATTAGACGAAAGCCGGGAAGGGGTGGTTCCATTAACATTGGGCAGCATTGGGCAGTTTAATTATTTAATTATTTATTTTGTTGGTATTCAAATGTGCTTAAAAACCTGGCTGCTCTTTCGGTTTCTGGTGCGGTAAAGAATCTTTCGGGATCGGATTCTTCGATAACCGAACCTCCGTCCATAAAAACAATGCGATCGGCTATAGCCCTTGCAAATGCCATTTCATGCGTAACTATAAGCATTGTACGTCCCTGTTTTGCCAGGTCCAGGATAACATCCAGAACCTCTCTGACCATCTCGGGATCAAGTGCCGCGGTGACCTCATCAAACAAAATGATTTCAGGATGCATAATAAGGGCTCTTACTATAGCGACTCTCTGTTTCTGTCCTCCTGAAAGCTGTCTGGGATAGTTGTCCTTTTTGGCCGACAAGCCTACTTTCTCCAATAACTGTTCTGCTTCCCTGCGTACTTCGTCCTTGTTTCTTTTCTGAACCTTAAGCGGGGCAAGCATCACATTTCCGAGAATGGTTTTATGCGGAAAAAGATCATAGCTTTGAAAGACCATGCCGATTTTTTGTCTGTATGAGGTATTTTTCCCCGGCAACGGATTGATCGTCTCGCTTTCTAAAATAACTTTACCGTCCTGAATGTCCTCAAGCCCGTTAATACAGCGCAGTAATGTACTTTTTCCGCACCCGGAAGGTCCTACTATTACCACAACCTCTCCTTTATTTACCGTGAGGTTTATATCTTTGAGCACAGTCAATTCATCGTAGTTTTTATGCAGATGATCGATTTTCAGTATTTCTTCTTTCTGTTGTTTGTAATCCATTTTGTTAACCTCATACCACATATATAATATATCTTATGATTCTATTCACAGTTCAGTTTGCCCACTTCTTTTCAAGATATTTTGAAAGGCAGCTTATCGGCCAGCACACCAGAAAATACAGCAGGAATATCACCGCAAACACACCGAATGCAGCGTTTGGCGCACTTTTTCTGTTAGCCTCGATGATCTGCTGTCCGACCTTGAGTACTTCTACTATACCTATCATCATAACAAGACTTGTAGTCTTGATCATTCTCGTAATCAGATTGATAGACAACGGCAAAAGCCTTCTGACTATCTGCGGGATTATTACATAAATATATGTTTGGATCCTGCTCAAACCCAACGCCTGACTGCTTTCATACTGAATAGGCGGGATACTGATAAGACAACCTCTGACAAGATCCGCCATCTCTGCACTTCCCCAGAAAGAAAATACTATCAATGCTGCAGTTTCAGCTGAAAGATTGAGTCCTGTCAGCTTCGTAAACCCGAAAAATACAATGAACAGAAGTACCATCTGCGGCATGATTCTGACAATCTCAAGATATATCCTCAGGATCAGATTTATCATCGGTCTCTTCGATGCCATCAGCATTCCCAGCACAATACCCAACACTATGCTTATAATAACAGAAATAAGACTTATTTTCATCGCAGCGCCTAAACCTTCTAAGAGCCGCAAAAGATTTTTCCCTTTGAAAATGACTTCTATTCCCATATCTCTATTCTCCAAACATACCGAAACGTGCCTTCTTCTCAATATAACTTCCCGCAAAAGAAACAGGAAGGAGCATCAGAATATAAAATAATACCAGTAAAAACAGACTTTCAGTCGTATTATAATGAAGACCGATAAGATCCTTGGCTGTAAACATCAGATCCATCAGACTTATAGCCGAGAATACACTGGTTTCTTTCAAAAGAAATATCACATTTGCTACCAGTCCGGGCACGCTCATACCGAACGCCTGTGGCCATATGATAAGCCTGAATATCTGCCATTTTGTCATTCCGAGCGATAACGCGCTCTCCGTCTGTATCAGAGGTACTGCGTCAAGACCACTCCTTATACTCTCCGCCATATAGCTTCCGCCTAGGAGTCCGAGGCCGAGTATGCCGCATACCTGTACGGAAATTCTGATCCCTACTGCCGGCAGACCATAATATATGAAAAACAACTGTACAAGCAGTGGTGTATTACGAAAAAGTTCTATATAACACTTTACAATAAATGATAGGAAAGGAACCTTGTAATACAGTGCAAAAGCACACCCGATTCCGAGAACAAATGCAAGTACGATCCCTATCCATCCGATCTTTACCGTCAGCAGGAATGCATCTCCAAACATCGGCAAATAGTTTTCTATAACTTCCAAGCTCATTTTTTCATCTCTTCCTGTGATCTATACGGCGCGAAAGCGTCGTTCCAAAATGCTGAATAATCTGGAATATTATGATAAGCAGGATAACCGTAACTATCATGATATCGGTCTGCCATCTGTAATAACCGTATCTGACCGCTATGTCACCGAGTCCGCCGCCGCCTACGGTTCCGGACATCGCAGAATAACCCAGAAGCAGGCCTGTAGTAATAGTCGCACCGGTAAAAAGCGAAACCCTTGCTTCCACAAGCAGTACTTTGAAAATAATCTGCAGATTGCTTGCTCCCATCGCCTTGGCAGCTTCAATTACCCCTGCATCAACCTCGTTAAGTGACGACTCGACAACTCTTGCTATATAGGGTGCAGCGCAGATTACAAGCGGAACGATCGTAGCGGTCGACCCGTAGCTCTGACCTACTACAAGTCTTGTGAACGGTATCAGTAAGATAAGCAGTATCAGAAATGGTATGCTTCTGACAATATTGCAGATAAATCCGCCTATACCGTAAATAATCCTGTTGGGTTTTAGACCGTCTTTTCGTGTTACATTCAGAAGGATTCCGAGAGGAAGTCCCAGTACATATCCGAAAAATGTTGAAACCAGTGTCATATAAAGTGTATCCTTGATTCCGACTAAGATCATGCTGATCACTTTTTCAGTAAACATCTTCATTCACCTCCATTACAGACAGTCCGCTTTTCTTCAAGCTTTCGATCATATCGTTCTGAAGTTCTTCACCGTCAGGAAGACCTAAGACCATCTCACCCCGTGCTTTTCCTCCGACATTTCGCGTATCAGCCTTCAAAATATTCACAGCTGTCCGATATTTCAGGATAAGATTGGCTATTACAGGCTCATAAGCCGAATTCTCGTTAAATATAATTCTTATTTTCCTGGCCTCGTTCAAATGTTCCACAGGCGAGTATACCGGCCGGTTTCCAAAGAGCAGTTCCTTAGCCGCATCAGACCCGGGATGCTCGAATACACTTGCAACATCACCTTCCTCAACCAGAATACCGTTATCAATGATTGCAACATTCTTGCATATACTTGTCACAACTGACATCTGATGCGTTATAACAACAATCGTGATCTCAAGTTTCTCGTTGATCTCCTTTAACAGACTCAGAATTGATTCCGTTGTCTGAGGATCAAGCGCACTGGTAGCCTCATCGCAAAGTAAGATTCCCGGATTCGTGGCAAGTGCTCTGGCGATAGCCACACGTTGTTTCTGCCCGCCTGAGAGCTGGGAAGGATATACCTTCGCCTTTTCAGCCAATCCTACGGTGTCAAGAAGCTCCTTGGCACGTACCCTTGCATCCCTGCGCTTTATCCCGGCAATTTCCAGAGGAAAACAGACATTGTCGAGCACGTTTTTCTGTTCAAGCAGATTGAATCCCTGAAAGATCATACCAATTCCACGACGTTTTTCCCGGAGTTCCTTTTCAGAAAGAGAAGACAGATCCGTACCATCTATTATTATCGTACCTTCGGTTGGTTTTTCAAGGAAGTTGATCGACCTGACAAGGGTACTCTTTCCTGCACCCGACATACCTATAATTCCGTATATATCGCCTTTTTCAATGTTCAGACTGACATTGTTAAGTGCAGTTACGCTATTACCTTTAACTTCAAATCTCTTAGTCAGATTTCTGATCTCAATCTCACTCATATTCTATAATCCTCTTTATGATTGTTATCCTTAAGCACGCCCTTTGCCGGACAGCATCGATCCGTGTGTAAAGATTCAACTTTAACCCAGGATAATGTCATCCGGCAAAAGGTTTTATATTTCGATCGTTTATTCAAAGAAAACTACGGCACCGTCGTAAGTGTCTTTAATATACTGCTTGATCTCATCGGATCTGAGTACACTTACCAAAGCTTTGATCTTTTTGTCCGACTCATTACCGGCCAAAACCGCAATGATATTTACATATGTTTTAGCTGCTACAGAATCGCTGGCCTCATATGCGATAGAATCTTTGGCAACCGAATAACCGGCTTCAAGCGCATAGTTGCCGTTTAATACGACATACTCCACTTCATTTACAACACGTGCCACCTGTGCAGCCTCGAGTTCAACAAATTGAATGTTTTTAGGATTTTCAATTATATCGTTTACCGTAGCAGTCAGACCTACACCGTCCTTAAGTTTTAAGAGACCGTTATCCTGAAGGAGCAGGAGTGCTCTTGCCTCGTTTGTAGTATCATTTGGAACCGCAATGCTGTCACCGTCAGCTATATCGGATAAGCTCTTTTTCGTACCGGGATAGATACCGAAAGGCTCATAGTGGATACCACCCGCATTTACAAGATGCGTTCCCTGTTCTGCATTAAAACTGTCAAGATAAGGAACATGCTGGAAATAGTTAGCATCGAATTCACCTGATTCAACCACAAGATTAGGCTGAACATAATCCTCAAATACCACAACATCAAGTTTGTAACCATATTGTTCCAGAATAGGCTCTGCCTTCTCAAGTATCTCAGAATGAGGTGTTGCCGAAGCTGCAATCTTAATGGTCTCACCATTGCCTCGTTCAATATCAAGTGTATTGCCGGTTGTTCCTGCTACTGCTCCGGCTGCAGATCCGGCTGTAGTTACGCCCCCTTCAACAACAAGAGTGTCTTCATACTCCTTGCCGTAAGTTGAAAGCAAAGTTGCCTCATAATCGGCATGGAAGAAATTTTCACCTGCCAATGACTTGATCTCGTTATTAATCCAGTCAAGAAGCGTTGTATTGCCCTTGCTTACAGCAGGTGCGATGGTGTCCTGGCTTCCGAGTGAAGGAATTCCTACGGTATAACCATTATTTTCTATAGCAAAAGCGATAACTTCTGTATTATCATTTGCCCATGCAACACCGGTACGGTTCTCAAAAGAGGTCTTTGCGGTTGCGTAGGTATCAAACTTCTGAAGCTTGATATCAGGATGGTTCTTCTCAAGATAGGTCTCTGCAGTTGTTCCTGAAATAACGATAACCTGCTCATCAGCACCAATCTGTGATAGATCTGTGATCACATGATCATTATGTGATACAACGCCTAAAGCAACATTCATATAAGGAAGTGCAAAATCTACTTTTTCTGCTCTTTCGGCTGTTACCGTAAAATTAGCAAGAACAATGTCAACCTTGCCTGTTTCAAGATATTCAACCCTGTTGGCAGCCTCGGTGGATACGTAGTTGATCTTTACTCCAAGATCCTTGCCTATCCTTTCGGCAAAGTATACGTCATATCCCTGATAACTGCCGTTCTCATCAACATATCCGAATGGATTCTTATCGGAAAAAACACCGATATTAATTGTGCCTGAACTCTTGATCTCATCAAGTGTCCTATAAATACGTTTATCATCTGCGTTTGTTTTCTGTTCTTCTGATGAGCAGCCCGTAAGTGCTGCAATTCCAAGAACGATACTGAATAATACTGCGATAAATCTTGTTACTTTTTTCATGATCTTTTACTCCTCTGATTTTTATATTATTTCGTGATATGAAACCAAGTTACCCATAGAGCATAATAAAAGCCCGGGGTAAATATACTCCCGGGCAAAGGTCTTCATAAATCCGAAATGATCGAATCCTTTATTTAGGCGCATGACATATGAGCCAGACGCCCGACCTCATTAACTGCCCGGGAGTTTAGCATTCGACACATACACATACATGATATTGTATAAACTGCTATTCTGCTCATATCACATAATCCTTTCTAAAAGATTCACAGGTTTCCTAACCTTGTGATCAACAGTATATACCTACTAACACAGTATGTCAATAGGTATTTATGTATAATAATTTCCGGTCAGGTAATGATTTTTTTCAGCAAAATTGCCAAAACGACAATCTAAACTTATAGTCTTCATATGTAATCACTGTAATCATTTTTTCTCCATCATCTCTGTTCAAAGATAGTATCCGACAGTCCCAACAGGCGCAGAGCATTGCCATAATACACCGCATCCTTTTCGGATTCACTAAGGCATGCATCCACCAATTCAAATGTCTCCTTCTGATCGCACCATGGACTGTCACTGGCAAACAGCATATGATCCGCGCCATTCTTTTCCACTATTTTCCTGAACAGTTCCGGCTTAAGCGGCGGAACAAGTATCGGATTTGCCTCAAGACTGTCCCAGCCCTCCTTAGTATCATCTAAAGGACGTACAGGATTCAGAGAAAACGAGGTATCCAGATATGCTCCTATTCCGCACAACAGCTCATATACATCTTCCCATTTAGCATATGACCCCATATGTGCAAGTACCATTTTTTCCGGTTTAACCTCATCAAGCATACGGCTTATCCTGTCGGGATCTGCAAGATCTCCGGGGAAACTTAAATCCTTTCCGGCATGTATCACTACGATCAAACCAAGCTCACTTGCATAATCTATTATCCTCAGATTCCTTATATCATCTATAGCGACGCCCTGATACAGCGGGTGCAGCTTGATACCTTTTATACCGGACTCCTTAATACTTTTAAGGATTTCCCTGTAGTTATCATTGTCAGGATGTATCCCGCCAAATGACAATAGTCTTGGGAAATACCTTACATTTATTTCTATCGCAGTTTTATTTATCGTCTCACATTGTGAGGGTTTGGTTACAACAGGTAAAATAACGCTCATGTCAACATGCGCCCTATCCATAGACTCCAGTAACGAAGAATTGGTAGCCTCTGTATAATAACGTATAGACGCATCCCCGGCTATCTTCGGAAGGACTTTCTTTGCCAACTCGTCGGGGAAAGTATGTGTATGAAAATCAATTAACATCTCAATATTTTCTTCCTTATCGCTTTATATCTCTTTAAACCACATCAGATAACAGCTGAACTTTCCGATAAACTCCGCACTGCAATCCGCACCGTATTCCTCTTCTCCATAATTTTTTCCTTCATTCATCTGTTACACCTTATATCCAGTTAAAATCTCCTCCGGTGATCGCAAGACTCAGGAGTGTGTCATACTCTTCGACTTCTTCTCCCTGCAGCATCTTTATAAGTTTAGCGCTCTCTGCGGTATCGGGCATTTCGTCATCGGGACCGAGCTCCATATCCGGTTCTTCGCCGCAGTACGGGCATACCAAACTTGGTGCTATCCTGACATCTAAGAAACGGTTTCCACAGCAGCTGCACTCATAAAACCCACATTTATCAGTTCCATCAGGTACATAATACATTTTATATCACCTCGTATTCAAACGCTTCATATTTCAGTTTTGTTCCGACATCAATTCCATCTGGCAGCAATGCTCTTGCCACAAGCTTAAGCTCGTCAGAATCAGCATCCGTCCTTTTAAGATTGGCATAATCTCCATCTATGCTTTCAACTACATAATATATTGTATCCATATTCCTTTAATACTCCTGTCATTTAAGTATACCGCATCACGAACCATCCGAGGACTGCCCATGTTGCAAGCGAAAATGTGTTGCCATATTTATCTTTCCCGGATTTGTAGATTTCCTTAGCTTCATCAACACTGACCAGTTCAAAACCGTTGAACAGTTCAGACCCTACCGCTCCAGTCTGGTTAATCATGGAAGTATCCGGAATGGTTATATCAGCACTCAGGAAAGCATTGCTCTCATCCGTCATGCCCGGGGTTGAAAATGCGCAGGGGTTCAGTATCGTGATCTTATCGTTCTCCGAAACCTTTATGCCTGTCTCTTCAAATATCTCCCTTACCGCTCCGCTTCTTAAGGGATCGTCACACTCACTGTCCTCAGGGTCCAGAAGCCCGGCTATGGGGCTAAGCAGAAACCTGCCGACCGGATACCTGTATTCATATGAGAGAAGCAGTTTGGGGGTTTCGTTCGGAAGATGTAAAACAACAGCAATTGTAACTGCATCCGGCAGCATAGTTTTGAAATTTTCGTCAGATTTTATTGCGACCAGATCTTCAGTATTACGCCTGCTCGAACAGAAGTAATGCTTTCCTTCAAGATACCGATAATCGTAAAGTTTCAGGAACTTTGTTTCATATAAAGTATCCACATTTTCTTTGATCATGTTTGGTTTATCCATCTTTATTCCTTATCCTTAGTATTTACTATTTTTTAACCCTGCAGGCGGAAGCGATATCATCTTCGGTATTAACAAACGTGATAATATCACCAATACTTATCTGTTTTCTTTTTTCATCGTATAAACGTAGTTCTATAGTCTTTCTGCCTTCCCGGATCATCTTTAACGGAGCAGGCGTCAAGTTCATGATATGCCTTTTCATTTAAGTCGAAAACCTTTCCTTAAACATTACAGCCTGTATAGAAAGCCTACTTCATCATAATCTTTATAACCGATATTTGTAGTATGCTCTCCAATAATTTCTCCACCCATTTTTTCATAAAATTTTCTGGAGGGATAGTTTTCTTTCAAGCACCAGATTATCATTTTCTTTCTGCCCTGTTTTTTCAGATCATCAATAGCATATAAAAGCAGCTGCCTGCCCAATCCGTTTCTTTTTAATTCAGGATCTACATAGAGTGCTACTACTTCGCAGTCTATATCCGGTACATCATTTGTAAATGAGTTATCGTTCATATACCAGCAGTAACCGACAATACGCCCTTCAAAAACAGCAACAATATAATCCTTATATTGTTTTCTTCTCCTGTCAGTCAGTGTAACCCTGTCCATATTATCCAGATGTTCATCACTGACTATGCCTCTATATGCTGTTTGCCAGGATTTTATCAGGATATCCGTAACAGCCTCAGCATCTTCTATTTCCATCCTTCTGATTACAATGTTTTCCATATTATTCACCATCTCGGTTTAATACTTATTTTATATTCATATAACCGCCTTTTTTATACTTCTTCTTAATATCATACTATTTCATTGTTATAAGCTCATATTTTCTTATCAACAATACTACCTTCAAACAATAAAAGTATACCAATTAACATGGTTTAAGTCAATCAGCACATAAAAAAATCAGACCCTTCCGGACCTGATTTTCATTTACTTTCGTTTTGATTTTACGTGAACCTTGGAATTACATCTTTTGATGTAATCATCTATGTCTTTTATCCCGTCACCGTGCACCACTCTCATGAATGCAAGGAAATACTTCATATCAAAGTTTTTCACTTCATCGATCATGAGCTCCATGGCATTTTCCTTGTCAAATGCCGCTCTGTAAGGACGCTCCGAAACAAGCGCCGCATATACATCGCAGATACGTAATATCCTTGAACCGATAGGTATCAGTTCTCCCTTAATATTATCCGGATATCCTGAGCCGTCATAGTTTTCATGATGGTGCAGTATCATGTCACGGAAATCTTCATCACCTATGTTCTTTTCGCTTAAGTATTCATAACCGAGAGTAGGATGACGGCGGACATACTTGATTTCCTCTATTCGCAACACGCCTTCCTTACGTCCGTACAGGTAGTTACTGATCTGCAGCTTTCCTATGTCATGCACTATACCTGCTTCTGCCACACGGTTACAGAAATCCTCATCGAATTTCAGTTCCTGTGCCAGACGCAGTGCCAGGTTAGCCACAAGGATGCCGTGATCGATAGCTTCCTCGCTGTCTTCCATGGCGGCTTTTTCAATTTCTTCTATCGCCTCAGGACCGATATCCTCCATATCTCCGAAGGATCGTTCATCGACACTGAAAAGCCCCAGTAATTCTCTACGTCCCCTAAACATTAGTTACCCCTTTAGTATCTTTTATAATCTTTAAGAAAAGCACTCCAGCTTTCTGTCAGTCATTTCATCAATACGGTTTATGTACTCCGAAACGTTTTTGACATTTTCTATACGGCCGAAACGTCTGCCGTTTGTTATATTTCTGTCTATGAATTTAGATGATGCCCCGGCACCTAAGGCAAGTATCTGCTGTACCTCTTCCATGATGAGGATGTTATACAAGCCTTCCTTCCCCGGTAATGCATATCCGACATTTTCCAGGTTTTCCGTCATATTTTTCTGGCGGTAGAGATAATATGGCTCGTATCCTCTGTCCATACAGAAATCAGCGGCATAATCCACCATTTTCCCTACATCCGAAGCTTCCTGTCCCGCGTAAAGTTCCTTCTGTGTTGTCAGCCTTGCAGCCCGCTTTAACGCAAGAGTATGAACCGTTATACAGTCCGGTGCAAGTTTTCCGACTTCATCCAATGTATACTTCATATCCGAAAAGCTTTCTCCGGTAAGGCCTGCGATAAGGTCCATATTGATGTTATCGAAGCCCATGGATCTGGCCAGATTAAATGCATCCACAGTCTGTTGTGCGGTATGCTTTCTGCCTATAAGCTCCAAAGTCCTTTCACACATGGTCTGAGGGTTAATGGATATTCTCGTGATACCCTCATCCTTTAACATTTGGAGTTTTTCCGCATCTATACTGTCCGGACGTCCTGCTTCTACGGTAAACTCTAAAACGTTACTCATATCGAAGCTCTGTTTTACACGGTCGATGACACTTTTCAGCTGTCCGACCGAGACCGCTGTAGGTGTGCCGCCGCCGAAATATACGGTCTGCAGCTTTTTATCCTTAAGTACATGGCAGGTTTTGTCTATTTCTTTTAACAGCGCATCTATATAAGCCTGTACGAGATCCCCGAACCTGTCTATCGGGTGCGAACCGAACGAGCAGTAATTACATATGCTCGGACAGAAAGGGAAGCCCACATATAGGCTGTAACCGTTTTTATAATCGAATCTGTTTAATATCTCAAGCTCCTTAGCAGCCGTTTTCTGGGCAAGTCCTGCCTTTTTCGGCGAACAGAGATACTCTGTTGTCATATATGTGATATTACCGACAGTACCCTTTTTAAGACGCTCAAATAAAAGCTTCGTGGGCCTGACTCCGGTCAATATCCCCCACGGAAGCGTACGTCCGGTCTCCTTAAAAAGCACTTTGTACAGTTCCTTTAAGAGCAGGTTCTTATATGCTCTTTTTCTTCGCTTTTCATAAACCATGTGCTCATCAGGGACATCCACATAATTAAACGGTGTGGTATTAACTTCTTTACCGTTAAAGACGATGGTGAAGGATGTGTCAGCAAGTCTTATATCCAGGCAATCTGCCCGGTCTCCCCCGAGTCCGCTCTCTGCACATCCTTTCGTACCGTTTTCACTGTCACGAGTGGTTTCTGATATTTTACCATCTATAAATTTTATCGGCATATCAGGCAAAATACTTGATACTTCATACTTTATATTTACTTCCGTACCCGGATAAAATGACTTTATAAGAGGTCCGACCTCCTGTGTCATATCAAAGCCCGAAATTATTACGTTCAGTTGCAATGTCGGTAGCCTCCCCATGTCCGGGATAACATTTTGTATCCGGAGGTAAATTGAAAAGTCTTTGGGTTATGGATGAGAAAAGAGCCGCCTCACTGCCTGTAGGAAGATCTGTCCTGCCGTATCCGAAGCGGAACAGCGTATCGCCGGTAATGAGCACTTTTTCTTTCTCAAAATAGTAACATACACTTCCCTCAGTGTGCCCCGGGGTGAATATCACCTTAAAACTCAAACCCGAAATCTCAATGCGTTCCCCGTCTTTTAAAAGTCTGTCGGGGATAATCTCGGTAGCTCTTCTGATCCTTTTGGAAACATTAATATCCGCATCGGTAAGAAGCCTGTATTCATCAGCTCCGGCCCATACAGGTGCGCCTGTCAGCCCCTTTAATTCCTCCACACCCATAATATGGTCAAAATGACCATGGGTCAACAGTATGGCAACGCATTCCACATTAAGCTCGTTCTTAAGCTTTTTATAAATGCGGTCTGCGTCGTCACCGGGGTCAATCACTATTGCTTTTTTTGTATTTTCATCAAGGAGTATGTAGCAGTTAACCTGCAGCGCTCCTACTGATATTTTTTCTATTGTCATAACCTTCCTCAGCCTCCCATAGCTCTTTCAACGTTTATGATATTCTCTACGTTTCTGAGCTTTGAGATAATGGAGTTGAGTGTTTCCGTATCCTTGATATTGAAGCTTACCGTGATGGTAGCGGTTTCCTGCTTGCCCGCTCTCGCATTCATGGAGATGATGGTTATGTTGTTTTCGGTAAGTACTTTTGAGATGCCTAAAAGTACGCCGGCCTGATTTCTTGCAAATATCCTTACTTCTGCTAAGAACAGTTTTTCCTCCTTAGGAGCCACAGCTGTATTCCATTCTGCGGGCTGAAGGCGTTTTCTGTCTATCTCCGGAAGTGTAAGTATATTGCTGCAGTCCGTCCTGTGTATGGATATACCCCTGCCGCGGGTCACAAATCCCACTATCTCATCTCCCGGTACCGGTGAGCAGCATTTTGAGAAATGTACCGCAAGATCATCAGCACCGTGTACTATGATGCTGCCCTTGGTCATGGTAGGAATATTTCTTGCACGCTTCGGATCCTTTAAGCTCTCTAAGTACTCCTCATCGGTAATCTCCTTAGGATGATGCTTGTCATATTCATCCTGAAGCCTCGAAAATACCTGTCCTTCCTTGATGGCGCCGTGGCCTATGGAAGCATAGATATTATCCCAGTCCTTGTAGCCGTATTTCTTTATTACGGCATCCATATATTCTGGTTTTAAAAGATCGGCCGGAGCCACGCCCTTCTGTTTGCAGAGCGCATAAAATACATCCTTGCCTCTAAGGATATTATCCTCTTTGCTTTCGGACTTAAACCATTGATTTATCTTGTTTTTAGCCTGTGTGGTCTTTACTATCTTGAGCCAGTCACGTGAAGGTCCCTTGGAGTTCGCAGAAGTGATGATCTCTATCTGGTCACCGTTCTGGATGATGTAATCATTGGGCACCATCTTGTTGTTAACCCTGGCACCTACCATCTTGTTGCCTACCGCACTGTGGATGCTGTAAGCGAAGTCGATGGGCGTGGAGCCTACGGTAAGGTTCTTAACCTCTCCTGTAGGTGTAAAGCAAAATACGCTGTCAGAGAAAAGATTAAGGTCATCCTTAAGCAGCATCATGAATTCCTTGTTGTCGGAAAGATCCTGCTGCCATTCGAGTATCTGACGGAGCCATGTAAGCTTTTCCTCCTCGGAATCGGGGCTCATTTTTCCGTCGGGATCGACCTTGTATTTCCAGTGAGCTGCGATACCGTATTCAGCCGTCCTGTGCATGTCGAACGTTCTTATCTGGATCTCAAACGGCTGACCGCTGTGTGAAATAAGAGTTGTATGCAAAGACTGATACATATTGGGCTTGGGCATGGCTATATAGTCCTTGAAACGGCCCGGGATGGGCTTGTACATTTCATGGATCACACCTAAGGCCGCATAACAGTCCTTTATATCGTTTACAATGATACGTACCGCAAAAAGATCGTATACCTGATCGAGAGTCTTGTTCTGGGTCACCATCTTTTTGTAAATACTGAATAAATGCTTAACCCTGCCGTTTACCTTGGCGGGGATATTGGCATCTTTTATATGGTTGCTTACTTCTTCCGTGATCTCATGGATGAAATCTTCCTGCTCGGCCAGTTTCTTTGCCACATCCGCAGAAAGCTGCTTATATACCACCGGTTCTATGTACTGAAGCGATAAGTCATCCAGTTCTATCTTTATCCTGGAAATACCGAGCCTTGAAGCTATGGGAGCATAAATATCCATAGTCTCCCTTGCCTTTTCATACTGCTTATTGGGAGGCTGGTACTTTAACGTACGCATGTTATGAAGTCTATCGGCAAGCTTAATAAGGATAACACGGATATCCTTTGCCATGGCAAGGAACATTTTACGCAGGTTCTCTGCCTGCAGCTCCACCTTGTCCGCAGAGTAATTGAGTTTTGTCAGCTTTGTTACACCGTCTACTAAAAGGGCAACTTCACTTCCGAACTCTTTTTCCAGCTCTTCCTGGGTAACTGTGGTATCCTCCACTACGTCATGCAGGAGGCCCGCTACAATACTTTCTATATCAAGCTCAAAGTCAGCAAGTATCAGTGCTACACAGACCGGATGGATGATATAAGGTTCACCGGATTTTCTCTTCTGGTCCTTATGTGCCTCATAGGCAAGCTTATAAGCCTTCTCGACCATGGTAAGGTCTGAAGAAGGATGATATTCCAATATTCTCTTTTTTAGCTTTTCATATATGACCTCGGGTTCCGTAAAGTCCTCCGGGATCTCCATAGCCGGTTTGTTAAAATCCATATCGTACCTCGAAAGAGCTATTAGTTAAAATGTTGAAAATACATACTTTGTAACGCTGTGGAACTCTTCTCCTGCCTTAAGTACAGGTGAATCGAAATTGGGCTTGTTGATGGCATCGGGGAAGAACTGTGTCTCAAGACATACACCGCATCTTCTTGAGTAAGTTACTCCGCCTTTTCCTGTCTGTGTCTTGATGAAATTGCCGGCATAGAACTGTACTCCGGGAAGATCCGTATATACCGACATCCTTCTGCCCGTTGAGTCATCCGAAAGGATGGCTGCCTGCTCGAGCTTGCCCTTCTTTATATCAAGTGCAAAGTTATGATCATATCCTCCTCCGTAACGAAGGTTGATGTCATCATTGTTTATCCTCTCGCCTATCACCATAGGTGTGGTGAAATCAAAAGGAGTTCCTGCTACAGATACTATCTCACCGGTAGGAATGCTTTCCTTGTCGGCAGGTGTGAAATTCTTGGCATTGAGCCAGAGCTTGTGTCCCATAGCACTGCCCGAAGCATGTCCCGAGAGGTTAAAATAACTGTGGTTTGTAGGATTGTAGATGGTATCCTTGTCGGATACTGCATAGTATTCTATCTCCAGACCGTTGTTGTCTGTAAGTCTGTATATAACAGTAGCCTTTAAGTTTCCGGGGAATCCCTGGTCCATATCGGGACTGTCAAGGGTAAGCTTTACTGCGTTTTCCTCTTCGATCACTTCTGCAGCGAACATCTTCTTGTTAAAGCAGGTAAAGAAGTCACTGTGAAGATTGTTGTGTTCATTATCGTTTTTTGCAAGTGTATAGAGCTGGCCGTTTAAGTAAAACTTAGCCTCTCCGATCCTGTTGGCATTTCTGCCGATGGTGCTTCCGAAGAATGAAGGATTCTCCTGATATGCTGCAACATTATCAAAGCCAAGTACCACATCATCAAGCTTTCCGTTCCTGTCAGGCACGAAAAGCGACTTTAATATAGCACCGTAATCTATAACCTCTGCTATTAATCCGTTTGCATTAGTAAGTTTATACACACTGACTTTATCGCCCTTATTTGTAATACCGAAACTTTCTACGGTTACTCCCATTTTTAGTCCTCCTTGTTTCCTTATATACTTCATTTTCCTGCTGTTTTTAAATAGATTTATCTATTATACCTTAAAATTACGTTCTTGTAAATTTTTTTTTGAAATCTTATGCCTGTTTTTGCATGCTCTTATCGGTCAGGCTTCCTCTTCTTCAGGCTCTGCAGGCTTTTTCCTTTCATACCTTGTAAATATGAATTCCATATCAAAGCACGTCTGCTCCTCGCCTTCCTCCACACATTCCCATTCATCGTCCTTATCCAGATTGGGGAAATATGCATCGGCCTCATAGCTGTAGTTGATCTTGGTAATGATAGCCGTATCGCATAAAGGCAGGAATTCTTTGTAAAGGCTTTCTCCGCCTATGATAAATACATCATCGGAATTGATCTTCTCTTTTACGATAAGCTCCAAAAGTTCTTCCTTGCTGTGTACTACTTCCGCATCCTTTACCTTGTACTCCGGGTTCCTTGACAAAATGATATTTCTGCGCTGCGCAAGAGGTCTTCCTCCCGGGAAGGTATCCATGGTCTTTCTGCCGAGTACCACCACTTTGCCGAGAGTGAGTTTCTTGAAATTCATCTGATCGGCACGGATGCTTGCCAAAAGCTTTCCTTTAAAACCTATGGCCCAGTTTTTGTCTACTGCTGCTATTAATTTCATATGAGAAGTCTCCTTAAAAAATAGATATGTTACACAAGGGGAACCCGATAAATCGGCGTTGTTTTTTTTAGATGGCAATCGGGATGTTGGTTACCTGCTCACCGAAGGTGTAGTTGTCCAGGCGGACATCATCCTTTGTGAAAGAGTAGAAATCCTTTTTATCCGGGTTGAGCCAGAATGTGGGAGCAGGATATGTAGGACGCTTGATAAGCTCTTTGATGATATCCACATGCCTGTCGTAGATATGTGCATCTGCTATAACATGTACAAACTCACCTACCTGCATGTCACACTCTCTTGCCAGCATATGCACAAGTACCGCATACTGGCATACATTAAATGCATTGGCAGCTAAGATATCCTGTGAACGCTGGTTAAGGATCGCATTAAGGATAAGCTTTCCGCCGTCTTTAGGCTTAGTGACATTAAAGGTCATACTATATGCACAAGGGTACAGCATCATCTCCGAAAGATCCTGATGAACATAAATATTGGTGATGATGCGGCGGCTGAAGGGATTATTTTTAAGATCATAGATAACCCTGTCCACCTGATCGAACATACCCTCTTTATACTTATGCTTAACACCTAACTGATATCCGTATGCCTTACCGATGGTACCGTTCTCATCCACCCACTGGTCCCAGATATGGCTGCCGAGCTCGGACACCTTATTCGACTTCTTCTGCCATATCCACAGTATCTCATCGGTAGCTGTCTTGATAGGCACCTTTCTTAAAGTCATGGCAGGGAACTCTTTGCTAAGATCATATCTGTTGACCACACCGAACTTCTTGATGGTGTACGCGGGAGTACCGTCCTCCCAATGAGGCCTTACCTTTTCATCTTCTGTACTCGTACCGTTCTCTAAGATATCGGTACACATTTTAATAAACAGATCATCTGCTAAACTCATGATATCTTCCTTTCGATTAAGATCCTTCGCTTTATGTCGATGCCATAAAGTGGCATCGATTCAGCTCAGGATGACAAAGTGTTATCGATCAGATGCTGTTACACATCTATTAATTTAATACCATTATTACTCAGAAAAGGGCTGCCGCGTTCTGCAGCAGCCCTTTCCCTGTGCTGTTATTTAAATATTCGGTGTATTTTATATTAATACCTATTGAGGCCGGCTCATTTTGTTCGGCTCAAGGTGCAGGGCGGCAGATTGTTTCGCCGCACGCTCTCCATTTGACGTTTTCGCGCTAAGCACGCCGCATTTGCGTGCTGCGAAAATGTCAACGTAGGATTTGCGTCATAACATTTAGTACAATGTAAGCACCTGGGTCATAAACCATTCCGGACCTCGCAAATCCGGAGCCAGTGCGTGCGGCGAAATTATCTGCCGCCCTCGCACCGGGTAACCCACGGTAAGCGTCGCGCGGACCGACTGAGGTAATCACTTCGTGATCACTTCAAATCTCCGTAAACTTCTTGATATTGGAAGCATTAGCGTACTTGGTACGGTGTCCGTCAGACTGCACTACGAGTGTAGGAGCAGCCATGATGCCCCACTCCTTGGCAAGCTCGGGATTCTCTTCGGCATCAATGATGGTGTACTCTTTTCCGTCAAGGTACTCTTTAGCAAGCCTGCAGTTAGGACATGTCTTGGTGGTGAAGAGATAGAGACCGTCACCGGTAAGCTCAGCCGCCTTTGCAGCCATAGTCTCCTCAACCTTTTCCATGTCGATCGGCTCTGTATTCTTGTCAAGGTCAACTGCGATATCATCTGTATTGTAGCTGCAGCATCCTGCGCCGAGTGAGAACCTTGTGGACTTCTCTAAGGTGTACTCTGTTCTGTTCTTGTACTCCTGAGTCTTACCTGCATTCCAGTTCTGTACAGGTCTGTAGTAACCTGTGATCCTGGAGTATACCTCTGCGTTCTCACCGCAGATCGGGCACTTGAACTGCTCGCCTGTGAGGTAACCGTGGTTCTTGCAGATGGAGTATGTGGGTGACATTGTATAGTAAGGAAGCTTGTAATTCTCAGCGATGGTACGAACGAGCTTAGCTGCCGACTCCCAAGAAGGAAGCTTCTCGCCGATGAACGCATGGAATACTGTTCCTGATGTGTAAAGTGTCTGAAGTCTGTCCTGGATATCAAGAGCTGCAAAGATATCTTCGGTAAACTCAACAGGAAGATGTGAGCTGTTGGTGTAGTAAGGTGTATCACCCTTAGCTCCTGCTGTCCTGATATCGGGCCAGCGCTTTCTGTCGTGCTTAGCAAGACGATAGCTTGTGCTCTCTGCAGGAGTAGCCTCTAAGTTATAGAGATCTCCGTACTCTTCCTGATAATCGGAAAGTCTCTCTCTCATATGGTTAAGAACTTCTACAGTGAAGTCCTGAGTCTTCTTATCGGTAAGATCTTTTCCGAGCCACTTGGCATTAAGACCTACTTCGTTCATGCCGACAAGACCGATGGTCGAGAAATGGTTGGCAAATGTGCCGAGGTATCTCTTGGTGTAAGGATAAAGACCTTCATCAAGAAGCTTGGTGATGATCTGTCTCTTTACTTTCAGTGAACGTGCGGCAAGATCCATCATTCTGTCAAGTCTCTTATAGAACTCGTCGGGAGTAGCAGACAGATATGCGATTCTCGGCATATTGATGGTAACAACGCCTACGGAACCTGTGGATTCACCTGAACCGAAGAAACCGCCGGACTTCTTTCTGAGCTCTCTTAAATCAAGACGGAGACGGCAGCACATTGAACGTACATCCGAAGGCTCCATATCGGAGTTGATGTAGTTCGAGAAATAAGGTGTACCGTACTTAGCTGTCATTTCGAAGAGAAGTCTGTTGTTCTCTGTATCGGACCAGTCAAAATCTCTTGTGATCGAATATGTAGGGATAGGATACTGGAATCCACGTCCGTTTGCATCGCCCTCGATCATGATCTCAAGGAATGCCTTGTTGACCATATCCATTTCCTTCTTGCAGTCCTTGTAGCAGAAGTCCATCTCTTTTCCGCCGATGATGCAGGGAAGTTCTGCCAAGTCATTAGGAACGGTCCAGTCAAGTGTGATATTGGAGAAGGGTGCCTGTGTGCCCCAACGGCTGGGTGTATTTACACCGTATACGAAGCACTGGATGCACTGCTTAACATCATGGTATGTCATGTTGTCCTTCTTTACGAAGGGAGCAAGATATGTATCAAAGGATGAGAAAGCCTGAGCTCCTGCCCACTCATTCTGCATGATACCGAGGAAATTAACCATCTGGTTGCAGAGTGTGGAAAGGTGCTTTGCAGGTGATGAAGTGATCTTTCCGGGGATACCGCCGAGTCCTTCTTTGATAAGCTGCTTTAATGACCAGCCTGCACAGTATCCGGTAAGCATGGAAAGATCATGGATGTGGATGTCCGCATTACGGTGTGCATTTGCGATCTCCTGATCATAAATCTCGGAAAGCCAGTAATTGGCTGTGATGGAGCCTGAATTGTGAAGGATAAGCCCACCGACTGAATATGTGACTGTGGAATTCTCCTTAACACGCCAGTCTTCTTCCTTAACATAACTGTTAACCAGATCCTTGTAGTCGAGAATGGTCGACTTCATGTTTCTGATCTTCTCACGATTCTTTCTATATAATATGTATGCTTTTGCAACTTCGTTGTATCCGGTCTGGTTAAGTACGTCCTCTACACAGTCCTGGATATCTTCTACATTTACACATCCGTCCTTGATCTTGGACTGGAATGCGGATGTAACCCTTAATGCGAGCAGGTTGATGATATCATCATTATAAAGCTGCTCCGTTGCATTAAAAGCCTTCTTGATGGCGTTTGAGATCTTGTTAAGATTGAACTCTGCCACTTCGCCGTCTCTCTTCGTTACGCTGAAATTGTTCATTGCCTTCTCCTCCGGTAAAATCCTCACTGTATTCACTGCCGGCGCGGGGCTTGGCTTGCCCGCCGACATAAATAAGTGTAGCAGAACACATTTTAGAAGTCAATAGCAAAAATACAAAATAAAGAGTATTTTTTTAGGGGCAGACACTATATATTGTGTCTGCCCCTATTTTAGGCTGTTTGTAAATTTTCAGAATTTTAAGTCTTTTTATGTGTCCGTCCACGGCGTATTTTTGTAAAAATTTTGAGTAATAATCTTTACTGTTTTTATCAATCCGTCGAAACGCCTATCCTGTTTTCAAGATATTTTTGTTCCTTATATGCCATGCGGTCGTCAGGGCAGTGATCGGGGCTTAAGTACACACCTAAAAGCTTATATGCAAGTTCCATCTTTCCCTTTTTTTCGGCCACAATTATCTGATACTTTAATAACTCGTTGTCAGAAAGATTTTTGTCCTGGGCAGCCGTAAGATATTTCTCCGCAAGGTCAAAATAATGGGCTTCATCATATTCCCATTCTGTCCTCTTTGAATACTCGGCACCTTTAAGTACTATGGGGATTATGTCGGTAAAGTTATCCGTGTATGCCGAATGGCTGTCAAAATATATGACTGCCTCATCCACAAGCTTTAGTACATCCTCTACGCCCTTTTTCTCCAGGGTCATACCGAATATCGCCCTGTACTCATCCATGGCGAAATCTTTCAAGGATATGATCATCCTTTCGTCCTTCTCCCAGAGGTCCCACTGTTCCTTGATCCAGTACATGTCGGCACGCATACGGTAATTCTTCACATCAGCATTTCCCGCATCTATGGATTCGGTGATAAGAGCGATCAACTCATCCGGATCGTACAGAGGCTGTGATCCGTCTTCGCCGTAATTGCTGACACGCCATGCAAGAGCAGCCGCAGAAGCCTTGTACTGCGCACTTCTGGTCGGGTCTTTGACCGTTGAGCCTAACTGTCTTAAAAGGGCGATAGCTTTTTCATACTCATTTTCCGCTATGTATATATCAAGCAGGCTTTTTCTTACCGCTTCGCCGGTCTCAGGCTCCTTATCAAAATAATTGCCGTAAGTATTCTGCTGATTCATCATAAGCTCAAAAAGAGCTTTTGCACCGGATATATCCCCGGCTTTCAGCTGGTTAAAAGCATATCCGGAAAAAACGGTAAGGGATTTTTCCCCGTTTCGTATGGCTTTCAAAAAATAAGTTTCCGCTTCATCGTATTTTCCTGCCGCATAAGCATCAGCCGCATCATTCAGATACACCTGTTCAGATGCACATCCGGTAAACACCAGTGCTATCAATATGCCCAGACAGCAAATACACAATCTGCCTCTACTGTTTTGACGCATTCTCTGCATCCTCCCTGCGGATCTGTGCACGTTTGATCTTGCCTCCCAAGGTCTTCGGAAGCTCTGCTACATATTCAACGATTCTCGGATACTTGTAAGGAGCCGTATTGTGCTTTACATGGTTCTGAAGCTCCTTGGTAAGCTCCTCGGAAGGAGTGTATCCTTTTGCAAGTACTACCGTTGCTTTTACTACCTGTCCTCTTATGGGGTCAGGCGCTGCCGTTATGGCACACTCTACTACCGCAGGATGGGTGATCAGGGCACTTTCTACCTCGAACGGTCCGATACGGTAGCCGGAGCACTTGATAACGTCATCATGACGGCCTACAAACCAGTAATATCCGTCGGAATCACGCCATGCAACGTCTTTTAAGTTATATACGCCGCTGCCTATAGCTTCATTGGTCAATTCTTCATTCTTATAATATCCTACAAAAAGTCCTATAGGATAATCATCCTTGGGTACCGCTACGGTTATCTCGCCTTCCTCACCGTCTTCAGCTTCGTTTCCTTCACTGTTTAACAGCTTGATATTATAAATAGGTGAGGGCTTGCCCATCGAACCGGGCTTGGGCTCATACCAGGGGAAGTTAGCCAGAAGTACTGTACTTTCGGTCTGTCCGAAGCCTTCCGCTATGGTATATCCGGTAAATTCCTTCCACTTCTTTACTACTTCGGGATTAAGAGGTTCACCTGCAGTACACCAACGCTGTACGCTGGAAAGATCATATGCAGCTACATCTTCCTGGAGCATGAATCTGTACATGGTAGGGGGTGCACAGAAAGTGGTAACCTTATATTTCTGCAGTACTCCTAAGAGTTTATCCGGATGGAACTTAAGCATATCGTAGCAGAATACGGTAGCTCCGCATATCCACTGTCCGTATATCTTTCCCCAGCCGAACTTAGCCCAGCCTGAATCGGATACGCTCATATGGAGCATGTTTTCCCTTACGCACTGCCAGTACTTGGCGGTAACTATATGTCCTAAGGGATGCATGTAATTATGACATACCATCTTGGGCATACCTGTGGTGCCGGAAGTAAAATATATCTGCATTATGTCATGGTTATGAGTTCTTTCAGCGCCTGTCGGACGTTCAAGCTCTTCGCTCTGACCTTCCATACCGTCATGCAGGTTAAGCCAGCCGTCTCTGTGTCCGTCTACAAGCATGATATTCTTTACTTCGGGTACTTCTTTTACGGTATTTTCTATCTGCTCTACTACGAAGTCGTCGTTGATACCGATAAACATCTCGATATTTGCAGCCTTAGCCCTATATACAAGGTCATGTGTGGTAAGCTGCAGTGTGCCCGGTATGATGATAACACCGAGCTTGATAAGTGCTGTCGCACAGATCCAGTACTCATAACGACGCCGAAGTATCATCATTACTACCGAACCCTTATGAAGACCGAGTGACTTAAAATAGTTGGCTGCCCGATTTGATAATCTGCTCATATCGGCAAAGGTAAAGGTTTTCTCCTCACCGTTGTCATCACACCATACGAGCGCTCTGTTTTCGGGCTTTTCCTTAGCCCATCCGTCTACGATATCAAATCCGAAGTTAAAATCCTCCGGAACATTTACTTTATAATTTGTCTTAAAATCCTCGTATGAATCAAAATCTATACGAGGCAGAAATTTCTCTAACATGATAACCCTCCTGCTTATTCCTTATTATGCTTCACATAGTCGCCCTAAGACCATAATGCTCTCAGGGCTCTCACACCTCTGTGATCATCGTAAGGAAAGTCGCAGGCTCATCGCCTCCACAGCGCTGACCGTGCGGTATGCCCGGATTAAAATATATACTGTCGCCTTCTTCAAGGACTATGTCCTTAGTACCGATAACAACTATCAGCCTGCCCTTTAAGCAGAGATTGAACTCTTCACCCTTATGGGTTACAAGGTCAACAGGCTTATCCGAAGGGTCGATGGTTACAAGCAAAGGCTGCATGATCTTCTTGGTAAACCTGTATGCAAGATCCTTAAAATAGTAACCGGGTATTCTGTCAATAACCTGACCCTTACCTTTTCTTACTACCTGATATGTGTCAAGCTTGGCCGACTCACCGGTAAGTATCTCGGAAAAGTCAACCTTACACAATTTTGATATCTGATATATCGTACTGATGGGCACATCAGCTCCGGTCTGCTCGTAACCCTTGTATACTTCAAGGTCAATTCCGAGTTCCTTTGCAAACTCTTCCTGTGTGTAACCGCATGCATCTCTAAGTCCTGCTATTCTCTCAGCTATTTCCTTAAATTCTTCGTTCATGGGCATTCCCTTCCATCATTTAAAAATCTACTAAAGGATTTTAACACTTATAGCAGTTTCCGTCAAGTCTAACGTCATCCCATATAAAAAAAGTGTCAAAAAAACAGGCAGGAGTAATCTCCTGCCTGTAAAAATCAAAACTGTCAAATCAGACTTTCAAGTCTCATTTCTTCTTAGGTGTAGCAAGTGAAGCAATCTTTGTAGCTGCCTTCTTGATCTCTTCCTCAGCCTTCTTCTCAGCTTCGGTCATGACCTTTTTTGCTGCCTTGGGAGCTGCTGCTTTCTTCTCAGCCTTAGGTGCTGCTGCTTTCTTTTCAGCCTTGGGAGCTGCTGCCTTCTTCTCTGCCTTGGGAGCTGCTGCCTTCTTCTCTGCCTTAGGTGCTGCTTCCTTCTTTTCAGCCTTAGGAGCTGCCTTCTTCTCAGCCTTAGGTGCTGCTACTTTCTTCTCAGCCTTAGGAGCTGCTTCTTTCTTCTCAGCTTTCTTAGCGGGAGCCTTCTTAGCTGCTGCCTTCTTAACAGCGATGCTGTCAAATACAGCTACCTTCTCAATATCACGTGATACATAAGCATTGCCTGCATCAACTTCTGCACCGAGCTTCTTCTTGCCTTCTGCAATGGCAATGATCTCTTCTGCATCGCAGAGAACCTTGAAATCATGATCATAATACTCATAAGGCTCAACTGTTACCTTACCATCTGCTACTTCGATATAGAAGGCGCCTTCGCCTTCACCGGTAACATCAACCTGAACTGCAAGATGTCCATCAACCTTAGATGCATCAGCCTTTGCCAAAGCTTTTTTAACTTTTGCAACAATTTCTTCGTACTTCATAACGCCCTCCATAAAATTTTGGAATACAACAATTTAAATAATAGCACCAAATAAGACGAATGTAAATGTGCGAGATTGCCAAAAATACTATTCTGTTAAATAGTATTCTTCGCAAAAGTGCACAAAATACGGCATATACATTCGATCTTATTCTTCATTATACCCTCAAAAGCCCGTAAAGTCAACATTTATATGTTTTCAATCTGCCAATCTACAGGTTCTATGCCGTTTTTCTTTAAGAATTCATTTGCGGTACTGAAATGCTTGCATCCGAAAAAGCCCCTGTAAGCAGATAGAGGACTCGGGTGAGGAGCCTTTAAAATAAGGTGCTTGGGGTTGGTGAGCATCGGGATCTTCCTTTGAGCAGGTGAGCCCCAGAGCATGTATACTATAGGCCTGTCCTCTTCGTTTACGGCTCTGATTATCGCATCCGTAAAATTCTCCCATCCGTGCCCTGCATGGGAATTCGCCATATGTGCACGCACGGTAAGTACCGTGTTGAGCAAAAGCACTCCCTGATCGGCCCACTTTTTTAAGTATCCGTTGTTGGGGATATAACATCCTAAATCCGAATTTAATTCTTTATATATGTTTACAAGCGACGGCGGTATATCATTCCCAGGCAATACTGAAAAACATAGTCCGTGTGCCTGGTTTACCTCATGATAAGGATCCTGTCCTAAGATAAGTACCTTTACCTTGCTTAACGGAGTGTAATGAAGTGCATTGAATATGTCCTCCGATGGAGGGTATACTACTCTCGTAGAATACTCGTTTTTCACGAATCCGTAGAGTTCCCGATAATACTCCTTTGCGTACTCGGGTTTCAGTTTTTCTTTCCAGTCATTTGATATTGCAGCCATGTTTTTTCCTCTTTAAGATTCTTCGTTTTATGTCGATGCCACAAAGTGGCTTCGATTCAGCTCAGGATAACAAAATATAGAAAAAAGACATGCAGCCTGCTAAGGATACATGTCTTAAAATCTTAAATAACGTCCGGATTATGCACGCTCAACCTTGCCGGCTCTGAGACAGGAAGTGCATACATACATCTTCTGTGTTCCGCCTTCAGTCTTAACTCTTACAGACTTAACATTTGTCTTCCACATTCTGTTAGCACGTCTGGAAACGTGGCTTCTCGAATAGCTTAACTGATGTCCGAATCTATTCTCTTTTTCACAAATTGCACATTTAGCCATTATAAACACCTCCTAACTTCATAAGTAGGCTTCGTCGTGCCTCAAACATTGGTATTCTATCACATCATTTTAATATTTGCAAGTACTTTTTTTATTCTTAAGGCACGAGCTTCAATGTCTCGGTATAAAGGTCGTTTCCGTAGATGTCACGGATGTGTGCATAGATATTAAATGTGTAATCACTTAAATCGATGTATGTAACCTTCAAAGGAGCATCAACAGTGATATCCCCGCCGATAACAAGTTCGGTATCATACTCTCCTTCATATGTATAGTACTTTCCGAGTATGCTGAATTTGTCACCCTTAAGGAATGCTACCATACCACGGCCTTCAGGTGCGGGGTCATCTCCCTTTGCCGCATCCCTGTAGCCCATGACATAACCGCCGTTGTGCAGGTCATCCCAGCGGATATATATGTCTATATCCTTTTTCTCGCCTGTCATGGCGCTCACAAATTCGGCCTTTGTGGTACCGTATGTATACCAGCCGTCATCGGTGGTACCTTCTGCCAATGTGGTAAACGGAGCTATCTCGCCGTTGATGGAAACCCATTTCCCGTCAAAATCAACTATGATGTTGCCGTTTGCATCTTTTCCGTAAGCATTGTCACGGCCGAGGTCTATATAGCCTTCGCCGTCATCAAGATATACGCCAATATCCGCATAAGCGATCTCGTCCCACTGCTCGTCGGTAAGTTCGAGTACCTTTCCGCCGTTAACATCAGTAAGAGCGAGCAGGCCTTCTTCCGTAAGATCAAAGCCTGCGGGATTGACGGTAGCTGCAGCATCTGCACTGTACCACTCTTCACCGCTGTAATCCATGCTTCTGAAGAATGAACCGAAAGGTGAGGATGATGCCCCATGGCTGCTGCCGCCGGATCTGGCTGAAAGGAAGTTGCCGAAGAATCCGGATTCCTTTCCGTTGTCCATACCGATGCTCTTCATTATCGCCTTCACAGACTTATAATAACTCGGGTAATCATAAGGGAAATACATAGCCAGTCCGTTTGTGGAGCCGATATTGGTCTTATGATATACCACTGCATCCTTTACGGCGCTTACTACCGCATCGGCACCGGCCAGACCGCTTTTGTTACAGAAATCGATTATATCTATCTGCTCAAACTGTCCGCCGCCATATGCCTTGGTATTCTTTCTCGCTTTTGCTATGTTTGAATAATTACCTGATGCGATCTCTTTATTTCCGTTGGCGCAAAGCTCGCAGAGCTTTGAATATACATCGCTTATCTTCTTTAAGTCGATGACACTTAATGTTACATTCTGTCTGCCGTTTGAAGCTACAAAGTCATCTACGATGATACTGCCTAACTTTTCAGTCTCAAGCTGGGGATTCTTGCTCAAAGCCTTAAGCCAGCCTGTATAATGCCAGCCGTATCCGGGCTCTTCTTCCTCGGCTGCTATAAGATAGTCTGCACTTCCGTTTAAAGCATATGCAGTTTCAACCGTACCCATAAGGCACGCATCAAATCCTACAAAATCAAACTTTAAACCGCTGTTCTTAAACACGGATGATATTTCATCGAGTGAAAGCTCTCCGGTAGCAAGCTCATCGCTTCCGAATCCGGCAAGAGTTCCTCCGCCGTGATCCCAGAAGATAAACATATATCTGTCTGCAGGATAATTGGTCTTACAATAATTTATAAAATCAGATACCTCGGAAGGCTCTACCATGCTCTTTCTTCCGCGGTCCTCCAATGCCTGCATGCCGCTTCCGACTACTCTGTAACGGCCTACACCGCCGGAAGTCATGATGTTATTCTGCCATCTCTTAGCTCCGCCGGCTTCTATGATAAGGTTGATATTCTCCCCTATCTCCGCCTTGCACATCTCCTGGATATCCATAGTGGCACAGCCGTTTTCGGACTCTAAGTTGGAGCCTATGATATATGCCATTATGGTAACCTTACCGCTTGTATTGCCTGCGGGTATGCTGTCCACATCCGCATAGCTGAACGTAGAAGCAGAAGAAGTCTGTCCGCCTATAAGGTTATCAAATCCGCCGCTGTAAGCTGATTCGCCCCAGCCGTAATCTGCGGAATTTCCGCCCAAAAATGCGTCAAAGAGTGAACTCACTATATCGCCCGTTCCGCCTCCAAGACCTCCTCCATCGCCTCCGCCTACTATGGCGTCGACAAGGCCGCCTACTACATCGGCACCGCCTTCACCGGCCAGCATATCACAGCCGGTACAGCAGCACAGTACCATGACTGAAGCTAAAAGCGCTGCAATCCATTTCTTTAACTTATTCATTTTTATTTAGCTCTCCTGTTCCTTAAGGAAATCCTCACCCTTCTTTACCATTTCCTTTTCATCAGCCTTATCTTTGGGTGATTTCTTAAATTTGTCTATAACGGTCGGAACCATATCGATGACCTTGGATACAACATCGGTGCTCTTAACACTTACAAGCTTATACTGGCCGTCCTTGATCACAAGTACGGAATTGGGAGTGATCTTACCGCCCATTCCGCCGCCTGCGCTGTTCTTTTTCTCGTCCTTCATGAATGCACCGGCACCTACACCGAAGCTTACATCAACGAGAGGAAGGATAACGGTACCGTCATCAAACCTTACAGCATCACCTACGACAGTTTTGGTCGAGATAAATGTGTCCATGCCCTTGAATAATGATGTGACTGTCTCTGCAAAATTGTTTTTGTTCTCTGCCATTTTCTGTTCTCCTTGTAAAATATTATAGTTTCTTGATCTACACTTTTGATATGATCCGTTTTACATTCTCTTGAGCTTACCGACTTTCTTTCGAATGTACTTTATATCCTTATTAAACCATACCTTTAAGGCAGGTATAACAAGCAATGCTATCATGATCCTTCCCTTTAAGTCAGCATCTACTTCCAGTCTCTTGTTCTCAAAATCAGGTACCAGAGTAACATGCTCACCCCATATCGGGAAAAATGCGCTTACCGATCCGAGTATCTTACCTGTGGATGCGGGGTCTTCCATGCCGAATGCGACATAACCGTTCAGTTTCTTCGGCAATATCCTCTTTAATATGAGAAGGAACTTGTCCTTGGCATATCCTACGCCGCTCCTTACTCTTTCATCGTCTTTCATATCAAGGATATAATTTTTCTTTTTATTTAAGTGATATATCTTTTCCTTTATGGATCTGATCTTATCTTTTATTTTTCCGATCTTATCTTTTATCTTTTTGAACTTGCCTTTTATGCCCTTATACTCATCGGATGCTTCATCATCTTCTTCGTCATCATCATCGATATCTAAGACATCGGCTTCATCTTTATCGTCAGCATCCTTAACATCCGCATCTTTAACGTCTGTTTCTTTATCCGGTGTTTCTTTTCCTGCTTCCTTATCTGCTTCTTCGCCTTGCGAGGTGATCACGGGCTTTGTTTCTTCTTTCAGGTCTTCTTTTTCGTTCTTCTTTTTATCCTTAGCCTTTTGCTTTTCTTCCTTCTTCTGCCGCTTCTCTTCTTTTTTCTTTCTCTTTTCTTCCTTCTTTTTTACGTACTCGGGGTCTGTGGAGTATATCTTAAACAGTCCGAACAGTCTTGCATTTATCACCATGCCCGAGCTGTCCACATCGACTGTCGCATGAACTATATGCAGCAGCCATGATACAACGGCGTTCGCCTTTATCATAAGAGGCTTCTTTTCTTCCTCTTCCGGCTCTTCGCTTTCTTCCTTTTCATCGGATCCCTTTATCTTATTCATCAGGGCATCCCTTTTCCGCCGGCTTATCACATCCTCATTTAATGTACCCTCCTCCGGGTACTTTACGGAAGCCTTATATCTGATGGGTACAAAACCTACAAGCAGCACAATAAGCAGTAGCAATCCGATCACTACCGCAATAATTATTCCCAATACTTTTAAAATTGTAAGAATAACCGTAAGCACTGTATGCTCCTAACCCAGCTTATTTTGCTGATGCCTTAAAATACTCTTTTAGTCCGTCGGGTGTAAGCGGCGTATTATCCGCCGTGATCTTTTTTATAATCTCTATCACAAGCTCTTTGGACTCGTCCTCATTTCCGGCCAGCCCGACTATCGTAACATCCGTATCTTCCTTCTTAAAATGCTTTGCAGGAAACATAAGGATATTGTATATATCGAACAGATCGGTCCCGTTATCATTAAGCGTGACTATATATGCCCCAAACCTGATCTTGTCCGGTTTTTCGATCTTTTTTCTGATCTTTTTGACTTTTTTCTTTACACTGTCCGTAAGGAACAGTTTCCCGCTCCATTCGATCACTTTTGCTTAATCCTCCATGTCCTCCGAACCGGATGACAAAATATTTGATACTGCGATGTTTTTCTCATGATTGTTGCTGCAGGATGAAAGTGCTTCCCTCACATAATTCATGACCTCGGTACGTGAATTGAAAAATACGGGAAGTGACGAAAGCGCTGCCGCCATCCTGGCACGGTTAAGTGTCCTTCCATCCGCCGTAAAGCAGGCTTCAAGCTTGGCTTTCAACCCTTCAAACGCCTTTTCTACAGCTGTCTCATCAGCTTCTTCGGGCGCTTCGGTCTCTAAGTCCGCATAAAGGGATGATGACATAAGCCTTCTCATCCTCTCCAGCAATACTGCTTTTTCGGAAAGCTCCCCTTCCTCGGATTCTATATATCCGGCAAGCTTTGCCTCTAAGGCCGGAACCTTTTGTGACATCTCCTCTAATTTTCCTTCCAGACTGCCGAGGATCTTTTCCGCATCCGCCGTACTTTCTCCGTTCAGAGAAGAAGACAGTTTTATCAGCTGTATAAGCTTTTCCACATCGTCTTTTTTCTCTTCCCTGATCTTACTGTCCGTCCCGCCGATAACACATATATAATTGCATATGCCGGCAAGGTCATTAAGATACTCATATCTTTCCCTTACCTTATCAAGGCCGGGCTTATCTTCCATATTTTTGAGCACTTCATCTCCCGAGATACCGGTGCTGCTCTCAAGCATATATACGAATCTGTCCAATATATCATAGTCGGAACCTATATATAATTTCATGCCGTTTTTTATTATATCAAAAAACCTTACTTTTGTCATCCTGACCGGAAGCTCATATACGGCATTTTTTATACGCTCATTTATGATCGCATTGTCATTTACCGCAAATATGCTTCTTAAGACTATCTTTGCCGCCTCATCGTCATCGGGATAATCGAATTTCTCTCCGTCGACTGTTTCACGTTCCGAAACATACTTGTCAAGCTCAAGCCTGTCTATTATCTTTACAAGCTTTTCAACCTCATCCCTTATCTCTGTTTTCAGTACATCTGCGCTTTTCCCTGTTTCCTCTAAAGAAGCGTAATCTCCGAAGCACTTTTCCACAAGGGCTTCCAGCCTGGTCCTGAACATATCAGCCTGTGCATCGCCGTCCATACCGGGCTTTTCCAGGTCTCTTTCCTTAAAACAGTAATAATCTAAAGCAAGCTCGGTAAATGCCAGCTCAAAATATGTATTTTCAAGTTCCTTAAAATAGAACTCATAATTAACGCTCTTACTCAAAACACGATCCTCCAAAATCAAGTCACATTATACCAGCAGATTGATATATATTGCATTCGGTGTATACTTTAAGAACTCGGGACCTCCTATCAGCCCGGAAAATACGCTCACAAATCCGAGTACGCCGAGTCCTATGACAAGCACCGCTCCGACAAGCTGATAACTCTCGGTCTTTTTTACCGCTTTTGAGATAAAAGTACATACCGCACATAGTATCAAAAGATATACAATGCTTGCGATAACCGCTTTTATATCCGCAAAAAGCAGACCTGCTACTATACTCAAAGGTAAAGTATACATGAAAATTCCCAAAAAGTCCATAATTTCCTTCGGAATTCCGGAGCCGGGAAAACTTTCAAGCCTGTAAGCCACACCGTTTTCGTATTCCATACAGAAGCAATTGCACGAAACAAATGCCATAAGACACAGCAGCATAGCCAGCATGCCGGCTATCATCTGCTTATATATCATGCCGTTGGTGACCTGACGCTCCTCTATTTTTTTGACCTTCGGGTCCTTATATACCGCCTCAAAATTAAACGCAAAATCGTTGCTGTCATACAGCTTTCTGATATAATCACTGTATTGCTGTTTGTCTAAAGCATTGGTCGGAAGCGAATCCTTATACAGCCTGTAGCTTTTGTTAAGGCATATCTCATACATCATGGCCCCTGCCACGATATCGCTGATCATTACGGACATCTGGTCATCCTTGCCCGAGATCACCGTCACAAGATCATCCACATCCTTATTTCTTACTCTGTCTCCGTAGCCTTCCTCCACAATGAAGATACTGTTGACATATCCGTCAAGCAGAAGCTCTTTTAAGTCATCAAGGCTTTCTTCATATACATATAATGAAGGAGTGTTTCTGATCTTTTCGGCAAGCAGTGCTGCTTCCTCGCTGTCATCCGCAACAAAAAGCCCCACCGGCACCGCACTCCTCTCCTCCGCCACAGAGGAAAGCCCCATCAAAAGGGCAAACATGACTATAACGGAAACCGCATAGCATATCCCCGCAGTCCTGTCCTTTAAACATATTTTCAACCTGAGAATAAAACGGCTCATTTTATACCTCGTATAATTCTAACTTCTTCAGATCCCGGAATTAAGTATAAGCTTGATAAACCAGTAAGTGGGCGTAAATCTGGCTACAACTGCACAGCCCTCGGGAAGATACATGATAGGTATGATCCCGCCTCCGGCAATTGTCGTAAAAAGTATGAGCATGTTGCCGAGTATCATATAGCCCGATACCGAATTGATAAACCTTGATATAAACATGAAGATCACACACGAAACCGCTATAGCCCCCATGATAAATATCAAAGCCTTGGGCGGAACCTTTAAGTCTCCGAGGAGTATCACCGCCAGCATCGATACCGCCATGATTGAACCGTATACCAGCATGAAAGCGCACAGACTGCTTCCGTAATAACGCACACCGCTTACACCGGTGGAACGGAGTCTCACTCCTACCTGTCCGAGCTTCTCCTTTAATACCTTAAGTCCTGCAAAAAGCCCGCCGTACAGTATAAGAAGTATTATACCGGAATAAACATAATAATTTATAAGCGAGATACCTTCAAAACGGTCTATGGTCTCACGCTTGAAAAAATCGTCCTTGCCAAGTGCAGTAAAAAGGAGGTCGTAAGATATCGTTACATTCCTGTCATTTACCGTAGCCCTGTCATATCCCTCTGCTCTCATGATATCGGCCAGTCCCTGGCAATTGATCTCAACTGCCGTGATATAGTCGGAATAAGCCTTCATGAGATTATCTAACAGCACCATCTTGGTCTTGTCCGTACTGTTGATCACAGTCTTGATAGGAGTATTCTCCAGTCCGACCAGCTTCTCCGTAAAGCCCTTATGCAGGACTACGTATATATCCAGCTCGCCTTTCTCAAACTTTTCTTCCATCTCCTCCCTGGTACCGCGCAGTACGGTGAAATATGATGTGAATACTTCGTTTTCGTCAAAATAAGTGGCAAGCAGCGCCGAATGCTTTGTCTGGTCTTCATCTACTATTCCCAGCGTAGCCGCAGGTCTGTCCGTGTCATTCACACAGAAAAATATGCCGGCAGCACATAAAAGCACCAGGAACAATAGTAATATAAGCATCTTTCTGTCACTGAATATCAGCTTTATGTCTTTAGAAAACATATTATTACCTTCCGTCAGGTTTTATGTTCATGTGTATATAAGTGGTCACTGCAATATTCGTAGCTGCCGTTGCATTTACTGCAGAATCTGAACTCCAGGGTATCATCATCCTTTTCCGTTCTGCCGCATACCGCACAGCGGTGTCTCGGCTGGTCGCCGCCCCTGTATATGCTCACTACCTTGCCATGCGGATGTGTTCCGGATGCAGCAGCACGGTTTTCGCTGTTTCTTATACTCTGCATGAATTGTTTCTGTATACGGTTCCTTAAACCTACCCCTTTTCTCTTCATGGAGGTATAATGGATAAAGAAATTAAGAAGCGCATATGCGGTCATGACAATTGAAAAAATACCGTACCACTTGCTTAGTCTGAAAGCCTTGGCTATCTCTACGCCGAGCAGTACAAAATGTACTATGACCATATGTTTTGCCTTTGGTCCGAAGCAAAGTATTGTCATCCACACAAGGCATTCGGCAAGTGTGATAAATCCCAAAAATTCTCCGCCGTACTGGAATGCCTGATATACATCCACCGCTATAGCTAAGAGCCAAATCATGGTAAACATGCTCATACCGCCGTTACCCATGCCGAATCTGAGCTCGGGGAATGTAAGCGCAAAAGCCAGAAACAGCGTAAGATTTATATAACTTAAATCAGCGGGGAAGCTGACACCGTATCCGTATATGGCATAAACGATCAGATACATAGTAACGACCGCAAGGATATTAAACAGGATACCAGATATATAAAACAGGGTAAACCGGAATGATCCCCACACATTTTCTATGGCCGTCCCGAACATAAAATATACATAAAGCGATATGAACATACCGAAAATATTATTGACGTTCACAGGCTGGATGATAAAGGTAAAAATCCTCCAGACCTGACCGGAGAGGATCTTATCTATATCCAGCGTAAGCCAGGTATCATAAAAAGTATCGTTGATCATATATATAACGAAACCTGCCAGATAAAGACCTATGACATATTTCATAAGTCCTCTTATGGCAAATCTTCCGAATTTCTTTTCCAGTTTGTCTATCATTATTCGTACCTTGCCGCAGGCATGGTTACACATCGGTGTCGTGCCTGCCGCGACCCCGATGAAAGTTTGAAAGTTTACTATCAAACTTTTATTGCTCCTGTCTCCGGCCTGTTGTCCTGTGATCCTTCCTATATAATGCCGATCATCATTCCACAAGTGTCAGGCCGTCTGTTTTCGGTGCCACCGTCATTGAATAATTAGTGTAGTACACTACAAATCCGGGCTTTGCACCGTTCGGTTTTTTTACATCTTTTCTCTGCAGATAGTCCACGTCTATCTTACTGCCTGCGGCTGCCTTCGAATAATAAGCCGCAAGTGAAGCCGCCTGTTCGTAGACCCTGTCCGGAAGCTCTTTCCCTTCCGTCTTAACTATAACATGCGAGCCCGCGTTTTTCTTGGCATGGAACCACCAGTCACCGCCGTTTGCCATCTTAAATGTGAGCTCATCATTCTGATAATTGTTTTTTCCGACATACAGATGAAATCCGTCTTCTGTCACATAATGCAGAGGCTTCGACTTCTCCCTGCTGCCGGCATTTTTTTTAGGTGCTTTTCCGGGCTTACCTTTGCCCAAGCCTGTGCCTTTCCCGAAATGCCCCTTTATATAGCCGCACTCTATGAGTTCGTTTTTGATAGTCTCAAGATCATCTGCCAAAGTCGCTATACCTAATGCCACATTGACTGACTCCAGGTGTTCAAGTTCTTCCTCGCTCGCTTTAACCTGCACCGATACTGCCTCAAAAGTACGCTTCAGTTTCGCATACTTTTCATAATACTTCTTGGCATTCTCAAGCGGGCTTATATCCTTATCAAGCGGCACCTTTATGTCTTCACCGGTATAATAATTGTTCAGCACACACTCGGTCATACCGTTTTCAAGTCCGTATCCGTATGTGGTAAGAAGCTCTCCGTACAGCTTATACTTATCTCTTTTTTCGGTATCTTTAAGCTGTTTTTTCTGTAACTCCAGCTTCTTTACGGTCCTCTCCACGGCATTTGCGACAACCTTCCGAAGATCAGCCGATTTCTGGCGTATATTGGTTATCACGTTTTTCTTTGCATAGTATTCTTCAAGCACATTGCTGATGCTTTCATATGATATGACATGCATACCGGGTGCATTTTCAAAAGAGGTAAGCTCTAATGAAGAAAACTCCACGGGAGTACCTTCCTTTTTTATGCTTTCCGCATCCGTCTCTTCATTATCGGTTTTATAGCATATGCAGGGGGAGAATTTCCCGTCCTTTATCTCCTGCATCATCTCATCAAAACGTCTGTACAGATGGATGAGCATATCCTCTGACAATTCCCGTGTATTGGTCTCGCCGTCAAAGCCGGCTCTTATAATAAGTTCATTGGACATAAGAGGACTGAATCCGGTATATGTCATATACACTGCCTTAGATAAGCTGTCGGGATAGCCGCCTATATGTCTTACAAACTCTTCCTCACAAGTGGATGAGGGATCGATCTTATCACCCTGTTTTGGGATAAAATACTCTCTTCCGGGAAGTACTTCTCTCACAGAGCTCATAGCGGATGATACATGCTTGATGCTGTCTATTATCTTAAGCTTCCCGGCTTCTGCTTCCTCACAGAATATGATATTGCTGTGTTTGCCCATGATCTCGGTTATGAGCTTTTTCCTGCATACATCTCCCATTTCATCGAGATGCTCCAGTTCCATTACTACCACCCGCTCAAAGCCGGGCTGATATACATCGACCACACGGGCAGTCCCGATATATTTTCTGAGTAACATGCAGAAATTGGGTGCCGTGATGGGAGCTTCCTTTTTTGATGAGCTTAAGTAAATGAGTGGAAGGCTCGCATCAGCCGATATAAAAAGTCTGTACTGGTCGTAGTTTTTTATCGTGATGATGAGCTCATCTTTTTCGGGCTGCTGGATCTTAAGTATCCTGCCCCCGACAAGCTTTTCCTTCATATCACGTACTATATTTGATATTACTATTCCGTCAAATGCCATGATGTTACCCCGCCTAAAGCAGATTTGCCTCAGGCTTTCTGTTGTTATATATAAAGTAGTATTTGTATCCTAAGTCTATGAGCAGCTCACGTACTTTATCAAAGTCATATGCAAGATGCTCTGCACGATGTGCATCCGAGCCGATAGTTATAAGCTCACCGCCGAGCTCCCTGTATCTTTTAAGGAGCTCCAGCTTAGGGTGTGCAAACCCGAGCCCGTATTTTAAGCCTGCCGAGTTTACCTCTAAGGCAAGCCCTTTATCTATCAGCTTCTTCATGATGCTGTCGGTCTGATCAATGAAATCCATCGGATCATACATATATTTCCCGTAAAAACGCTTTTCCGAAAAATCCGGTGCTTCACTCTCAACTGCCTTTCTTAAAGGATGACCGTTCTTAAAGCTTCTTAGTGCCGCACCTTCCGGGACGTACCTGACAAGATAATCAAGATGACCCAGGGAGTCAAAACAATCATAGTCAGAAACGTTTTTATCAATGGCATCATAATATCTGTGAAGCCCTTCTTCCGCTGTTCTTCCATCCCAATACTCCTCCCAGTAAGGATCTATGTTCTCTAAGCAATGCGTGGAACCGATGATAAAATCAAAGGGATACTTCGCAATCATCTCCTTATATTCCTTTACGCATTTACCTTTAAGATCCTCTTCATCTCTTAAACCTATCTCCATACCGAGATAGATTTTTATGATATTACGGCACTTATATTTCAGTTTCATTATGCAGTCATAGTATTCATCCGTATCAAAGCAAAAATCTCCGCCGGATTTTTTTACACACTCGGGAGGGAAATAGAGATCCATATGGTCGGTAAAGCATATACCGCTAAAGCCCCGCTCTAAAGCCTCTCCGATCGATCTCTCCAGTTTTTCCTCCGAATCCGTCGAGAAATACGAATGCAGATGAAAATCATGTTTAATCATAACACTTTTCCCCCATGATAAACATAAAATTTATATTAAACCGTAAGTGCCCTCAACTCACTGACAAGTTCGCTTATCTTTTTTGCCGCATACTCCGCTTCATCTAAAGTATTGTATTTACCTATGCTTATGCGGAGCGAACCTTCAGCCAAAGTCTCATCAAGCCCTATGCTTCGTAAAACATGCGATATCTCCTCTGTACCCAGGCTGCACGCCGAGCCCGTGGAAACACATATGCCTTCCATATCAAGTCTCAGCGCCAGTGAAGTCCCGTTAATACCGCGGAACGAGAAGTTAAGTATCCTCTCCCCTTCTCCGTTTTGCACGGAATCCGGGATGTTCTTTAGTATGTATTCCTTTAAAAAGCCGGCGATCTCTTTTTCGCGTACAGCATTTTCCTTCATGCTTTCTTTAGCGATCTCACATGCTTTTCCGAATCCTGCGATACCGGCTGCATTTTCCGTACCGGGCCGCATCCCTCTTTCCTGACTGCCGCCCTTTAGCAGTCCTTCCTTTTTGATACCGCGTCTTACATATAAAAGACCTATGCCCTTAGGACCGTACAACTTATGTGCGCTTGCACTCAGCATATCTATCCCGGACTTTTTAACATCGATCTCCATGTGTCCTAACGCCTGTACGGCATCGGTATGGAATATCCAGCCGTGCATATGTGCGGTATCGGCCAGCTCCGATATGGGGTAGACATTACCCAGCTCATTATTTACATACATTAAAGAGACAAGGCCCATACCGGTCCTGCCGGCTGCGGTACCTTCAAAAGCTTTTTTTAAGTTATCCGCTCCGATCCTGCCTGACATATCAGGCTTTATGTACGCTGCCGCTCTTCCTTTACTTTGGCAATACCGGGCAGTGTTTAACACAGAAGGATGTTCCGCTTCGGATGTGATAAGTGCTCCCTCCTGATGACGCAAAGCTATGTTATTACTCTCTGTTGCACCCGATGTAAAATATATCTCATCGGGATATGCCCCTATTAAGGCTGCAACCTGCTCCCGGGCAGTATTTACCGCCTTGCGGGCCTCAAATCCTATGGAGTACTTTGCCGAAGCATTCCCGTAAGAAGCTCCGAGATATGGCAGCATCGCTTCAAGTACTTTTGTGTCCGTGCGGGTAGTAGCTGCATTATCAAAATAAACAAGATTTTCCAACACTTATTCCTGATCCTTCTTTACTCTTTCATTGGAACCGTCATACATTATAAACGCATCCCTGCCGCTTCCCTTAACCGCATACAATGCCTTATCCGCACATTCCACAAGCTCGGCATAAGTGGTACCGTGATCGGGGAACATGGCGATACCGATACTTGCAGACTTCTTTATGATCTGTCCGTTGAACTCTACAGGCTGTCTTAATACATCCTGCAGTTTCTTGGCCTGCTTTATCTGGTCTTCCTTTTTCTGGACGTTGCATGCAAATACTACGAACTCATCGCCGCCTATACGACCGACGATATCGCTGGAACGGAAAGATTTGGTGATGGCCTTTATTACTTCTATTATGACATTGTCTCCGGCTATATGACCGTAATTGTCGTTTACTTCCTTAAACTTATCGATATCCACGACGAACAGCATACCGTTCTTATCGGGATTCTCATCCATATATCTTTCGATGAATATCTTGGTATATTCCTTATTCAGTGCACCGGTCAGCGGATCGCGCATAGCCTTTGTCTCAAGACGGGCAAGCTCCTTCTTGTGCAGGTCTATGTTGATGATCTTTCCGATGACTTCCTTGACCATACCGTACTGGTCCTTTACAGGCATCGCTATAAGCCTACACCATACATAGCTGCCCTGGATATTGAGAATGCGGAGCTGCTCATCCACCTTATCGCCCTTAGCTACCAAAATACGGAAAAGCTCGGCAAATTTCTCTGTATCCTCGGGACATATAAACGGATCGTTAGTGTGGCTTCCGGCGAGGAAATCTTTTATGATCGTTTCACCGCTGTAGAAGTTCGTATAGTTCTCCGACATGCTCATCATATCATCGGCGATATCATAGTCGAAGATAACGTCATTTGAAAGCTCGGTGACTAACCTGTATCTTTCCTTCTGGAGAGCTACCTTTTCATTAAGTATCTTATCATTGGTGACATCGAGGACTACGGCGCTTACCATGCAGACCTTCTTTTTTATAACTGCATTACCGGACATAAGTATCCATTTGATCCCCTGTCTGGTCCTTATCTGCAGCTCCGTCTTTATCTGCTGTCCGGGCTTTATCTTCGTGTTTCTGATCTTTTCCGCGTAAGCATCCTCGAGCATCTTATAGAAGTTGTTTCCGAACAGGCCTTTCATCTCATCATAATCATAGCCCGCAAAATTATAAAATCCCCTGCTGGCATATGTGATATACCCGTCACCCTGTGCTATAAATTCAACAACACCGGCTCCGATCTCATTGGTGATGCTCTGAACCTCGCGTGCTACCTCTGCAGAACGCTCCTGGTTTCTCCACATATAGTATACGAATACCGCCAGCATGAGCACAGCAAAAACGCTCAAGGAAATGGTTATGATGACAGGCTTCGGAAGGTCCAGAAGCCCGCTTAATATGTTAAATGAAAGCTTCATAAAAGTCACCCCGTATCATGAGTATTATGTCACTTTAAATGCGAACCGGATTCACCTGCTTCGCATAATCATACATAGTATATATTACCACAAAAACGATGCAGTAGCAAGAAATAAATACAGCGCTATAAGGCCCAAATGCGATATTAATATAGGGGCCTTGCAGCCAGCCAAAAAACCTCAATAATCAATGTCCGGCACACCTTTACAACGAGATTCTGATCCCTACTACTCCATAACATTTCTGTTTCTCTTTAGGATAATATATATCCATATCATCCGGAGAAGCGTCTTTTATATCATCTTCAGTATAGCCGCATTCTGATAACGGGAGTTCCTTGTACAACGATTCAAATGAATCATAAATATATAAGGCTGTTACTTTGACTTCCAGTTTCTCTTCAGTTTCCGTATTTTCGAAAACTATCATATCACCGATCCTGATCTTCTGTCTCTTCTCATCATATAAGCGAAGTTCTATGGTCTTTTTGCCATTTTTTATCATCTCATACGGCGACGGTGTTAACATCATCATATGTGTCATATGTTTTCTCCTATTATCTTTTGTCCTTTCTATCAGGCGTTTAAATAGTCCACTACCGGATCCAGATATTTAATATCTGAAATATCATAAGAGTGACTGATACCTTCTGCCATTTGCTTTTCTTCTTCGGTAGCGTTCTTTTTATTCTTCAAGGTCTTTACAAACATTTTCATGACAAGCCGTGACGGCAGGTTCATTTTTTCATAATTAAATCCGCCCTGGCAGTAAAATGCCCTGATATATTTTCTCTGCTCATCTGATATGATGTTTTTCAGCATCCCGTCGATCCTCGGATTATCGATCGGGCTTCCGCCTACGCAGATGACCGCAAGTCTCTTTTCCTTCCATGCGCTTGACATCTTAAAGTACCAGCCTGACTTTACCAATTTCTCAGCCATGCACCATCCTGCATATACTATCGCATCATATCCGGCAAAGAAGCTGTCATCCTTCTTCTTAGCATCCTTTAATTCAAGGATATCGGCGCTCATCCTTTCAGCAAGCCACTCCGAATACTTCTTCGTAAATCCCGTCTGGGACGTATAAATAACCAGTGTCTTCATATTCTGATCAAATTCCTTTCCATTTTTATAATAGTTTCAATCGTAACCTTCAGACTCATGTCGTCTACGCCTTCAAAAATACTCATAATGATCTTCTCGCTGTTCCTGTTCTGATTGTCATTTTCTTTCATAAACTCTCTGCACTTTTCAGTAACTATAAACCTCTGCTTTCTCTTATCCTTCTCATCGTTCTTCATTGCGACAAAACCTTTGCTTTCCAGTTTAAGCAGTATCTGCTTCACGTTCTGATGAGAACTTCCCATAACCTCCGACAGATCGTTCAGCGTCGGTGCTTCCTTACACAGATTGATACAGATTATCGCAAAAAACTGCTTCCAGGTAATCTCTTTAAAATACTTGTCTGCCGCAGCCTGATATCTGTTATCAAACGCACTGAGCAAACCCAAAAGAAATGCCTGCGGCGGCATCCGGCCAAACTCAACCTTGCTGATGTTCATAGCTTCATCATAATTCATGGTTATCAACTCCTCCATAGAAATAAAGGTAATATGTTACCCTTTTGCATAAATGTAACATATTACCTTTATCTTGTCAAGAAAAAAATGCCTCTTATCAAGACGGATTTTCTTTGATTGACCGCGCCAAAAAGATATTATCCGCTGGACAAAACGCACTCATAAGCCTTCCGGCTTCGCCGTAAGACGTCGCTGAAGCGACTTCTGCTTACTCGTGTGTTTAGTCCAGCTTCCCCAGCTTTATCAGCAAAAAAATCAGGAAATACAAGCGAGCTTGCATTTCCTGATTCTTGCTGATAGCTGCGGATAATATCTTTTTAGTGCACCTAATGGGATTCGAACCCATAGTACAAGCTTCGGAAGCTTGCGTGGTATCCATTCCACTATAGGTGCAGATGGTCACATGAACCGACTGATACACTTACTGTATATGTGCATCATATAGCAAAAGTGCCGGGCATAAACCCGGCATATGCTTTTTAAGAATTAAGCTTCTTCCTTAACAAGGATCTCCTTCTTATTGTAAGATCCGCAAGCCTTACATACTCTGTGAGGCATCATAAGTGCACCGCACTTGCTGCACTTTACAAGGTTCGGAGCAGTCATCTTCCAGTTAGCACGACGGCTGTCTCTTCTGGCCTTTGAAGTTCTGTTTTTCGGGCAAATAGCTCCCATTTCACACACCTCCTTAAAACATTCTATACTTTTCGTCCAAAATCGCACATACGCTATTATACCATAGAAATCAAAAATGTCAAATATTTTTTTGAGGATTTTCAAGTTTTATGATACTGTCATCTATTGTCACCTTTATCTTGTTGTCCTTAAGCTCCAGAGAATCAAGCATATTGCGGGGTATCTGGATCCTGCCGGCCCGATCGACGATGGTGTACTCGTCCTGGGTCTCCTCTTCCATCCAGTTGATCTCCCCGTTTCCTATATTATTATAATGCTCCTTTAATATCCTCTCGCTGCTTATCTTACCGTCCCTTATGGCTACAACTCTTGCTACCTTCTTGGACAGCTCAACATCATGGGTAACTATGATGATGGTCTGGTTGTATTCCTTATTCAGGCGCTTAAACAGATCGAATATATAATCCGCAGTCTTTCTGTCTACCGAACCGGTAGGCTCATCGGCAAGTAAGAGCTTAGGCTTGTTGGCAAGCGCGATGGCTATCGCGATCCTCTGCTGCTCACCGCCTGAGAGCTGGTTCATCCTGCTGTATTTTCTGTGTGACATGCCTACCAGATCAAGGAGCTCTAACGCACGCTCCTTTTTATTCTTTTCACTGGTAAGATGCATGGGCACCATGATATTCTCCATGGCATTCATAAACGGCAGAAGGTTTCGGCCGTTATTCTGCCATACAAAGCCTACGGTATCCCTCTTATAAATTACCTTTTCCTTTTGGGTAAGCTTGAACAGGTTCTTGCCGTCTACAAAAAGCTTGCCCGCACTCGGCTCATCCAGACCGCCTAACATATTAAGGAATGTCGATTTACCGGAACCCGAATTACCGATTATGGCAGTAAGCTCTCCTCTTTCCACCCTTAAGTCAAGTCCCTGAAGAGCCAATACCTCAAGTTCTGATGTTTTATATATTTTTACAAGGTTTTCCGCAAGCACCATGGGTGAATTTTCGCCGGTGATCAGGTCATTGTCCGTGGCTTCATTTGCCATGTCGCTTGTCATCGCTGACATGCTTTCGGCACTGCCCTCTTTAACAACGTTCTCGTCTTCTATTTTTTTCTCTTTTTCTTTCTTTAAGGTTTTTCCCATTTTATCGCTCTCACTTTAATTCTTCTTTATTGATGACCTTCCCGGCTACGGTTCCGTCTTCTATGGTATATACCATATCGCCGGCATCCATAAGTCCCGTATCATGTGTGGTCATGACTATGGTAACGCCTTCCTCTGCCACCAGTTTTTTGAAGATATTTACCACTGTGATGGCCGTCTGGCTGTCAAGCTCGGCAGTGGGCTCGTCGGCAAATACGACTCTGGGTCTGTGTGCTATAGCTCTCGCTATGGCTACTCTCTGCTGCTCACCGCCCGAAAGCTCCTGGGGCATATGGTCGGCACGGTTCTGAAGGCCTACCATTTTCAGGCACTGGTGCACTCTGCTCTTTTTATCCCCGTTATATCCCGACAGTCTTAAGCTGAACTCGACATTTTCATACACCGTCATCATAGGTATCAGGGACACCGACTGGAATACGAAACCCACGTTTTTACGTCTCAGCTTCTCTTTACCGGTATCGGACATTTTAGTGATATCCTGTCCGTCAAAGAAAACCTTTCCGGCTGTAGGCGCATCGAGCGCGCCAAGTATATTCATCAGAGTGGTTTTTCCCGATCCGGAAGGACCGCGGAGTATCGTAAGCGTCTGCTCCGGTATCTCTACCGAAACCTGCTTTAATACCTGCACGGGCTCTCTTCCGGCTATAGGAAAGCTTCTGTCTACATTTTCTGTTTTAATGATATATTTCTGCATTTATACAACCACGCTTTCATTATGTATAAAGTATGATCAATCTGTCAGTCTTCACCAAGCTTAAGCGCCTGTGAGATCTTCATGTTATATACCTGCTTGATAAGAACCGCAAGACACGCGATAAATACGATGCCTATTATCACAAGCAATCTGATGATATCCGAATCCTTGGTGATAAGCTCAAGCGGCAGTGACCTGTCGGTAGCCGAGTATGCTATCTGGATGATCGGTACGAACATCCTTGAGGATATCCAGCCTATTACAAGTCCGAACAGGATAGCTACCACACCGGTCAGCACCTGCTCGTTCACAAGCATGTGGATGACTTCGTTCTTACCCATACCCATGGCTCTGAAGATACCGAAGAGAAGCTCTCTCGAACGTATGGAAAGTGTCCAGTAGATAATATAACCGATACCGCAGATAAGAAGTATGGTAATAAAGCTCATGGTAAGGATTCCGTTGGTTCCCTGGAAAAGTGCTTCTCTTCCTATAGCTTCTTTTCTTTCTACTGCATCAACAAACTTTGTAAGCTTTATGCCCCTCTCGTTTATGAAATCATATACGGCGTCGGTCTTCCCGTCCATGTTGATCCACATCTCATAAGGGAATACACCGACCTTCTCCTGGATGGCAGAAAGATGTGCCACTACCATGTAGTGTTCTTCGTTTTTGGATGTGCCGTCCGAAGCTATAACGATGCTGTTTCTGTTATATCCCGGCCAGTAATCAAAGAAGCCGTATACTATACCCGTACCCGAGCCTGTCTTTATGGGATCCTCGATGGTATATGTGATCTGATCCCCTATCTTTACTCCGAGTTTTTCTTTAAAGTTCATGGAAACAAGTACCGCATCGGAGTTCTGTGACAATACGTTCAGGTACTCATGGTAATTATACTGAAGAAGCTTGGGATCCATCTTCGTGGTCTCGCCGAAGGTCTTCGTATTGATACCCATGATGGTTATGGGATTTTCACTCTTGTTTACGGTAACCTTGGCATTTGATGTCTTATACACCTTTGCTATAGACTTTACTCCGGCTATGTCATTATACTTACCCGAATCGGGTTCGGTGTATGAAAGCTCAACCTCCTGTGACGGATCGTGTGATGAGAATACCTGATTGTTTCTCCAGTATTCCTGTATTACCACATCCGCACCGATATTGTAATCGTTGTTCTTTTCCGCATTGGCTAAGATGGTCCTTGCAATGGTAGTATTAAACATACCGAATGCAACGGTAAGTACCAGGAACACCATGATGAACGCCTGCTTGCCGCCTGTACGGATAAGCTGCAGGAATGAGGTGTAGCTTGCAGGCTGCCATCTGCTCTTTCCAAGCTTAAACAGCAATAATATAAGAAGCGAATGTATTCGAAGCGAAAACAGTCCGGCACCTAAGATGAACAGTGAGGAGCTTAAGAAAATGATAGGATCGAGCGATTCGCCCGAGAGCACCTGCACAAGCAGTTCATCCTGTCTGGAGCTGAATGAATAATACCCGTATATGGATGCACCTAACATGATCACATCCAAAAACAGCTTCTGCCATAACGGCTTAGTCTGTCTTGAGCGTTTTCTCTTAACGGAAACGATGGATGATGTCGACTTCTTAAGTACGGGAAGCAGTGTCATAAAGGTTGATATCAGCACTGCGGCAAGTCCGTATAAAAGTGCTTCTCCCGAATATCTTACTATAAGGGATCTGCCGGCCGAGAACTCCAAAAACGCACTTGAGGTACCGAGTATCTTACATATAAGCTTTCCGAGCGGCAATCCTATGACAAAGCTTATAAGACTTAAGAAGAGTGACTGGAAGAAATACAGTCTGATTATCTGTATCCTGCCCGCACCTCTTGACTTTAAGATCGCGATCTCGCTTTCCTCCATCTCGAGCATCTGACGTGATATCATGAAAAGGAATGCACAGAGGAGTACGATAACGGGTACCTGCAATATAAGAAGTGTTACGGATATCTGCTTTTCTTTTACCGCATAATCCTTAAGAAGGCCGATGTATGACGGCTCGGCCATCTTGCTGTATACGGTATTGTTTTCGTTAAGGGCTTTGTCCGTGATGGCGATTATATCGTCAATCCTTTCGGGATCAAGCTGTGAATAATCAAGCAGCACATAATAATGCTCATTGATATTGTTGGATAATACAAAATTACCCATAAAGCCCTCTTCAAAAACTTTGGGTGATATCATAAGATGGTTGTTGTAATATCCGGGGGGATATACCCAGTAATTATCACTGTCATCCAGATTGGAATATACACCCGTGATCCTTATCTTCACCTTGTTTTTCCCGGCGAATTTCAGGCTCTTCATATCTATCTCCATACCGATAAGGAGATTGTGGTCCACCATGGCGCTCTGGCTGATGACTGCTTCGATATAGCCGTCGTCGGTAAGTGAATCCGAATACATTTTTCCGGATACTATCTTGGTATGCTTGTCAAAATCCGACATGGCACCCAGAACCATTTTAAATTCCTTGCTGTCGGCAGTATAAAGCGATGTCGGTGTAGCTGTACTTGCAACGAGACTGTTATAACTGATCTTTTCAACTTCGGATACTCCGAACTGAGAAGCTACCGTATTTGCAAAATTCCTTGCTCTTTCACTTTCTTCCAGTCCGGCTGTCTTTCTCATGAGTCCGTTTATATCGATCATCATGGGATAAGAATTGTTATCCTTCATGTAATTGGTGAACTCATCAGTAAGCATCCTGTTTCTTGATGCATCCTGATACATAGGATGGCTTACTGCTATGGCTACTAAAAGGATATTACCTATAAGCAAGCTTATCGCCATCCATTTTTTATGCAGAACTTTCTGCAGCATTAAGTGAAACATATTGGTCCCCTTTTATTCGAGAATGATTGTGTCGCCTTCTTCTACTCCGAAAACGATCCAGTAGTTCATACTGTCGGCTCCGCCCACTACTACATATCTTTTGCTAGAAAAGCCGTTTATATAAACATTTAAGTACTGACCCTTCTTATCGCTTTTAAGCGCATTCTTGGGTACTATAAGGGCATCCTCTACATATATCTTGTCAAATTTAACGCTTACGTCAGCACCCGGCATAAGTGTGGATACATCTCCGTATATCTCTATGATATCATTTCTTGCCATCAGGTTGACGGAAGCAGCCGTGCTCTTCATCGTAACTACCCTGCCGGTAAGCTCTACGTTTCTGTTACCGGTCGACTGCACGATCTTAACGGGCATATTGTATCTTAACAGATCCGAACCGCCTTCCACCACAACGCGGACATTTGAAGGATCGTTGATAGCGCATAAGAAGCTCCATCTGCCCAGCACTTCACCCTTTCTCATCCTGTTGGTAAATCCGATGACTCCGTCCGTCGGTGCATCAACTGTTTTAGTATTTTCAATACTCTCTATCTGGGCAAGTCTTATAACATACTCATCAATCCTTGCTTCTCTTTTTTCCAGTTCTTTCTTGTATGAGTCATACAGTCTGTCGTAAGATATCTGTGCCAGCCTTCTGTCACGTTCGCTGCCCTGATTTAAGGCTTTTTTATACTGATTGAGAAGGAGTCTTGTGTCAGCCTTGTATTCATCAAGGTTTTTTCTGGCCGCATCAAGGTTTCTCTGTACTTCTTCCTTTTCTATCTCATCTACCGTAACATATATTGAAGCGATGGGATCGCCTTTTTTTACGGTATCGCCCTGGCTTACCAGCATCTCCTGGAAATGTACCACACCCTCGCTCACATCGCACATCACGTACTGATTGCTTGAAAACTCAAGGCTTCCCTGTACCGCACCGGTCACAAAGAACTCTCCCTTAGTAACCTTGGTAGTCTTAACATTCTGGGCAACCTTTTCTTCCAGTGCTCCGAAATAAAGAGTATCGCTGTCTGCTGCTGTCCCTTTTACAGTAAGCGGGATACACAACGCAGCCGCAGCAAGGAAACATGCTGCCCGTTTTATAACTTTTCCGTTAACTCTTGACATAGATACATGCTCCTTCCTCTAATCCTTCGACAACTTCCACGTTTGCATTGTCACTGATACCGAGGATAACAGGTCTTCTGATCCTCTCGCCATCCTTTATCTCATAGACAAACTGCCCCGTTGCATCCGCATATACGGCATTCTGGGGTATGGCAAGCACATCCGCCTTAAAATTCTTTACCTCAATGACGCTTGCATAATCGCCGACATAGATCTCCTCATCTTTAAGGTCTTTTATCTCAAACTTTGTAGCAGGAGAAATGCCGTTATTTACTATTACCTTAAGTTCGTTCTTGGTATAAGGGATGTATTCCAGCTCTAAGCGCTGTCCCCTTACCATCGCATAACATGAATACTCTTTTTGATATGCCGATTCGGAAATGAAATAGTTGCAGGTTATCATGGGATCTTTTCCGTTATCAAGTGCCACTATGGCAGTCCCTTTAGATATATAGCTGTTATTTCCTGCAGATGAGACAGCTACTACCACGCTGTCATAAGGAGCCACAATGCTTACATATCCGATATCGTTTTCCTTTAATCTGGCAAGTCTGTCCTTTTTCTGCTGAAGTTCAAACTCCGCTAATTCTTTTTTCTGTCTGGTCTCTATGGTTTTTTCGGAAACATCTCCGCCGTTAAGCCTTGTAAGCTCAAGTTCAAGATCATAACTCTCAAAAAGCTTTACATTGTTTTCCTCAAGCTCTTTTATCTCATCCTCAAGATCAAGAATGGCCTGATGATCGTGACCCACAAGACCTGCTAAAACATCGCCCTTATATACCTTATCTCCGGGCTCGACAAATACTCCGTACAGATAGCCGTTCACATCAAATGAGAACTCATCAAAAGACGGTATCACAGCACCGTCATGTATCTCCACCTGACTTATATCCATTTTTGAAACATAAGTCGTCTCCACTTTTGCATTAGCCGGTTCAAGAAGCGGTATATCCTCCTGTACTTCTTCAGCACCGTTGCTGCATGCACTGCATACACACACGCACATTGTAAGCAAAACCAAGATCAGAATCTTTTTAAACATTTATAACCTCCGCATCAGCTCTGACGTAAGATAACCGTATCGTTTTCGCTGAGTCCTCCTGTAATCTCCACATAATCGTCACCGGTAAGTCCGATGGTGATCTTTCTCATTTCCCTGACGCCGTCAGCATTTAATATATAAACATATGCGAAATCATCTGTCTGATATACACAGCTTTTGGGAAGTGCCCAGACATTCTTAGCTTCGCCTCTCACTACGGTCACCTTGCCCCTGGTACCCATCTGTATCGAATAATCCGGCTGGTCAAGTTCATATACTATTTTCATAGCATCCTTGTCTACAACGGTAACGGTGGCATCATAAGAGGTTTCCGCGTTGTTTATGTCCACTGATACCCTGTCGCCGACATGTATATATTCCACGGCATTTCTGTCATTGGTCTGGAATCCGCATACGCTGGCATTGAGGATCGTGATTACTTTTTCCTGTGCGTTGGCATTGCTGCCCTGGAGATTATTCTTTATAAAAGAAATATTGCCGTCTATGCCTGCATAAAGAGAACCTGCGGTTATCTGCTGTTCATTGGCTGAAATCTTTATACGGTCGAACTCATTCTGGTCATTATAGTTTCTTCTTTTTTCACGCAGCTTCTGAAGCTTTGAGAGATAGCTTTCTTTTGATGACAGGCTTAAATTCGATGAGTTGATCTTGTTCTCATAAAACTCGATCATTTCATCAGTCTGTTTGATCAAAAACTCATTTCTGTCTATCTCTTCCTGCATGGAGATATTGTCTTTTTCAAGCTGCTCTACATCAAGCTTTGCAAGAAGATCTCCCGCTTTTACCTCATCGCCTTCACTGACGTATACAAAAGCCACGGTCTTATCTCCGACAGGGAATGCCAGATTTTCTTCCATCAGCTGTGTATAGGAACACGACACGGTACTTGTAAGTACAACATCCCTCTTTTCACAGTTGACCACATTGTAATCGTCAGCCATGTTCTCCTTGACTATGGAGATGCTGTGCTTCTCCTCCTCGCCTGAGAAAAGACCGCATCCTCCGAATATCACGGATGATGCGCACAAAAGTGCCGTCATTCTTATTAAGCTTTTTCGGGTATTACTTTTTTTCATTTATTCACCTCTATGGGAGCCTGTATCTTCCGTTCCCATTTATATTTGTTTTATGCATGTCTTGCCGCAAACATTTAAAATAATATCACAATATGTGATTTTACTCTATTCATTTTGTTGTATCAAAATGCCCAATTATTGCTAAAGAAGAAGTGATTTTTTTGGTATTATTTTCCGATAAAAATCTTTCCCTTAAACTTCTGGTCCTGTTCTCCACTTCGGCATAAAAATCCATGGCGGTCATAAGCAATGCACCCTGCCCCCGTATTATTATCTGCTCGAGTCCGTCGCTTGTAGCCACGGTAACCCTGTATTTTGAGGCATTTTCGTGTGCAAACCGCTCTATAAACCTGTCTGCGGTTTCGGCTTCTTTTGTGAACACTATGTTTATGTTATTGAATTTCAGATACTCCGTCGGATGACCCTGCACCCGGTAAGCATCATAGACAACTATGATCTCACTGTCACAAAGAGCCCTGTAATTGCATAATATCTCGTTCAGCCTGTCACGGGCGGCGTCAAGATTTGCTGCCGCAAGTTCTTTAAGCTCTTCCCAGGCAAATATGATATTGTATCCGTCCACTAAAAGGTACTTGGGGAACTCTTCTCTTACAGCCTTCGCTCCTAAAGAGCCTGAAGTCCCTGTATTTGCCGCCACATTCTTTTCTTTGTGTTTTCTGAACGGATTTTTGTACTCATGCTTTCTGTTTGCAAAGTATGTGCGTTCAAGTATGCTGTCGACCTCTTCTACCGATACGAAACTGTCTGTACCGGAAGTAGTCCTTACATCCCGGATACCGGTCTGCTTTTCTACGGTCACTGCCTCCCATTTCTTCCCCGCAGTGCTGTTTCCGGGATTAAATTTTACATCGAGATGCTTATACTTATCCACCTCATTCCATTCCACAGGGAATCCTGCCCCGTGTGCACAGAATACGGAGTATACGGGATTTCTCATATCTGTTTCGGGATTATAATGTGCCCCTAAGATAACCTCTTCCTCATTATGGCATTCGAAAAATCCCGAAAAGGTGCAAAAGAAACTTCCAAGGCCGCCGGTATATGCCGTCACATCATTTGAATATCCCATCATCTCAGATACGGGAGCTGTTCCCGTAAGTACCGCCATTCCATCTGACAGTCCCTCAAAATGTCCCGTGATCTTTCCAAATTTACGGTCGATGTCGGTCATGGCTCTTCCTACGTAAGCTGACGGAACCTCTAAAGTAAATTCATAGTAAGGCTCAAGTATGCGTGCATTTCCCGATGCCGCAGCCTTCATAAGCCCCTGTCTTATAGCCCTGTACGTCGCCTGCCGGAAATCACCGCCTTCGGTATGTTTTAAATGAGCACGTCCCGCTATCAAAGTGATCATCACATCATCTAACGGAGCACCTATAAGACACCCCCTGTGTTCTTTTTCATACACATGAGTCATGATAAGACGCTGCCAGTTTGTATCAAGTTCCGATGTAGTACAGTCGGATTTAAAGGATATCCCCGAGCCTTTAGGTCCGGGCTCGATCACAAGCTGTACCTCCGCATAATGGCGCAACGGTTCATAATGCCCGATACCCAGCACAGGAGCGGTCACAGTCTCCCTGTAGATGATACTGCCTCTGTCAAACTCCACACTCTCATTAAACCGTTCGGCAAATCTGCTTTTTAATATCTCAAGCTGGATCTCACCCATAACGTTGATCTCCAGCTCTTTTGTCTCGTCATTCCACATGACATGGAGTTCGGGTTCCTCTTCCTCTAATTCACGGAATTTCGGAAAAAGCAGCCTCAGTCTTGATATATCCTTTTCGGCCACCTTGTATCTTAGTACCGGCATGATGTTTTTAGCGGGCAAGGCTTCCTCATCCCCCAAGACACTTCCTGCTTCTATACTGCTAAGCCCCGTAACTCCCACGACCATGCCTGATATGGCACTGTCAAGATTCTCATATCTGTCGCCGTTATACAGCCTGATCTCATTTATCTTCTCACATATCTCTTCCCCGCCCGCAGTATATGACACCTGTTCGCGGGTATTAAGCCTGCCGCCGGTCAGTTTCATATAGGTGATGCGTTTCCCGGATGCATCCCTTCCAACCTTATATACTCTGGCGGCAAATCTCTCTTCGTATAAGATTTCCGGTAAGAATCTGCTCATGACCGCGATCAGTTCTTCCACACCTTCCTGTTTAAGCGCCGAGCCGTATATCACCGGGAAAAGCTTGCGTTCCACGATAAGAGAGGCGATCTCTTCATCTTCTATATTTCCCTTTTCTAAAAACGATTCGAGCACTTCTTCGTCACAAAGTGAGATCTCCTCTAAGACTGCCCGTCTTTCAGCATTAGAGCTGCCTTCTGAAATCATCCCGGTAAATTCTATGCACCCGGATGAAAGTTCCTTCTTTAATGAAGCCCCGATGTTCCCCTTTATGGCCGTCTCCCTGTCCATTTTGTTGACGAAGACAAATACCGGGATATCATATATGTTAAGCAGCTTCCATAATGTCCTCGTATGTGCCTGTATGCCCTCAGGTCCGCTTATCACCAGTACGGCCGCATCAAGCACCGAAAGAGTCCTTTCCATCTCGGTAGAAAAATCCACATGCCCCGGCGTATCCAGCAACGTAAAAGAGGCATTACCATATTCAAAAACAGCCTGTTTTGAAAATATGGTAATGCCTCTTTCTCTCTCTAAGGCATAACTATCCAGGAAGGAGTCTTTTTTATCGACCCTTCCCGGCTTTCTTATAGATTTGCTAAGATACAGAATATTATCCGATAGAGTGGTCTTTCCGGCATCCACATGTGCCAGAATACCGATCACTAATCTTTTCATTTACTGAAAAAACCCTTCTTTTTCTTCTCAGTGCCTTCTTCGGTTTTCTTTCCCGAATAAGACTCATCAAATTTCTTTAAAAGCTCCTTCTGCTCGGAATTAAGCTTTGTAGGAACCTGTACCACAAGATTTACATAGTGGTCTCCCCTATAGGACTTATCCCTAACAGACGGAACACCCTTTCCTCTCAGTCTGATCCTTGTATCGGTCTGTGTGCCCGGCTTTACCTCATAGATCACGTCTCCGTCGATGGTAGGTATCCTTACGTCTCCGCCTAACGCAGCCTGTGCAAAGCTCATGTATGCGTTTGAGTAGATATTCATGCCCTCACGCTGGAATGTAGGATGATCGCTCACATCCACTTCAACGAGCATATCTCCGTATCCGCCGCCATTGGCTCCGGGTTCGCCCTTACCTGCAAGTCTTATACACTGACCGGAATCGATACCGGCAGGGATGGATACCGAAAGTTTCTTCTTTCTCGATATATATCCGTTTCCTAAGCAGGCGCTGCACTTTTCCTTAATGATCTTACCTGTACCGCGGCACTGAGGACAGGCCTGAATGCTCTGTGTCATGCCGAACAGTGACTGGCGGGTATATGCTACCTGGCCTTTGCCGCCGCACTGTGTACAGGTCTCAACCTTAGACCCTGGCTTTGCGCCTGTACCGTTACATGTCTCACATTGTTCCTTTAATGTTACTTCTATTTCTTTTTCGACGCCCTTCATAGCCTCATCGAAGGTTATGCGTACTCTGACTCTTGTATTGGCTCCGCGCTGGGGACCGCCTGAACGGCTGCCGCCACCGCCGAATAAATCGCCGAATATACCTCCGAGTCCTCCGAACAGATCTCCGAACATACTTGAGAAGTCCATGGAACTGAAGTCCATGCCGCCGGCACCGCCGTTCTCAAATGCAGCGTGCCCGTACTGATCGTACTGGCGGCGCTTATCGGGGTCGCTAAGAACCGCATAAGCCTCTCCTACCTCTTTGAACTTTTCCTCGGCTTCCTTATCGCCGGGATTTACGTCCGGATGGTACTTTTTACCGAGCTGTCTGTATGCTTTTTTAATTTCTTCAGCACTTGCATCCTTAGATACTCCAAGCACCTCATAGTAATCTCTCTTATCTGCCATGTCTCTCCTCTGATGAAGCCGGTTTAAATACGATAAACAGGTTATCTGCCGCCTCATCCATGTCCGCTAAACCAAAAGCGGTCATTCATCTTTATAATCTGTATTAGGGCGGGGTGTTTTCACACCGCGCCCCATTATTATATCACAATATTTTATCACTTCAAGTAATATGGCACTCATTTAAGGGATATTTAAGATATTCATTAAACTTCCTTAAAATCAGCATCAACAACATCATCGTTTCCATTCGGGTATCCACCCTGGTTAGGACCGTATCCGCCGCCCTGGTTAGGGTTAAATCCGCCCTGGTTGGGATCGAATCCCTGATTAGGATTGAATCCGCCCATATCAGGTCCGGGACCTCCCTGAGGACCGCCCTGCGCCTGTGCCTTCTCATATACCTTCTGGAAAAGAGCCTGAGAATCGGTCATAAGCTTCTCTTTTGCAGCCTTAAGATCCTCAACCTCACCGTCACTCATTACCTCAGGATTGGTCTTGTTAAGTAAGTCCTTAAGATGCTCTATATCAGCCTGTACCTGTGACTTATCAGCATCACTTAACTGGTCTCCTACATCTGCTAAAGCCTTTTCTGTCTGGAATACCATGGAATCAGCTTCGTTTCTGGTATCAACAGCTTCCTTACGCTTCTTATCCTGAGCCTCATACTCAGCTGCTTCCTTAACTGCACGCTCGATATCCGACTCGCTCATGGTAGTACCGGAGGTAATAGTGATATGCTGCTCCTTGCCTGTACCCTTATCCTTAGCAGATACATTTACGATACCGTTTGCATCGATATCGAATGTAACCTCGATCTGAGGTACACCGCGTCTTGCGGGAAGGATACCGTCAAGCCTGAACTGTCCGAGTAACTTATTATCCTTTGCAAACTGTCTCTCACCCTGGGTAACACGGATATCAACCGCACTCTGATTATCCTCTGCTGTAGAGAATACCTGACTGCCACGGGTAGGAATGGTTGTATTTCTCTTGATGATAGGTGTAGCGATACCGCCTAAGGTCTCGATGGCAAGTGTAAGAGGTGTTACATCCAGAAGCTGGATATCACCTGCACCTGCATCGCCTGCAAGCTTACCGCCCTGGATGGAAGCACCGATGGCTACGCACTCATCAGGGTTAAGTGTCTTTGAAGGCTCATGTCCGGTAAGTTGTCTTACCTTCTCCTGTACTGCGGGAACACGGGTAGATCCGCCGACAAGCAGAACCTTTGAAAGGTCGCTGGGCTTGATGCCTGCATCACGAAGTGCATTCTGTACAGGGATAACTGTTCTCTCGATAAGGTCTGATACAAGCTCTTCAAACTTAGCTCTTGTCAGGTTCATATCGAAATGCTTAGGACCGTCGGCTGTAGCTGTGATGAAAGGAAGGTTGATGTTGGTTGTGGTAGCTGATGAAAGCTCCTTCTTTGCCTTCTCTGCTGCTTCCTTTAATCTCTGGAGTGCCATCTTGTCAAGACCAAGATCAACACCCTCCTGCTTCTTAAACTCATCGATCATGTATCTGGTGATCCTCTCATCAAAGTCATCACCGCCGAGTCTGTTATCACCTGCTGTAGCGAGAACTTCGATAACGCCGTCGCCGATCTCGATTACTGATACATCGAATGTACCGCCGCCAAGGTCGTATACCATGATCTTCTGCTCGTTTTCATTGTCAAGTCCGTATGCAAGTGCTGCTGCCGTAGGTTCGTTGATGATACGCTTTACATCAAGACCTGCGATCTTGCCTGCATCCTTGGTTGCCTGACGCTGTGCGTCATTGAAGTATGCGGGAACTGTGATAACTGCCTCGGTTACAGGCTCACCTAAGTAGTTCTCAGCATCCTTCTTTAACTTCTGAAGGATCATAGCTGATATTTCCTGAGGTGAATACTTCTTGTCATCGATGGTTACCTTAAAATCGGTACCCATATGACGCTTGATAGATGATACTGTCTTATCTGCATTTGTAACTGCCTGACGCTTAGCTGCATCACCGACAAGTCTCTCACCGTTCTTTGCAAAACCGACTACTGAAGGAGTCGTACGCTGTCCTTCTGTATTTGTAACAACTGTAGGCTTTCCGCCTTCCATAACTGCTACACATGAATTTGTTGTTCCTAAATCGATACCAATGATCTTGCTCATAATTTTATCCTCCTAACCTGCCCTTATAGGGCACTCCATATTTTACAATTTTAAATTAATGATGTGTTATGTACTAGTTGGCAACCTTTACCATACTGTGACGTATTACCGAATCATTGTACATATAACCCTTTTGTAATTCCTGTGATACTGTATTTTCACCGAACTCCTCGTTTTCCTCATGCATTACCGCATTGTGGAGATTCGGATCGAACTCTTTTCCTAAAGCCTCTATCTGTTTTACTCCGGCACCTTCTAAGATCGTCATCAGCTGTTTGTAGATTTTTTCCATGCCCTGTCCGACTCCGGAAGCCCTGTCCTCTTCGCTTAAGGCTGCAAGTCCGAGCTCAAAGCTGTCTATTGCGGGAAGTATCTTTTCTATGATGCTCTTCGCACCCATCTCAAACATCTGGGATTTTTCCTTGTCGGTACGTTTTCTGTAATTGTCAAACTCTGCCAGGTTTCTGAGCAGCCTGTCGTTCAGTTCTTTAATCTTTTCGTCCTTTTTGTCGTGCTCGCCCTTAATAAATACTGAAGTCGGCCCGTCGTCAGGTGGAAGCTCTCCGGCCTCACCCTCATTTGTTTCTGCTGCATCCTCTACGGTGCCTTCGGCTTTCTCAACCTCTTCTGCAGCTTCGCTGTTTTTCGCCGCTCCGGAAGCCTTTACATTTTCTTCAGCCTGCTCCGCTGCTTCCTCTCCGGCACTTATCTCACCGGCGCCTTTCTCAGAAGCATCTTCTTTGGCTTCCGCCTTCTTTTTGGCCGCTTCCATGGATTCCTTCAGAAGCTTTTCCCTGATATCAGCCATTTTCAACTCCTTCTTTTTATTTAAGAATTTTTTCTTTTTCTTCATATTATCACATCCTTTTCATAACGGACGTTAATTACTCTTCTTTGACGTCATCTACGGCTTGTTGTTTTTAAATATATCATCAAGCTGTCCCATCATGTTCTGAAGCGTTCCGACTACTCTTTCATAATCCATTCGCTTAGGACCGATGATACCTACCTTACCGTATATACCTTCTTCGATCTCATAGGTTGCGGTGACTACGGAGCAGTCCTTCATGGAATCAACCTTTGTTTCATCACCTATATAAACCTGTATGCCGCGCTTCTCATCCGGCTTTATGTCGCCGCCATCCACGAACTGTGTAAGCTCCTCTTTGTTTTCCAAGGTGGAAAGTATGTCGCGGGCTTTATTCATATCCGAGAGCTCCGGATACTTTAGGATGTTTGTGGCACCGCTGGTATATACCCTTATGTCGCCCTCTTCCTGGATGGCTGTGGCTATGGCATCAAGTATCTCGGATACCAGCTCCTGATATGCGCCCACCTGGCTTTTAAGCTTCTGTACAAGTCCTATGTTTATCTCTTCTATATCGAGACCCTGCAGGAAAGTATTAAGTGCAAGGTTAAGCTTTAATACCTCTTCCTTTACTAAAGCCACATCGGATCTGAACATCCTGTTCTTTACTATATTGCCTTCAAGAACTATGACCGCAAGCACCTGATATTCATCCACATCGGTGAGCTGTATGAACTTTATCTTTCTGCTGCGGTACTTGGGTGTGGTAACCATGGTAGCATAATTGGTATTGGCTGCGAGCAGCTTTGCTACCTGCTGTAAGAGGTTTTCCATCCTGTCTGCTTTTTCGAGCAGGTCATCACGCATGTTGTTGACCTCATCTACCTTTTCCTGCATCATGGTATCCACATAAAGCCTGTAGCCTTTATCGGTAGGGATACGTCCTGCTGAGGTATGGGGCTGTACTATATAGCCGAGCTCCTCTAAGTCCGCCATCTCATTTCTTATGGTGGCTGAGCTTAAGTTAAGATCGGTGTACTTCGATATGGTTCTTGAACCGACCGGCTCACCCGTCTCGAGATAGTTCTTAATAATAGCCTGAAGTATCTTTAGTTTTCTGTCATCAAGATCCATATCCGCACCCTCTCTTTCATTTATTAGCACTCAACTTTAAAGAGTGCTAACACCTTCTTGCTATAAGATAACACCAAATTATCCCTTTGTCAACAGTTTTTTATAAAATTTCTATTAAACAAATAAAATAAAAAAACGGGAAGTCAGTTAAAGACTTCCCGGTCATACGATCAGATTGTCAATGTCACTTCCAAGATGCCTTCATCGTTTCTCTTTATATCAGTCAGGCAGCCTGTACATCTCTATCTGTTTCCATTTCCTGCCGTTTATATCCCTTACCTCCGGCTCTTTATTCTCTGCCTCCTTAAATCCCAAAGATTTATAGCATTCATACGCAGGAGTGTTGCTTTCAAAAACGCCTATCGTTACTTTCTTTGCCTTCAATATATTAAATGCATATTTAAGACCGAGTTCAAGCATTCTCTTCCCGTATCCTTTTCCGCGTTTTTGGTCATCAACGATGACCCATCCGAAACGTATAGTATTGTGATCGCCGCCTACATATCTCATGATAAAGCTGCCGACAGCCCCGTCATTTCCAAAAGCTACCTGCGGGTAGAAATTATCATATTCTTCACAGTCACCGTTTAAATTACTGTATTTCTCATCTATATCCTCCGCACTTACAGGGAATCCGTCAAATCTCTCTCCGCCCCATTTTAAGAATATATCCTCATCCCTAAGCCAGGAAGCTATAGCACGGCTATCTTCCTTTTTATAAGGTCGCAGCCGCAGTATCTCGGCATTGCCGTCTTCCTGCCCTTCAAATAAGGTCGTATGCAAGGCACCCATATCTATCCCGGTATCCCATCCGTAATACATATGATTAAAATAGGAAACTATAAGTTCCATATCTTCCTGTATAACTGCATGGCCTTCCTTATGGAAATGTATGGCGAAATTATCCTTCAATCCTTTTTCTTCATATACTTTTAAGGCACGTTTGCAGCATTCCCACATAGAGGGTGCATTTACCCAGTCCTCTCCCGTATAAGAAGCTATCACAAAATAAAATCTGTCCTCTGCGCAGCAAAGCGAAATAAGTCCTTCCTGATCGTACGGTATATCCGAAGCCTCTTTATACTCAAGGAACTTATCATTAAACCATCCTCTCTCTGCATCGGACTGCAGGCATGAAAGCGGTTCATTCTTCCCGTAAGTATATTCCGCAGGACCTCCCGCTTTTCTTAAGTCATATGTTTTCCCTTCGGAGAAAAAGTTGTAAAGAGCCAGTCCGCCCGCTCCCGAGCACGAAGGGATGACCATTTTGAATCTTTCATCATACGCTCCGCATACGGCAGTAGCCTTTCCCCATCTCGATACGCCTGTGACCATGGATGCGGCTGCATCAAGGTTAAACTCCTTATCAAGTCCTACGTATACGGCATCAAGCACCTTTGATGCACCCCAGCCCCATGCTGCAAGAGCACCTGTCTGTTCATCCCCGCTTTCACCGTAAGGGTATATGTCATAAAAAGCTCCCTTATGCTCTGTATCGTCTGAAGCCACCTTGGTGCTCTCAAGGAAAAATACGGCATATCCATGTTCTAAGGCATAATCCTTCGGCATTATCGGATGCATGCATATGATAAAAGGTGACCCTGACGGATATTTTTCGGCACTCCTTTTTTCCGGTACATACGCATGTACTATAAACTCCGTGCTACGCCCGTCTTTTTCAACCTTTATCTTTACAAGCTCACCGCCGACTACCTCAAAAGGATTCCGCGGCATACTCCGCTTTTGCATGGCTGCGAGATCCGGACCTAAAAGCTCATAGGTGACATTCTCCCCATCCCGCCTCATTCCATACATATTCTCCTGGTAAAACTTCATTAACACTTCTTTATCCATACATAAAACCCCCGTTACCGTCTCCGGTCTGTCTGATACCTTCTATATTATTGTGTAAACTTTCCAAAACCGGCAATATCCTCATCTATGGACATCTCACCGGTCCCGACTTTGTAAACAGCCTGTCTGATTCCGGTATTTTTCCAAACGCAGCATACATGCTGTTAAAAGACAGATCCTTTGTCGGAGACACAAGTTCTTTTTTCTGCGCCATCCTGTTAAGCTCCTCCGATGAGATCAAAAACCGCATAAACTCGTTGGCCATGTCGAGGTTCTTGCTGTCCTTGTTTACGGAGAACTGCAGATTCGGCATATCAATGAAGTATGCACCGTCATCGGACACGGGTATCGGAACAAATGAATACATTGACTAAGATAATAAAAATTTTTTCATGTATCCCTGGTTTTTGCTCCCATTCCTTTCAGTTCTTTCTTACGCTCATACATAAGCTGGTCGGCACGCTTGAATATATCCTTAAGCTGCTCGTCTCCGTCCTTTAACGTAGAGCATCCGATCGAAACAACCACATCTCCTGTAGCGATGTTGCCTTCTACCTTTCGGTTAAACTCATTTATTACTTCATCCTTAGTATCAAATCCTCTTCCCTGCAGTACTACGACAAATTCGTCGCCGCCGGTCCTGAATACCGCACCATGCCTGAAATACTCGCACAGCATTACGCTTGCATCTTTTATAAGCTGATCCCCGGCATCATGTCCGAGTGTATCGTTTACATGCTTAAGTCCGTTGATATCACAGACTAAGACCGCGATATTCTTTATTGATTTATTGCGTATATTTTCATCAAGTGTAGCCTCATATCCCGAAAATGCATGTTTATTTCTTAGTCCGGTAAGTGAATCCGTATTAGCCATGCTTAAGAAGCTTCTGCCTTTCTCCTTCTCTGCCTCAAGCTGCATAGCCGATATTCTTCTGAGCATCAAAAGTAATATGACCGCAAACACGATCACGGCTACCAAAGTAAATACGATCTGTCTTATACCGAATGAAAGTGTCTGCTCGCTTATTCCCCTGATCTGGTCGTGGATGATACTCTCACGGATCAGAACGACCATCTGCCAGCCTGTTCCCGGTATGGGAACATGATAGAGAGTTTCTTCAGCCCCATCATGCTCAAATGTCAGGTTGCCTGCTTTTTCTGCTTCAAAATTACCGTACAGTTCTTCCCATTTATCGTCTGAGAGAACACTCTTTGTAGCATCCAATATATTTTGTTCGGATATTACTTCGCCAAGCCCGGTATCCGAAAGATTTTCACCGTTCTTCGAATATATGCCGAAATCGGTTCTGCCCTGTTCCTCAAAAGCGAGCAGGTTAACAATATCTCTGATATCTATCTGTACGAAACAAGCCTTAAAGTTTTTGCCCATCATTTTAAGGCTGTCTGCAGGTATGACCAGACACAGCTGCGTCGATGATCCGTACTGATATACCGTGCTTATCACTCTGTCCTTAAGCTTATCTCCGGCCAAAAAGTCATAACGGCTTCCTCCTGTGTAGGTGGTATACTGCGTATATACGATATCATCCTCATCCACCAGTGCCAGCCTGTTAAGTGAAAGCAGCTGCTTTATCCTTCCTATCACTTTTCTTAAGTGTTCCTGATCCTCTATCCCTTCATCCGCAAATACCGTCAGAGCCTTTTCCATCTGAATGAAGTTATTGCTTATCAGATTGGTGACAGTCTTGGCACGGCGGTCAGCCATTGCCTCAAGATAGAACGAACTGACTGCCGAAACCGCATCATCGGTAGCATTAAGAGTCTGTTTTGCCGACCATATGGTATTGAACAAGATCGTGACCATTATTATAATACTTCCTATGGTCGCGGTAAGGACAAATGTTTTATTTGTGACCCGTTTTATCTTCATCTTGATATATCTCCATAAAGAGTCTCGAGCATTGTTGCCGCATCCTGCTGAAATATAAGTGTTGTCTTCATCTCACTTTTTTCCGGATACAGCGTGCCGGGGTATACGCCGTCTGCGATCATAACAGCAACCTGAATAGTGTTAAATCCCATAGAGTAACAGTCCTGAACGCCCAGACAGTAGATAACCCCGTCCTTAAGATATTGTAACGCTTCCCTGTCATGGTCCATTCCCACGATGACCGCTTTGCTGTTCTTTTCAATGATAGCGCGTGCCGCTCCGACCGGATTGCTCATATTGCAGCAGACTATCCCGTCTAAGTCGGGGTTATCTGCCAGTATCTTTTTTGTAAGATCATATGCCAGATCGACTGAATCCATATCATACTCTACAGCCGTAATACTCATGTCACTGTATTTTGCAAGGACATCTTTAGCTCCCCTTGCCCTGTCTTCATGACAGGGAGCTCCGACACTTCCTACCAGGATCGCAACCTTTCCTTTATAACCCAGCTTCTTGCAAAGCTCCTCAGTAAGATCGGCTCCGTCCTCATAGTTATGTGTATTTCCTACATATGCTATCCTCTTACAGCCCGCTGCAGCATCGGAACTTGAAAAAGTCATGACCTTGATACCGGAATCTATCATCTTATCAATGACCGGAGATATGATACTCTCATCGGCCACGTCCACGCCTATGACATCATAATCTTCTTTTGCTGCATCCCCAAGCCTTTCCGTCTGGTCTAAAGCCGACGCACCGTCAGGAGCCATATATTCATAGGTAATGACTATACCCTTATCCAAAAACTGCCTCTGGGCATCCTCCATACCTAATGCCACTGCATCCCACCATGCATGAACGGTTTTATATGTAAAATAAAAATTATAATGATCCTTCTTGGGCTGATATGTGCTCAGTTCATGGTCAAAATCCACTGCACTGCTGATGTTTTCCTTATTTATAGTGGAAGTATTCTCGGTTTTTTTGCCGTGCTCTTCACTATTGCCATCTTTTCCGTTATTCAATGCGGATTTAAGCCTTGGTATAGCAACAAGGCAGATGATCAAAATAACAGCAATCAATGGTACAGCTATCAAAAAAATCTTCTTTACCGCAGACTTTTTCACATTCTATACCCCCCTTCACAAATCGGCGACTTTTTTTAAGTCAGTAACAATCCTCAAACATATCTATTTTACCTCTTTATACCCGATTTTTCAAGTTGTTTTGTCAAATATAGAATCGCCGGTCCGTTTTCGGACCCCCGGGACGGGGTTAGTGGTCCATTTTTTTCAAAATGTCACATAAATGTAAGATTGGCAGGTTAAAATGTAAGACAAATCGATGTCGTAAGAAAATACCGCCTGTTATAATCTTGCTTAAGAAATGAACCTCACGAAAGGAATGTGACATATATGAATAATTGGACAGCGAGTTTAATAAACGGTTTTGAGATATATTTAAAGTTTTTCCCCCTTATGGTCATCATAGCTGCTTTTATCATTTTCACTAAAGGGAGCAGGATCAGGCCGATGTACTTTTTAGGGAGCCAGGCACTTGTACTTTATCTTATCTGCCTTACAGAGGTAGTACTTTTTCCTCTCCCTTCCGCAGAAAAGATTGCCTCTATGCATGGTTATGAAGGCCAGTTTATCCCCTTCAGGTTTCTGGCTGACATAGCTGAGGACAGAACTATGGAAAGTGTCCTTCAGGTAATACTGAATATACTTATGACCATACCGTTCGGCTTCTTCTTCAAATTTTTCTTTAATATAAAAAGAAGAAACATCATCATAATGACATTTCTTCTCTCACTTATTATCGAATCGGCACAACTGACCGGGCTCTTCTTCATCTACCCCGGATCTTACAGGCTGTTTGATGTAGATGACCTGATCACGAACACATTAGGCGGATTCTTAGGTACCGTGCTTGCAAACAGAGCCATGGGGACGGGGTTAGTAGTCCGTTTTTCGGCACTTACCTTCCCTGCCCTCTAAGATAAAAGCAGTAGCCATTACTGCTTTTATTTTTTTGCGAAGCTGTCAACCATTTCCTGAAGCTCTATATAGCGCTCCATTTTCTTTTCTATCGTTGTTTCAAGCTCATCCTTTTCATTCTGCAGCTGCATGAGACGCGTATAATCCGTGGATGAGACAGATATCTCTTTTTCCAGTTCTCTGCAGCGGTTTTCCAGTTCCTCTATCTCCGATTCTATGTTGTCATATTCTTTTTGCTCGGCATATGAAAGCTTGGTCTTTTCACGTACCGTGCGGTTTTTGTTTTTTGAAAGACCGCCGGATGCATCGTTATCCTGATCACTTTGCCTGTTCCGGGCTTTAGAGCCTTTATCCGGTACACCTTTATCCGCATCTTCCGCTATGGCTTTCTTTCTTAAAACATAATCCGAATAGCCGCCTTCACTTTGCTTAAGGCTCCCGTTTTCTTCAAAAGAAAAGATCCTTGTAACTACTCTGTCCAAAAAATACCTGTCATGGCTGACCGTAAGTATGATGCCCGGGAAGCTGTCAAGATAATCCTCCAATATCCTTAACGTCTGTATATCCAGATCGTTCGTAGGCTCGTCAAGTATGATCACATTGGGGGCCTCCATCAGAACTCTCAAAAGATAAAGCCTGCGTTTCTCACCGCCCGAAAGCTTGGCTATCGGCGCATACTGCATATCGGGCGTAAAAAGAAATCTTTCACACATCATGGTCGCCGATACAAGCCCGTCGGGAGTCCTTATGAACTCCGCAACATCCTTGATATAATCAAGCACACGTTTATTTTCATCCAGTGCCTCATTCTCCTGTCCGAAATATCCGATCTTTATGGTCTGTCCTATCTCTACCGACCCGGTATCCGGGGTCACGCTCCCGACTATACACTTTAGAAGCGTGGACTTTCCGCACCCGTTCGGTCCTATCACTCCTATCCTGTCCAGCTTTCCGAATGTATACGAAAAACCCTTAAAAAGCATACGTCCGTCATAGCCCTTTGATATATTATCAAGTATGATGGTCTTATTTCCCATCCGGCTGGGAAGTGAGCTTAAAGTCACAAAACGCTCCTCTTCCGGAAGCTGCCTGTCCCTTAAGGTCTCAAATCTTTCAATATGTGCCTTCTGTTTAGTGGACCTGGCTCTTGCACCCCGCAGCATCCATGCAAGGTCTTTTCTGTACAGGGCCGCCGCCTTACGTTCTGCTGCCTGTTCGTATTCGAGGCGCTGCTCTTTTAATTCCAAAAATCCCGAATAATTAGCTTCGTACCTGTATGTATTCCCCTTATCTATTTCAAGGATCCGGTTTGTTACTTCATCAAGGAAATACCTGTCATGTGTGATCATGAGCAAAGCTCCCTTAAAACGCTTTAAAAAGTCCTCCAGCCATTCTATCATCTGAGAATCAAGATGGTTGGTCGGCTCGTCAAGGATAAGAAGGTCGGACTGTGTCATTAATGCAGCAACGAGCGCCGCTCTCTTTTTCTGTCCTCCCGAAAGTATCTTGGGACTGCACTCCGGATCGTCTATACCGAATTTTGCGAGATTCGCCTTTATCTCTCCCATCTTATCCCAATGGTCGCCGCCCGCATATATCCTGTCGGTTATATTCTCAAGTAACGACTTTTCCATGTCAAATACAGGATTCTGCGGCAGATAGGAAATACGGAGGTTATTATTCATTACCACCTGTCCGGCATCAGGCTCTACTGTCCCTGCCACTATCGCAAGTAGTGTCGACTTACCGGTCCCGTTGATACCTACCACTCCGATCTTGTCAGTATCGCTTATACCGACAGATACATTATTAAGTACAGGCTTAGACATATATGATTTTGAAACGTTTTCAACATTCAGGATATTCATTTGCTGCTTAACTCCGGATATAATATTATCTGATATCTTCCATTTAGGTCAATGTCACCTAAAAAACGCTTTCGGCGTTTCCTCATTATAATATATTAACAGCCGGTAAAACTCAAATACTTTTTTAAACAAAAAAAGACCGTCCGAAATGACAAATTCACTTTAGACGGCCTTCCGTTATCATATTTTCAATTAAGTTTAAAGTCTTATTCAGTAAAGAGTGCTGTTGAATAGTATCTGTCACCGCTGTCGGGAAGAAGTGCTACTATTACCTTACCCTTATTCTCGGGACGTTTTGCAAGCTCTATAGCACCGTGAAGTGCGGCACCGGAAGAAATACCTACCGAGATACCTTCCTTCTTAGCAAGCAGCTTAGCTGCAGCAAATGCATCTGCACCTTCAGCCTTAAATATCTCATCATAGATCTTGGTGTTAAGAACGTCGGGAACAAAGCCTGCACCGATACCCTGGATCTTGTGAGGGCCGGCCTTGCCTTCTGAAAGGACGGGTGAATCCGAAGGCTCTAATGCTACGATCTTAACATCGGGCTTCTGTGACTTTAAGTACTCGCCTACACCTGTAAGAGTTCCGCCTGTACCAACACCTGCGATAAAGATATCAACGTTTCCGTCTGTATCCTTCCAGATCTCGGGACCTGTGGTAGCCTTATGTACTGCAGGGTTAGCGGGATTTACAAACTGTCCGGGGATAAAGCTTCCGGGAGTCTCCTTTGCGAGCTCCTCTGCTTTTGCGATAGCACCCTTCATACCCTTAGCTCCTTCTGTAAGTACGATCTCAGCGCCGTATGCCTTTAAGATGTTTCTTCTCTCAACGCTCATGGTCTCGGGCATGGTAAGGATTATACGATAGCCCTTTGCAGCGGCTATAGATGCAAGACCGATACCTGTATTACCTGATGTAGGCTCGATGATGACTGAACCTTCCTTAAGAAGTCCCTTAGCCTCTGCATCCTCGATCATAGCCTTTGCGATACGGTCCTTAACGCTTCCTGCGGGATTGAAGTATTCAAGTTTAACAAGTACTGTAGCCTGTAACCCAAGCTCCTTTTCGATATTTGTAACCTCAACAAGAGGAGTATTTCCTATTAATCCTAAAGTTCCTTTGTAAATGTTTGACATAATGTTTTTCCTTCTTTCTTATACAATATTTTATAACAAGATTCTTAAATCAGTCTGTCAGATTACACAGCTGCAAAGCCGTTCTCAAGGTCTGCAATGATATCATCAACATGCTCGGTACCGATTGAAAGTCTGATAGTACTCTGATTGATGCCCTGATCTAAAAGTTCTTCGTCGGTAAGCTGTGAATGTGTGGTAGATGCAGGATGGATAACCAGGCTCTTTACATCTGCTACATTTGCAAGAAGTGAGAAGATCTTAAGATTATCGATAAACTTCCATGCTTCTTCTCTTCCGCCCTTGATATCAAATGTGAATATCGAACCGCCGCCGTTGGGGAAATATCTCTTATACAACTCGTGGTCGGGATGATCGGGAAGCGAAGGATGATTTACCTTTGCAACCTTGGGATGGTTCTTTAAGTACTCTACTACCTTCTTTGTATTCTCTGCATGTCTGTCTAAGCGGAGTGATAATGTCTCAACGCCCTGAAGAAGAAGGAATGCATTGAAGGGAGAAATGGTAGCACCTGTATCTCTGAGTAATATAGCCCTGATATATGTAACAAATGCAGCAGGTCCTACTACGTCATAGAATGATACACCATGATAGCTGGGGTTTGGAGCTGCGATGTTCGGGTACTTACCGCTTGCCTTCCAGTTAAACTTACCGGACTCAACTATTATACCACCGAGTGTGGTACCGTGTCCACCGATAAATTTGGTAGCTGAATGAACTACGATATCTGCACCGTGCTCAAAGGCTCTGAACAGATAAGGTGTGCCGAATGTATTATCTACTACTACGGGAAGTCCATACTTGTGAGCGATTTCAGAGATAGCGTCCACATCCGGGATATCACTGTTGGGATTGCCTAATGTCTCTAAGTAGATGGCTCTGGTGTTATCCTTTATAGCTGCCTCTACCTCAGCTAAGTTATGCGCGTCAACGAATGTTGTCTCGATACCATACTGGGGAAGTGTATGTGCAAGGAGGTTGTAGCTGCCGCCGTAGATAGTCTTCTGTGCTACGATATGTCCGCCGTTAGCTGCTAAAGCTTCTATAGTATATGTGATAGCTGCTGCACCGGATGCAAGTGCAAGTGCTGCACTGCCGCCCTCAAGTGCTGCAAGTCTCTTCTCTAAGACGTCCTGTGTGGAATTGGTAAGTCTGCCGTATATATTGCCTGCATCTGCAAGACCGAAGCGGTCTGCTGCGTGTTTACTGTTATGGAATACATAAGATGTGGTCTGATAGATCGGTACCGCCCTTGAATCTGTAGCGGGATCTGCCTGTTCCTGTCCAACGTGTAACTGTAATGTCTCGAATTTATAATTGCTCATAATTGTTTTCTCCTTTTATACTCTGTTTTTATTTTCTTTTATTTTTTTATGCTTTCTTATATTAATTCTTATTTTTCATTTTACATCTCAGTCATTTTTATCCTTATGCCCTGTGATCCTTTTTCAAAGAAAATGCCCGGGCTTTAGGCTACTCCCGGGCAAATGGCTTGAAGATTGTATGTTCCAAAAAGATCAACATCGTTCAGTTATGAGGCGCATGAAATATCCTTCGAACGCCCCAGCCATATTTTCTGCCCGGGAGCTTTGCATTCGACACCAGCACATGACTTTCATCTTCTCATATGTATCATTTGTCATATCTGTACGCCTCCTTATCCTTCAATCTGTTTAACGCTTACACTCATGATATCGGATGTATCCTGTATGGACCAGCTCTTTGTGATAGGTCTTGTTTCATCCGATGGTTAAGTTATAACACTTATTACCTACTATGTCAATAGGTTTTAAAATAGACAAAATTAATAGTCTGTTATCAATTTAATTGATAACAGACTCATTTTTTACAGAATTTCTTTTTTAACATGTTCCAGGTATTTGTTCAGTTCCCCGATATACTCTTCTCCCAACCTGCTCAGCATACTGTTCTTTTTAGTGACATAACCTATTTCCATTATGCTGTTAGGATTTTCATCATCCTCTTTAAAAGGAACTACTACATATCCGTCTCCGTTAAGGTCGCTCGAAATGATACCGGAACAAAGTGTATATCCGTTTAGCCCTACCATCAGGTTCAGCATGGTAGAACGATCGGTAACCTTTATAGTCTGAGGATAAACATTTTCACTTAGTATTTCTTCCGCGAAATAATACTCCTCCTCATCCTGTTCAAACGAGAGACAGGGATACGGTTCCAGCTGCTCAAAACTTATCGTTTTTTTATTTGCCAGAGGATGAGCCCCCCATAGATAAACATATGCTCTGCACTTTATCAGCGGATGGAATTCCAATTCCTCATCCTTCATTATTTTTTCAATAGCTTTACGGTTTCTCGAGCTCATAAAAAGTACTCCGATCTCACTCTTTAATGAACCCACATCCGTCAGCACCTTCTTTGTCTGAGTTTCGCGTATGGCAAAATCAAATTCCTTCATATCATATTTTTTTGCCATCTCCGTAAATGCCTTAACAGCAAATGAATAATGCTGGGTTGAGACGCCAAACTTTCTTTTGTAGTCTCCTTCACCTTCATATTTCTGTATTACGGTATTGTAATGAGTGTAAAAATTTCTTATGTCATTTAAAAATTCTGCACCTTCAGGAGTCGGTATCACTCCTTTTCTCGTCCTTAAAAATATAGTTAACCCCAGTTCATTCTCAAGTTCCTGGATGGCACTGGTAAGTGTCGGCTGGACTATAAAAAGCTTTTCGGAGGCTTTATTCATAGATCCGCAATCCGCTATAGTCAGAGCATATAAAACTTGTTGTAATGTCATAAATACCTCCGGCTGTCTATTATGATTTTTATATCTGCAAACTTCTTTTTTCCATAATATATTTCACAGTGTCATATGTCAAGTCTCAAACGATCTTTTAATCCTCTCCAGCGCTGTATGCAAAACACTTTTCGGACATGCCACATTGATCCGTTCAAAGCCGGCACCCGGATTACCAAATATCCTGCCGCTGTCCAGCCAGAGTTTTGCTTTATTTATAATAATATCATCTATCTCTTCAGGCTTAAGTCCCGTTCCGTTAAAATCAAGCCAGACGAGATATGTTCCCTGTGTCTCGCTCATTTTCACGCATGAAAGATTGTCATTAACAAATTCATGTGTAAATTCGATATTCCCACGGATATATTCAGTGACCTTTTCATACCATTCGTCTCCTTCAGTGTATGCAGCTTCAGCCGCAACTATCCCGATAATCCCCGGTTCATCATACCCTGTGGCATCCAGTGCCCGGATAAACCTTTTTCTTAAAACAGGATCCGGTATAAAGATATTCGACTGCTGCAGTCCTGCCAGATTAAAAGTCTTACTGGGTGCAGTAGCTGTAATGGTTATCTCTTTAAATGCTTCCTCCGTTTCCTGAAAAATATTATGCTCACCCTTCCATATAAAATCAAAATGGATCTCATCGGAAAACACTCTGACATTATGTTTCAGGCAGATACTTCCGAGAGCTTTCAGTTCTTCCCTGCTCCATACCCTTCCTGTCGGATTATGAGGATTGCATAATATAAACAGCCTGACTTTATTATCTATGATCTTCTTTTCAAAATCTTCAAGATCGATACCGTAATTTCCATCATCATCTTTTATAAGATCCGAACTGACCATACGTCTGTCATTTTGCTTAATGATATTTGCAAACGGATAATATACCGGCTGCTGTATGATCACCGCATCCCCTTTTTCGGTAAGTGCTCTTATAGCCGTCGCTATCGCAAAGCATACTCCGGGTGTTTTTACAAGCCACTCCTCTTCTACATTCCAGGCATGACGTCTTTTCATCCATCCGGCCACAGCCTCAAAAAAACCGTCATTGTGCCTGGTATTGGTATAACCGTATATGTTATGCTCTGCTGCTTTTTTTATGGCATCTTCAACATATGAACTTGTTTTAAAATCCATATCCGCTACCCACAAAGGAAGCACATCCTCAGGATAGCCTCTTTTTACCGCAAAATCATATTTAAGACATTTGGTATTTTTTCTGTTGATCACTTTATCAAAATCAAGATTTCTCTCACCCATAAACTTTCCTTATGCTTCAAAAGCCTGTTTTAAATCTTCTATAATATCACAAGCTGCCTCAAGTCCCACTGACATACGCAGCAGCTTTTCATTTATCCCGAGTCTGTCCTTCTGTGCCTTGGGCACATCCGGATGCGTCTGTATCACCGGATAAGTCAGAAGACTCTCCGTTCCTCCGAGACTTTCGGCAAATATGATCAGTTTGATATTCTTCAGGATCGAAAGTGCCTTTTCTTTTGAACTGTCATAAAAAGAAATCATTCCGCTTCCCGCGTAAAACACCTTTTCCACTTCTTTTCTGTTTTCCAGCCATTCCCTGATCAAAAGTGCATTTGATCTGTGTCTTTCCATCCTTACCGCTAAAGTCTTAAGACCTCTTAAAACAAGCCAGCACTCAAAAGGTCCGAGAGTCGCTCCAGTGGTCTTCGAAAGCAGCCTGAACCGTTCACTTAAAGCTTTGTCCTTACAGCATAAAAAACCGCATACGGTGTCATTGTGCCCGCTGATATATTTAGTTCCCGAATGAAGCACTACATCCGCACCTTCTTTTATCGGATTCTTAAAATACGGAGTCATAAAAGTATTGTCAACCGCCAGAATAATACCGTGTTTTTTCGCGATCTGTGATACTGCTGAAGTATCCGTTTCCCTCATCATAGGATTGGTAGGTGTTTCAAAATATACAGCTTTTGTATTGCTCTTTATATGCTTTTCAATATTGCCGGGATCGGTAGTATCCGTATATTCTATCTCATATCCGTTCTTCTTACAGACCTGCTCTATCAGTCTTACTACCCCTCCATACAGGTCCTCACCGCATATTATATGATCACCGGGCCCAAAATACTCGAAAAAGGCCGAGATCGCAGCCATTCCCGAAGCATATGCGACAGTATCATATGCACCTTCTAAAGAGCTGACAGTCTCTTCAAGATACCGTCTTGTCGGATTGGACTCTCTCGAATAATCAAACCCGGTAGGATTATGTCCCGGCGTCAGATGGCTGAATGATGCCGTCTGATATATGGGGTAGCTGATCGAACAGTTTGAGTCCGGATTATTATGTTGTTCTCCATGTATACATCGTGTCTCTATCGAATACATTACAGCTCCTTTTCCATATATACACATATGAACCTCGGATCCCTGACTCGCAGCGTCTCTCCTTCTTTATAAGGTTCAAGTGTATCCGGATTCATATCCTTTCTTATTTTGTAACCGAGTTTTTCGTAAAAACCCGCAGCCTCTTCACGGCTTGTTATAACTATTTTTCTGTAACCTTTTTCATATATAACCTTCTCGGCTGCTTCAATCCCGCATCTGCCTGCACCGGTCTTTCTTGCATAAGACACAGTCGCCACTCGCTCTATTTTAGCATACCCTTTTTCGGGAAGTATATGTATCCTGTTTGTACTTAACGGCTTCCCGTTATCATCGGTGACAAGAATATATTCCGAATCACGGTCATCCCCTGAAAACTCTCCCTCAAGATTCAGATTAAATCCCAATACCATCGCCTCTGTTCTTACATAATATACTCCGGCTCTGGCCCATTCCTCTTTTACTTCTATCGCTTTCATTTATTTCTCCCACTTTATCAGAACATTTTTCGCTTTGTTGACGATCATGTCTATAACCGTAGTTATAACTCCGACTGTCACGATACCGGCCAACACACATCTGTAATCCGCAAAGCTCTTGTACTTTTCGATAAAATATCCTATGCCCAGATTGATGCCCAGCATTTCTGCACCTGCCAGACACATAAATGCACCTCTTAAACTTTTCGACAGGCTCTGGATAATACCGGGAAGGCAGTATGGAAATATCACCTTGGTAAGCATTCCGACTGTCCCTACTCCCATAGTCTTCGCAGCTTCTATGATCTGTCTGTCTATCTGTCCTACCCGCACTACCGTCCCCTGAAATGTGGGCCAGAATACCGCAAAAAATATAACTGCAACCGCTGCCTGCCTGAAGGTTGAGAAAATCATTATAAGATATGCCGAAAACATCAACGGAGGAATAAGGGTGATCACATTTGAAACAGGCAGGAGCACCTCCCTGATCCTCGGTATCCATCCTGCCAAAAGTCCAAGCAACGTACCGAATACCGCAGCAAGCAGAAATCCGAGAAACAATAATCTTACAGAACCCCAGACATCAGCCAGTATCTCAGGCGTTTTTTCGACAAATACATGAAACAGTCCTTCCGGTGAAGGGATCAACAGATCATTATGTATCCAACCTGACTTATAAGCTGTTTCCCATAGGATAAAAAAACCGAATAGTACGACCGCAACATCATTTACGCTTTTCTTTTTTGTTATAAAGAGTCTTATTAAATAAATAATATAAGAAATAAGTATCACGACAACATAAGCAGTACTGTCGTAATAGACTTTATGCTTTGTAAAATACGGTAATGCCGACGCCAGGATTATATTTATCAGCATAAGCCCGGTAGCAAGAAGATATTCAAAAAACATTCCTTTTTCAAGTTTGAATCTGTTTTTCATAATGCTACCTCCGAATCGATCTGTTCTTCGACCTGATCATAAAATGCCGATATAAGCTGCCTGTGAAGTTTTTCATATTCATCTGTTCCGGACAGCTCTTCACGTACTCGCGGATGAGGGAAACGTACCTTGATGATACTTTTGATACGTCCCGGTTCCATAACGACTATCCGGTCTGCCAACAGGATAGCCTCATCAATATCATGTGTGATGAACACTACTGTTTTATGATTCTCTGTACAGAGTCTTGACACCAGTTCCTGTAATTCAAGTCTCAGTCTCGGATCTATAGCACCAAACGGCTCATCCATCAAAAGTATATCCGATTCAAGTGCAAGTGCCCTGGCTACCGCCACTCTCTGCTGCATTCCTCCGGAAAGCTGTGACGGATAACGATTGACGGCACCGGAAAGACCGACGTTCTCAATCTGTTCCATTGCGAGCCTTTCTCTTTCTTTTTTTCCGATTTTTCTTCCGCTCTGTTTGATCCCGAAAAGAACATTTCCTTTTACGGTCAGCCAAGGGAATAAGGAATACTGCTGAAAAACTACAGCCCTGTCTGTTCCGGGTCCTTTAAGTTTCTTGCCGTCCACAAATATCTCACCTGATTTCACGCGGTTCAGACCTGCCAGCAGACTTAGCAGTGTAGATTTCCCACATCCGGAAGCACCCAGAATACAGATAAATTCACCTTCCCTTATATCAAGGTTAATGTCCTTCAGGGCTTCATATTTACTTTTTTTATCAACATAATCAAAGTTTACATCCTTTATTTCTATCTTAAAAGCGGACTTTTCCTTTGATCCGTTCTGAAATGCTTCCATACTGTAGTTCTCCCGGTTAATTTATTGTCTGACAATATCTTACTCATACAGTTCTGTAGAAAGATATCTGTCGCCGTTATCGGGGAGTATCACAACTATGCGTTTCCCCTGGTTCTCTGTCCTTTTAGCTATGACTTCTGCCGCATAAAGTGCCGCTCCCGATGAAATACCTGCCAGAATGCCCTCTTCTTTAGCCAGACGGTTTGATGCATTAAACGCCTCATCAGTTGTCACGGCCAGCACTTCATCATATATCTCCGTATCAAGAGTCAAAGGGATAAATCCCGCTCCAAGCCCCTGCAGCTTGTGAGACCCTGTCGTTCCTTGGGATAACAGCGGGGAATCCTTCGGCTCTACCGCTATGATCTTTATATCCGGATTAACCTCTTTCAGATATTTTCCGGCTCCGGACAGAGTACCACCCGTACCTACTCCGGCGATCAGGAAATCCACCTGCCTACCGGTATCCCGCCATATTTCGGGACCGGTAGTTTCATAATGTGCCTTCGGATTTGAACTGCTCGTAAACTGCCCGGGGATAAAACTATGCGGGATGGAGGAGGCAAGTTCTTTAGCCTTAGCTATAGATGCCTTCATTCCTCCTTTTCCGTCAGTCAGTATCACTTCCGCACCATAAGCTTTTAAGATATTCTGTCTTTCCACGCTCATGGTATCCGGCATTACGATTATCGTCCTGTACCCTTTGCTGGCTGCTACCGCCGCCAGGCCGATCCCCGTATTTCCGCTGGTTGGCTCTATTATCACGGAATCTTTTTTTAATAATCCCTTTTTCTCGGCATCCCGTATCATATACAGTGCGATCCTGTCCTTTACACTTCCGCCCGGATTAAACCACTCAAGTTTTGCTATTATCTCAGCCTTTAATCCTCTGTTCCTGCCATAAGCATTCAGTCTGACCAAAGGAGTATTTCCTATAAGTTCCGCAATATTTTCAGCATTAATCATAGCCGTACCTGCTTTCACTTTCTGTTAATCTCTTAATTTTGATCCTATCGGATTGATCGAAGCATCTGTAGATATTACCCCATTGGCAGGATTTCTGTCTGCCCATTTTGGAGAGTTCCAAATGGTTGTAGAGATCTCCGACTGATAATCCTCAGGTGTTTCTCCTTCAGGATGCTTTTTATATACGTTTTCAGGATCCTTACTCAGTTTTTTTCTTTCTCCGTCGGTTTTCCAGAGTTCATCATAAGGTACCTGCGAAGCGATCCTGAATGCATAACTTCTGAAAAGATCGGGACCGCCATCCTTAGGGAACTCAAAGAAAGTATATTTCTTGAATACCGGAAGTGCGTACAGATCCTTTACATATCCCCAGATATTCGGATACTCCGTTATTCTCTTCTTTATCGGACCGACATTACGATAATAACTTGTCTCCCATCTTACCAGCGTCACATACAGTCTGATATCCGAATCCGTAATATAATCACCGAATATAAATCTGTTTTGTGAAAGTCTTTTATCGAGTTTATCAAGTGATTCAAAGAAATCCTCATAAGCCTCGTTATATGCTTCCCAGGACTGGCAGAAGGCCATACGGTAATGCCCGTTATTGATATGGGGAAAAAGCCAGTCATTAAACTCGTCTATCTCTTTCCTGTACTTTTTAGGATACAGATCGGGTGCATCCTTCGGCTGGATCGCTCTGAACTGTACTTCGATATAATTAGTAAGACGATGATAGTCATTATTTACTGCCTTCTTTTCTTTTATATCCACCAAAGTGGGAGTTGTAGCCCTGCCCTGATAATCCGGATCGGCATTTTTATAAAACTCACTTAAGAAATAGGCTCCGGCTAACGGATCCTTATGTCCGGGGTAATCGGCAAATCCGTGACCGTATACATTGGTCTCACCGCTGTGTGTAGTATGTACTTCGTATATATCATTCTCCAGTCCGAGGATATCTCTTACTATCACCGGTCTGTTGGACCAATGGCATCCGTGTGCCCAGTATATCCCGTATCTGTCGGTTTCAGCTTTCAGATCGTCTTCTTTTGATCCGAAGGGTTTGATAAATGCATTTGGCTGTCTGATAAACGCACCTCTTTCATCTATCTCGCTGATGGTTTCTTTCGGTCTGGGTCTTGCTCCGACTTCCCTTGCATGCTCTTCTGCTTCAGCATCAGTATAATCGATCTTCCCGTTTACTCTTTTCTTTCCGAATTCAAGACTGCATGCACTTCCATATTCCACTGTTTTATTCTCACTCATATTTTTTTCCTCTTTTTCGTATTATTATGATGTTTAATTTGATCCTTCTTCCTGCGTGTACAGGTCGCTCGAAAGATATTTGTTTCCTCCGTCCGGGAAAAGCACCACTAAGGTTTTTCCGGCGTTTTCCGGACGTTTTGCTATAGTTACTGCTGCCCATAGAGCTGCTCCTGCACTTATCCCTATAAGCAGTCCTTCTTTCTTCGGACACAATCTTGCATATTTATATGCATCTTCATCCGAACAGAGCAGTATTTCTTTATATAATTTCAAGTCAGTTATAGGACATATAGCCCCGCCTCCGATACCCTGTATCTTATGCGGTCCGGCTTCACCTCCGTTAAGTACGGGGCATCCTTTTGGTTCCACTCCGTATATTTCTATATCCGGATTCTGTTCCTTTAAGTATCTTCCTATTCCTCCCGATGTTCCGCTTGTCCCGACCGCTGCTACAAAAATATCCGTTTTACCTTTTGTGGCTTTCCATATTTCCGGACCCGTAGTCAGATAATGTGTCTCCGGGTGATGGGGATTTTCTCCCTGAGCAGGTCTGAATGCACCCGCGATACTTTCTGCGAGCTCCGATGCTTTTTTACCGCCTCCGCCAAAGCCGTTCTGTTTTGGTGAAAGCTCTACTTCAGCACCGTAAGCTTTCAGTATCTTTATTTTTTCCCTGCTGGTTCCTTCTGCCATGCATATTATGGTTCGATATCCTTTTACAGCTCCGACCATAGCTAAACCAATACCGGTATTTCCCGAGGTTCCCTCTACTATTGTTCCGTCCACTTTCAGTTTTCCTTCAGCCTCTGCAGACTCGATCATATGGAGGGCTGCCCTGTCTTTTACGCTTCCGGCGGGATTATAGCTTTCCACCTTTGCATAAAGATTAACCTTAAGCTTTTCCTCCTCCTCTATCCTGTTAAGATGTAAAAGAGGGGTATTGCCTACCAATTCCAATATATTGTCATATATTTTTCCCATATAAAGAGTACCTCGTCCCTAATCCTTAAGCATTGCTTTCAGTATAAAGTGTCAAAAGATCCTTGTAGAATGCATTGTCCGGATTTTTCTCGATCAAGCCGTCAAGTGCCTGCTTGTAAGCCGTTGTATTGACATTTTGCTTGATATCGTAGCTTCCGAAATCAACTGCATTTCCGGTAAATACACCCGAATTGTTTGCAGCCTTTACATAATTGCGGATACCTGATGTGTTCGGATCGACCGCAAATTTTGTTACCCCGCCGTAAAGGTATGTCTCAACATAATCGGCTTCTTTACCCGAATATTCCGAAACGGTTTTTACCACATCCGCTTTAACGGCCGGGTCTGTTTCACCCTTCTTATAATACTCAAACGCTTTGATCCTTGCTGTTTCATATGCTACAAATGAATCAAATTTATCCGACAATCTTTTCTTGGAAGTAACTTCACGGCAGCATACATAATTGGGTGACAGATCACCTGCTGCTGTAACGATCTCAAGATCATATGCATCTGCATACAGTAAAGCATATTCCATAGGAAGGAATCCGAGGTCTACAGCACCTTTCTGTACTGCCTGTGCTGTGGCAGTCTGGTCTTCATAATATGATATGTTGCCGGTTTCTTCATTTTCTACAGATGCTATAACATCTTCACTTATACCGTTGTCCAAAAGATACTGTCTGGTAATTATCCATGCTGCTTCATTTCTTGAAAAACCCAGTTTGGCGGATGTAACCGCATCAAGATTTAAGATCAGGTCGGTACCTCTGTATTTCTCCGCATTACCTTTTTTTGTTATGACTGCTCCTCCTTCTACTGCTGTTCCGGCTATAAAAGCAAGATCATATCCCGAACCTATAGCCTGTACGTCGGCCACAAAGCCGGCTGTCAGTATATCAAGTTCCCCATTTTCTTCATTAATAGCCGTAAGTGCATTGTTTCCGCCGATAGCCACCGGATTTACCTTTATGCCTTCTGCCTCGAAATAACCTTTCTGTAAAGCCAGGATGTTGATCGTAACCCTGATATTTCCTGCAGGATACGAAACACTTAAAGGTGTCAGTTCTTTTTTTGCTTCAGGTGTTGTTCCCGTGTTTTCCGTAATATCTGTCTTATTATCTTCTACCGTATTCACTGTATTTTCATTTGTCTTATCATTTTCATCCGCTACGGATTTTGCGGTTCCGCAGCCTCCTAAAACAGAAACTGTAAGTATTGTTCCTGCAAGTAAAACTCCTAATTTTGATCCGTTCTTTTTGAATAATCTCATTTTTATAATCCTCCATCTGTCATAAGTCTTAATGTTAATTCTGCGGATTTTTCAAGCTCCTCCACAGTTGTAAATTCATCAGTAGTATGACATTTTTCCATCGCACATGCCAATACTATGGTTTCAATACCGTTTTCATTCAGCCGGTTAGCATCACTGCCCCCAAAAGTGTCAATGCATTCCGGCTTGATACATCGGTCAGCCTCCCCGGCTGCCCTTATCAGGCGCCGGACTACATTGCTTTTTTCCGAAACCCTGAATGAATGTATCTGTTCCACTGCTGTCACCTCAGATTTTCCTCCGAACTTTGAGGCCGACTTTTCAAACATTTCTTTTATTCTTTCTACTTCTCCCACTGCCTTACCATGGTCAAGGCTTCTTACTTCGCCCTCAATCTCAACAGAATCGGGAACTATATTCTTTCCTCTTCCGCCGATAATGGTTCCGAAATTAACCGTAAGTCCTTCATCTATACGTCCGGTCTTAAGTCCTGTAAGTGCTTCTGCCGCTATGCTCAGTGCATTGATCCCCTGTTCCGGTGCAAAACCGGCATGTGCGGATTTACCACTTACCAGTATCCTGACCGAGATTATGGACGGTGCCGCCAGAGCTGCTCTTCCCACAGGTCCTGTCAGGTCAAGGACATATCCTTCTTTTGACTTTAGTCTGTCATACAAAAGGTACCTGCTTCCTAAGCAATAAGGTTCCTCAGCTGCCGTAAAAACTATCTCCAGATCTCCCGTATCAAGTTTGTTTTCCCTGATCACGGATAAAGCTTCTATTATCGAAACAATGCCCGAAACATCATCCGCACCAAGGACCGTATCTTCTTTAGAAGTTATCCTTCCGTCTTTATGTAAGAAAGCTTTCTTTCCTCTCCCCGGCTTTACCGTATCCATATGTGCCGAAAAAAGGAGTGGCGGCAGTTCTTTATTTCCCTTAAGTGTCGCATATATATTTGAGGAAGGCCTGTCTCCGTTAAGCGATAGTTTTGAAAGTTCTTCACCTGCATTGTCAGTTTCTACCTTGAGTCCCAATTCCTTAAGCTTCCCTTTAAGATATCCTGCTATTTTCTCTTCATTAAAGGATTCCGAATCAAACGAGGTCAGCCTGATAAACTCACATAACATTCGTGCTCTGTTGATCTTAATGTTGTTATCTTTCATTTTCATATCCTGATCAAAAAAAGTATTATGAGCAAAAAAATGCCCGGGTCTTGCGTGCTCCCGGGCAAAATGGCTCATATGTGCAATATTGTAAATTATTGTCTCATATCAGGGCGTAAGGACATACTGCCGAACACCCCGGCCATATTGATCACCCGGGAGTACTGCATTCGACACATGTATGAATAATATCTGCGGTTTATCGTATTCTTCATTTATTCCGCCCCCTTTCGTCAGAACTTTTGTATTTCATGGTGTGGATTATAACATCATCTACCTACTATGTCAATAGGTTTTAAGATAAAAACAATTTATCCTCAGTTATCAATAAAACTGATAACCGTAAGGCGCGGGGCTTTACCCCGCCTGAAACGAAGATATCCCCAACTCTGTATAAGTGGGGATATCTTATATTTTGTCATATTATGTAGTACCACTCTTCGCTCTGGGTCACTTCTTCTTTTTTGACTTTATTCTCATAAGTCCTGTATTCCATCTCGGGGTTCTTCATGCTGACTCTGGTATTGGCAGGTACAGAGCTTGTGATAAAGGTATTGCCGCCTATTACGGAGTTTTCGCCTATTATGGTTTCGCCGCCTAAGATGGATGCACCTGCATATATTGTCACATTATCCTCGATGGTAGGATGACGCTTCTTGCCGGAGAGCTTCTGGCCGCCCCTGGTGGAAAGCGCACCTATGGTCACGCCCTGATATATCTTGACATTCTTTCCTATTATAGATGTTTCACCTACTACTATACCGGTTCCGTGATCTATGAAGAAGTACTTGCCGATGGTAGCTCCGGGATGGATATCTATACCTGTCTCGGAGTGTGCATATTCCGTCATAAGTCTCGGGATGATCGGGACATTCAGCTTATAAAGTTCATGTGCTAAGCGGTATACCGTGATTGCCATAAGTCCCGGATATGCAAGTATTATCTCCTCGAAGCTCCCTGCTGCCGGGTCTCCGTCAAATGTGGCAAGCAGGTCGGTCTCTATGATCTCTCTTATGGCAGGAAGCCTTTCAAAAAAGGCATTGCAGATCTCTTCGCTCTTGTTTTTCTTATCTTCTTCCGATAGAGCTTCTCTGTTTTTTCCTGTCTCAAGTGCGAGTTCTATCTGCCTGTGAAGATGATAATATATATCTTCCAAAGTTACAGCCAGACTGTTTTTTAAGTTATATATCTTGTATGCCCTCTCCTTAAAATATCCGGGATATACGATCCTTATAAGTTTAAAAAGGATATCCCTTACCTCGTCCTTATCCGGTTTATTATATATATTGAAGGCATCTATGTTCTTGTTGCCGTCATAATCAGAAAGAATGCTGTGTACTATATTGTCTATGCAGTTTTCTTTATTCTCTCCGCATTTGTTTTTGTTTTTTATATCTTCCATCGTTTTCCCTTTCATTACCCGATATACCGGATATCATTTTTTCATAAGATCGGAAAGCTTTTTCCCGTAAAAGAAATCATGTACCATCTTATCAAATTCCTCCCACATGGGAAGCGTACGGCATCCGTCCTTTCTGGGACATACCACATCATTGCCCACTATACATGCTACCGGAGCCATGTTGCCTTCCATGAGATCAAGTATCTCACCTACCGAGTACTCCTCAGGCTTCCTGCACAGCTTGTATCCGCCGCCCTTGCCGCTGGCTCCGATGAGTATGCCGCCTGCTACCATATCCTTTACTATGATCTCAAGATATTTCTTCGATATCTCCTGTCTTTCCGCTATATCTTTTAAAGGTATATACTTACCTGTATCATGTTCCGCCAGATCCAGCATTATCCTTATGGCGTATCTTCCTCTGGTCGATATCATAATATCACCTTCCTTTGACTTTTGACCTATTATACTATAGGGTAAATAGGTAAGTCAACCTCTTTTTGTAATACCCGATATTTTATCCTCAAGTTCCATGGCTATAAGGAAATATCCGTGATATTTTATAGCCGGGATACATTTTTCGGCAGTAAATTTAAATCCCGGATTTTTCTTTATAAAGCTCTCATTAAGCTTTTTCTTAGCCTCTTCAATGTATTCCGCTATTTTTTCTTCTGCTTTTTCTGCCGGCATGATTTTTTCTGCCAGATCTGCCAGATTAAGCAGTGTGATAGCCTGTTCATTTTCACTGTTGTCGTTTTTTTCAAGGATATCGAGTGCTTTTAAAAAGAATGAACCGGATCTGTCATAATCCTTTAGCGCCATCAAAGTCAAGGCCATATTGTTGTATAAAGCACTTATCCTCGTATCTGTTTTAGTAAGGTCACGTTCATAGATAATGAGAGCCTTTTCATATAACGGAAGCGCTTCCTCTGCCATATCGGCACTTTTATAGCCGGTAGCGGCATTTATATAAGCAGTAGCACCGGATACCGTATCATTCAGTTCCATCTCTTTTGTGATATCAAGCAATCTGTCTATCGCAGATACAGTCTCTCTCTTTTTTCCCTGCATACGGTAGTATCCCACAAGTTCGTTTAACAGCGTAAATGCCGAGCGGTCATCTCCTAATGCTTTTGCTTCCTCTATCCAGTAATTAAGATGCCTGTCTGCTTCTTCAAACTCTTTTTCATCCATCAGCCTGTCATATTTATCAAGTATCCTCTGTATCTCCATACTTCCACCCTGCATAAAACCCATGCCAATAAAAGCCGTTCATTTTCCCTTCAGATTTAAATTCCCTCTATCCTATACTCCCGCAAATATATCAAGAGTCCTGAGCCTTCCGTCACCTATATGGTCATTTACCGAGTATGCATGTTTTTCAAGATCAAAGCATGTGGCATCCGTTATACCTTCTTCTTTAAGCTCTTTTATCACAAGTGCGGCCACATCCTCTATCATACCGGCTTTTACTCCCGCCCTTTTTGCATCATTATCCGACGAGATAAGATATTCCAAAGAATCATACAGGTTACCGAGTCTGGTGAGCTCCCTTATACCCCTGAAGCTCCATTTATAATAAGGCATGTATTTCCCGTTAAGAAGATATATCACATGCAGTGCCGCCTCAGTAAACTTATATACTGACATCTGGGCAGCCGCAGTCTCCCCGCGCTTTACACTCCTTACATAATTATACTGCCCCGCCTGAGCCATGGTCAGGATGTACCCTGCAAGCTTCTTTAGCCGGATATCGGCGGGGTATTTTTCAAGTTTTTCTCTTATCTTTAAAAAGTCATTATCCCCGTCCTTAAATATTTTACCGTTTACAGCCTCAGCCAATGCATACTCAGGGACAGCAAGCCAGTCATATACCGTAAGCTCCCCGTCTTTTTTCCCGCATCTGGCACCGTAAAAATCGGATATCCTGATGACTCCGTGCCTGTTACCCCCGACCGGCTTCATCTTTTGTCTGGAAAATCCCATAAAATCGGATGGAAGCTTATCATATTCCCTTTGTAAGCTGAATGCCGTTTTCTCATCTATGATATCCTCACCCGGGATAAAGAGTATAAAGCCGGGTTCAAAATCGTGGTCCTTTGATTCCTCGTCGTCAAAGCCGTAACACTCCGACCCGCTGCCGGCCAGTCCCGCGGTTATATATCCCTCTATATCGGGGAACTTTTCATCAAGCATTCTTTTGCCGCATTCCTCATAATATTTTAAGCCAAGTTCCATCCCGTTCATTCTTATTACCTTCACTTTTGTACTTTAATCTTTTATCTATATCAAAGATAACAAAACACAGGTCATTTTACAACATAAAAAATCCCAATCTTACAAAATTGTAAGACGCTGTCTTAAAATGTCACCGAAAAAGATGTTCATACCCTTATTTTTATGCTAATATATGCGGTGTAATGAAACAGCTGATTCAAAAAAATGATGGAAGGTAATAAAAAATGTCAATCCTTGAAGTTAAAAAATTACAAAAGATCTATACCACCCGTCTCGGAGGAAACAGTGTGCGTGCACTTGAAAACGTCAACTTCTCCGTAGACCAGGGCGAATATGTAGCTATAATGGGCGAGTCGGGAAGCGGCAAGACCACTCTTTTAAATATCCTCGCCGCACTCGACAGGCCCACATCAGGCAGCGTCATCTTAGACGGGATGGATCTCTCAAGTGTCAAAGAAAACGAGATGGCCGCCTTCAGACGTAAGAACTTAGGCTTTGTATTCCAGGAGTTTAACCTCCTTGATACCTTTTCCATAAAGGACAACATCCTTCTCCCCTTAGTACTTAGCCGTGTCCCCGTAAGTGAATTAAAGGATAAGCTTGACCCCATAGCTTCCGCTCTCGGGATAAGCGATATACTTGAAAAGTATCCGTACGAGGTATCGGGCGGCCAGAAACAGCGTGCCGCAGCAGCCCGTGCAGTGATCACAGGACCCAAGCTTTTGCTGGCAGACGAACCCACAGGAGCTCTTGATTCGAAATCTACCGACAGTATGTTAGAGACCTTTGAACAGATCAATAAAAACGGACAGACCATACTTATGGTGACCCATTCCGTAAAGGCTGCAAGCCATGCAGGCCGTGTTCTTTTCATAAAGGACGGTGAAGTATATCATCAGCTGTACCGCGGTGACTCCGATAACGAAGAATTCTACCGTAAGATCACCGAAGCTCTCACGGTACTTGTCAAGAATTCTTAAATGAGGTGCCGGTCATGATCAAATTTTATATAAGAACCGCTCTAAACGGTCTAAAGAAAAACTTAAAGCTGTACGTGCCGCAGATCATATCCTCCGCAGTGCTGTTTGCCATAATGTACATCATGTTCTCGCTCTGTTTTGATGAGACACTTAATCATTCGAGAGGAGGGAGATATTTAGGTATCTTCATGGGCTTAGGCATAACTGTTATATCCATACTGTCCCTGGTCATCATCTTCTATGCCAATAACTTCCTTATGAGACAGAGGAAAAGGGAGTACGGTCTTTACCATGTACTGGGACTTGAGAAAAAGCATATCATAAACATAATGCTGGTAGAAAATATCATCACCCATACTATCTCGATCCTATCAGGTGCATTACTCGGACTTCTCTTTTACAGGCTGGCAAGTCTTACCATTTTTAACCTTTATAAGCTTGAGCTTACAGGAAATCTTACGATATTCAGTTTTTCGGCATTATTTTTTACGATGCTCATATTTGTCGGGATATATGCGCTTACCTATATTTTTAACTGTATCTCCCTGATAAAGCTTAAGACCACAGAGCTCTTGCTAAGCTCCTCTTACGGCGAAAAAGAACCTAAGATCAAGTGGATCGTTTTTATCCTCGGTCTGGCCTTCTTAGGCACAGGTTATTTTTTGGCACTTACCATAGAAAAACCTATGGAAGCTTTAGCCTTTTTCTTTGTAGCGGTAATCTGTGTGATATTCGGAACCTATTTCCTGTTCACGGCAGGTTCCATATTCATCTTAAAGGCACTAAAAAAGAAAAAGAGTTTTTATTATAAGCCGGAGCACATGATCTCCGTATCCGGCATGCTTTACAGAATGAAACAGAACGCTGCGGGACTGGCTAGTATCGCTATACTCGCTACAGGCGTACTCATAATGTTAGCTACCACAGTTACACTATACCGCGGCATCGATGATGATATAGAAAACAAGTTCCCTCATGATATGTATTTTAACCTCCGTGAATGGTCGGATAATAACCGTACCAGCCGCGATTTTACTGAAGATGAAGCTATCGCTGTCTTAAAGGAAGCCTGCGGCAGCCTCGGGCTTAAAGTAACTGCATTCGGTCTTAAAGAGTCCATGGAGATACCCTTTATACTGCAGGATGATACATTGGTCACAGCCGAAAGCGATGACGGCGGGATCAGCTTTAACTACAATTTTGTATCAAGAAGCGATGTAAAATCCATCACTTTTATAACCGATAAAACATACTATGTCCTTACCGGTGAACAGATCGGCTTAAATGATAACGAGATGGCTTTTGCCAAGCTCAGCAGTGATAACTGGTCTCCTGAAAAAGTGAAGTTGCTTGGTCTGGAGCTTAATAAAACATACACCATAAAGAAGAATCCTCTCTCATCAAGTGTGGCTGAAGTCGGGAACTGCTTTCTTTTCGTGGTAAACAGTGACACCTTTAACCGGATCCACATGGAGCTGAAAAACAAATACGGTAACGATACAATATTGATAAGGGGAGAGTTTTTCGCAGATATAGAGGGCGAGGAAGAGCAGAAAATGCAACTCTTTGAGACACTCTGTGATAATCTGTATCAAAAGGGAGAAGCAAAAGGAGTCTCATGTAATATTTATAATTCGAAAATGCGTTGGGAAGAACGTGAAGAGGAATATCTCCTTAACGGAAGTCTCCTGTTTTTAGGGATCCTTTTGTCCATGGTATGCTTCTTTGCTACGGCACTTATCATATATTATAAGCAGATAACGGAAGGCTATGACGACAGGAACAGATTCCAGATAATGGAAAAGGTCGGTCTGTCAAAGCCCGAGATAAAAAAGACCATAAAAAGCCAGATACTCATGGTATTTTTCATCCCGCTGCTTGTCGCAGGAATACATACACTGGCAGCTTATTCCATCCTCTCAAAGATAATGGCGCTGCTCACGACCACCAACATATTCCTGCTCTGTACAGGTATCGTATTTGTGATATTCTCACTTATCTATATAACCATATACAGCATCACGGCCAGAACCTATTTTAAGATAGTAAGCTAAAGTTGACATATTACCATATTATTGTATAATCAAAGAAAACCCTTTTGTTTAACAAAGGGTTTTCTTCTGCAATAAGCTTTTAAGGACGGACTATTATGGGAAAAAAGATAATGCTTGTAGAGGACGATCATGCCCTCGCAATTGCCATAAAAGAAAAGATAGAGACCTGGGGCTATGAGGTATTCCCGGCTAAGGATTTTCAGCATATCACCGAGGAGTTTAAGAAGATATCGCCTCTTCTCGTACTTCTCGATATCTCACTTCCTTTTTTTAACGGTTTTTACTGGTGCACTGAGATAAGAAAGATATCCAACGTGCCCATAGTCTTTATAACCTCTGCCTCGGACAACATGAACATAGTCATGGCCATGAACATGGGCGGTGACGACCTTATCGCAAAGCCCATAGATCTCGACGTGCTCTCTGCCAAGATAGGTGCGATATTCAGGCGTGCTTATAATATGACGGCTGCTCCAAGCGTACTTGAGCATAAAGGTGCCACTCTTAACCTTAATAGCGGCAATCTGGAATATAACGGAAAGCAGATAGAACTGACTAAAAACGAGTTTAAGATATTAAATACCTTACTGGAAAAGAAAGGCTCCATAGTCAGCCGTGACATGCTCATGACCAAGCTCTGGCAGGATGACTGCTATGTCGAAGAAAATACCCTGACAGTCAATGTCACAAGACTCAGAAAAAAGCTTGAAGCAGAAGGTCTTGAGGATTTTATAAAAACAAAAGTCGGTCTGGGCTATATCATAGAAGGCTGAAAAGGAAAGTATAATGGGAACAAAAAGACAAAGCTTAAATACGGGAAAGCTTATAGGAAAATATTTAAAGGAAAAAATGATGGTATTGATACTTGTAGCAGCCTGCAATATCGTCATGCTTTTTGTGTTTTACCTGTACGGACTTGATATGGCTCCTTTTCTCTATGCTCTCATATTGAACATATTTTTCACCTTTTCAGGTCTGTGTATCTCATTTTTTAAGTATGCTTCCAAGCACAAAGAACGCGAAAAGCTTCTTATAATGCTTGAGAAAAACGACTATCCCTCTACCGACCCCCAGACATTGGAAGCTGAGGATTATACCCGGATAATTGAAATGCTGTATCAGCGGTGCAACAGCTTGCTTAGCGAGCATGATTTTCTGATAGAGGACAGCAAGGATTATTTTACACTCTGGGTACATCAGATAAAGACTCCCATCTCGGTACTCGATATGCTTTTAAAGGATGATACTCCCGAAATGCGTGCCTGCCGTATCGAGCTGTTCAGGATCGAACAATATGTGGATATGGTCCTTAATTATTTCAGGCTCGGAAGCGACTCAAAAGATCTCGCTTATAAAGAAATAGAGCTTGACAGCTTGATCAAGAGCTGTATCAGGAAATATGCCCCTCTCTTTATCAATAAAAAGCTTAAAATGTCATATGAACCGGTAAGTTTTAAAATACTTACGGATGAGAAATGGCTTTCGTTTATCATAGAGCAGCTGCTTTCAAATGCAGTAAAATACACAAACGAGGGTACAGTTTCGATAAAAGTTACCGATAATGCCATAAAAATATCGGATACCGGTATCGGTATCCGAAGTGAAGATCTTCCCAGGATATTCGAAAAGGGATATACAGGCTTTAACGGCCGCAGCGGAAGCAAATCCTCAGGGCTCGGCCTGTACCTTTGCAGCATGGCTGCAAAAAGGCTTTCCCTCAAACTGTCCGTAACCTCCGAACCGGGGATAGGCTCGGAATTTACAATCGACGGTCTGTTTGATAAAAAATCCGGCTCCAGGATAGAATGATCAGATAAACATTGATGCCACCAGTTTGACAACGAGGGCAGTGATCCACGCTATGGAGCACTGGAATACGACTATTCCCGCTGCCCACTTTCTTCCCAATTCTCTCTTAACCGAAGCTACTGCTGCCACACACGGTGTATAGAGCAGGCAGAATACCAAGAGTGACAATGCCGCTGCCGGAGAAATAGCAGAAAGCATCGCTTCCGATGTCCCAAACAGGACGGAGAAGGTTGATACCACGCTCTCCTTAGCCATAAAGCCCGTGATAAGCGCGGTAGCCACTCTCCAGTCTCCAAATCCCAAAGGAACAAACAACGGTGCCAAAAAGCCCGATATAACTGCCAGCATGCTGTCCTTTGAATTCTCAACAAGTGAGAAGCTGAAGCTGAAGCTCTGCAGAAACCATATAACTATAGTAGCCACGAATATGACAGTAAATGCTCTGGTAAGGAAATCCTTAGCCTTATCCCACAAAAGACGAGCTACGTTCTTAAGGCCCGGCATACGGTAATTGGGCAGCTCCATAACAAAAGGAACCGCTTCACCTTTAAATATCGTCTTTTTCGAGATATATGCCGTAATGATGCCCATGATGATGCCGAACAGGTAAAGGCCTACCATAATGAGCGCACCTCTTCCGGGGAAGAAAAGCGATGTAAAGAACGCATATATCGGGAGCTTAGCCGTACAGCTCATAAACGGTATGAGCATGATGGTAAGCTTTCTGTCCCTGGCAGAAGGAAGTGTACGTCCTGCCATTACGCCCGGTACCGAGCAGCCGAAGCCTATAAGCAGAGGCACTATGCTTCTTCCGGAAAGTCCCAGTTTTCTTAAAGGCTTATCCATCACAAAGGCAACTCTTGCCATATATCCCGTATCTTCTAAAAGTGACAGGAAGAAGAATAACAGTATTATGATTGGCAGGAAGCTTAAAACACTACCTACACCGGTAAATATACCGTCTATTACCAAAGACCTTATAACCTCATTGACCTTCCAGCTCTCCAAACAGGCATCCATTTTACCGGTAAGGAATCCGATCCCGGACTCCAAAAGATCCTGTAACCATGCCCCTATCACATTGAAGGTCAGCCAGAATATGATACCCATGATACCGATAAATGCCGGTATCGCTGTATATTTACCTGTAAGAAAAGCATCAAACTTTTCACTTCTCTGCCTTTCCTTACTTTCCTTAGGCTTAACTACCGATGCAGCCACAAGCTTTTTTATAAAAGAAAAACGCATATCCGCCATCGCTGCGGATCTGTCCATTCCACGCTCGTCCTCCATCTGAAGGATGATATGCTCTACCATCTCTTTCTCGTTCTGTGAAAGATCAAGTGCCGCTATTACCCTCTCGTCACCCTCTATGATCTTGTTGGCCGCAAACCTTACAGGTATTTCGGCACGCTTCGCATGATCGTCTATCAGCTGCATGATGCCGTGTATACATCTGTGTACGGCACCGCCGTTATCATTTTCATCACAAAAGTCCTGTTTTCCGGGACGTTCCTGATATTTTGCCACATGCACCGCATGACGGATAAGTTCGTCTACGCCTTCATTTTTAGACGCCGAAATAGGAACGACGGGGATGCCGAGCAAAGCCTCCATATCATTGATACGTACCGCTCCGCCGTTACTCCTCATCTCATCCATCATGTTGATGGCCAAAACCATAGGCACATCCAGCTCTATAAGCTGCATGGTCAGATACAGGTTACGCTCGATATTGGTAGCGTCCACTATGTTAATAATGCCCTTCGGCTTCTCATTCAATATGTACTGGCGTGATACTATCTCTTCATCCGTATAAGGTGAAAGCGAATATATGCCCGGAAGGTCTACTACTTCTGTAGAAGGGTTGTTTTTTATCGCTCCGCTCTTCCTGTCCACGGTCACTCCCGGGAAGTTGCCCACATGCTGGTTGGCACCTGTCAGCTGGTTAAAAAGCGTGGTCTTTCCGCAGTTCTGATTTCCCGCAAGTGCAAAGGTAAGCTTAGTCCCTTCGGGAAGCGGGTTCTCGTTGGTGTGGTCATGATATATACCCTCTTCACCAAATCCGGGGTGCTCACGGTATTTTCTGAGCTCCTTGGAGGCTTTTTCACCCTTGCCTGCTTTATCGTCTTTACCGCTTTTTATAGCTTTGCCATCTTTTGCGTCTTTACCGTTCTTTTCAGCTTTATGTCCTTTATCGGATACGGCTTCATCTTTGTTTTCGTCCGATACATTGACACTCTGTACCGCCTCAATGCCTATTTTTTCGGCATCGGCAAGGCGCAGTGTCAGCTCATATCCGTGGATCGTCAGCTCCATCGGATCGCCCATCGGGGCGTATTTTATAAGGGTTACCTCCGCTCCCGGTATCACTCCCATATCAAGGAAGTGCTGCCTTAATGCACCCTGTCCGCCAACAGTGGTGATCACCGCGGATTCGCCCTTTTTCAAATCCTTCAATGTCATATTGATTTCCTTCTTATCTACAAATAACTGTGACCATTCTATCACCGAATTCCATTAAATGCAATAGTGAAGTCTATACAAGACTTACTAAATTGTTTCATACCCCTTTTCTATTCGTACGGCGGTCCCGGCCTTAATTAGAAAACCGGTATGCATAATATCTGCATACCGGTTATAAATTCAACCGCGTTTACTGTGCCACTCATATTCGGGTGCCTTAGGTATATACCTCGTGTAAGGGACATTACATTCAAAGTCATTTATGTCCTTTACAACGGTATTCTTATATGCGTCATTTGCATCTACTACAAAATACCTGTTATCTCCTTCTTCGTTAAGATTTACGGACATTACACAGGCAATACGTCTGAAATTAGCCAGAAAACTTTTGTAATCCATATCTTTTCACCTGACGGTCGTTCTATGATTTTAAGTAAATTACTGATATCTTTGTTCGTTTTCAAAGCACTTTATTGTTTTTGAAAAGATGATCGACTCGATGATCATAACTACCGCTGTCACTGCAGGAACTAATATTGCCCACCAGACTGCAGCATTAGCCACAAAGAGCATGTCGCTATAGGTACGCATATTTTTAGCTTTAAAGAATATGATTCCTAATACAACAAGTTGTGCTAACATTTCAACTCCATAGATCACAAGCAGCATTCTCCACTTAGCTGCAACAGTGTCATCTATCGTACTTGTAAGGTCCGCAAATGCTCCGCAATAATGATACAGGAAGTACAAGCCTGTCAACAGTTCGCCGATGCTTATAAGAAGAGTGATAACACTGCTATAATCACTGCTGCTGTTGCTGAAAAATATTGCCGCACCCTGAAAGAGTAGTGCTAAAGCGCCAAAACGAAGTACTTTTGCAAATCTTTCTTCATAGCCCTGCAGATCTGAAAAACGGATCAATAACAGAATGAATAGGATTAAATTTGCACCTTGAAGTATCTTCGGCAGAGTATCATACATAAACGGATGTGCCGCTATATCCCAAATTGAAGACTTACTTGCAAGAAATAGTATTCCAGCCACAGCAACCCAAATAAGCATCTGTCCCATTCGTAAAAAAAATGTTTTCTTTATCGAGCCTGTCGCATCTAATATGAACGATTTCTGTTCCTGAGCATAATTACGCGGCTGGTCGCCCGGTCTGTTCCATGATGCACCGTAATTCTGGTAACCGGGAGTTCCCTGATATCCCTGGTTTCCCTGATAGCCTTGATTACCTTGATAGCCCTGATTTCCTTGGTAAACCTGATTCCCTTGGTAGCCTTGGTTGCCCTGATAACCTTGATTCCCTTGGTAACTCTGGTTGCCCTGATAGCCCTGATTCCCTTGATAACTTTGGTTGCCTTGATAACCCTGGGATTCCTGATTACCTTGCGGTACCTGGTATCCTTGTGCTCCCTGTGCTCCCTGATTGCTCTGAGCTCCGGGAACAATCAGCTTCGCCCCACATCTCGGACAACTAGCCGACCCGTCAGGTATTAAAGAGTTACATGTAAAGCATGTCATTTTTATAATCCTCCTCCGAATTTAATATGGGATTATTATATCATTCAAAAAATATACTTTAAACCGTATACCTCTGCAAATAGATTACTATATTTGCCGAAAAAATGCAAATATGAATATTCTTTAAGTACTATTATGGACATGAGGACAGATTGCCCTGTCTTCAACAATACTAAAATTCAGTCTTGACTCTTATTAACTTTTGATATATCATTAAATCGTTAAGGGAGTCGGTACCCTTACATATTTCTAAAATAATCATTTTATCTATATTTTTGAAGTCTTTACAGCTATCTTTCTTTTTCCCATTTTTATATTTTTTCAAGGAGGTATTATGCCCGAAAAACTTAATAATGTTTTAGTTGATCAGAACAATAAGCATCATACTTTATATGATGATGTTTTTAAAACACAATGCAATTATATGCTGCCGTTACTTATTCCTGTGGTAAATGAGTTGTTTGGTACGGATTACGAACTAGATAAAAGCGAACTTGAACGCTATGCTAACGAACACATGAAAATGGCCGTATCAGAAGATGATTCTCAAAAGGTATCAAAAGTAATCAGTGATTCATACCTGAAACTCAACGGCGTCATATATCATATTGAATGTCAGTCCAATGCAGATGGAAGTATCCTTATACGTATTCTTGATTATAATATGCAAATTGCATTCGAAAACGCTAAACTAAGTAATTCAAAGGAAATTCTTGAAGTACAGCTCCCTAACTCTGCTATTATGATGTTAAGGCCAACAAGCGATGACGAACCAAAAAAAACAGAAAGAATTATCCGGTATTATCATAAAGATCAACAAATAGATATGGTCGTACCGGTAATGCATGTACAGGGATATTCCATGAAAGAAATATATGAAAAAAACTTATTTTTTTTAATTCCCTTTTTCCCTTTACGTTATGAAAAGTCTATAGAGCAGATAGCGAATAATTGTCTTGAAAATCTTGAGGAATATGATAAAATATTATCAGAACTCAAGGAGTTTACAGCCCTATTTTATGATGCATATATTCATAATAAGCTGTCTGAAAACTATACCCGTGAACTTGCTACATTATATCGTAAAGTAGTCAATCTTATAAGCGACAAACTCGAGGATGATTATAAGGAAAGGTTGGTGAACACTATGGATGGTCAGGTTTTAGAATTACAGTGCCAAAAATGGTTCCGCGAAGGACGTGAAGAAGCTCTTCAGGAAGCACAAGCCGAAATAAACCGTGAGCGTTCACGTGCAGAAAATGCGGAAACGCAATTGAGTCAGGCTAATGCATACATCAAGGAATTAGAATCAAAACTTGCACTTAACAATTAAACATATTATATTTACATAAAAGAGGATAGCCCGGCTATCCTCTTTTATGTATTAAAATCCTTCGCTAACGTTCAGGATGACATTTTATTGTATGATGATTATTTAACATCCTTGATAGAGAAGCTGATCCTGCCCATCTTATCCTTGCCGAGGCATACGCACTTAACCTTATCACCTAAGGTGAGCACATCCTCTACATGGTTGATCCTCTCCTTAGCGATCTTGGAGATATGAACCATACCTTCCTTGCCGGGAGCGAACTCGATGAATGCACCGAACTCCTTGATGGAAACAACCTTACCTTCGTAGATCTTGCCCTCTTCAAACTCCTCAACGATAATATTGATAAGTCTGATAGCTTCCTGCATCATAGCGGGATCTGTGCCGCATACCGATACAGCACCGTCATCGGTGATATCGATCTTAACGCCTGTAGCATCAATGATCGCATTGATGGTCTTGCCGCGCTGTCCGACAACCTCACCGATCTTCTGCGGATCGATCTGGATCTGAACGATCTTGGGAGCGTAAGGACTAACCTCGGGACGAGGCTCAGCGATAGCCTTCTTCATGCAGTTATCCATGATGAAAAGTCTTGCTTCACGACAGCGAGCAATAGCACCCTCTACGATAGGACGGGTAAGTCCGTGGATCTTAATATCCATCTGGATAGCTGTGATACCTTCGGTAGTACCTGTAACCTTGAAGTCCATATCTCCGAAGAAATCCTCTAATCCCTGAATATCGGTAAGAAGTACGAAATCATCATCTGTCTCACCTGTAACCAGACCGCAGCTGATACCTGCAACCATACGCTTAATGGGAACACCTGCTGCCATAAGTGACATACATGAAGCACATGTAGAAGCCATGGATGTTGAACCGTTACTCTCAAATGTCTCCGATACGCAGCGGATAGCGTAAGGGAACTCTTCCTCTGAAGGAAGTACAGGGATAAGTGCACGCTCAGCTAAAGCACCGTGACCGATCTCACGACGTCCGGGACCGCGGCTTACCTTGGTCTCACCTACTGAGTATGCAGGGAAATTATAATGATGCATGTAACGCTTGCTTACTTCGTTCTCATCGAGACCGTCAAGTTTCTGCATCTCTGAAAGAGGTGCAAGGGTACATACGTCACAGATCTGTGTCTGTCCACGGGTGAACATGGATGAACCATGTACTCTGGGGATGATATCTACTTCAGCAGCAAGAGGTCTGATCTGAGTGATCTCACGGCCGTCAGGACGCTTATGATCCTTTAAGATCATCTTTCTTACTGTCTTCTTCTCATACTGATAAATAGCCTCGCCTAAGATCGCAAGCCATTCCTCGTTGTCTGCAAAAGCCTCTGTAAGCTTATCTGTGATAGCAGAGATATTTGCTTCTCTCTTCTGCTTCTCATCTGTAAATACAGCCTCTTCCATCTCTGCGGGAGGAACGATCTCCTTGATGGCATCGAAAAGCTCCTGAGGTATAGCACAGCTGGTGTACTCATGCTTGGGCTTTCCTACTTCTTTTACGATATCATTGATAAATGCGATGATAGTCTGGTTAACATTATGTGCCTTGTAGATAGCCTCGATCATCTTATCCTCGGGGATCTCGTTAGCACCTGCCTCGATCATGATAACCTTCTCTGCTGTAGAAGCTACCGTAAGGTTAAGATCGCCGCTCTTCCACTGCTCCTGTGAAGGGTTGATGATGAACTCGCCATCGATCATACCTACCTGAGTCATAGCGCAGGGACCGTCAAAAGGTATATCCGAAATAGCTGTAGCGATAGCAGAACCGAGCATACCTACAAGCTCGGGACGGCATGCAGGATCAACTGCCATTACCATGTTGTTAAGTGTTACGTCATTACGATAGTCCTTAGGGAAAAGAGGTCTCATAGGACGGTCGATAACACGTGATGTAAGGATAGCATTCTCACTGGGCTTTCCTTCACGCTTTGTGAATCCGCCGGGGATCTTTCCTACTGCGTAGAGCTTCTCTTCAAACTCAACACTTAAAGGGAAGAAATCGATACCGTCTCTGGGCTTCTCAGAAGCTGTAGCTGTAGAAAGCACTGTGGTATCACCGTAACGCATAAATGCAGCACCGTTAGCCTGAGCTGCTACTCTGCCGACGTCAACACTGAGTGTACGGCCGGCAAGTTCCATTGAAAAAGTCTTGTACATTTTTTTCCTCCGTTTTGTACTCCCGGATGTTCGAAAATATTCGCAAACCATCCGCACTTTATAGTTTCACGGGGGCTCCGAAACAACTGAAGGACACTTTCAGGATCACACCTCATCAGTCTGCTTCGCAGACAGCTTCCCCTCAAGGGGAAGCCTTGATTTGTGGTCTTCCCCTCAATGGGAAGCCTTGATCTGCCTCAAAATACCCTTCAGTAGTCTCGGATAAAGCCCCACAAATTTATATTATAGCACTTTGTACAAATAAAATCTACTCTTTTTTTACCTTATGTGATTTTAATTCTCTTTCTGCCGTAAAAGCCAAATTTTTAACTATAAATGATAAAAAATTTTCTTTTCTTTTTAATCCGGATACATTATAATATAAATATCGGAATATGCCCGCATATTCTGACGGACCGGAGCGACCTGCTGCCAAACTTTAAATAGGCTGCCCGGTTATCAAACTATATGGAGAAGGAAAATGGAACAAAATTATCTGATCGCTACAGCATCAACCTGTGATCTGACCAAGGAATATCTGGCAGAGCACAACATACCTTTCATCAAGTACTCATATACTATTGACGCGACGGTATATTATGATGACTGCAGCGAAGCAACCAGACATGAAGTCTACAAAAAAATGAGAAACGGTGCACTGCTCACCACCGCTGCTATCAACACTTACGCTTACAGAGAGTTTTTTGAGGATCTTATCAAAAAAGAAAATAAGAACATTATTTTCCTCGATATGTCCAAGGCTCTGTCCGCATCCCATAAGTTTGCCGAGGAAGCTATCGAAGAGCTTAAGGCAAAATATCCCGATATAACGATAGATTATGTGGATACCTGCTGTGTATCCGGCGGACTCGGACTTTTGGTCATGAATGCCATCAAAAATTATGAAGCCGGTTTTTCTTATGAAGAATCAGTCAAGTGGATCGAGGACAACAAGTTCCGTATCGCCCACAGATTTACCGTTGATGACTTAAGTTATCTAAAGCGCGGAGGCCGTGTATCAAACTCCGCTGCACTGGTAGGTACGTTGTTAAACATCAAACCTGTATTATATGTACCGAACGAAGGCACACTTTTAGTATCCTCTAAGGTAAGAGGACGTAAAAAAGCACTCAATACCATAATCGATTCGATCATAAACGAGATCGGCAAACCCGATGATGTGGAATTCCTTATCAATCATGCAGACTGTGAGGAGGATGCAGAATACGTAAAGAGTAAGCTCCTCGAGAAATTTCCCTCTATAAAGAGTTTTTCCATTCAGGGACTCGGAGTAGTCATAGGCGCACATTGCGGTCCCGGACTCCTCGCCATATTCTATATGTGCAAGGAACGTACTCCCTGATATAGCTGATTCAGTTCCCCTTATCTGACTCAGTTCCCGGCACATCGTAATCCGGCCAACAGACTCCTGTCTTACGGACGGGTTCCTGTCATACGGGTTTCAATCATCCCAAGCGACAGCGAAAGATCTTAAAACAAATAAAACACGTGTAAGACATATATATCCTGCACGTGTTTTTTATTTTCTAAAACTATTAACATAACCTCAAAATCTCTATCTGCGCATCCTTAAAGCATATCCTATAACCCCAGGCTCAAAACCGAAAGTGCCGCGAGCAACGCCGGTATAGATACTATCACACCGTTTTTGATATATGAAGTATATCTGAAAGCCACATGATTTTTCTTCAAGATGTTACTCCACATGATCGCTGCCAAGGCACCGACAGGTGTAAGCAAGGCTCCGAGGTTTGACCCGACTATGGCAGCATATACTGCCGGCTGTGTTATGGCTGCGGAAGCATTCCCGATAACCGGACAGAACAGCACGCTCATGGGGATGTTATTTATCATATTTGCAGTAAGGAATGACGCTGTTCCGTAGGAGAACTCCGGACGGCTGCACTCCAGCAGTTCGCTGATGCGGCCTGTCACTCCGTATTTATCCAGTGAAAGCACGATTACAAACATGGATATGATGAACGGGATCATCTCCCAGGGGACACGCTTTAAGCAGTCCTTAAGCTCATTTCCGTGTGTATGCGAAAGACCTCTGTAGAGGAGATCGAATACAAACAGTGAACATGCGAACGCCAAAGTGATAAGCCACATCTCAAGCTTTATGTATGCCGATATCACAAGCATTACGGTGCATAAAGAAAGATGGATCAGTCCTATGCCGAGCAGTCTTTTATCGGTTATCTTCTCTTCCGCCTTATTGGGTTTAAGAGGAAGGGAGAGTTTTTTTCTGAACAGGAAATACAAAACAACAAATGCGACCAGCCCCGCAGCAAGCGTGGGAAGTGCCATCACTTTAAAATATTCCATAAATGTGATGTTGTTTGATGTAGCCAGGTAGATATTGGTCGGATTACCTATAACAAACATCATTGACCATGTATTTGCAGCTACCAGTTCGCAGAAAAGGTAAGGCGTCGGATCTATCCCGGCATTCTTCGCAAAGTAGCAGATAAACGGCGTAAATGTAAGTATTATGATATCGTTAGATGTAAATACCGTAAGAACAGATACTATCACAAACAGAAAAACAAACATCTTTTTCTGGCTTGCTTTTGCCTTTGACAGCGTAAAGCATGCCATATATCTGAAAAATCCGACCTCATCCAGAAAGACCGAAAGTACCGACATCGAGAAAAACAGTACCAGGATCTTTAAGGGATTGACCGCAGTGTCCGCTGTAAGCCCGGCTATAACCTCTTCTAAGGATATGCTGCGGGTAAGCAGTAACGCTACAGCACCTGCCAATACTACCATCCAATATATGCTTATATTATGTTTTTTAACGTTCACCGACGGTTTCACAAGTATCGAGGTAAGCAACCCCGCACATGTGACCGCCGAGATACCGACTGCTGTTTCCACTTTATCCTCCGGTCAGTATATAGATACTGTTCAAAACCGATTACTTAAAAACAAACCACCAAGTTTGATAGTATACTCATCTTAAGGGCCCGCGTCAAGTAAAATTTTGTATATCAAAAAAAGTTTGATAAAAAACCGGTTTTAATATATACTTTAGATGACGTTCGGAATAACCCCGGCGGACAGACCGGTATGATAAAGGAGAAGCCATGAGAATAGGAACAGGATATGACGTTCACCGTCTGACGGAAAACAGGAAACTTATCTTGGGCGGAGTAGAAATAGAATACGAAAAAGGACTGCTCGGACATTCGGATGCCGATGTGCTTGTGCATGCCATCATGGATGCACTGCTCGGTGCCGCAGCACTCGGTGACATCGGAAAGCATTTTCCGGACAATGATATGCAGTACAAGGACATATCAAGTATAGAGCTGTTAAAGAGGGTAGCATCACTTTTAGATGATGCGGGATATTCCGTGGAAAATATCGATTCTACTATTGTAGCGCAGAGGCCGAAGCTGTCCCCCCACATACCCGAAATGAGGAAAAACATAGCCGTAGCACTCGGTATTGAGCTTAGCCGTATAAATGTAAAGGCCACCACCGAAGAAGGGCTCGGCTTCACCGGTGAAGGCCTTGGTATCGCATCCCAGGCGGTATGCCTGTTGAAAGAGAAATAAATGTAACTCAATGGCATTAAAAATCTGCCCTTGTTTTTATCACTTTTTGGCCGTCTCCAGCTTTATCGTTACTTCCGAATAGCTGTTGGAGACATAACATATCTCACCGTCTATAAGGATCGCATAGAACAGCTGGGTAGAGAACTCGGGATAATAATCATATACCGCTCCGTTTTTAGCCTGCAGCTTGATCTCACAGGTGGTATTGGGCTCGGTCCTCACATTTACATCCTTTCCCGTGATGGTAAGCTTTAAGGCATCAAGCTCTCTCATCTTGTTAATGGCTTCGGTATCGGTAAGTATGTACTGTGTGGAAACATATCCCGTCACATCACCCGACTTGATCTTAAACCACTCCGTGCCACGTTCTATGACTTTTCCGTATCCGTTGGCAGGAAGCGAACCCACTACCTTCTTGTTCTGTCCGGCACCCTCTCTTACGTTCATCTTTTCATTGACATTCGCAAGGATATAATCAAACTTGGTGTACTCCGGAAGTACTATGGGTGTGGGAGCCGGTGTCACTGGCGCGTCAGTCGGTTCCGGAGTGACTGAAGGGGTATCCGTAGGCTCCGCTGTGGGAGTAACCGCGTTAACCTCCTGCTCTTTTATTTTATCTTTTATGCTGTTTAACTGTGTTACCATGGTATCCTTAGTCCCCGAAGGTGATCCCTTATCCTCATTTAAAGTGAGGAACACCACCCAGACTATGGCTAAGACCGCCAAAACAAGGCCTGATACCAGACGATATCTGTGTTTCATATACAATACATTTTCCTTTCCGATTTAACTACGTCACTTCAATGCTGACGGATTAAAGAAATTCAGTACTTTTTTCTCATAATCATATGCATATGCACGTTCACTCGAAAAATCAAAGAAGAAACAATATCCTCCCGCTATGTTTATCCACTTGAAATTACCTGCGGATATTTTCTCTGTTGCTCCGTTACTCCTGTCAAGCATATAGATGGCAGGCGTATCCTTCTCGTCGCAGCTGTAAAAAATATATCTCCCGTCCGCAGTGAGATTATACCAGGATACCGGCTTTTCAACAAGTATCTCACTGCTCCCGTCCGCACCTGTAAGGTACAGCTTGTAGCCGTCCATGGTGGATACATAATAGGTACCTTCTTTTGTAACGATAGGCATATATGCCTTTGTGGACATATATACGTTATCCTCTCCTAATGCATTTACTTCATGTACGTTCTGGTCACGGAGCTTACCCGAATAATAGATATTTCCTTCATAGACGGATACCGCCGGAGCATCGTCTGTGATAAGCTCTACCGTATTGCTGCCGTCTATATCCGACCTGGCTATAACGAGCTGCTTGTTGTTATTTTTCGCATATGTCTGATAGTAGACTTTATTATCATACAGCAGCAAGCTTCCGCAAGGATCCGTGGTGATGGCCTTGAGATTCTTACCGGTCTTGCTCATCCTGTATATACCCGTATGGTATGCGACCAGCTTGCTCTGTGTCTGAGTGGTCTTTTTATTGTTCATACGTGTATAATACACATAGTTCTCGTCTACATTTATATATCTGGCATAGTCATTATACAGCTTTTTAAGGTCTGACAGGTCAGTCTTCATGGAATACAATGCATAATCATCATCCGGATTGCTGAAATATATCCTGCCCTCATATTCGCAGAAAAGCCCGCCGTTATACAGGTTACCCGCCGTATTCCCTATCAGGCCTTCCGCACTTAACGTCACCTTGTTTCCCATTTGTTTAAAAAGCAGAAACAAAGCTATGATAAGTACTACGACAAATATACCGATGACCGGCTTCTTACTTGATTTTTTCGCTGCCATATCTTTGCCCTCCTTTTTATATTATTAAGGTATATCTATTATACAATAATATGCCGATTATTGCAAATAAGACTTTTATATGATACACTTTTATTATTATCAAAGATTTTTCTGTAAACTTGGAGGTCTTCATATGAGATATCCCGAATTTATCAAGCAGGGTAATAGGATCGGATTTATAGCCCCGTCCTTCGGGTGCGGCTCCATAGAGCCTTATTTTTCCAGATTTAAGTCAGCACTGCACTATTTTGAAGAAAAAGGCTACCGGACAGTCACCGGTCCTAATGTATATAAGAGCGACGGCATAGGTAAAAGCACGGACGCTGCTGCCTGCGGCGCTGAGATAAATGACTTTTTCACCAATGACAAAAGCGAATGCATCATATCCGTCGGCGGCGGAGAGACCATGTGCGAGGACTTAGGCTATGTTGATTTTGATGCGATACGGACAGCTAGACCAAAGTGGTTCCTCGGTTACTCCGATAACACCAATCTCACATTCACCCTGCCTACCCTGTGTGATACGGCAGCCATATACGGACCCTGCGCATCATCGTTCGGTATGCAGCCTCCGCACGAGTACTTAAATGATACTTTTAAGCTGCTGTCGGGTGAGAAGCTCAAATTCTCCAACTACCCCGCATGGGAGATAGAGGGCAAGGCTACAGAAGAGGCACCGCTGGCTACGGTAAATGCGACCGAAGCCTACAGTCAGAAGCTTTTTATAGACGGGAAATTTTATAAGGAGACCGAATGTCCCAAGTGCAGCATCTCAGGACGCATGATAGGCGGATGCTTAGATATACTGGTATGCCTGTGCGGCACAAAATATGATAAGGTGAAGGATTTTACAGAGAGATATAAAGACGACGGTATCATCTGGTACTTGGAATCATGTGACCTCAACCCTCTCTCCATCTTCCGTGCCATCTGGCAGCTTGAGAGTGCAGGCTGGTTTGAGTACACAAAAGGCTTTATCATCGGACGTCCCATGCACTACAATGAATCCGTCATGGGACTTGATACATACGATGCAGTACTGAACATCCTAAAGAGTAAAAACGTACCGATACTCTTCGATGCCGATCTGGGACATCTGCCGCCGCAGATACCGGTCATCTCCGGAGCCATGGCCGATATCAGTATCTCAGGCAACCACTTAGAAATAGAATATATTTTAAACTAATAATATTGGGGTCAGGTACCATTAAATATTTTTAATGGTACCTGACCCCTTTACTAATAAATTACATTACTTTTAAAAGCTCACTTCTGATACCTGCAAGTCTATCCTCACATAATCCGAAGTTCATGCTCTTGTATGACCATGCTGCACGGCCTATACCGTATTTTTCAAATATAGGATTGATCGTCTTGTACCATTCGAGTGCATCCTCAGGTGTAGCCAGATCTATAACACCGTACTCGCCGCAGTACAGAGCAACATCTCTTTCCTGAGCGGTCTTAATGGCACTTTCAAACATCTTCTCAAAATATTTGCTGTCGATCACATCATCTTCCTTAGTAGGAACGAAGAAATCCCTAGCCCAGTACTCACTTATGGGACGGCAGAGGTCCTTGTATTCCTTATAAGTCTTCTTAAAGTTCATTCTGAAATCACGAGGCATAACATCAATCCAGCCCGCACCCTGATGTGTAAAGATAAGAGGCTCATAACAATGGAAGTTGTAAATGATGTTCTCATCATAAGGAGGATCAAGGTCCTTTACTGCCGATACATGGTTGTTCCAGTAGCTGCCTACCAGTATCTTTACCTTTGGAGCTATCTTTCTGATCCTTATGATGCATCTTTTTACGATATCATTCCATGTAGTGATAAATGCCTGGTCGGTAACTTCGTTTAACAGCTCAAATGCCACACTCTCACCTATGTTGCCGTAACGCTCAGCCAGGTTCTCCCACATTCTTATAAAGCGTTCCTGGCTGGAAGGATTCTCGAAAAATCCGCTCTCCCTCTCACCCTTATCAAATGAGAAACCATAGGTCTTATGGATATCAAGTATCATATTGAGTCCGCTGTTTTTACACCACTCTATAGCCTTGGCAATATATCCGAAGCCTTTCTCAATGTAATTGCCTTTCTCATCCTCTATGAGATTATAATCTACGGGGATCCTCACATGGTCAAGTCCCCAGCTGCTGATATTTTTAAAATCAGCCTCGCTTACGAACCTGTCATAATGCTCATATGTATGTATGCACTGTGACAGCCATCCTCCGATGTTAACACCCCTTCTGTAACCTTTCCATTCTTTCATACGCCCCTCCTATGAATTATATATTTTTTCTTTTTGTTTCAGGCTTTTGGTCAGTAATCACACCTCATCAGTCTGCTTCGCAGACAGAAATTCGTCCACTTCTTTAAGATTCTCAAATATCTTCCAGGCTTTTTCCCTCATCTCGTCATCAGGCATGATAAGGTCCGGTACCATGACAGGTCTCATGCCTGCAGCATATGCTGCCCTGATACCATTATATGAGTCTTCTATCACTATGGTCTCCGCCGGCTTTCCGCCGAGCCTGTCGCAGCTGAGTAAAAATACCTCCGGGTCCGGTTTACCCTTTTTATACATACCACCGCCGACTACATCATCAAAGTATCCGATAAGCCCTGTGACTGTAAGCTGCGGCACCACACGCTCTACAGGCGTAGACGATGCTAATCCCAGCTTATATCCCTTTGCCTTAAGGCTTGAGAGGCACTCTGCCGCATAGTACTTAAGCGGCATCCCCTGCTCCTCTACGAATCTGTCGAAGATATCTAAGGTCTCTTTTCGGAATCTTTCTCCGGTAAGGTCATCTAAGGATCTGCTGCCTGTGCATCCTTCCTGCCTGCTCTTTTCTATATATCTGTCCAGTACACTTATGATATTGTAATCAGGGGTACCTATGCACTCCCTGAAAGCCGACATGATATCCTTTATACCATACTCCCCGGCCAGCTCTATCCACGCCTTTTTATCCAGGCTTTCCGAGTCGAACAGGACACCGTCCATATCGAAAATAATTGTTTTTATATCTGTATCCATATATTTGTATTACCGTATTACCTTATTGGTATTTTGTCCTTCTGTATCTGCCTCCGCCTTGTATACACAGAGGCCCTCTAAAGCCTTATTTTACCATAAACCGTGAGCAGTGTCCATGTTTTTTCTTGGTGACCTGTAAAATATGACCACATAACAAAAACCCCGTCTGCCATAACGCAAAATACGGGTAATCCAAAGTTTTGTGGGGTCACCCTTTAGTGGGGTCTTTCCGTGGGGGCATTCCGTGGGGGCTTTTAGTGGGGGCTTATTTATATGTAAAAATAATAAAGGGAAGGATATTTTTATTGTCCTTCCCTGCCTCTTTTT
>JAFRSU010000075.1 GCA_017427415.1 Lachnospiraceae bacterium | reverse complement strand
GTCATCAGAGCACGAGGAACAGGCTTACAACAGCTGCAACGGTATCCTTCACATGTGTATGGACCAGTCAAAGCTCCTTATAGAGGAAATCTCTAAAACGTGTATCGAGAGCAATGCCTGCCGTTACTCCTACTTCAAGCGTCTGCTTAAAGAGAAGCAGGAAGGGAACACATGTCCACATAAAAGTGTACTTCCTAACCACGGAAATCTTCGCGGGAAGGAGGAGTACAAGTGAAAAAACAGGTACAAAAACAATTATCCGTTGAAGAGTATGAACTCTGCAATAAACTTAAGACCATGCGTTTTTCAGGTATGGCTGCGGAACTCGAGAAAGTCTTTTCAGACCCGAATGAGAATCTCATACCTTTTAATAACAAGATACAGCGTATCATCGATGCCGAATGGGATCTCAGATATACAAAAAAACTCAACAGGTTCATCAAAAAGGCGACCTTGAAATATCCAGTAGCTGACCTTGATGATACTATATACGATCCGTCACGCCAGCTCGACACAGCCATAATCGAAGAACTCGCTAAATGCGATTGGATCGACCAGGGCAGGAACTTAGTAATAACTGGTAAGACCAGCTCCGGTAAAAGTTATCTGGCAAATGCACTTGCGATCTGTGCCCTAAAAAAATTTAAAACGGTACGTTACTATAAGGCGAGCGGTATAATAAACGAGCTTGCCAAAGCCGAAAAACTCGGTACATACCAGGAGGCATTGAATCAGTTCGCCGATTATGATCTGCTCGTGGTTGATGATTTCGGCCTTATGAACCTTGATCTTGATAAGTGCAGGAATCTGTTTGAAGTATTTGACTGCAGGGATCCTTATAAATCAATACTTCTGGTATCACAGATACCTGTTTCATCATGGTATGACCTGTTTGTAGACCATACCTATGCAGAAGCGAGCCTTGCTCGTGTCCTCAGTGAATCATACCGTTTAGAAATGAACGGTAAAAACATGAGAAATCTGGAACCTATAAACAAACGGAAAAACGGTTAGCGCACCGTTGGTGCGATACTCCCGCACCGCTCATGCGGTGCAGGGGTACCGTTTATCCGAATTTTGCATATTTATTGCAACCTATTAAATTCACATCATTTAAGGTTATTTCTTCATTCATCAGTGTTTTTTCCATTAAACTGTATCCATGAAACTCAATATTGTCACTTCTATTTCCTCTGACAATTTCTATATTCTTCCACTCCAAATATCCTTGTTCGTAACAATAAGGAGCCACTCTAAAAAACTTACATTTATTAAAAAATGTAAAGTTGTATTTCTCAAAACAATTTAATTTATAATTTTCTTTTGCGAAAATTTTATATTCATCTATACAATCCTTGAAATTAAATAGTCCCAAATTATCAAAAGTCCTTATTTCAAAAATCGGTTTATCGACCGAAGAAATTTCGTGAATTTTCATTTCGAAAGAAATTGTATAATAATCTTCAACTCCTTCTATTGCATATGACCAAACCTGATTAAAAAGATTATTATTTTTTCGTCCATCATATACTAATACCCGTTGATTATTCCCCAATATATTTTTTATACTGAAGTTCTTATTCCAAGCATCCCAAAATAAAGTGTTTTGTTTAAAATATCCATTCGTAAATAGATTTTCGTTATTCAGCTTTGAAACGCATTCTCTAGATTTATTGATTAAATCTTTAAAAACATCAATGTAAAATTCTTTTTCATAATGCACCATCCCTGGTCCCCAGGAATGATTAGGATTTATATAATAATCTCTTTTCCCTTTAATTGATGTTAGTCCGAGTTCTTGAATAGCAAATTTATTCATTTCGCCAATAATATTACAATATATATTATACCTGTCTTCGCCTTTTATCATTACTTTTTTTCCAGCGGAATCCACTCCATTCACATCAGTAAATTTAAACTCTTCAATAGAATTCTCGAGTTTTATTTTATTTGCTAAATGAAGTTCATTAACAATTATTTGTGCACTCGGTAAATAATCATTTATTAGCTTTACAAACTTCCTAAAAGCTTTTTTAAATAATATTAAATACTCTTCAGGGCGATACAAAGCTATTATTTTTTCTTTAGGTCCCAATGATATACAACCAAATAAATCATCCCAATGACCAGGGTCTTTAGTAATAAATTGCTTATCTGAAATCTTTTGTACTCCGTATACAGCATCAGCATAAAAATCAACCAAAATAACATCTGGTTGAGTAGACACAAGTCCGTTTATTATACTCTTTTCACATTCTGCATAAAAATATTTGCTGTAATAATTCTTGTTTATTTCTTTACTTTTTATATTTCTGTTTACTGGAATTGGAACTGACATTACAGAAATAAAAGATGTCTGAAATCTTTCTATAACTACTTCGAAAAAATCTCTCCAATTTGTCACAAACATTTTATTAAACAAATCCCTGCTCGGGCAAGATCCAATAATAGAAATTTTTTTCTTCATAATAATACAGCTCCTAGATGTTACCTCATAAGCACCTTAATCAGTTATTCGTAATACTATCCTTTATTTCAGTTGTCTGCCTATATTTTTTTGTACTCTATCAAGTAATCGCTTACAATTATCACCATCAATTAAATAAAAAAATGAATGAATTCTACCCAAATATCTATCTTCTAAAACACATCCATTATGAAGTATTTTCCCCAAACATTCGTTTAGTTCTATCTCATCATTTACTACATCTCCAAATCCCATCGTTTCATATTCGAAATATCCTTTTTTATACGAATGATTCTCAAAGAAACTTTCTTTGTCAAACTGATAATATATAATTGGTCTTTCAAGGTATGCAAAATCGAATGCCACAGAAGAATAATCCGTAATCATTACTGCGCTTTGAGCAAATACGTCTCTCCAAACCGAATTGTAAGGAAGCACAGTAACATCTTCAGGTATATCAAAAAAATCAATATAATCCTGCATTAATGGATGTGCCAAAAATGCAGGTTCATATCCATTTTGTCTACAAATCTTTTTAAAATCAGTATTAGATAATAAGGAATGGTATTTATAAAAGTATTGATTTTTCTTTTCATTATCATTAATTATCCATCTATATGTTTTTAATTCTTCAATATACTTTTGAGACATTATCCCTTTTCGCCAAGTAGGTACTATTAAAACATACTTAGGTTCTTCTTTGTAAAGTAAATCAAATCGAGGCATTCCCACATTCCAAATCTGTTCCTTTTCAAATCCATACTCCAACCGTTCCATATCTTTAGTTTCAAGTGTCGAACTTGTAACTACAGCAAAAAGATTCTGTTTGATATTGTTTAACCATTTGGAATGATCGTCTTTTGTTACTCCATGTTGTAAAAAAACCACTTTGGCATGATGATAAATATCTCTAAAATATTCTTCTTTACCAATAAATGGGTTTTCTACCCATCCATTTAATTGAGAAGTAAAAATATAATCAGCCAAAAACAGTAACAAGTAATGTTCATCCGTCATTGCTTCGATAACATTCCCACACTCTTGCAATCGTTCAAAATCCGGTGACTCACGTGAAATTATAAAATATGCATCAATGTCTAAATCTTTACATTCCAATACATATCTAAAAAAAACTTCCCCATTATCATCAGCCTTTTCTAAGCGATCCATAAAAAGCCAAATCTGTCTTTTCTTTTTGTTTAATCTTTCAAAATATTTTTTACGTAAAGAAATGATTCTTTTATCCTTTATACTTGTGCAAAATGTATTTTCAAGTATCCTTCTTGTATCATCTTTAGAATCATTTTTTTCAATTAAAAGTTTTCCGTTAGAAATCTTCATAAGCCATCCGTTAACTTCGGCATATTGCTTGGGAAGAATATCCGACACCGGTACATGTCTCATCGCATTAATCTTCCCACTCTCTGAATAAATCCCATTGCATTCATACACAAATGAAATTTCATTCAATCCTTTCGAAAGTGGAATTTTGACATCGAAAATATCTTTCTTTTCATATAAATCTCCCTCATCAGTAAATACATCAAATATCCCCGGACTAATTTCACATTCAAAAGAGTCTCCATTTTTTTTGACATAAAAATGTAATTCTTCACGAATAATGGCAGGCCATGATATATCCCCCTTGATTTTTATGTAATTATCTTCAACAATGATACGATGAATAATAGTAGCCAAATATGATGTATTTGCAACATTTGTCTCTCCAAAACGAAACATACAGTCATTTCCGATGTCGATAAGTTTATATCTACCATCATATTTTTTATTTAAAACATACAATATGAGCGGTAATTTTGCCATTCCTATTTTTTTTATTATTTCCTCATCATTCTTCTGAATTATGGTCCAATCCATCTTTATTCCTATTCCTCTTATTTTTTAACTTATGCTTTAGCCATCCTTTGAAGCACCACCATATAGCCTTCAAACCTAAATCACCACAATAAAAACGCTCTGGAACATACGAAAAATAATCAATTTCAACTGGTTTTTCTACAATTTGTATTTCTTTTTTTATTTGTACTTCTTTTTTTATCTTTACTTTTTCCTTTTGTTCCTTGTCAAATTGAACCAATGCTTCTAACGGAGATATCTTTCCGTTTTTAGAAATTATCTTTTTCAACTGTGATATATTAACTAAATTAAGTAAAGATTTTTCTGTTATATGTAAAGGATATTCTCTATATGCGTCAGATTTAATAATATGCTCATATATTCTCTTGCAGTTATTATTGTCACTGAATTCAAAGAATGTATCTATCCTTTTGCGATATTTGTCCTTTAATTTACAATCCGATTTTATATATTCTATAATTCTGTCAATTGCAGAATCTACATCATATTCCACTTCCCCAAATCCATCCCTTTCATAGTCGAAATATCCTTCTCCAACAAATGAGTGATTCTGGAAAAATGTATTTTTATCGAATTGGAAATAAAGAACCGGTTTTCGTAAATAAACAAAATCAAATACTGCAGATGAATAATCCGTAATCATTAAATCTGTCTGTGCATTAAGTTCATCAGATGGCATGTCATTGACAATCTCTACCCGCGAATCAAAATTGTAAATTTCTTCATCATATGCCCTCAAAAGTGGATGGTCGCAAAACCATAACTTATATCCATATTTTTCCGCACTTTCAAGCAATCTCTCATTATTGAGAATTTCTTGATAAAAATTATAACAAGCACTGTTTTTAAACAATTTCATATTCGGGCTTCTGGTTCCGTCAGGGCTAATACTGTTCATAAGCCATTGGCGCCATGTAGGCGAAAAACAAATCACTTTTTTTTCATCATGGTAGAGCGCATCGAATCTCGCCAATCCTGTAAGCCATAAGTTTTTTTCAGTAAAGTCTATTCCGTTTTCCAGAGAGTCATATTCTGCTTTTGCTGAAACTATATGTCCATAGAAATTGTTAATTCTTTTCTGATTAATAAAAGACATATCATCTTTTATTACCCCATGCTGTAGATATACAAATTTTTCTCTACTCTTAAAATCTCTAAAGAAAACAATGTCATCTTCTCCAAAAGGATTTCTGATACCATGAACAAATTGAGAAGAAATATTGAAGTCACATAACATATAAATCAACTTATGTTCTATGCTTCCGGATTTAATTACATTTATTCCCTCAGATTTTAATCTCTCGTAATCATCACAATTTTCCTCTAAGACAAAATAACTATCTATTTCAGGATGTTTTTCTCTTACATAATTAAAGAAAATGCCACCATTATTTCCACCAGCAGTCAACCTGTTTGAAAAAAGCCAAATTGGTCTTGTTTTAAGATCTTTAATTATATAATATAACTTTCGAACTAAAGCAGCATTCTTTCCATTAGGCCCGATTTTTTCAATTTGATTGCAAAAATCCTTTTCAGCTTTTTGACAATCTTTTTCCGTAGCATATGATACAAACAACTTATTGGAAATAAATGTTGCTTTCCAATTGTCCTCATAAAAATATGATTTATCCAAATGAATATCAATCGGAAAGAATTTACTTATATTGTTTATTTTTTTCTTGATTTTTGTACCCTTAAAATAAACATATATTTCTATCTCATAATCAGAAATAAGTCTGCTTAAATAAATACTTGTTTTAAACCATAAACATTTTTGGGCCATTACGCACCCTATTGTATATTTACTTCCGGAATCTCTTATACAACATTCAAATTCGTGTCCATCAACCCCATTAATAGAAGCACATATTTTCACATTTTCACTATCTTCATCGGATAACCCAAAAAATAAAAACTGTCCTTCTATTCTAAGCATTCCATCCTTCATAGACAGGAAATCCAAATTAAACGCCATATCTTCCATCGTCTGCAACATTGTATTTCCATAATGTAAAAACACATTATTTTTATTCAGCGTTATCTCAGGAAATGCGTTATACTTAAATCTTAATAGATTTGCTTTATTTTCGCTAAATCCAACTTTGCAGTTTAAAATTACTTCATCTTCAATATTGCCAAGGATGTATCTTAAGCTTCTTACTAATTCATACATTTTGGGTTCATCTAATTTGGCATATAACCCTATTCTTTTCGGAGCTGTTCGTATTGCCAAATCTATGCATAAAATGTTCTGAAAAAATAAAGGGCAGAATTTAACCTTTTCAAAAAGAATTTCAATAATCTTTTTATGATATATGTCATAAACATCTTCTTCATAAGAACCTAAATTATTGAGAGCGATCATTCTTGCATATCTATATTCAGCATAATCTCTTGAATATCTGCATATGGATTTATTAACAATACCAAGATTCATAGTCAAAGAACATGAAATCTGAAATACTATTAGAAAAAAATAATCAGAAAGATAAATATCCTTTATTTCTGGATAACTCAATACTCTCTTTGGAAATACAACGCTTCCACCATCAAGGCGGAATAAATCCGGATTTTTAAACAAGACGAAAATACCGTTCTTTTCCTTATTCGTCACCACTTTACTTGCCAAAACCAATGAAGCGTCTTCCTTCATGCAAAAAACATTAGTTTCTTCCTCATGAATTTCAGTAAATTTTTTCATTTGCGCAAAGGCATTTCTGAAATAGTTTTCTTCATTCCAATCATAAACAAAGTACTTTCCCTTTATATACCTAAATAAATCCAAAGCAGTAATTGAATGAATATCCATTGTTTCAATATATATAATATTATCAGAGTATTTTTCAATAATGGACTTCCATTCATCCGATATATCTAAGTAAGGTGTTTCATCTATAAAAATAACTTGAATATGCTCTTCAAATCCGATAGTTTGCTCAAGTATATTCTTAAATCCCATAGAATTTGGAGTAAATTCAAGAATTTTATTTATGATTACCACAGAATAATCAATATTTTTTTCTGAAGTTTCATTCTCTAATTCTTCAGTTAACATTGTATCCATTTATTTTGAATCCCTTTCAGTCAGTTTTTTTACAGAGAAATCAACAGTTCTTCTTAATCCTTCTTCAAAATCCACTTTAGGTTCCCACCCAAATTTATCTTTAGCGTGGGTATTGTCACATTCCGTGTGTTTTAGCACTTCAGCTGCCAACACTTCGGTAGAGATAGGGTATGCTCCCGAGTATAAATCGGGGTAATTAACCCAAAAATGAGCAGGTTCAGCATGTTCAGAATCTATTTCTTCCTTTTTCATCAATCTAGCAATAATTCTGTCCATTTCATTGATCGAATGAGTTGTATTGGAAGATACATTTACACAATCAAAGCCCGTATTTTTCATTACTCTGATGGCCAAATCTATCAAATCATCCACATATATAAAATCACGCTGCTGGTCGCCTGTAGAATGAAGAATTGGAGCTCGATCATAGAAATATTCTCTGATAAGATATCCTGCAACAGGAGGCTGTGTTCTGAGACAATCAATATGAGGTCCGTACACATTGGCAAAACGTAACACGGTAACATTCATATGATATGTATTGACAAAATTTCTACAGAAAAGCTCTGCCATGTACTTTCCCGACGAATAAACCAGATTAGGATCAACCTCATCTGTTTCTTTGGTAGGAAAAACAGCGTTATTTTCATATACTGCCGAAGTACTAGAAAAGATAACATTCTTTACCCCGTAAAACCTCGACGCTTCAAGTATATTTACTGTCCCGGCTACATTTACTTCAATCGCTCTTCTCGGTTTTGTCTGGCAGTCAGGCAAAGGAGTTATTGCAGCAATATGATATACATAATCAAACTTCTTCTCTTCAAAAAGTTTTCTGATTCCGATTTCATCACATATATCCATTTTTATAATGCTATCTCTGAAATCTATTTCATCAAACATTAAATTATCTTCTTTTCCATATGAGAAATCATCCAGAAGTGTTACTTCTTCACCTTTTTTCCAAAGATTATACGCCAACTGTGATCCAATGAAGCCTGCTGCTCCGGTTATCAATATTTTGCTCATCTGTCTTCCTCCTTAACCATTTATATGCTCTTTATTACACATCGTCTTATAAAAAATGCTCATCATCAAATGATCGAAAAACATATGTATGTCTTCGGTAATCTGCATACTGTTTATGGGTGCATGCAATGATATATCCGAAAGCTCTTTCAGTTTTCCTCCGATAAATCCTGTGAGGCCTATTATCTTGCATCCGACAGATTTTGCATATTCAACTGCATTTATTACATTTTTAGAATTACCGCTTCCCGAAATTGCTATGATGACATCTTTATCCGTAATTCTCTCATTTAATTGAAATCTGAATATTTCATCAAAACCTATATCATTTGCTATAGCCATTACGGTAGGAATATTATCATTTAAGCATTGGAATCTGAATTTCTTTTTCGTATTTTCCGAAATACCTTTATTAAAATCATTTACAAAATGACTAGCAGTTGCTGAGCTGCCGCCGTTTCCGAAAATATAAATATTGCTGTCGTTCTTAAGGCATTCCTCCAAAAGATTCAAAGCTCTGTTTATTTCGTTTCTGTCGAGCATATCCAGTACTTTTTTTTCATCTTCAATGTATTTTTCGATATACATTAAATAATCTACCATATGACTAATCCTCCATAAAAACGATTCTTGAACCCATGGGTTCAAATTCAAAATCAATTAGCTTAAACTCCATTAATTCATTCTTAACATTTTCCTGTTTATCTTCCGGAACATAAAGTAACATAAATCCGCCTCCTCCGGCTCCGAGAATTTTACCACCCAAAGCACCGGCCTTTTTCGCTCTCGTATACATATCATCTATATCCGGATTGGAAATACCGCCCGCTAACTGTTTCTTTATTTCCCAGGTTTCACCAAGCTTATGTCCCCAGAAATCAATATCACCGTTAGCTAAATGATCATAGGCTGCATCAACACTTCTGACTAGTTCGTCCAGATGCGACATTTCTTTTTCTATGGATTTGGTCTGTTCAGCCATAATCTTTCTTGAGTCCCTGCCTTTTCCGGTATAAAACATCATTAGATTCTTTTTTAAATTCATAATATTCTTTTTGTTGCATACAATAGGCTCTGCCTGAACGTTTCCATCAGAATAAAATCTGTACCTTCTAAATCCGCCATATGCTACAGCGTACTGATCCTGTATTCCAATCCGCTGGCCTACGCAATCAATTTCTATGTGGCATGCTTCTTTTGCAAGTTGTTCAGCAGTTACGTACTCACCTTTATAAGCATGAAGTGCATTCATCACCCCGACCGCAAGAGCGCTGGAAGAAGACAAACCTACTCCTACACCCGTCATCGGCAAGTCTGCGGAATAAATAATCTCTATCCCCTTATCTATATGAGCTAATTTCAAAGCAGAACGGATTATATCATGTTTAACATCATCAACATTGTCTACAAGTTCATTTCCGAAATAAACCAAACGGATCTTATCATCAAAACGTTTGTTAACCATGATATACACATACATATCCAATGCAGTGCTTATTACACTTCCGTAACCCAGACTGCTGTTTTCCCAATAATCTTTAAGGTCAGAACCTCCTCCAAAAAAAGACATTCTTAAAGGCGTCTTTGAAATAATCATCTATGCATCCTCTCTTTCTTTATCCAGCAAAATTATCCTATCCACCGCTTCGCTCAAAGGATGTTGCTCTGAAACATAAATACACTTACATCCCGCATCTCCACCGGCATGCATATCTCGTTCATCATCTCCGATCATCCAGCATTTGGTCAAATCTATCGAATAATCTTTTTGTGCCATAAAGAACATTCCTGGTTTGGGTTTTCTACATTCACAACCTTCATCCCAGTTATGAGGACAGTAATATATAGCAAATATTTCTGCCCCGATTTTCTTTAAATCATCATTCATCTTTTTATGAATATTGTTTAAATCTTCTTCTGTTAAAGCTCCCCTGGCGATACCGGGCTGATTGGATATAAGTATTATCCTGTATCCGTTATCATTCAGCTTACGTATTGCCTGCTTAGCTCCGGGCAGCCATAAAAATTCTTCCGGTTTTTTCACATAATCTGCCTTTGGCGGTCTAGTATTCATCGTACCGTCTCTGTCAAGAAAGATATATTTTTGTCCGTTGAAAAACTCTTTTGTCAATTCCATTCTATCCCAGTTTCCGACTGAATAATATCTACTCTCGACAACAGTTGCATTCATCTTCTTTGCTTCAACAATTTGAGGATATACAAGTTTTTCAAAATTAAAATTATCCTTAATTAGATATTTTTCTAAAACACTTCGATTGATAATTGCATACCCGATATCAACTACGCTAAGATTTGGCGCTGTTCTGGTTTTATCATATACCTCAACCGAATTGTCTTCAGTTAATGAAATATTATTCTTTGTATATCCATCGGAATTCTTATAAACGGTTAACTGTATGAGGGAGTTTTTCTGTCTATATTCCCTGACAAGTTTAACGTAATTTATAGGACAGTAATTATCACAATACATAAGAAGGAACTCTTCTTTAATTTTCCCTTCTTCATATGCTCTGTTTAATCTGGCCCCGGTTTCATTTTCTACGGGGAGTAAGGAATACTCAATATGAACACCCCACTTGCTGCCATCTCCGAAATAATCACTTATTTTCTCTGAACACCATCCCACCAAAAGCAGTATATCCGTAATTCCAAAGCTTTTTACTTGAAGAATCAGATACTCTAAAAAAGGTTTTCCGTTAACAACATACATGGGCTTTGGATTCGTATCAGTAAAAGGCTCCAGTCTCGTTCCTCTCCCACCTGCCAAAATCACAGCCTGCTCAACCATTTTTAATTCATCATTTTCAATCATAGTGTTCATTCTCCCAAACAAAAATTTAGTAGCTAAAATACTTCCTTAATTAGACCATTAAACCTAAACTATTCTAAATCTTCCTCATTACATTGCCTTCGAATTTTTTAAACACTAATATCCCACAGATAAAAGATATCAATGCACATATTATTAACCTAATCCACTCATAAATAGGTGGTATTTGTCCATATTGAAGTACACTTCTTGAAATATCAATAGCCAAAAAAATAGGATTATAATATATTACGCTTTGTGCATAATCAGGCAAAGCAGTGGTAGGATAAAATATGGCAGACAAGTACATCCATAACGTCAATAATATTTCATACAAATACTTAATATCCGCAAAAAAAACATATATGATAGAAAGGATTAAACCTATTCCCAATGAAAAAAGCAATAACAAAAATATTACCGGAATAAAAAGAAGAATCCTCCATGTAATTTCAATCCTGAAGCAGAACATTATTATCAGCATAGTGATAACAGAATACAGGAAATTGACAAAAGCTGTATTTATCCTTGACAGTATAAATGTATACTTGGGTAATTTTGCTCTTAGCAATAATTGCTTATTATCTACCAATGCTGTCATAGAGTGATCTGTAGCAGTTTTAAACAATGTCCATATCGTCAAGCCTATAAGGTAATATACTGGAAAGTTTTCAATGCTTCTTCTAAACATATAAGAAAATATAAATGATATTACCACCATGCTAAGTAGCGGACTAAGTATACTCCATACCACCCCTAAGTAACTTCTGGCATATTTTCTTTTTAGTTCTCTTGATGTAAGCTCATGTATTACAAACCAGTACTGTTTATAACCCTTAGGGTTTTGTTCAGAAAAAAAATAATCCTTTGAGTTGGATGCTACCTCTGATCCATGTTCTGATAACTTCGACATACCGTTTTCGCATCTCCGATCATTTGTAATTTACCTTTTTCAATCCATACTGCCTTTGAGCAGTTATCTAAGATAGTTCCCATACCATGACTAACCATTAATACTGTTGAACCACCATGTATCATTTCCTTGATCCTTGCCAAGCTCTTCTTTCTAAAAAACTCATCTCCTACAGACAATACTTCGTCCAATATAAGGATTTCAGCTGCTCCGCCTGCAGTAGCGATAGCAAATCCAAGACGACTTACCATACCGCTGGAGAAGTTTTTTACTTTCTCATCCACAAAATCCCATAGCTCAGCGAAATCTATTATTTCTTTAAAGTGCTCATCCAGAAACTTTTTGCTGTACCCTATTATTGAGCCGTTCAAGTACACATTCTCTCGAGCGGTCAGTTCCATATCGAATCCGGTACCTAACGTCAGTATCTGTACTTTTTTCTTATCAACTACTACCTTACCGGATGTGGGATTAAGTGCACCGGATACAATTCTCAGCAGTGTACTTTTTCCGGAACCGTTGGTTCCTATGATGCCTACCACTTCGCCCTTAAATACATCGAAACTGACATTATCAAGAGCCAGTAACTCACGGTAAGCTATCTTTTTCTTCAACCTCTGTATCAGGTACTCCTTGATACCTGATGCATCACTGGTGGAGATCATAAATCTCATGGTAACATTCTGAATAGATATCACCGGTTCTTTATTCTCTAAAGTTACGTTTTCGACTTTTTTAAGAGGTTCCAATTTATTACTTTCTGAGTCCACGATTGCAGTTGCTGATTCCGGTCTTTTGTTTTCCGGACTTAACCCCTTCTCTTCGTTATTCCCCTCGGCCTCTAAAACTTCTTGCATGGTCCGGTTTTTCGTCTTTTTACTTACTTTTCGTTTGAGCTTTTCCGGTTTCTTAACTTTACCGGTTTCAAGTTCCCGACTTTCTGTCTCGTTAGTCTCTACTTCCATGGTTTGTATTACCTGGCTTTCTTCTTTGTATTCTTATCTTCATCAAATACACAATCCGCAAAAACCATATCGATATAATGCCTGTCATGAGCTATGGCATATTCAAACGGTTTCTGAGATGCATTTAACGAAATATTTCTTATTACTTCATAATTTCCGAACTTTTTCAGATATTCCTTAATAAACTCCGTTTCTCCCTTTTGGATTTCCCTGATATATAGTTCGTTTCTTACACTGTCTTCAAATACATGCTCATAGCTGCTGCCTTTTTTATCAGGATCTGTCAGCCTGTATTCCAGAAACATAGGCTCAGGTGAACCAAACAACAGTCTGCTGTATATATCACATTCTACAAAGTTCATGCTTTCTATATCGCATGAAAGTTCACAGCTTCCGGCGATAAACTTTTCAATGAGTATTCCGGCTCTTCCTTCTGATGCAAATTCTACGCAAAGATACCGCTGTGATCCCAGTTCATCAGCAATATACTTTACTGCTGCATTTCTCATATTCTTATAGCCGGAAGTTATCTTCTTCATATTCTGCTTCAGATACTTCTCTATATCCGGTGCATTTCCGGATGTGAGCTCCTCGTTTAGCTCAAACGGGTATCTCCAATCGGCTATCCCCATAGTATCCATCACATCATATACAGACAATCCTTTATCTGCTTTTTCCAAAACGAAATACCTGATAAATGCTTCACTGTCTTTTTCCGCACTGATTTTTAATGCAGCACGATCTGACCAATATATATATTTAGCCTTATCCTCAGGATATATGTTCTCATATATCTTCTTAACTATATATCCGCCTTCACATAAAAATAGGACTCCCGCGGCGTTCATCTTCCGCGCAAGTCTATGTAAGTGCTCACAAAGCCCGAGTATCAATATTCCGCCATACCTGTATCCGTATTCATATGCAGGACTATAGTCCATATCCCCTCTGTATAGCCTGGCATTTACTATTCCGCTATAGGCGGAGCCTGCTGCAGATGGCATATCTTTGGGTCTGAATTTATTGCCGTACAGGTTAACATTACGGTACTCTACAGTCTTAAAGCCATGTTTTTTAGCGTTTCTCACATCAGATATCCTGTTATCTCCAATATGGCTTATGCTGTCGGTACCCATGATGTTTTTTATGTATTCATACAAAGTACCTTCATGCTTGCCCATACCACATTCGCAGGAAACAAATACCTGTTCCGCACCCGTAAAGCCGTTTTTTTCAAGCAGACTGCAGATAAAGCTTTTAGGAAGATACATATCCGTAGAGACTATGATCCTTTTACCACGTGCTTTGACAGCATCCCATATCTGTTTCATCACAGGATTGGGCATGGAAAGCTCACTCTCTACTTCCATTTCAGCAGCGCAGCCGAGTTTTGCATCTATACCGGTCTGATCCTCTATAAATTCGTATATGTCATTTATGGAAAGTCCGGCACCTTTAACCTCACGCACGGTTTTTTCCGCTTCGGTCCTTATGGTCTTAAAGTCCGGATAATTCAGCCTCTCACCCACACATAAGAATATATCCGATGGTACTGAAAAAGGTCTGAATACCAATGTGTCAAACAGGTCAAATGATACGATATCACTGCGGCATAGTTTTTCTACAGTTTCTGTTACATAGCTGTTATTAACAGCCGGTTCTGTGCTGCTGTTTTGAACCGCTTTTGACTTTCTGTCTGCTTTATGCTTGGGTTTTGATAAGCCGTATTCTATGTTAAGCTTCAGCAGGTACATCCATGAAAGGATGGGGAATCTTTTATGCCTCGCGCGGTTTCCGTTGACATATCTTTCATAATTGGTCTTTATGAAGGTATTACGGTTAACTACCACCTTGTATATGCGAAGTGAAAGCGACTTCTTATGCATGAGGCGGTTTTTCTTATTGTCTTTTAGGCTGTTTAACAATTTGTTAGGCACCGCAATCAGTATAATGGGCTTGTATATATATGGGATTCTTTTTATTCCTATCCCCAGTTCCCTAAAGCCTTTTTTTCTGACACTATACTCATCAAGGCGCATACGGGTGGATACCATGTTTTTCTTTTCCTGAGAAAAGAAGGTATACAGCAGCTGGTTAATGTTCGCTCCCTGAAAGCCTTCAGCATATGCGTGCATAAAAAAAGCATAATCCTCATACTTTCGGCATCGGCCTATGAGCTCATAGCCTCCGCATCTGTCAAAGACTTCCCTTCTGAACATGACTGTTCCGTGTATAAAAGGTGAGTTAAACAAAAAATCCTGTCTGGACGGAAACTCAGGTCTGTGCCACTCCCCATATAATCCGTTATTGTCATATACAAAGCAAGCCGTCCCGACAAAAGCTATATTTGTGTGCTCCTGCAGGAACTTCAGCTGTGTTTCGAACCTGGTGGGTGCCGAATAATCATCTATATCCTGACGGGCTATATAACTTCCGGATGCTTTCTCTAAACACAGGTTCAGGGCATTTGCCAGACCTTTGTTTGTCTCGGATTCTATGATGTATATTCGCCTATCCTCCGAAGCCTTTTCTTTTAGCCACTCTAATGTGTCGTTCGTGGATCCGTCATCACATATGATAAACTCGAAATCTCCGTAGGTCTGGTTTAGTATCGAATCTATCGCCCGTACCAACATTTCCTTTGCCGGACAATTATATACTCCCATTATCACCGAAAGTTCCGGCAAGGCTGTTCCCTCCCTTTTAAGATTCTTCGTTTCGCTCAGAATGACAAGCGTTGAGTTTACGTCGCTCTATTATCTTTTTTGTTAAGCGGTAACCAATCTTATACAGTCTTTTGAAATGAACCCGGCTCTTTTTTAGCGAACCGAAGTACCAGAAAAAACCGTCTGTTTCGTCCCGGTGCATCAACTTAAATGGTAATATCTCACGCCTGAAGTCCTTTGCTTTTCCTTCCTGCACTATGGACTTATGATATTGCTCTCCTACATCATCACAGAAGGTGTAGGTTTTGAGACGCTCTATATCCATATCCGACGGAGAATACATTATCTGGTAAAGGAGCTTAAGGGCTGCCTTTCTTTCACTGTTACCCGGTAAGTCCCTGCTCCCTATTTCTCCGGTATTGTTCCTCTCGACCGCCAAATTTACTGCCGCTGTCTTTATTTCAGTTATATGATCCGGACTGTTTTCTTCATCCGAAAACACAGGTACCATCTTTCTTTCGTCCTGTTCATAACCGAGTGTCATGCCATGCGGTGCACTGCATATACATTCCATAAGATTATGAGCAAACCATGATTTTATTTTTATATCTTGTTCGTTAAACAACCATGTCAGGTACACGCTGCCCTGTGACCTGGGCGGTGCGTCCAGCATCCCCATATAAAAACCGGTTATATGTGTATTTATCCGGCTGCTGTTCAAGAGCTTATGCAAAGTATATTGAAGTGAACCTGTCCAACCCAGATCGACTATTCCGATTTTTTTATACCTGTTCATCCCTTCCTGACCGATATACCGCATTATCTTTTGGTAAGCTTCCTCGGATATTTCGGATATTATGCTCCTGAATACCTTTGATCCTTTTACTATCCCGCAAAAGCCGTCAAATTCCTGCCTGCCCATAATATCAAGTTCTTTGGCCGAATCGAATCCGATATCTTCATAAACTTGATATCGCTTCTGTTTGCTAAAGCCTGCCCGGGTCAGCATATCCGATGCCGTCTGCCTGTATGAATGTAGGAAAAGCTTTTCATAAGCACTGTCATCAAAGAATCTGTATGCTCCGGCTCTCAAGGAATAACGTGAGCAGTAGAAGTAACTGCAGTTTATATTTAGTTTTTCGGTCCTGCAGATCTGCTCTGCTATATGGTACATCAGCCAGCCGTCGCGGGCCAGGAAGTACAGCCGGTGTATATTTCTGCTTTGTGCTTCTCTCAGTATCCATCGGGTATATGATACAAGTACGGTTGCTATTCTGTTGTTGAATTCCTCCCGGTTGCTCATATACACCTCATCAGCCTTGCTCTGAACTGCCCCTCAAGTTGGACGGCTTGAGGGGAGCTTTGAGCTTATGACAGAATCGAACATTGAAGATTGTCTATAAATAATGTTTAAATATATTTGTAAAGGCGTTCATAGAACAGCCTATATCAAATTTTCTGATTGATTCCTTAGCATTTTTTCCAAGCTGCTTGCAAAGCTCTTTATCGCCGGCAAGCAATTTTATGGCTTCTGCAAAGGCTTTTGTATCCGTAGGATTGCTTATTAATATGCTGTTTTGTTCACTGCCTGACGCAGTTCCCTTAGCATACTCCCGTACGCCTCTTATGTCTGAAGCTATCACGGGAATCCCTGCCGACATGGCTTCTATGGGCGCCATACCGAGTCCTTCACGTATGGAAGGGAACAAGAATATATCTGCTGCATTTAGGATATTGTTTATATCTTGCCTATATCCTAAAAACTTTACTCTTTCTTCAAGTCCAAGTGTTTTGACTAGTCTCTTATTTATTTGAAGTTCCTCGCCTACTCCGCAGATAACATAATATAGACTACTGTCATCTATCAGAGATAGAGCCTTTATGGTTGTCGCCAGATTTTTATTTTTATTAATCTCTGATACAGATACAAGTACTTTTGCTTCACGCGGAATACCCAGCATATCCCTCATTTTTTCCCGTGAACATGAGTAAGCTGCATATTTTTTCGTGTCCACACCCATACCATGTACATAATATACCTTGCAATTTCTGCCCCTGCAGATATGTTTGGCTATCTTGTAATCCTCTGAATTGATGGTTACTAAAGCATCTGTAAACGGTACAAGTGCTTTTTCAGCCAAGTAGTATAGGTTGTACAATTTAGGGCAGCCGGCATAAAAGTGAAATCCGTGAGATATATATATCACTTTGGTACCCGAGGTTTTACGTGCCTTTCGTGCTGCCAGCCTTGCTATCGCCGCACCGACAGGAGTGTTGCAACATATAAGGTCATATTCATTTGCTCTTATCAATCTTTTAAGGTAATATAAGGACAATATATTTCCTAATCGGAATGGAGACCGGCTTATCGGTAATATAAAAAGCCTGTCACAATTGGGGACAGTCTTTCTTTCTCCTTCTTCAAAATCATCTCCCGCAGCAACATGCACTATATAGCCCTGTTTCTGAAACCATTTGAGATACGGAAGATGAAAATGGCAAATATGCTTTTTTGCTGCTGAGGCTACGTATAAAATTTTTCTCATAACTACCTTATTATATATTTTATGCCTGTATGTGTCAATATATATTTAACTATATAGGCATTCAGATACAGTCAGCTATCTTTTTCGACTCCATTTTCCCTTTTATAAAGCACGCTTCTCTTTAACGATATAGGCACTTTTATGCCCTTGTGCGCTATTTATTTACTTGATTGCTGCCTATATAATTAAATATAGCAACTGCTGAAATAAAATTTTACGATTACTACACAGGGATGAATTGCTATGCTACAGAAAAAAGGACTTGATGTTTTTGATGATATAGATTACGATCTGGATTATGCTGCAATAGGCAGCAGGATAAGAGCCGCACGTAAAAAACTAGGTATCTCTCAAGCTGCACTTGCAGAAAAAGTAGAGATTTCTACTACTCATATGAGTCATATTGAGACAGGAAGCACGAAACTCTCTTTAGCTGCTTTTGTTCGGATTTCCGAGACTCTCACTGTATTGGCCGATACTCTTCTGTTCCCCACTCCTTCCGACGAAAAGACTAATCTTGTTGCCGGAATAAACAAGGATCTTAATTCCTGTTCACTCAAAGACCTGATTGTCCTTGGAGACATTGTCAAAGCTTATGTCAGCGCTATAAAGAAACAGCAGGAGTAACTACTTGTTATTCACTAATTCACCCTTTATTATGTAATAACCGGATCGTATACCGGTCTGGCAAAATCCGTCTGCATCCCATGCATAGTCCATCTTTGAAAATAAAATCTCGTAATTTTTGGAGTCAAGATCCAGTTTTGAGGTCTTTATCTCTGCTTCAAATCCTCCGTTGACATAATCAGTAAACTTCAGGGGAAACATTTCATTAAGCTTCTCATGTCTTGTGATAGACGACTTCATAAAATACTTCTCGTTTTGATCATCCATATTCATGAGGATTACCATTACCTGCGCAAACTGCTTTGTTTCAACTGTATCTATCCCATTTTTAAAACAATATCCGGAAAGCTTTAAAACCCCGTCTTTTATCTCCATATTCTCGACCCCGATCAGATGATCGACATTATCCACCGGTATGCATTTCTGTGCTTTCTTTTTATCAATATTGTTATTGACAATAATAAAAACACCAATCATTATAAGGGATACTACTACCGCTATGCTAAGTTTTACCCGACTGAAAGATTTCTTCTTTATTTCTGCTGTAGTTACCACTCTTATATTACTAGCAGGCTGACGGGGCGTCGTCTCTGTCCTGCTCGTTTGAGTCTGTCGTGGATTCCTATTGTTGCCGGCTTCATTTTGCCGGGGACTGCCTGTTTTGTTCCTATTCTTGTTGAAATTGTTCTTTTTCATACTTGATTTCCATTTGCTGTTTTTCAATTTGAGTATATATAGATTTTTATATCGAATCTGTTTCTTCCTTATTATAAGGCATTGCTATTTACTTTTTTATTTATTCGTTTCTTTGTTACTTCCTTCTATAAGCCCGGGATTCTGTTTGCCTTCAGATACTCCCTCTGCCTTACATACAGAAAAGACTGTCTTGATAAGACACTTGATGTCAAAAAGAAAACTGATCTTTTCTGCGTACTCTCCGTCAAACTTGGCCTTAACTTTTAACTCAAGCTCATCCCGACCGTTCACCTGTGCCCATCCGGTAAGTCCCGGTTTTATATCATTAGCCCCATACACTTCTCTAAAGGCTATAAGATCGGCTTGATTCCACAGTGCAGGCCGAGGGCCGACTATGCTCATCCTGCCTCTGAAGATATCCCAGACCTGAGGTATCTCATCCAAAGAGGTGTGTCTCAATATTTTTCCTACACGGGTGATATACTTATCCGGTTCGTCAAGCAGATGTGTTGGCATATCATGAGGTGCAGACTTTTTCATGGTACGAAACTTGTGCATTGCGAAATATTTTTTCTCTTTTCCGATCCTTCGCTGTGTAAAAAATACTCTCCCCGGGTCATCGATAAAAACCGCCACTGATATGATCAGATACAAGGGACTGAGCACAAGAAGTGCCAGAAAGCTGAATATAATGTCCAATAGTCTTTTGATAACCCTTTCATATATACCCTGCTTACGTATAGGTTTCATGGACTCCCGTAGTTCTGCTACATACCGCCACATTTCATCCGGCAATTCATCATCGCTTATGGTAACTTTCCCCGAATTAACCGAACTGTCAACATAAGGGTTTCTCAAATCTGCATTTTTAGGTTCTGTTCGCCATAATGCCAAAATAACAGCTACCGTGAAAATTACACCTGTAATATAAAGAAGTATCACTTTGTAAGTACCTCTCCGGCTTTCCTTCTGATATAAAACATTATCAGGAAAATTATAAAGTGTATGCCTATTTAAGTCAAGTATTATTTAACTATATAGGTTGTTAGTATCCTTTGTCTCTGGAAACAAATTGGTGTCATTTTTTTCGGTGTCACATACGCCGAAAAAGTTTCCTCTAAATTTTAAAAAGCTCTTGACTTTCCAATAAATTTAAGTTAGAATATCGTTTAATATTTTTGATCCCTGCCTCTATCACTAGGGGCAGGGAAACTGTCATTATAAGAGGTCTTTATCATGGTAAAGCGTTAATTGAAAAGGAGGATGACATGGCTTACTTTTTTGAAGAACCTTCACACACTTTCAGCGAGTACCTATTGGTTCCGGGATACACATCACCCGACTGTATTCCCGCAAATGTTTCTCTTCGCACACCTCTGGTAAAATTCAGAAAGGGCTCCGAAGAATCACCTATTTCCCTTAACATTCCCTTGGTTTCAGCTATCATGCAGTCAGTATCCAACGATACCATGGCTATAGCGCTCGCAAAAGAAGGCGGAATGTCATTTATCTACGGCTCACAGTCCATCGAGGATGAAGCCGCTATGGTCGCAAAGGTAAAAGCCTACAAAGCAGGTTTTGTAGTAAGCGATTCTAACTTAAAAGAAGACGACACTCTTCAGGACGTACTTGATCTTGTAGAGAAGAACGGACACAATACCATCGCTATAACAAGTGACGGCACAGCACACGGAAAGCTCCTCGGTATCGTTACCAGCCGTGATTACCGTGTAAGCCGTATGGAAACAACTCTTCAGGTAAAGTCATTCATGACTCCATTAGAAAGCCTTGTCACAGCTCCCGACACCACCACATTAAAGGAAGCTAACGATATCATCTGGGATAACAAGCTTAATTCCCTTCCTCTTATCGATGAGAACGGATGCCTTAAATACATGGTATTCCGTAAGGATTATTCGGAACATAAATCAAACCCCAACGAATTACTTGATGCCAAGAAAAGATACATGGTCGGCGCAGGTATCAATACCCTCGACTACGAAAAGAGAGTTCCCGCCCTTGTTGAGGCAGGCGCAGATGTCCTCTGTATCGACTCCTCAGAAGGTTATACCTGCTGGCAGGAAAAGACACTTTCATTTATCCGTGAAAAGTACGGCGACACCGTAAAAGTAGGTGCAGGAAACGTAGTAGACCGTGACGGTTTCATGTTCCTTGCAAAAGCAGGTGCTGATTTCATAAAGATCGGTATCGGCGGCGGTTCTATCTGTATCACCAGAGAGCAGAAGGGTATCGGCCGCGGTCAGGCTACAGCAGTTATCGAAGTAGCTAAGGCACGTGACGAGTACTACAAAGAAACCGGTATCTATATCCCGATCTGTGCAGACGGCGGTATCGTTCATGACTACCACATGACCTTAGCTCTTGCTATGGGTGCGGACTTCATCATGCTCGGACGTTATTTTGCACGTTTCGACGAAAGCCCTACAAGCAAGCTCATGGTAAACGGCCAGTACGTAAAAGAGTACTGGGGCGAAGGTTCCAACAGAGCACGTAACTGGCAGAGATACGACCTCGGCGGCAAGGCTAAGCTCAGCTTCGAGGAAGGCGTTGATTCATACGTTACATACGCAGGTCCCTTAAAGGACAACGTAGCAAAATCACTGTACAAGGTTAAGTCCACCATGTGTAACTGCGGTGTACTTACCATCCCCGAGTTACAGCGTGATGCCAAGATCACTCTAGTTTCCGCAACCTCCATCGTTGAGGGCGGCTACCATGATGTTATCCTTCATAACACCCCTGGCGGAACACAGCATTAAGATAAAAAGAACCCCGAAATATTGCGATCATGCAAATATTTCGGGGTATTTTCGTTCTAAAAAAATATATTACTTTCCGGTTTCAGCATTCTTAACATCATGCAATGACTTATTTAACTCCACAAACAGCTCCGAATACCTCGGCGTCCTGTTTGAGACCTTAAGATACGAAACATACAGCGAAAGAGGGATTTCCCTGCCGTCCGAGGTTATGCGCTCTCCGTTGCGGCTTAAGATCCTGTCTGCAATCCCTTTAGCATAAGCCTCTTCGGTGCTGCCTGTTAATATCACGAACTCATCTCCGCCTATACGGAATACCACATCGTCCTCTCCTGCCGCATCCTCCATCCTCTTTAATGCTTCGAGGATAGCCAGGTCTCCTGCCTTATGGGATATCTCATTTATCGGGATCAGCCCCACGATATCTCCGCATACAAAATAACAATCCTTTCTGCTCTTAAACAGATCATATAATTCGCTTATATCAAATTTTCTACCCATAATTATGTAACCTCCTGTCTCCATATTTAAATTGATCTTCGGGAATATCTCACGCACTCTTTTATTATCACGATACTTCGAAGGCAGACAGTTCCACCTCTGATAAAATATCCTGGTAAACGCCTCATGGCTGGAATAGCCGTATTCCAGCGCCACGTCAAGCACGCTCATCTCGGGGTTTTCTATCAGCATCCTGGCCGCCCTTGTCATACGCCTGCGGATGATATACTCATGCACGGACATATGAGTTACGTTACGGAAAAGCTTTTCCAAAGAGGACTTGGAACAATAACAGGACAGAGCGATATCTTCCGTACGGATATCTTCCTTCATATGCTGCTCTATGTATTCCAGCGCAGCATTTAAAAGCTCCAGATGATTCATATGGTCCTCCTTTTCTTGTCAATGTCACCTCGAAACGTATTAAGCGTTCCTTCGGTATTTCCCGGGAAACAATCGATTGCATTTACAGTATAACAGTTTTTTTAGAATAAATCTTGATTTTTTGAATAAAAATTTGATACAATGTGAGAAATGTTATTGTACGTTTTTCTTACAAGTACGCACAATACGAATACTTATGAAAAGAGATATGATAATGAAGACCGATAAAACCGAAACCGATGAGCTTAATGCTCCCAAAAAGAAAAAAAGCTTAAGTAAAAAGATATTAAAGGTCCTTGCCATAATACTCGCGGCAGTGCTGGTGATACTGTTAGGTGCCCGCCTGTATTTCAGGATACCGGTATCAGAATACTACAGCCACTCCGAAAAAGAGTTCACCATCCCCGATATCAACAGCGGCTTTATAGCACAGGGATTTACCTATGATCAAAAGAGTGACTGCTTTTTCATGACCGGCTACATGAACGATAAAAGCTCTTCTCCTATATATATGGTAGAAAAGTCAACCAATAAATATGTAAAGAAGCTCCTCATGCAGAACCCCGACGGAAGTGAATTCCACGGACATGCCGGCGGGATGACGGTGCACGGGGACTACATATATGTGGCCGGCAGCGGTGACTCGTGCCTCTATGTATTTGATTATGCCGATGCCGTAAATGCGGGCGATGGCAGCACCATAAAAAGCATAGGCACTTTCCCCATGCCCGATGACATGAGCGTAGCCTTTACCTCCTCCGATGAAAACGTGATCTATGCCGGAGAGTTTTACAGGGCGGAAAATTACAAGACCAAAGAAAGCCATAAAATGACTACCTCCGCAGGAGATTACAACCAGGCCCTCATTTTTGCCTACCGCTTTTCAAACAGTCCCGATACTCTGTTCGGCATCGAACCCGAACCCTTTGAAGTATACTCGGTGACCGACCTCGTCCAGGGTATGGATACCTATAACGGGAAAATATATCTGTCAACCTCTTACGGAGTAGCTTTTTCCCATATCTACGTATATGACAAGCCTGGAAGCAAAAAGAACTTTGAGGTGGCAGGCCTTACTCTTCCTCTCATCGAGCTTGATTCGGCCTCCCTTGTAACAGACTTCAAGTACCCTCCCATGTCCGAGGAGATCATCTGCATGGACGGCAAGATCTACACCATGTGCGAATCAGCCTCCAACAAGTATATCTTCGGTAAGCTGACAGGCGCACACAAATGCTATTCCACCGATATTTCGTGGGATAAATGACTCTGAAATGAACTAAACATCTTAAAAGTCCTCTCTTGGAAAATCCCCAAAAACAAAGAGAGGGCTTTTTATTTTGCGCCTGTGGCAAAATAACCCCCTCTAATTTGTTAAAAATCTTTTCAAAACTATCTTGACAAAACAGAGATCAGGTTGTATTATTTGTATTACAATAGCTAATACAAAAGATATGATCTTTTTTATTCACCGGTGAAAAACAGACAGGATTGTAAACTGATCATTCCGAGGGAGGACCATAAAATGCCCGATATCAATGAACTATTACCATTTCTCATCCCGCTTATCATAGTACAGTTCATACTGCTGGCTGTGACACTTCGACACATATTTACCCACAATACCTACAAACGCGGCAACCGCACCATCTGGGTTATCGTAGCCATAATCGGCATGGAGTTTATAGGTCCGATCCTGTACTTCCTGCTTGGTAAAGAGGATTCGTAATGAAAGAAAACAACTGCATCTTAAGCATTACCGGCTTAGAAAAGAGTTTCGGAGACAAAAAGGTGCTCCGGGGCTTGGACTTAAAAATCCCGCAAAACAAAGTCTTCGGCTTTGTAGGCAGAAACGGTGCCGGAAAGACCACCACCATGAAGCTCATCTTAGGGCTTTTAAAAGCCGACAAAGGCGAGATCTTCGTAAACGGCGAAAAGGTCACCTGCGGAAATACCGCGACAAACCGATTCATCGGATATCTGCCGGATGTCCCTGAGTATTATCCCTACATGACCGCCAATGAGTACCTTAATTTCTGCGGCGAGATAACCGGTATGGACAAAAAAACCATCAAAGAAAGAAGCACAGAGCTTCTCGAAAAAGTAGGCTTAGGCACCGAAAAACACCGCATAAAGGGCTTCTCCCGCGGCATGAAACAAAGACTCGGCATCGCCCAGGCCCTGCTCAATAAACCGAAGTTACTCATCTGTGACGAGCCCACCTCAGCCCTGGACCCCGTAGGCCGCAAGGAGATCCTCGATATCTTGGTCGCAGCCAAGGAAGAGACCACCATCATCTTCTCCACTCACATCCTCTCGGACGTCGAGCATATCTGCGACGAGATGGCATTGCTTAACGAAGGCAAGGTCATCATGCAGGGCAGCATCGAAGAAGTAAAGAGCAGGCGC
>JAFRSU010000074.1 GCA_017427415.1 Lachnospiraceae bacterium | reverse complement strand
GCTTGCTTGCTTAAGCGTAGCGAACTGCCTCATGCCTGTCAACCCCTTCCGTCAATAATCTGAAAAGAAACAAAGCTCTCTCTTTATATATCGGCATGCTAGCGCAAATTCTTTACCCTACACAGGACCTAATGATACGAATATATTATAATCTGACGCTGAGCGCAAAGAAAATTTGATGAAATATTAAAAAATCGGGCAGCTACATCTCCATTTTCACAGTGATATGCTGCCCTGTATCGCTACCCGATTATGATCTCCTCGGTATATTTACGTTCCATGTCATGTCGTACCTTACGGTCATGTACCGAATCAAATATGATCGAGAAATCATAATCCTCCGGATACAACTCATCCGCACTAACATGAAGCTTTACTCGTTTATGGTTTATCCAGATTTTCCGGCCTGCTATCTGTACCCTGAGTACCCCTTTTTCATTTTCGGGTTCGCATACGATACCTATCTTTTTGTCAGGATATACCATCACACTGTCTCCGATTCTGAACCGAGCTTTCAGTTTCGGGGATGATGCCTGATTGTTGTCCTTTTGTATCTTCTTGTTTTCCGTCTTATCTATATTCCCGTTGTGCTTAAAACTGTATCCTTTAACAGCGTCCTTCCCGTATGCTGCTTCTACCGCTACCTTCAGCATACTCTCCGGCATACCGAGACGGTCGGCAATATAGAAAGCACAGCTTTCTCCGGCCTCACCTATTACCATCCTGTATGTGGGCATCAATGTCTCTCTGTCAAAAGTCATCCTGGCATTTATGATATTTTCATGCCTAGCCGCATACTCCTTGATCTCCGGATAATGCGTGGTAACAAGGAAATTTGCTCCGCTTTTCCTAAGCTCCTCGAGGATAGCTGTAGCTATCCCCATGCCCTCGGCCGGATCGGTACCCGAGCCCAGTTCGTCCATGATGACAAAGCTCTCTTTGTTAACCTTCTGCAGTATTTCCAGCACATTTTTGATATGCGCCGAAAACGTCGAAAGGTTTTCCGAAAGATTCTGTCCGTCACCGATATCGCTTAAGTAGTTTGAATTCATGCATATATCCGCTTCCCTGCATGGAACATGGAGCCCGCACTGGGCCATGTAGCTGTTTAACATCACTGTCTTGATAGATACTGTCTTACCTCCTGTGTTCGGTCCTGTGATGACTATACCGCGGATTTTTGACATAGCTACTCCCATATTGAAATTAAGCGGTATATTTATCTTCTTATCCATCAGAGGATGTCTGGCTTCTTTTAAGACTATCCTTCTTTCCAGATTGACCTTCGGCTCCACGCAGTCCAGATCGATGCTGAGCTTTCCTTTAGAAAAAATAAAGTCCAGTTTTTCCATCATACTCATGTTTTCTTCCATGACGGGGATAGCATCGGATACAAGGGCTGAAAGGGTGTACAGGATCCTGTATACCTCATTCTCCTCCTCTACTCTTAACAGCTGCAGTTCCTCATAGTATTTTGCAAGAGCCGCCGGTTCCACGAAGACAGTATTTCCTGTGGCCGATCTGTCTATCACACTTCCCGAGATCCTGAAGCGATACTCCTTTTTTACCGGTACACACACTCTTCCGTTTCTTAATGTATAGAATGTGTCCGCCATGCAGTCCTTATTGTTTCTTATTACCTGTTCCGCTTTCTGCTTCACCGCTTCCTCTGCACGCGCTATCCTGGTCCTTACATCATACAGCACATTTGTGGCATGATCATCAACTGCCTCGCATCTGATCTGCCTGCATATCTCTTCCCTTAAATCCTTTAACTCATCAAGGTTTTCATCATAGTAGGCTAACGGATTTTCAAATAATTTTCCACGCGCAAGGTAATCTTTCAGCCGTTCCACTACCACCAGTACCTTTTCCACACGCTCAAGCTGATAAGGTGTAAGGCATACCCCTTTTCCGGCTTCCATAAGTATCTCCCTTATCTCGGTCACGTCCTGCAGAGGAGGATTGCCCAGATTTTCTATCATGTGCCTGCTGTTGGTGGTATCTCTTAAGTTTTTATTCAATTCTAATTCATCAAGGAATATAGCCGCATCCGCTATTTTCTCTTTGGCGGCGCCGGTCACAGCCAATCCCGCCCATATCTCTTTTATCTTGTCAAATTCTATCTGTTGCTCTGTATTCATTTCTTTCTCCTGATAACTAATCCCACAAAGGACAGATACTCCCCGAGCCCCCGGTCGAAGTACTTTTTGTCCTTTATTCCGTATTCATGGCCTGATTCAAACCAGTCCTGCCATGCTTCGTTAAAGCAGTCTAAGTCAAGATCAAGCACTACTTCGTATTCATCATTGTATGCGAACAGATCAAGCCACCACTTCCTTGAGTGAAAGGTGTCAAGGTCGTCTTTGTTGCCTTCAAACCAATCAAGCATGGCTTCTGTCTGCTCCTCGTTTAATTCTTCCTTAAGTCCGGGCATGGCGACTACCAGTACCCCGTCCTTCTTTAAGAAAGGCAGTATCTTCTCCTCGAAGACTCCTTTCTTGGCAGCAAAGTAATGGAATGCATCTATGCTCACTATTGCATCGAAATATTCATGCGCATAAGGCAGATCATTTGCATCGGCATGGATCGGGATGATCCTGTCTTCCACATTCCATTTCTTAAAGTTCTCCGCATTCTGTGTAGCTGAGATCCAAAGGTCTGTAGCAAATACATTTACATTTGCTTCCTTTGCCAGAAACATGCTGGTGATACCCATTCCGCAGCCTAAATCCATGACGCGACTACCTTCCTTTAAAGGATATTTTGTAAGTATTTCATCAAGCAGCCTTAAGCTGTTCGGTCCCATCAGGTATTCTTTTGTAAAGAAGTTTCTGTATTTTTCACATCTGTTGTTTTCTGTGTTTCTTATGTTTTCTTTATCAGTCATTTTTCTTCCTTTCCAGATTTAATTTAAATTCCGATATCAATCAGAGAACCGTCCTATGTCGAATGTTCACGAAGTGAACGTTTGACACGGCTCCATCGTGAAACGATGGAGTGGGCTTGTCCCTCTGATTGAAAAATAAAAAACCATGATACCTTACACTTAGATATCATGGTCTGAAATCAATAGTTTATTATGCAGTAATGGTCTGAAACAATACAAAAACATGTCAAACCATCCCTGCCGGAAACAAGGTATTATCCATGATATTAAGCGCAATTAACTAAGCCCCCGGTAAACACCGGCAACTGTAAAATTAATATATTGCAATTCTCGTGCCATGCCGAAAGCATATCAAGTCGTACACAGCTGATCATGCAATGGTTTTCTCACCACGCTTAACATAAAATACCTCGTTCTTTCATTTTTTTACATTATATCGACTTTATAAAAATATGTCAAGTATCCGGCTTAAAGTTTGAATCCTGTGCCGATAAACTGGGCTATGTCCCTGCCTGTACCGTCAGTTATATCCACGTTTATGATGGTGGATGTCCTGCCGGTCTTCTTAAGGACTGCCTTTGCTTTCAGAGTCTTATCTTTAGGCATCCCAAGAAAATTTACGCTTACCTGCTGTGCCACGGTAGGTCTGTGGATCTGATTGGAAAGCACCGCAAATGCGAAATCTCCCAATGTAAAGATCACTCCGCCCATGATACCGCCGTTAGCATTTAAGTGATGTTCGTTTAAAGTCATGCTGCAGAGGCTGTAGTCTTCGCCAAGTTCTTCTATCACCATACCGTTTTCGGTAGCGAAGATGTCGCCTTTAAAATACTCCTGCGCCTCCTGCAGGGTGTTGAATGTACCCATTTCTATATATCTCCCGTAATTAATTACATCGTTACAACCACAATATCATCCGAGCTCTCAAACAAGCTTACCTTAGCGGTCTTGCCGTTAGCACTTACTTCGTACTCACCCTTGAAACCGGTGATGGTCACGTATCCGTTTTCATCGGTCACAAAGTTTTCCTTGGTCTCCCACTCGCCATGGATAAGTCCCATAAGTGCGTCATATACGGGCTTTTCCTTATTGTCCACGGTAAGTACTCCGGAAGGTGCCTTAAGCCACTTGCCGTCTGTGAGGTCCCATGTGGTGATAGCCTCTACCAGAGGATGTGCAAAAAGCTCCGTATACATCTCAGATACTTCCCTTGCCTGACGCTCTAATCCGTCGGGAGTTGAAGGCCACTCATCTACCTGCCAGTCATTAAGATCCTCGATATATGCAGGCATGATATCACCTGATATAAGGGTATTCTCGGTAAAGTGGATCGGTATACCGAAATGCTCGAATCTTGTAAGTACCTCATTGATCTTCTCCAAACCCCAGTATCCCTGATGCTGATGGCTCTGGATACCGATAGCCGAGATCGGAACACCCATCTCAAGGAGTCCTTCCACAAGTATCTCATATGACTGTGATGTGTTGAAGTCGTTGATAAGCAGCGTAGCCGAAGGATTCTCTGCCTTTGCAGCCTCAAATACTTCCTTAACCAGTCTGAAACGGCCGTACTCCTTACATATCCTGGTGATGGCATTGTCATATTTATCAAATACGGGCATGATGACTACTTCGTTGATAACATCCCACATATTTACCAGACCTTTGAATGCACTTACGTCCCTGTGGATACGTGCAAGCTGTTTTTCCAGTATCTGCTCATTGGAATACTCCATAAGCCAGTTGGCACATGCAGTATGCCAGCAAAGCGGATGGCCCTTTACGGTGATACCGTGGTCGTTCAGCCACTGAGCCTCAGCCATGGTAATCTTCTGGTTGGGTTCGCCCTCTTTACGCTCATATCCGCCCCAGTAAAACGGGATGGTGCCGTAATTAAAAAGCTTTACAAACTTTTCCATACGCTCTTTTGCGCTTGCCTTCATCTTCTTCATAGCCTCAGGGTCCGCTCCCGGGAAAGGGGGCAGATCGTCAGGCATTACCACGCCCATTGTATCAAATGCACCGCATCCGAACAGGAACTTGTGTGTCTTCTGTTCCGCGCGGATCTCTGTATTTTTCAAAGGATTGCCTGCCACATCCTTTATCTGTACCTTAACGGTTGCTTTTCTGTGATCAAATCTTCCCATACGCTCCTCCTAGATGCTTTGATATTTTTTTGATACTATTGCTTTGTCTTATTATCACACATTTTTTCTTGTAAGGGAATAGTTTATCTTGTACAGGCATATACTTTAGTGTTTCCGTAATGTATATCAGCATCTGTATGATGAAGGCTACTTCTATATTCCGCAAGCCGCCCTTCAAATATGATAATCACATCTTTATAGCCTTCCGTCATAAACGTATTACGTTCCAAATTCATGCATTCTGTGATATATGTGATTTTTTGCCCAAGGTAATGTTCTAAAAATAATTTAGGAAGATATTCTTTCTCTAATTCGGATACTTTCTCATTATCTCCTTTTACACTGTTGTATATATTATAATAATTTATATTATTGTATTTCTCAAAATCAAACGAATCGTAAAACGCTTCATCCTTAAAAACATATGCTCTGACTATACAAGTATAGCCTTTAAATCCTGCATCGGCTATCTTCATCAGTTCATGCAATGCATCATTTATTACATCATAGTCCGTGCTATAGATATACAAATTGTAACAGGCAGTGTCGTTCCACGGACTTGTATATGAAGAATCCTTATATAAATGGTACTTTCTGAACTTACTGAACAATAAAGCTTCAAATTCTTTAAGCATATCTATTTCTTTTTTCTTATAAGAATAATAGTAATCAACTTCCAGTTTTCTTTCAATAGCCTCAGTAGTTCCCGTATCCAGATACTGTAACGTAAATCCGTCATAATATGTGCCGGTTACAGTCAGATCATACACAGGATTTGTAATCTCCAGATTATACCTGTGGCCGTCTTTTATCTTTGCATATTTATTATTGAAAAGACTGGGTGCCCCATCAAGACCCGGAGGAGCATAAGTTCTGTGTGTCAGATCATATTTCCCCACTACCTTCACTTCTGTATCATCCCCGAATTTATCTTTCATATAGTTTTGAACGTACCCTATGATCTCTTTTTCACTTAACGGATTATCCTCAACTTTTCCTGTCACATTTTCATCTTCCTTGGCGCAGGAACATAAACAGATCATCAAAACCAAACACAGGATCATTATTATCTTATGCTTCATATTCCGTCCCCCTCATATGATACGAAAACACCTTTACTCCGGTTACAAGTTGTTTTCATTATACCATATTGTTTTATATAATAATATCCATTATTTTGGGGAGCTGCAATAATCATAAAGTAAGACCGTTGCACAACCCACAGTTGCAAAAAACACCCGTAACCATACCAAGCGATGCTTGAAATCAAGAAAACTATAACTTATAATACACTCAAGTGATCACGAAAAACATACAAAATGAAGGAAAGGTGGATTTATGGAGATTAATATAAAAGATAAATTACGTGCGTTGCGGCAGCAGAAAAATGTAACTCAGGAGGCGCTGGCTAATCATCTGGGCATCACACCGCAGTCAGTAGGAAAATGGGAACGGGGTGAGGGATTCCCTGATATCACACTACTGCCCAATATTGCGATATATTTCGGTGTGACAGTGGATGAGTTATTGAGTGTAGATAATGCCAGGATTGAAGAAAAGATCAAAGCTTATGAAGCAGAAAGCCTGAAATACAGGAATCTCGGAGAAACAGGTAAAAACCTTGAGATGTGGGAAAAAGCATACAAGGAGTTTCCGAATGACTGCCGGGTTATGCGTGGTCTGATGCATGCTCTTTTTTCAGACGGCGGTAACCCGAAATACGAAGAAGGCGGCGGACCGGATGTCAAAGAATACGAAAACCGTATATATGAATTGGGAGAAGCAATCCTTGCGAACACAACGGATAAAGAACTGCGTGAAGATGCAATCCAGTTGTTATGTTTTACCTATGAGGGGAACGATGATGAAAAAGCATTAATATATGCCGATATGGCGGGCGATTTTTGGATCAACAGGGATAACCTCAGGTGCCAGGTTCTCAAGGATGAAGAAGGTGTTAAGGAGACTCAGACGTATTTAGCGAATCTTGTTCTGGAAGCCGCTATGACCGCCGCCAGTATTTCATGGAAAAAGCGACTGACATACGAAGAAATGATAGAAGCGTATTCCTTCGCAAGAGATATTTTGTTACGTCTCTATAAAGATGGCAATGTTGGTTTCTACGCTCCTCAGGTTTCTACATACTGCTTAAATCTGGCTCATCTGTATGCAGAACTGTCGGATGCGGAAAATACCATAATGTGTGTAGAGGACTGCTGCAAATATGCTGTGGCCGATCCCATCCCCTCGGATAAGGATTACGAATTTACAGCACCGCTGGTAAACAGAGTGAAATATGACTGTAAGGAAACCACCAGAAACTGTACAGGAAATTCCTGCTTTTATTGCTTACCATCACTGGAGAATAAGAAGTTTGACTTTGTCCGGGATGATGAAAGGTTTAAAAACGCTATCAATGAAATGAAGAAATATGCAAGAGCATAATAAAAACCCGGAAGCCCCAAATATGGCTTCCGGGATATTGAAATCTTGAGTAATCTCGTAAAGAGAAGTGATTAACGCTTGCATAACGCAAAACCGTGTAAATAGGCACTTTTATAAATCTTTGGGTGCTGTACGGGTGCTACGCAACAAGACTTACGTTCACTCTCATCGACCTGTTTCTTCTCCAAGCAGGAACTTTTCAATGCCGATATAGTATATCCCATCATCATCGTGCCACGGTATAATATTATCCTTTATAACAACTATCTTGCGGAAGGAGTCATTGACGCGTTTCAGGGAATTGACCTCCTGCCTACGTTTTTCCTCGTCCGATACATTAAATGCAGACTGGATATAAAGCTTGTCACTTCCGTTGTTTGCAACAAAGTCTATTTCAAGCTGCGAACGGACGCTTTTTCGTTCTGCATTCTTGTGATTATACTCAACCATTCCGATATCTACATTATAATCACGATAACGAAGCTCGTTGTAAATAATATTCTCCATTATGTGGTTTTCTTCCTGCTGTCGGAAGTTGAGTCTTGCATTACGCAGTCCGATGTCGGAGAAGTAGTATTTGAGCGGTGAACCGATATACTTTCTGCCCTTTACGTCAAACCTCTGTGCCTTATATAGTAGAAAAGCATCTATTAAGTAATCGAGGTATTTTGCAATGGTATCGTCGGTGATACTCATCTTTTTTACGCTCGCAAAGGTGTTTGACAACTTTAAAGGATTGGTAAGAGAACCGACAGACGATGAGATCACGTCCAAAAGGTCTTCAAGAACGCTTTTGGCATGACCTATACTGTTTCTCGTGATAATGTCATCAAGGTATATCTTATCGAAAAGATCGCAGAGATACGTAGCCTTGTCTTCATGTGTCTTTTGCATCATTACAAGAGGCATTCCGCCGTACGTAAAAAATTCCTGCAAAGCGTCGTGTTTATCGCCGGTGTAGGCGTTATAAAACTCTGAGAACGAAAGCGGGTTTACCCGTATCTCGTCACCTCTGCCACGGAATTCGGTCAGAATATCGGATGACAGCATCTTTGAATTACTTCCGGTCACATAAACATCGGCATTCTTTATTTTCATCAAACCCAGCACAACATCAACGAAGCTGACCGTTTCATTGGTTCCCGGAAGATACGGATTCGGTATTTCGGCGACCTTCTGTATCTCGTCAAGGAAGATATAGTACATTCTATCCTTATCTGTCATGAGCTCACGGATATGCTTTCCGAGTTCTATAGGGTTACGCCAACGGATATTCTCGTCGTCATCAAGAGCCAGCTCGATAATATGCGAATCATCGACCCCTACAGAGTTAAGATATTTATGGTAAATGTCGAACAGAAGATAAGACTTGCCGCAGCGCCGGATACCCGTTATCACCTTGACCATACCGTTTTCTTTCTTGCGGATAAGCATATCAAGGTATTTTTTTCTTTCTATCATAACACACCTCATTAGAAACAATTGCGTCCATACGCATTTTTCTCTAATTATTTTAAGACTTTTGCAAACTTAAGTCAACAGTTATTTATAAATATATTGATATTTACATCATGCGTATCATTAGAATTATGTGCGTATGTACGCAAAATATTCTAGTCTCAATTCACTGTTGTTATATAAACTATTCATTGTAAAGGGATATAAAACACCGGCCCTTATTCCAGACCCGATATTGTCCAAATATAAAAAGCAAGCCTCCGAAAGAACAGAAAGGCTCAGAGAGCATGACACAGATCGTTGTAGAGAGGATATTTGCGGGCACTTCGTGTCTTGCTCATGTCGCGCTATAAAACAAAAGACAAAAAATGCTCCGTGAAGAGTAAACTCTTCCGGAGCATATATTTTGTCTTTGTTTTGCATCGCTCGTAGTTCGCGCAGATTATCTCTTGCTGAACTGAGGTGCACGACGAGCTGCCTTTAAGCCGTACTTCTTTCTTTCCTTCATACGAGGATCTCTTGTTAAGAAGCCTGCCTTCTTAAGTAAAGGTCTGTACTCTTCAGCATCAGCCTGAAGAAGTGCACGTGAAATACCATGTCTGATAGCACCTGCCTGGCCGGTGAATCCGCCGCCATGTACGTTAACAAGTACATCAAACTTGTCAAGGGTGTTGGTAAGCTCTAAGGGCTGACGAACAACAACCTTTAAGGTCTCAAGACCGAAATATGTATCTATATCTCTCTTATTAACAGTAATCTTGCCTGTTCCGGGCATTAAATATACTCTGGCAATACTGCTCTTTCTTCTTCCTGTTCCGTAGAATCTGGATGTATCTTTAGCCATTTTTTTATTCTCCTTTCACCAGATTAGTTAAGCTTTGTGTTGATAACAAGTACTTCGGGCTTCTGAGCCTGCTGCTCATGCTCGGGACCTGCATATACATGAAGCTTCTTGATCATTTCGCGTCCAAGGGCTGCCTTAGGTAACATACCCTTAACTGCAAGACGGATAACCTCCTCAGGCTTCTTTGCAAGCATCTGACGAAGTGTGGTCTCACGAAGTCCACCCGGATAATCTGAGTGGTTGTAGTAAATCTTCTGATCAAGCTTCTTTCCTGTAACCTTGATCTTAGCTGCGTTAACAACGATAACGTTGTCACCCATATCAAGGAAAGGAGTGAAAGTGGGCTTGTTCTTGCCTCTTAATACATTTGCGATCTCTGTGCAGAGACGTCCAAGTGTCTGGCCTTCTGCATCAACAACGTACCATTTTCTCTCAATGGTCTTTCCACTGGGCATATAGCTCTTTGTTGTATCCATTTCTGTTCCTCCTGCTATTATTATCTTGGAAAAGTCATCCTTTTCCGTATAACCACTCCCAATGTATGACCATAGGGAAATTGTGATCTTGTTCTGCCGCCATAAAAGACTGCAGGAGTGAGTATATTATGATTTTTATATTTTGTCAATGGTTTAATTGAATATTTTTTAAAAAAATTGCAAAAAATTTATTTTTAAAGCTAAAAAAGTAATTTTATAATCTACTTTTCGGTTCATAATCCTTTGGATCGTACTTAATGCCGATCAGCTTCAGGCCTTCTGCAGGTGCTTTAGGACCGGCTTTTGTCCTGTCGCATGCCTCAAGTATGGTCTTCACATACTCCGGCGGATAAAAATGATATCCGACTTTTACAAGTGTTCCCACTATTATGCGTACCATATTATATAAGAAACCGTTGCCGCTGATACGGATTTTTATATCCTGTGCCTGATAGGTACGTTTTGCAGCCTCTGCATTCTGTGTAGAGTTTATATTCTCACATTCCGTATCCCCACATATGATATCCAGCGAATAAACCGTCCTCACAGTAGTCTTGACCTGGGCGTGCGCCGAGCAGAAGCTTGCAAAATCATGCTCACCCTTTAGGTACTCTGCCGCCTTACGCATGGCATCTATATCTAAAGGTACATATACAAAATAAGAATATCTGCGCTTTATGGGATCAGGATGTACCGCATTATATATGGAATACTCATAGGTTTTTATGCAGTCCGCATGTCTCGGATGAAAATCCGGATCAACCTCACAGCTTGAAAGGCATACTATGTCTTTGGGCAGCCTCTGATTGAGCGCAAAGCATATCTTTTCGGCAGGGATGCGCGTCTCCGTATCAAATACTGCCACGTTTCCGCCCGCATGTACTCCGGAATCAGTGCGCGATGCACCGGCGATAATTATGTCTTCACCGGTAAGCTCCGACAAAGCCTTATTTATCACCTGCTCGACCGCTATCCCGTTCGGCTGCATCTGCCACCCGACATAGTCAGTTCCGTCATATGCAATTGTGAGCATAATGCGACGCATGATGGTTCCTCCCTATAATTCCGACCTATATAAGGTATTGCCCCCTCACTTTCGTTCGGCGGCAGGCCGGTCGGAACATTGAAAATCATGACTTCGTCATGATGGTTCCGACCTAAGGTATGAAAATACAACCTACTATCAGCCCGATTAGAGCCAGATAAGCTATAAGATCCCTTAAGTGATATTTTAACGGCTTCATCTTAGTCCTGCCGTCACCGCCGTGATAGCAGCGGGCTTCCATGGCTTCAGCCAGTTCTCCCGCACGTCTGAACGAAGATACAAACAAAGGGATAAGGATGGGTACCATGGCCTTGGCTCTTTTTACAGGACCGCCGCTCTCAAAATCAGCTCCACGTGCCTGCTGCGCTTTCATGATCTTGTTGGTCTCTTCAAGCAGTATCGGAATGAACCTTAATGCTATCGATACCATCATCGCAAGTTCATGTACAGGCACCTTAAATATCTTCAAAAATCCGAAGCAGCTCTCCATGCCGCTCGTCAGCTTATTCGGAGTAGTCGTATACGTCATAAGTGATGACCCGAATACAAGGAATGCAAGCCTCAGGCCCATAAACAACGCTGCGAATATACCTTCCTTTGTTACTGTAAATATCCACCACTCTCCTATCACCTCTCCGGGCGTCATAAGGAGCGTAAATATCATCATAAACAAAAGAAGGAACAGCATCGGCCGAAGTCCTTTTAATATATACTTCGGCGGTATGTGTGCCAGTGTCGTCACCGTTACAAGAAATGCTCCCGCAAGCAGAAATCCCCAGAAAGATTTGAACAGAAATAAGGATACTACAAACATTATAGTACCCAAAAATTTCGTTCTCGGGTCAAGCCTGTGTATTACGGACTCAACCGGATAATATTGTCCTATCGTGATATCTCTAAGCATTTCTTTACCTTACGTGCCGGAGCACCGTTTTCTTCCTATATATAATATCGTTATTCCGGTTTTAATCGGAACCTGTCCTGCCTAAGCAGTTCATTATGGAAGCTACCGCTTCTTCTGTAGTCAAGCAGCTCCTGTCAACATTGAGACCGGCATCCGCGAGCCTGCTCATAAGTTCCGTGCATTGAGGGATCTCAAGTCCCATCTTTCTTAATTCGGCAGCGTGTTTGAATACTTCGCGCGGCTCGTCATCAAACTTTATCTCGCCGTCATCTATAACTATGATCCTTTCGGCAAATTCGGCCACATCTTCCATACTGTGTGATACAAGTATGATCGTAATACCCTTTTCATCCTTAATGCTTTTTAAAAGTGAAAGGATCTCGGTCCTGCCTGCCGGGTCCAGACCTGCCGTAGGCTCATCAAGTATGAGTATCTCAGGGCTCATGGCAAGCACTCCGGCTATGGCCACACGCCTTTTCTGACCGCCCGAAAGTTCAAACGGCGAGGCATCTATCAGGTCATCGGGAAGTCCTACTGCCCTCAATGCTCCATATGCCGCCACCTCAGCTTCAAGCTGGGAAAGTCCTATATTTTTCGGTCCGAACAGAACATCCTTTATGACCGTGGATTCAAAGAGCTGATGCTCCGGATACTGGAATACCAATCCCACCTTGCGTCTGAGCTCGGTCATCTTAAAATCCTTGTCATATATATCCTGTCCGTTATAATATACGCTTCCGGAGTCCGCTTTTATCAGCCCATTCATGTGCTGTATGAGCGTGGATTTTCCGGAGCCGGTGTGTCCGATAAGACCTATGAACTCACCGTCAGGTATGGAAAGGCTGATGTTTTTTAATGCTTTTGATTCAAAAGCGGTGCCTTTTCCATAGTAATAACTTATTTTGTCTAATATAAGAGACATTTAACACCTCATCAGTCATCTTCTTACACACTGCATAAACTCGTCAACCGTAAGTATGCATTCCGGAAGGGGAATGCCTTCCTTACGAAGTCTGTATGCTATCTCGGTCACCTGGGGGACATCAAGCTTGTATTCTTTTAAAAGCTCCACTTCCTTAAATATCTCACGAGGGGTACCGGACAATTTTACATTTCCTTCACTCATGACATATACCTTATCGGCTCCGACCACCTCGGTCATGTAGTGGGTGATAAGTATGATGGTAATGCCTTCTTTTTTGTTAAGCTCCGTGATAGTCTCTATGACCTCACGCCTGCCCTTGGGGTCCAGCATGGCTGTCGGTTCGTCCAGTACTATACACTCCGGCTTCATCGCAAGTATACCGGCTATAGCCACACGCTGTTTCTGACCGCCGGAAAGGTTGTTGGGGGATTTTTCACGGTACGCGGTCATCCCGACCTTTTCTAAGGCAAAAGCGACTCTCTCCCATATCTCCTTGGTGGGGACACCGATATTTTCCGGACCGAAGCCCACATCCTCTTCCACTATGCCGGCTATGATCTGGTTGTCGGGGTTCTGGAATACCATGCCCGTCTTCTGACGGATCTTTAGGAGGTTGTCCTCCTCCTTGGTATCCATCTCTTCTATAAATACTGTCCCTTCGGTAGGTGTAAGGAGTGCATTTATATGCCTGGCAAGAGTGGATTTTCCGGAGCCGTTGGCACCGAGTATCGCGATGAAATCGCCCTTTTTTACATCAAGATCTATCTCATTGAGTGCTTTATTGATACTCTCAACGTTTCCTTCCTCGTCACGCCTGATATATTCAAATGTAACTTTATCAAAATTTACCATGTTGCTCCTTTTCCCGTTGCACTTTACACCTCATCCTACGTCGAATGCTTCAGCGTTCGACTATATCAGCCTTCCAAAAAGCCCTTCAGGTCCTCAAGAAAGTCATCTATATCCATATCGTGTACTTCCGCTGCCTGAGCTAATGTCTCACGTCTGGCTGACGGACAGCTGCTGCAGTGAAGTCCCATTTCTGCAAGTATTCCCTTTGCTTCGGGCATCTCATCTATAAGATCGCCGATAGTTGTATCTTCAGTAATACGCATATTTATCTCCTTTGTTCCGGTACGCTTCTTGCAACACAGGGCGGCCGGTATACTACCCGGCAGCGTGTCATATACACATAATATCCCATTATCTATTACAATTACACCGTATCATATCACAAGTTTGGTATTATTAAAACAACCAGAAGGTAAGAAATTTATATGACCAGGGTTCGCATCATTTTTCTTGACGGTACCATCATAATATAATACAATCAAATTATATATGTAGAAAGATTCTTCGGGCACAGCCCTCAGAATGACATAATGTACTACAGTACTCAGTATGGCGCATAGTATCGCTGCCATCAGAATGACATGCTAAATGATGGAACACACAAAAGGAGATTGCCATGGAAGGAAATGCGAAGGAACTCATAGCTAAGATAAAACAGAATATACTTACCACATTTGCCGGTACGGATACTACGGTGGACAGGGTGATATGCTGTCTGCTCTCAGGCGGCCACCTGCTTTTAGAGGATGTGCCCGGAGTGGGCAAGACCACGCTTGCGCTTTCCCTTGCACATACAGTTAACTGTACCTTCGGACGTGTATCATTTTCACCCGACACCCTGCCTTCCGATATCACCGGTCTTACCATATATAATACTTCTACCAAGACCTTTGACTACCGTCCGGGTCCGGTTATGAGCAATATTTTCTTAGCCGATGAGATTAACCGTACTCCTCCCAAGACACAATCAGCACTGCTTGAAGCCATGCAGGAGAAAAAGGTGACTGTGGACGGTACCACTCATGATATAGACGGCATCTTCATGGTCATCGCCACCCAGAACCCCATAGAGTTCGCAGGTACTTATCCCCTGCCGGAAGCGCAGCTTGACAGATTTATGATGAAGCTATCCTTAGGATATCCCTCAAAGGAAAATGAGATAAAGCTCGCAGATATGTTCTTAAACGAAAGGACCACCGAAAAGTTAGAGAGTGTATGCGATATGAAGGATATCGAAGAGCTTCAGGAAATGGTAAAAAAGGTAACCGTTAAAGAGAACATAATCGAATATGTCCACAACATCATCACCGCTACGAGAAATGATCCCCATTTCATGACTGGCGCAAGCCCAAGGGCTATGCTTGCTCTTATAAGGGCTTCCCAGGCTTTGGCACTTATGAACGGCAGGGATTTTGTAAAGCCGGATGATATAAAGCAGCTGTATATCCCCGTATTGCTCCACAGGATGCCCCTGTCAGTGGAAGCCAGGATGGCACATGAAAATCCCGAGGTGATACTTAGGACACTGATCGCGTCCGTTGAGGTACCGGTAAGTACGTGATTGTAGGGGATCGAAACTATGACTAAGAGCCTGAAACTGAACAGACTTATATATTTTATATTGTGTGTGGCTGCCCTGGTGCTTGCAAGCTTCCGGGGCGGTCCGGTCACTTATACCCTACTGTTCGGACTTTTACTCATAGCACCCATAGCTCTTATATATCTTCTTGTAGTCTATTCGTTTTTTAAACTGTACCAGGTGCTCGGGTCCAAGCACATCACCGCTTATGAGCCCGTATCTTATTATTTCGTTCTGAAAAACGAATACCTGCTCAACTTCTGCCATATCAGCATAAGCATGTATTCCACTTTTTCATATATAGACGGACTGGAGACGGACTCCAAAAACAGCTTCGAACTGCTGCCGGGAGAGAGCGTCAGATATGACGGGACTCTCATCTGCCGCTATAAAGGAGAATATAATACCGGCATAAAAGCCATAACCATCGTTGATTTCTTCCGGCTTTTTAAGGTCACATACAAAGTCCCCGAACCGTTAGGCGTCCGCATATTCCCGAGGATCGTAAAAATAGAGCAGCCGAAAAGCTTTCCCGACATATCTCTTACTGCCCACCGCGAAAACACAAAGCTCAACACCGATTATGATGCGGCGGTGCGTGAGTATGTCCCCGGTGACCCGCAAAAGGGTATCCACTGGAAGCTGTCTGCCAAAACAGGGAAACTGAAAAGCAGGCTGACTTACGGAGAACAGAAACGCGGGATATCCGTTTTCCTTGATACAAAACGCATGTCAAAGGATGAATACGTCTTTATCCCTTTGGAAAACAAATGCCTGGAAGCAGCACTGGCACTCAGCAATTATTTTGCTTCTTTTTCCATACCTACAGCCATATATTATGACCAGGCAGGTCCTTTATCCCATGTATGCTCCTCTCCTCAGGATATAGATCAGACCGTACTTAAGCTTTCCTCGGTCAAGTTCAGGGAAGATGAGGATACCTCCGAAGCGCTCGGTATATGTACGGAAATGGGAGCTTTTTCGAACTGTATGATAGCCTTTCTCATCATCACCGCTATCGATACGGAAGTAAACAAACGTCTTTATGCGCTTTCAAACCTGGGGATAAAGGTGATAGTGTATTATGTAAGCTGTTCTCCCGAGACACAGAATATCCTTGAGATACCGGATATCAAAGTGATAACCGTGCATCCCGAGGACGACCTGACCGGGATACTATAGAAATATTCAGAAACGGAGCTAAAATGTCATTTAAAGAAGAATTAACGGATGCCATCTACCGGTTTATATTAACCTCGGCACTGGCTCTCCTCCTTTTTCTTGAAATATATGATTTTCTCAATCCGGAGCTTATAATCAGGAGCAACATATTGCTTACGCTGCTTATAAGCTTATTTCTGAACGCCTTTTTGGTGCTCTATCACAAGATAAAGTTTTATCTCATCCCGGCGGTCATCCTGGTATTTGCCGCTGTCTCGTTTTTTATGAGCAGCGAAGATCTGGAACTATTATTAAACAGCAATATACTTAAGATCTTTATCATCGTGACTGCAGCTTTTATTGTATTCCTGATAGCTGATGCCTTCCCTGTGGTAAGCCTTCTGCTGGCGGTCGGTTTTATCATCTATTATGCCGTCCTTTCCGTTAAAGGGATTAATCCCCAGGAAGCTTCCCCGGCATTTGCGTTTTTCTATATAGCCTGCTTTATCACGAAATTCATCAGGAACCGCATGAAAAGAGGGGATGCAAAAAGGACCAGAAGTTATATGGCTTATCTTTTGCCCTTCCTCCTTATCCTTCCTTTGTCCCTGGCTGTACTTCCAAAGTCCGAGGAACCGATCAGCTGGGAATGGGCTATAAGGCTCTACGAAAATGCCGTGGATAAGATCAATGAGATCCTGCATGATATCTCCCTGCATTTCTCAAGTTCCGGAAAAAAAGACAGCTTTACCATAAATTTCGGATATTCCGAGGTAATGGGCTATAACAACAATATAGCAGATGCTCCGAAAGTACTGGAATTTACTCCTCAGAATCCTGTATATGGCCAGATGTATCTGAAAGGTGAGATATTCAATACCTTTAGTGACGGAAAGTGGTCCAACACCGTTGTTTCCGATAAGGATTACACTTCTATCGATGCATTTGAGACATATTACGGTATAGAGTTATTCGATCCTCTAGCTCAGAGCAGTATCGCGAGAAGCAATTCGGTAAAGATCCGTTACCTTGATTTCACATCGGATATCCTCTTTACTCCGGCAAAGAATGTGATATCGGGCTCTGATGAATTAAACGATCAATTGCATTTTAAGGATGAACATCTCCTGTTTAATGAGATAAAGACTTACGGTACCGAATACCGGCTGGATTTCCTTTTGATAAACTATATAGGAAAGGCTTTTAAGGCTTATATCACTACGCCTTTACCGGACGACCGCGCTATATTCGAACAGACAAAGGAAAGATACTATAATCAGGCATACTCCTATCTTACCTTTGAGGACCTGCTAGGATACAGGGAATATATAAAAGCCAATTACACATCCTCTCCCGAGATCAGGCAGTCGGTAGCCGACTGGCTAAGTGAAGTCACAAAGGATTCCGAGAGTGATTATGAAAGACTCCGGAAGCTTGAGTATGCGCTCTCTCTTATGAAATACACTTTAAGCGAAGGTGAACTTCCTTCTTACGTAAAGAGTGAAGGTGACTTCTTAAATTACTTCATCATAGAAAAACAGGCAGGATACTGCGTGCACTATGCAACAGCCTTCTGTCTGCTGGCCCGCGCCTTAGGTTATCCTGCACGTATAATACAGGGATACAAGGCTTCCGGGCAGACACTCAATACCGTACCCGTATACAGCAGCTTCGGTCATGCCTGGCCTGAAGTTTACTTTGAAGGAAAGGGCTGGATATCCTTTGAGCCCACTCCCGGCATGCAGACTGAACGTTATACAGGCTGGATGAGTATGTACAGTAAATATTCCGATTTTAATGACGATGCCTTTGATTTCTCTGGTGTGATACCTGAAGAGCCTGAACCGGTGGAGGATGCGGAATATACGGAGGAGCATGATGAAAGCCGTATTTCAGGTCTGGTCATCATAATAATAGCAGCAACCATTCTATTAAGCATTATCCTTTTGATCGCAGCGACCATACTGGCCAACTATATAAAGAGAAAGAAAATGAGCCCCGAAAGGCGCTACGTTGCTGATTTTAAGAATATATTGCAGATACTTAAAGAGTTTAAGCTGAGCTTGGAACCCGGCGAAACACTATCAGAGTTTGCGTCAAAAGCTTGTGAGGTACTATATAAAGATGCCGTAGATGCAGGCTTTGAGGAATATGCGGAGAAATTCCGCGATACGACATTTATTTCCGATTATGAAAGTGTCATCTACGGAAGTGCGGATGTTACAGATGAAAAGCATAGCAGGCTTACAGATACCAAGGACCGCATAATGAGATTGTTAAAGAGGCACTACGGTCTGTCGTATCCTTTACATAAGTTAAGGCTGTATCTGAGGTCTGTTGTTGGGTAACAAGGATAATATCAGACAGAGCCCTAAAATTATCCATATGCGATATAAAAAAGATGGGGTCACCGCAATTAAGCGGCAACCCCAATATTTTTACGCGTATTATACAAGCTCAATAAGAACTTCCATAGCAGCATCACCCTTACGGGGACCGATCTTAACGATACGTGTGTATCCACCGTTGCGGTTAGCATACTTAGGAGCGATGTCGTTGAAAAGCTTGTCAGCAATATTTATCTTCTTTGTACCCTTCTTCTTACCTGATGCCTCTGTGGGAACCTCGGTAACATCATAAAGGAATGCATTCATCTTTCTTCTTGCTGCAAGTCTTGAAGGCTTATCCTTCTTGATCTCTTTCTCAACGTTATCAAATACGGTTACTTTCTTTCCGTCTACTTCTTCCTTAACTCTGCTGCCGTTCATATCCTTGCGGGCAACCTTAGAAGTTACGGTAACTGTATCATAATTATCTCTTTCCTTAACTGCCAAAGCGATGAAGCTCTCTGCGATTCTGCGGATCTCTTTAGCTTTGGTATCGGTAGTTCTGATCTTTCCGTGATAGAGAAGATTGGAAACCTGATTTCTTAAAAGAGCTTTTCTCTGACTAGCAGTTCTTCCAAGTTTTCTATAGCCGGCCATGTATATTTCCTCCTAATTACAATAAATGATAGAACGCTGCTGTCACAGCATTCGACGTATTATTCTTCACTTTCTTTAAGTGATAAACCAAGTTCTTTCAGCTTGGCAAGAACCTCGTCAAGTGACTTTCTTCCGAGGTTACGAACCTTCATCATATCCTCAGCTGTCTTGTTAACAAGCTCACCAACAGTATTGATTCCTGCACGCTTAAGACAATTATATGAACGAACCGAAAGTTCCAGTTCATCAATATTGATTTCACATGCTGCTGCTACAGTTCCTTCTTCCTTCTTAGGCTCGATAACTACTGCCTCACGTCCCTTATCGGAAATATCGATAAAGGTCTTTAAGTGCTCGCTAAGAACCTTAGCTGAAAGACTGACTGCCTCATCGGGAGTGATGGTACCCTTTGTCCAAACATCAAGTGTAAGCTTATCATAGTCAGTAACCTGACCTACACGGGTGTTCTCAACACTCATGTTGACACGCTCAACAGGTGTATAGATGGAATCGATCGCGATAACTCCGATAGGAAGATCTGCGCTCTTATTCTTATCTGCGCTGATATATCCTCTTCCCTTGGTGATAGTCATTTCAATCTCAAGACGGGAATCAACTCCGCCGCTTAATGTAGCAATAACCTGATCGGGATTTAATATCTCTATATCCGAATCAGCATGGATATCTCCGGCTGTAACAACTCCTTCGCCTTCGAAATCAATATAAGCCTTCTTGGGTTCATCTGTTGTGCTGTTATTCTTTATAGCAAGGTTCTTGATATTCATTATGATCTCGGTAACATCTTCCTTAACGCCGGGGATTCCGCAGAACTCATGAACGACTCCGGGGATCTTGATGCTGCTTACTGCAGCTCCGGGAAGTGAAGAAAGCATTATTCTTCTTAAAGAATTGCCGAGGGTAATACCATAACCTCTTTCCAACGGTTCAACAACAAAGCGACCATATTTCTTGTCCTCAGAAATTTCTGTAATTTCAAGTGATGGCGTTTCAAAACCGAACATTTACTTGAACCCTCCTTTATTCTATTATTTGGAGTATAACTCGACGATAAGCATCTCATTTACGGGTACATCGATCTGATCCCTTGAAGGAACTTCCTTAACGGTTCCTGTAAGGTTCTCACGATCTGCCTCAAGCCAAGCAGGTACTAATCTGCTGCCTGTAACCTCGAGGATATCCTTATATCTCTGAGCTGACTTAAATTTCTCCTTAATAGAGATAACATCTCCGGCCTTAACAGTGTATGAAGGAATATTTACACACTTGCCGTTTACCAGAACATGTCTGTGATCTACGATCTGTCTTGACTCTCTTCTGGTCCTGCCGATACCGAGGCGGAAAAGAACGTTGTCCAGTCTCATCTCAAGGAGAATCATAAGGTTCTCACCTGCTGTACCTGTTCTCATCTTCTCAGCCTTAGCGAACATATTTCTGAAAGGCTTCTCAAGTACGCCATATATAAACTTAGCCTTCTGCTTTTCTTTTAACTGTAATCCGTATTCACTAACCTTCTTGCCTGCTCTTGCGAAAGTCCTGTTTGACTTCTTATCGATTCCGAGGAAACCGGGCTCGATTCCAAGAGATCTGCACTTCTTTAATACGGGACCCATATCTCTAGCCATGTCTTTATATACCTCCTATTATACTCTTCTGCGCTTGGGCGGTCTGCATCCGTTATGAGGAACGGGAGTAACATCCTTGATACTTGTTACTTCGATACCGCATGCCTGTAATGCACGGATTGCTGCCTCACGGCCCGATCCGGGACCTTTAACCATAACATCTACTGACTTTAAGCCATGAACTACTGCTGCCTTAGCTGCAGTCTCAGCTGCCATCTGTGCTGCGTAGGGAGTAGACTTCTTTGAGCCTCTGAAACCTAATCCACCTGCACTTGCCCATGAAATAGCATTTCCCTGAGCGTCAGTAAGAGTAACTATCGTATTGTTAAATGATGACTGGATATGTGCTTGTCCACGGTCAATATTTTTCTTAACACGCTTCTTTGTGACTTTTTTAGCTGTTGCTTTTGCTGCCATTTTAAGCCTTCCTCCTAATTATTTCTTCTTGTTCGCAACGGTACGTCTGGGTCCCTTGCGAGTTCTGGCATTATTTTTGGTATTCTGGCCACGGACAGGGAGACCCTTTCTGTGACGGATACCTCTGTAACATCCGATTTCCTGTAATCTCTTGATGTTAAGAGCTGTCTCACGTCTTAAGTCACCTTCTACCATGTATTCTGCATCTACGATGTCACGAATTCTGGCTACTTCGTCGTCTGTGAGATCGCGGACTCTAGTGTCCGGATTAACATTAGCCTTGTCCAAAATCTTGTTTGAACTAACTCTGCCAATACCGTAAATATAGGTAAGGCCGATTTCTACACGCTTATCTCTTGGTAAATCAACACCACTGATACGAGCCATACGCGCTTTTGCACCTCCGTATAAAAAAATATAAGCCGGTCTTAAACCGGCATGAACCAAAGCATACTTCTCCTTCATTCGGGCAGTATGCCACCGTCTGTCTTTCGACAGACATTCAGCCGCTTTAAATTGTATCGTGTACACACACGAAAGCCGGAATGATGATGACATTCCGCACTTAAGCAACAGATTCTCACGAATCATTGCCTACAATATCATTACATCCTCGGATGTAATAACGCAGAAAGCATGTGCTATCTATATTCTGTTTTCAATATGATATCAACCCTGTCTCTGCTTGTGTTTGGGATTCTCACAGATAATTCTGATGGCTCCCTTTCTCCTGATTACTTTGCACTTTTCGCAAATTGGTTTAACCGAAGATCTAACCTTCATAATCTTCACTCCTTTCAAAAAAGTCCAACAGATTGATATTATCATAAAAAAAATCAATTGTCAAAGACTTTTTTTATTTTGAATGCAATTATTTATCTCTCCAGATGATCCTTCCCTTGGTAAGATCATAAGGTGAAAGCTCTAATGTTACTTTGTCGCCGGGAACGATCTTGATAAAATTCATTCTCAGTTTGCCGCTGATATGAGCAAGTACCCTGTGACCGTTCTCAAGTTCTACCTGAAACATGGTATTCGGTAATTTTTCAACTACAGTACCTTCAATTTCAACTACATCTGCTTTAGACATTCATTATCTCCTAATTAAAGTGTGCTGGGAGGAACGAGAGAAAGTATCTCGGGATCTCCCTTTGTTATGAGTATCGTATTTTCATAGTGGGCCGAAAGTGAACCATCCTCGGTCACTATGGTCCAGTCATCATCCATCCAGACTACATCGGGTCTGCCGATATTGACCATGGGCTCTATGGCAAGAGTCATGCCGGCATAAAGCTTGGGTCCGCGTCTTTTCTGATGATAGTTGGGGATCTGGGGTTCCTCATGCATCTCTGTTCCGATGCCATGTCCAACAAAATCCCTTACACATGTAAATCCGTGAGGTGTAACACAGTCTTCAACTGCCGCGGAAATATCGAAAAGATGATTTCCTTCCCTCGCGAACTTTATACCCTCGAAGAAACTCTGACGTGTAACTTCGATAAGTTCCTTTGCTCTGGCCGATATCTCGCCGCAGGCATGTGTACGTGCCGCATCCGACTGGTACCCCTTATATATTACACCTGCATCCAAGCTTACGATATCGCCTTCTTTAAGTATCCTTGTTTTGCTGGGGATACCGTGTATTACTTCGTCATTAACAGAAACACATATCGATGCGGGATATCCGTCATATCCTAAGAAGGACGGCTTGCATCCGAAATCGTATATAGCTTCTTTTCCAACCTTGTCAATATGCCAGGTAGAAACACCGGGCTTTACTTCTTTGGCAAGTATGTCATGTACCTTTGATAAAATCTTACCGGCTTCGCGCATGAGTTCGATCTCGCGCTCCGATTTAATAGTGATTGCCATCTTTTATCTCCTAATCTAACATCCGCCAAATGTTATGTCAATTATTATTTACTGAGTATATTTACTATGTTGTTAAATACCACATCAACATCAACGGTACCGTCAACGTTCTGCAGTACACCTTCCTTTGCGTAGTAATCGATAAGGGGCTGTGTCTGCTCATGATAAGCAACAAGTCTCTTCTTAACGATCTCAGGCTTGTCATCATCACGGATAACAAGCTCTGCACCGCACAGGTCACAGATACCTTCTTTTTTGGGAGGGTTGTACTTTACGTGGAAGGTTCCGCCGCACTTTAAGCAGCAGCGTCTTCCTGACATTCTGTTCACGATGTTCTCATCGGGAACATCCACATTGATCGCAAAGTCGATCTTGTCTCCCTTTTCGGTAAGAGCCTTTGTTAAAGCTTCTGCCTGAGGTATAGTTCTGGGGAAACCGTCAAGTACATATCCGTTTGCACAGTCAGCCTTGCTGAATCTGTCCATGATAAGTTCAAGTGTAAGTGAATCGGGAACAAGCTGACCCTGATCCATGTACTCTTTAGCCTTTCTGCCGAGTTCTGTACCTTCCTTGATATTTGCCCTGAAGATATCACCTGTGGAAATATGGGGGATATCATACTTTGCTGCTATCATTTTGGCCTGAGTTCCCTTGCCTGCGCCGGGAGCTCCTAACATAACTATTTTCATATCACTTCTCCTTAAAAACCATTATACTCCAAGCTGTTTCTGAGCGGAAGCTATGTTTAACCATTCGGAAACACCGTGCGGTATAATGACTTCTAAAGCCGGCGAAGAAAAATCTCCGCCGGCAATAAAGATCAATTAATTATCCAGGAATCCCTTATAATGACGTACTGCCATCATTGACTCAACCTGCTTCATAGTCTCAAGGATAACACCTACAACGATTATGATAGAGGTTGCTGCAAATGAAACATTTGCATTGAATATTCCTGTAAAGAATATAGGAAGTACAGCAACTATGCTAAGTGCTATAGCTCCGATAAAGATTACCCTGTTAAGTATTGAGGTAAGGTAATCCGAAGTGGGCTTTCCGGGTCTGATACCGGGGATAAATCCGCCCTGCTTCTTTAAGTTGTTCGATATCTCTATAGGATTGAATGAAACAGCTGTATAGAAATATGCGAAGAACAGGATAAGTGCGATGTATATGATCACACCGAGAGTATATTTAAACTCTCCTTCGGGAGTAAGATGGAACCAGTTGTTCTGATCGATCAGATACAGAAGCTTGTTGCCGAATGTTCCGTTCTCCCTCATTCCCTTAGCACCAAAGAACGAAGCAATGATGATGGGGAACTGAAGTATGGACATAGCAAAGATTACGGGGAGTACGCCTGAAGTATTGACCTTCATGGGGATGCTTGATCCCTGTCCGCCGACCTGTTTACGTCCTACGATCTTTCTGGTGTACTGTACGGGTATTCTTCTTTCAGCATCCTGAAGAAGAACGATAAGTGCTACCATACCTACGATGATCGCGATGATGATGGCTGCACTGATGATGCCCCATACAACTGCATTTGCGCCGCTTCTGGACTCATTGCCCTGTCCGAGAACGAACTTGGTAACCAGGGTATTGATGTCCTGAGGGAGACGGGATACGATGTTGATCAAAAGGATAACAGATATACCGTTTCCAACGCCCTTCTCTGTGATCTTGTCACCAAGCCACATAAGAAATACCGTACCGGCTGTAAATGCAAGTGCTACTGTAACCACTTCGGTAAACGAATTGGTGTGGCTTACAAAATATCCGCTTCTTCCGAAGCTGATCGCCATAGCTGTTGACTCGATAAGAGCAAGAACTACAGTAAGATATCTTGAGATCTTCTGGATCTTCTGTCTTCCATCCTCACCATCCTTCTGCATTTCCTCTAACTTCGGAATTGCGATGGTTAAGAGCTGCATGATGATCTCCGCATTAATGTAAGGAGAGATACTCAGTGCAAAAATGGAAAGAGTTGAAAGAGCACCACCTGTAAGGGTAGCAAGAAGACCCTGTGTCAACTGATTGTCAGCCCAATCCTTAAGCATGGCGCTGTCGATAGCAGGAACGGTAATGTTGGAACCGATTCTTACTACAACCAGACATGCCAGAGTAAACAGCAATCTTGATCTTATTTCCTTGATCTTGAATGCATTGATGATCGTTTTAAACATATCAGATCACCTCGGCTTTTCCACCAAGTGCTTCAATCTTCTCTTTTGCGGTAGCGCTGTATGCATTTACCTTTACATTGAGCTTCTTGGTTAATTCTCCATTCCCAAGTATTTTTACTCCATCCTTAGGATTGGTGATAAGACCAACATCCATAAGACTCTCGATAGTAACATCAGCACCGTCTTCATAACGCTTCTCAAGCATGCTGATATTAATTGTGATTATTTCCTTAGTATTTCTGCAGTTGAAGCCTCTCTTGGGAAGTCTTCTGAAAAGAGGATTCTGTCCACCTTCGAATCCTGCTCTCGGACGACCGGAACGAGCCTTCTGACCTTTATGACCGTAACCTGCTGTCTTGCCGTTTCCTGAAGCATGACCTCTGCCTTTACGGAAGTTATTGCTCTTTACAGAACCCTCGGCAGGTCTTAAATCTGTTAAATTCATTATGTTCTCCTTTCCGATATAACGGATCATCATCCGGTTATTTTATCGATTAGATTTCTTCTACCTTAACCAGATGCTTAACCTGGAAAATCATTCCCTTAACAGCCTCGTTGTTCGGAAGCTCGTTTGAAGAATTAAGCTTGCCTAAGCCTAAAGCTTCAACAGTCTTCTTATGCTTGGGAAGGGCACTAATAGTAGATTTTACGAGTGTAACTTTAATTTTATCTGCCATGATATCCTCCTTATTTTCAAGCCATAAGCTCTTCCATACTGATTCCGCGAGCAGCTGCAACCTCTTCAGGTGTCTTTAACTGACTTAAGCCGTCGATCGTGGCAAGCACTACGTTCTGCTTATTGTTTGAACCAAGTGATTTTGTACGAATGTTCTTGAATCCTGCAAGCTCTAATACGCTACGAACAGGACCTCCGGCAATGATACCGGTACCTTCGGGGCTTCTCTTCATAAGAACAGTAGCTGAACCGAACTTGCCGATAAAATCATGAGGAACACTTCCGTTTTCATCAAGAGGAAGCTCGATCATATGCTTCATGGCTGCTTCCTTTCCCTTGCGGATAGCTTCAGGTATTTCAGCTGCCTTGCCGAGACCTGCACCAACGTGACCCTTCTTGTCACCTACTACAACAAGTGCAGAGAATCTCATGTTACGTCCACCCTTAACAACCTTGGTGACACGCTTGATGGCAACTACTTTATCTTCTAATTCCATGCCTGTGGTATCAATTATTGAACGTTTCATCTGTCTCCTCCTCTTAGAATTCAAGTCCGGCTTCTCTGGCTGCCTCAGCTAAAGCCTGGACCTTGCCCTGATATATGAAACCGCCACGGTCAAATACAACTGTCTTGATTCCCTTATCAAGTGCTCTTTCTGCTATTACTTTTCCGAGATAGGAAGCAGCTTCAACAGTATTTGTATGTTCAAGTTCTGCCTTAACATCCTTCTCAACCGTTGATGCAGCAACTAATGTGTTTCCAACAGTATCATCGATGATCTGTGCATACATATGCTCATTACTTCTGAACACTGCAAGACGAGGTCTTTCAGCTGTACCGGAGAAACGATTACGAACTTTCATATGTTTCTTTTCACGAATTTTTGTTCTACTTTCTTTCTTAAACATTTGTGCGCTCCTCCTTACTTCTTACCTGTCTTGCCGGCCTTACGTCTGATTACTTCGTCAGAGTACTTGATACCCTTGCCCTTATAAGGCTCAGGTCTTCTCTTATCTCTGATCTCAGCTGCGTACTGACCAACTTTTTCTTTGTCTATGCCCTTGATAATGATCTTGTTGTTATCAACAGAAGACTCAATACCTTCGGGATCCATCATGTTAACAGGATGTGAATAGCCAAGGCTTAATACCAGCTTCTTGCCTTCCTTAGCTGCCTTGTAACCAACACCGTTGATCTCAAGTGACTTCTCATAGCCCTGGGTAACACCGATAACCATGTTATTGATAAGTGTTCTTGTAAGTCCGTGAAGAGACTTGCTTCTCTTAAGGTCGTTAGGTCTGTTTACAACAACCTCTGCACCTTCTACCTTGATCTCCATATCGGGTGAAAGGACTCTTGAAAGAGTACCCTTAGGTCCCTTAACGGTAATCGTATTATTTTCTGCTATATCGATGGTTACACCAGCGGGTATAGCGATTGGCATCTTACCTATACGTGACATGCCCGTACCTCCTAATTTAATATATACTAGACTATATAAAAGCTACGGATTACTTCGTGCTTCGCACTTTCGTAATCCTCAAATCCATTCACAATCCCGCGCTGCTTCGCACCGCTTCTTGCTCATGGATTTGCACGCTCGTAAATTTTCTTATAAAATCGCAAGCGAGCTTGCATTTTATATGAAAATTTACTCACTAAGCTTTTACCACACGAAACAGAGAACTTCTCCGCCTACGTTTTCCTTACGTGCTTCTTTGTCGGTGATAACACCCTTGTTTGTAGAAATGATAGCTGTGCCTAAGCCGCCTAATACCTTAGGAAGATCCTCTACGTTTGCATAAACACGAAGACCGGGCTTAGAGATTCTCTTTAATCCTGTAAGAACCTTATCATTCTTATCCTTACCATACTTTAAAGTAATGTGGATATTCTTAAATGTTCCGGCATCAACAAGCTCAAAATTCTTGATATAGCCTTCTGAAAGAAGAATGTTAGCGATGGAAACCTTCATCTTTGATGCGGGAACATCTACTGTATCATGCTTTGCAGTATTTGCATTACGGATTCTTGTAAGCATATCTGCAATAGGATCGCTGTTCATCATTGTACTTTTCCTCCTTCTTACCAGCTTGCTTTCTTAACGCCGGGTATCTGTCCATTGTATGCTAATTCACGGAAGCAGATTCTGCAAATACCGTACTTACGTAAAACTGCATGAGGACGTCCGCAGATTCTGCAACGAGTGTAAGCTCTGGTAGAGAATTTTGCAGGACGCTGCTGCTTTAATTTCATTGATAATTTTGCCATAAAATCCTCCTTACTTAGCGAACGGCATGCTGAATAATCTAAGGAGCTCACGAGCTTCCTCATCAGTCTTAGCCGTTGTAACGAAACAAACGTCCATACCTCTTACCTTGTCAACCTTATCGTACTCGATCTCGGGGAACACGAGCTGTTCCTTGATACCAAGTGAGTAGTTTCCTCTTCCGTCAAATGCGTTAGGGTTAACGCCTCTGAAGTCACGTACTCGGGGAAGTGAAAGATTGATAAGTCTGTCCATGAACTCATACATCTTGTCGCCGCGGAGGGTAGTCTTGCAACCGATAGAAACGCCTTCACGAATCTTGAAGTTTGCTATAGACTTTTTAGCCTTGGTGATAACTGCCTTCTGTCCGGTGATGATCTCCATATCCTTAACAGCTGACTCTAAAGCCTTGATATTCTCTTTAGCTTCACCAACGCCCATATTAACAACGATCTTTTCGATCTTCGGGATCTCCATGGGGTTCTTATAACCGAACTTTTTAACCATAGCGTCCCTAACTGTTCCAAAATAAAAATCTTTTAAACGAGCCAAAGTCTTTTCCTCCTATTCTGATTAGTCGATGACATCACCTGTAGACTTAGCAAAACGAACCTTTTTGCCGTCAACGAACTTGAAGCCAACTCTGGTGGGCTTACCCTTGTAGATGTACATTACGTTAGAAATATCAACAGGTGCTTCCTTCTGGATAATACCACCCTTAGGGTTATCCTGGCTGGGCTTAGTATGCTTTGTTACCTGATTACAGCCCTCAATGATAACACGCTTTCCATCAACTACTTTCAGAACCTTGCCATCTTTGCCCTTATCTTTACCGGTGATCAGTCTTACTGTATCACCCTTCTTAATCTTTAACATATACGGTTCCTCCTTACTTATAATACTTCAGGAGCAAGAGAAACTATCTTCATGAACTGCTTCTCTCTAAGCTCTCTGGCTACGGGTCCAAAAATACGTGTTCCCTTAGGTGTAAGATCATCCTTGATGATAACTGCTGCATTCTCATCAAATCTGATATATGAACCGTCCTTACGATGTGCGCCCTTAACTGAACGTACAACAACAGCCTTTACAACGTCACCCTTCTTTACAACTCCGCCGGGTGTTGCGTCTTTAACAGATGCGATTATTGTATCGCCGATATTTGCATATCTTCTGGTTGAGCCGCCCATTACTCGGATGCAAAGGAGCTCCTTTGCTCCTGTATTATCGGCAACTCTCAGTCTGGATTCAGATTGAATCATGTTAACTCCTTCCTAAAGCTTATTTAGCCTTCTCAATAATCTCAACAAGTCTCCATCTCTTATCCTTTGAAAGAGGTCTGGTCTCCATAACCTTTACTCTGTCGCCGATCTTGCACTCATTATTCTCATCATGAGCCTTTAACTTGTATGTTCTCTTAACGATCTTATTGTAAAGAGGATGCCTTACGTTATCAACTACTGCTACAACGATCGTCTTATCCATTTTATCGCTTACTACCTTACCGGTACGAACTTTTCTAAGATTTCTTTCCACAGTTTTCTCCTTTCCGCACCTGTATTACTGGTTCCTTGCAGCTGTAAGGCAGGTGTTGATTCTGGCAATGTTTCTCTTTACTTCTGCGATTCTGCTTGTATTCTCTAACTGATTAGTTGCATTCTGGAATCTTAAGTTGAAAAGTTCCTTCTTAGCAGCTACTAATTCATCATTTAACTCTGATTCGGACTTTTTTCTAAGGTCCTCAACATAACTCTTACTCTTCACTGCCGGCACCTCCTTCTAAGTCTGCCTTGGATGCGATCTTACACTTAACGGGAAGCTTATGCATAGCAAGACGTAATGCTTCTTTAGCGATCTCTTCACTTACACCGGCAATCTCAAACATTACACGACCGGGCTTAACTACTGCTACCCAGTACTCTGTTGTTCCTTTACCGGAACCCATACGGGTTTCAGCGGGCTTTGTGGTAACAGGCTTGTCAGGGAAAATCTTGATCCAAACCTGGCCGCCACGCTTAATGTAACGGGTCATAGCAACACGGGCTGCTTCAATCTGGTTTGACTTGATCCATGCAGGCTCTGTAGCTACAAGACCAAAATCGCCGTATGCTAATGTATTTCCTCTTAAAGCCTTTCCTCTCATAGTACCGCGGAACTGCTTTCTATGTTTTACTCTCTTGGGCATTAACATATTACTTCACGCTCCCTTCCTTGCCTTCCTTGTTTTCCTTCTGCTTCTTGTCAGAATTCTTTCTGGAAGGAAGTACCTCACCATGATAGATCCATACCTTAACGCCGACCTTACCATAAGTGGTGTCTGCCTCTGCAAATCCGTAATCGATATCAGCACGGAGTGTCTGAAGCGGGATAGTACCCTCGCTGTAGAACTCTGTACGAGCCATATCTGCTCCGCCTAAACGGCCTGAACATGATGTCTTGATACCCTTAGCACCGGACTTCATTGTTCTGGACATTGTGCTCTTCATAGCACGTCTGAAGGAAACACGGTTCTCAAGCTGCTGAGCTATAGACTCTGCAACGAGCTGAGCGTTTCCGTCAGGTCTCTTGATCTCTTTGATCTCAAGGTTGAGCTTACCCTTTGTAAGCTTAGCAACCTCTGCCTTAAGCTTCTCGATTCCCTCTCCGCCTTTTCCGATAACCATACCGGGCTTAGCTGTATGAACCGTAACCTTAACCTTATCTGCAGCACGCTCAATTTCAATCCTTGAAACACTTGAGCTGTATAACTTTTTCTTTAAAAACTTTCTGATATTGTAATCTTCCACAAGATTATCAGCGAAATCGCTCTCAGCATACCAATTGGAATCCCAATCAGCGATAACTCCGACTCTTAAACCATGGGGATTTACTTTCTGTCCCATAAAATGTTAGCTCCTTTCTCTTGGATTATTTTTCATTAAGCACTACTGTGATGTGACTGCATCTCTTTAAGATATGATAAGCTCTGCCCTGTGCTCTGGGATGGAATCTCTTGATCGTGGGTGCGCAGTTTGCGTAGCACTCCTCAACAAAGAGCTTTGATGCATCCATGCCGTTATTGTTCTCGGCATTTGCTACAGCACTCTTTAACAGCTTCTCGATAACTGATGAAGCGTATCTGGGGTTATAAGCCAGGATACCGAGAGCCTCTGTTACGCTCTTGCCTCTGATGGCATCAAGAACGAAGCAGGCCTTCTGTACGGATACTCTGGCGAATGAGAGCTTTGCTGAAGGACGTGTATCCTTCTGTTCGTTTCTCTCACGTTTAATCTGGGATCTATGACCTTTTGCCATGGATTTTATCCTCCTAATCTTAAGCGGCACTCCGCTTGTATATCTTCCTGCAGCAATTTAAGCTGCACTCTATAGGTAACCGATTGTCATCATCGCTTTGCGATGACGATTTATCACTTCTTGCCTGACTTCTTCTCGTCCTTGCCATGTCCCTTATAGGTTCTGGTAGCTACGAACTCACCAAGCTTATGTCCAACCATATCCTCTGTAACGTATACCGGGATATGCTTTCTTCCGTCATAAACAGCGATTGTTAATCCAACGAAGTTAGGGAAGATTGTTGAACGTCTGGACCAAGTCTTAATAACTGTCTTGTCGCCCGACTTAACAACTGCATCAACCTTGTTTAACAGATGTGCATCTGCAAAAGGTCCCTTCTTTAATGAACGTGCCATGTGTCAACCTTCCTTTCTTACTTTGCTATAGCCTTACCATTCTTACGACGAATGATCAGCTTGTTAGACTTGTTATTCTTCTTACGTGTCTTAAGACCAAGAGCGGGCTTGCCCCAAGGAGTTGAAGGACCGGGACGGCCGATTCCGTTCTTACCTTCACCACCACCGTGAGGATGGTCGCAGGGGTTCATAACTGCACCACGTACGGTAGGTCTGATACCCATATGTCTCTTACGTCCTGCTTTACCGATGTTTACGAGGTTGTGCTCGCCGTTTCCGATTACACCGATTGTTGCACGGCAGATGATCGGAACCATTCTCATTTCGCCTGAAGGAAGACGAAGGATTGCGTACTTTCCTTCCTTAGCCATAAGCTGTGCTGCATTTCCTGCTGCACGAACTAACTGGCCGCCGCGACCGGGATAAAGCTCGATGTTGTGGATCTCTGCACCAACGGGGATATTGCTCAAAGGAAGGCAGTTGCCTACGAATGCTTCTGCTTTCTCACCGTTCATAACCTTATCTCCAACCTTAAGTCCTGAAGGAGCAAGGATGTATGACTTTGTTCCGTCTGCATAGCAGATGAGAGCGATATTTGCTGTTCTGTTAGGATCGTACTCGATTGCCTTAACTGTTGCAGGGATTCCGTCTTTATTACGCTTGAAATCTATAATTCTGTACTTTGTTCTGTATCCGCCACCCTGATGTCTTACAGTGATCTTACCCTGATTGTTACGTCCTGAATTCTTCTTTAATGTAACGGTAAGTGATTTCTCGGGAACTGTCTTTGTGATCTCCTGGAAATCATATCCTGTCATATTTCTTCTGGAGGGTGTATAGGGGTTATATTTTCTGATTCCCATTTTTATTCTCCTTTTTTATCAGGAAGCTTGCTGCTTCCTATATTGTTCTCAGGAAGCTCTCAGCTTCCTATATTTAATACTTTGTCATTCTGAGCTTTAGCGAAGAATCTTAAGATCCTTCATGCTGTCGCATTCAGGATGACAACTTCTATCATCAGAACAGATCGATGTCTGCGCTGTCAGCTGTAAGCTGAACGATTGCCTTCTTTACTTCAGATCTTCTGCCGACTGTATTTCCTCTGCGGCGAAGCTTTCCGTCAAGGTTCATTGTGTTGACTTTAGCAACCTTTACGTCCTTGAACATCTTCTCAACAGCTTCCTTGATCTGTGTCTTTGTAGCATCGGGATTTACTGAAAAAGTATACTTCTTTTCAGCCTGCATAGCCATGCTCTTCTCTGTAACGATGGGCTTTAAGAGCACATCATAATACTTTAAGTCTGCCATTTAAGCGTACACCTCCTCAATCTGAGCTACAGCATCCTTTGTGATGATCATCTTGTCAAACTTAAGGATGTCATAAACATTAAGTGCGTTTGATGTAACTGTTGTAGCATTGGGAAGGTTTCTTGCGGAAAGGATTACATTCTCATCCTTCTTGTCAAGTACTACCAGTGCCTTATCGCAATTAAGGTTATCAAGAACTGCGTTCATCTTCTTTGTCTTGATCTCATCAAATGCAAGTGTATCTAATACGAAGAATTTATTTTCAAGTACTCTTGATGTAAGAGCTGACTTGATGGCAAGTGCCTTCTCCTTACGGTTCATCTTGAAGGAGTAATCTCTGGGCTTGGGTGCGAATACAACTCCGCCGCCCTTCCACTGAGGAGATCTTGTCGAACCCTGACGAGCCTGTCCGGTTCCCTTCTGTCTCCAGGGCTTTCTTCCGCCGCCACGTACTTCTGCACGTGTCTTGGCGCTCTGTGTTCCCTGACGCTTGTTAGCAAGCTGGGAAACAACTGCCATATGCATTACATGTGTATTTACATCAACGCCGAATACTTCGTCATTAAGCTCTAAGCTTCCTACTTCAGCGCCTTCCATATTGTAAACTTTAACTGTTGCCATTTGAAGTAACCTCCTTTCTTAAAGCGTTAGTTTGCTTTCTTTACTGTTTCTTTCAGAACAACCACAGCCTTCTTAGGTCCGGGTACTGCACCCTTAACCAAGATTACGTTGTTGTCAAGGTCTACTCTTACTACCTCAAGGTTCTGAACGGTAACCTTTACATTACCTGTCTGTCCGGGCATGTGCTTTCCCTTAAATACACGTCCGGGAGAAGTAGCTGCACCGTTTGAACCTGCATGTCTGTGGTACTTTGAACCGTGCTTCATAGGTCCGCGGGATAATCCGTGACGCTTGATGGCACCCTGGAAACCTTTACCCTTTGAAATACCTGTAGCATCGATCTTGTCACCTGCTGCAAAGATATCAGCTTTGATTTCCTGTCCTAAAGAATACTCAGAAGCGTTCTCAAACTTGAACTCTTTAAGAAATCTCTTTGACGAAACACCTGCTTTAGCAAAGTGTCCTTTCTTGGGCTTAGATACGAGATTTTCTCTGATCTCGCCGAAGCCAACCTGAACTGCCTCGTAGCCGTCGTTCTCAACTGTCTTTACCTGTGTTACTACACAAGGACCGGCTTCAAGGACTGTGACGGGAGTTAAAACTCCGTCCTCACTGAAGATCTGGGTCATGCCGACCTTCTTAGCTAAGATAGCCTTCTTCATTTTGTTTTCCTCCTTGTAATCTACAGCGGACCGCTTTTGCGGTCATTCTAGATAGTAATCTACAGCGGAATGCTCTCACATTCATTCTAGATGGTTTTTAGGAGTCTGTTTTCCGGTTTTGTCCGGTGCGTTTCTTTCCTATATAAACCTTAAAAGGATTACTATCAATTTTGTGTTTGTTGATGAAATCTTTCTTTATATATAAGGAATTATTTCATCTTGATATCGATATATACACCGGCAGGCATCTCGAGTCTTGATAAAGCATCGACTGTCTTGGGGGTAGGTGTGATGATATCGATAAGTCTCTTATGAGTTCTCTGCTCGAACTGCTCTCTTGAATCCTTGTACTTATGTACAGCACGAAGAATTGTGATAACTTCCTTCTTAGTAGGAAGCGGAACAGGACCGCTGACCTTAGAACCTGTCTTCTTAACAGTCTCAACTATCTTTGCTGCTGAAGCATCGATAAGCTGATGATCATAAGCCTTAAGTGTGATTCTCATTACCTGATTTGCCATAAAAAATAGCCGCCTCCTTTTCGCACTAGAGAGTAGTAGTACGACAAGTGGTGACTGTACACTTTGCCGGGT
>JAFRSU010000073.1 GCA_017427415.1 Lachnospiraceae bacterium | reverse complement strand
ATGGATGATAAGAATCTGGATTTCTGTGAGGAGCTGCTTCCCTGGTCAGATAACCTGCCCGAGGAATGCAAAAGGAAAAAATAAACGTGGCCGCGCAAGGCGGCTTGATTTTCAGGTGGTACTCATTATGTACCGCTTACGGTTTTTAGGTTTCTTTCCTATTTTATAGACATGTCAACAAAGTCAGTGACCTTTAAAAACAGATATCAGCATTTTTCTGGTGCTGTCTCCTGTAACTTAACCAGTTTATAAAAACTGCTCCTTGAGACACCTAGAACAGATGTCGCTTTCACAGCTGTTATCTCTTTTGCTTTCCATCTTATGTATACTTCCTCAAAATTCGTCGGAGTAACCAGTTTAGGTCTTCCCAGATACTTTCCTTTAGTTTTAGCGGCAGCTATGCCTTCAGCCTGCCTTTTCCGTATAGTTAATCGCTCCTGCTCTGCCATCGAAGCAAGAACCTCAATCAGAATATTGGAAATCATTTCCATAATCCATTCCTGACCTTTCGGTACTTCAATCATACTGGTGGGTAAATCCAGAATCCGTAAGGTCACCTGATTTGCCTTAAACCATTCCAATTCTGCCTTTATGTCCCGCTTGCTACGTGACAATCGGTCAAGTGATGTGACATATAGAGTGTCCCCTTTTCTCAACCCCAAGGCTCCTTTTAACGCTTGGTAACTTGGTCTATCCAAGTCTTTCCCACTGGCTTTATCGACAAGTATATTTTCATGTGCTACATATTTTTCCAGTTCAGCTATCTGTCGATCTAGGTGCTGCTCCTTTGAACTTACCCTAGCATATCCCAATATCTTACCTGCCAAACTCATTACCTCCTTCAACTATATTAAAGTCTTCCTCAATTCTTTGAATATCCGAACGTAACAAGTAGTGTTTTTCGAGTAAAGTGTTTGCTAGAACATCAAGGAACTCGCGGTTTTTCATTATAATCCTTTGAGCTATAGATGAATATCGTGCAAGCTCATAGGTTACTACAGAATGTGAGCTATGTTTGTCCAAATCACTACAGAGATAATCATAATAATGGCCATATTCGAAAGTACAGTTACTACCTAGCATATCTTCAAGTATATCCACTGCTGAATCAATATCTCTGCTACACCCGATATCCGGCAATCCAAAGACTATCTCTGTAGCTATCTTACCAGCTAGCGTTCTGCATAGTGTTATCTCTTGAGCCGAGAACAGATACCCCGTCCGCTTGAAGTTTTCCATTGAATAACCTGTAATCCCGCACCGTACACCACAGTTATCGAAGTAAACATAGTTAACACTCCCTTTATCCAATATTTCGCTAACAAGGACATGTCCTGCTTCGTGATAAACTATATGCTTTATCTCCTCTGCATCTATATCAACCGATTCCTCCGCTCCCTGTTCCTTACACAGATTCCTAAACCTTATAACGCTGAAAGCTCTCACAATATCATCCATACAAATATTGTCCCTGTTGTCATATCCCGCATATAGCCCTGCATCATTTATGATCATCTCTAACTGAGCACAGCTGCTTCCTTCCAGAAGATTAGCTACCTCATCAGCATTTATCTGCTCCAAGTGTTTATTCTTAAGATAGTGCTTAACTCTGTATCTTGATGAAGCCCAAAACTATAATTATAAAAAAGGGTCTGCTTTATTTCATCTTCTGAATGAATCTAGAAAAACAAATACTAGCGTAATACTTGCCGCTACTGCCTTTGATGATAAAGCAACCGTAACTAAACAAGCGCGTTTCCATGTTGCCTTTCGAACAGGTTCCAGAAAAGAAATAGATGAAATCACTTCAGCTGCAGATCCTGTACTTAATGCAAGGCTTCGGGTAACCCTCCCGACCCTAACCGTCGGGAAAAGCGTTTTTTTAGGAGATTTTATTCGGTGTGACAAGGATGGAAAGCCTTTAGATAACATAATCTCGCATTTTGTTACAGGGTATACCTATATCCCAGAAGAAAAAACAAGCGCATAATAATCGTGTTTTTAATCCAGAAAGAATAAAGTAGGAAGGAGGGAAGCGCTTTGGAAAACACTTGTATTATGGCTGCTTCCCCCTTACTTCCATTTAAAACACATTCTTTACAAGTGGCAGAACTTCAGTTATTATTATCTGGTGATATGGAAGCCGCAAAGGTAAAGGAATTGATTACTACAGCGAAGAGAAATTATGTAATATCTCGTCATAAAAGAAGCATTACCAAATTAAAACCTAGCAAGAACCGAAAAAACGGGTGTTATAAGACGAGAATTTATATCGATGGTATAAGAAGGGATGTGTCAGCAGCCACAGAAGAAAAACTTATTGAAAAACTATATGAGTATTATTATAACAAAGAGAATGCTATACAAACATTACAACAAGCCTTCGAAGCTTATATTGATTACAAAAAAAGCTGCTTGAACAGAAGTGATAAGACACTATATGATGATAAAGTCTTATTTCATCAAGTTTCAAAGGAGTTGCGTGAAACTAATATTCACGTAATTACTGATGAAGATATCCAAAAATATATAGTATCTTCTCTTCTGCCCAAGGCTCCTAAGCCTGCTTTATTGAAGAGGCTTCTACAGCTACTCCGTGCTGTTTTTGATTATGCTTTACGTAAAAAGCTATGTTACGATAATCCTTTAAGGTATATCGTAGCTCAGGACTATTACAAATACTGTAATACAAAAGTTAAAACCGACGAAGAAAAAGCGTTCTCCTCTGAGGAACTTATCAAATTGTCAAGCGATGCGGAAGCTCACTTAGATAATCCGCGTGTACTGATGTCAATGCTATCGAAAGAAACCGGTATGAGGGTTGGTGAATTAACCTCATTGCATAAAGAAGATGTTGGTGATAGTTTTATTCATGTACATCGACAACAGATACAAGACGGAAAGAATGTATATGAGGTTCCATATACTAAAGATGAACGACTTCATCCTCATAATGGAAGGTACATACCCCTAACTAACGAGGCCAAACGGATTATAGGCTTGGCAATGGATATACAAGGAGACTCTCTCTATCTGTTCCATGATCGCGGTAACACCAATATGGTTACAAAAGACAGCTATATCTTGAACCTTCGTAGACGCTGTAAAAGGCTCGGATGTATACCGACCAACAATCATGCTTTTAGAATGGCTTACAATTCAAGATTAATAGAATTGGGATTTAGTTCATCTGACAGAGCTTTGATTTTAGGACATGAAGTTCAGACCAATGAAGCACATTACTCATTAACTGACAAAAGACGGCTCGAAGATATTAAAAACCGTCTAACCCAAAAATAGTAGTGGTGAGTTTTTTACTCACCCACTACTCACCCACTTAAAAACTCTCAAAAACGGTAAGTTTAAATAACCAAATTGTAATCCTCAAACTCGAAAAACCGCATAAAAAAAGGAGTCTCGAAAGACTCCTCTTTACGTCCACGATGCGATTCGAACGCACGACCTACCGCTTAGGAGGCGGTCGCTCTATCCTGCTGAGCTACGCGGACTTACCCGGTTCAGTTCCCTGAAACCTAGGTTATATTATCATACTTTTTCCCTGCCGTCAAGTTGAATGTATCTTTATCTCCTGCTTTTAAGTCACTTTTTACGGTTTGTTACTTGTTCGTCCGCTTTGACCAGTCTGGTCACAGCACACCCGAGTAACAGCCAGAACCACGGATTTGCTGTCACACTGCTGTCATTGATCATGCCGCACAACATAAATCCGGTGAGTCCCAGGAACAATCCGATGTCAAATACTCCAAATTCATTTCCGGCTCCTGCCACTGTACCCGATACAGCCGCTTTCGTAAAGACATCCGGTTCATTCATCACCGGCTTACCCTTATATTTCCTGATAAACCCGATAATATACCACAAAAACAGCGCCAAAACGCATATGAGAGCCGTCACTCCGTCGGAAAGAGCGATCTGCAGGTACCAGTTATGCGGCCTGTCCATGACATATTTACAGCTTCCGTGAGTGTTGAGAAGCCCTACTATCTCATTCTGCCTGAACCTGAAAGCAAATGTACCGTTTCCGCCGCCCACTATCAATGACTCCCACAAAAGAGGCAGGCTCTGGACCCACATATAACCTCTGCCTGTGCTGAAGGAATAGAGTGATTCAAGCCCTGTTACTCTCGGCTGCGGGATCTCATCTAAAAACGCACTTCCCTGTCCGATGAGCTTTATCCCGTCTTCCGTCAGGTAAAACTCCACCGTCCCGGAATATCCGAGATCTATGTACATCAGCCTGTCATCAAGTGCGATCTTCACAGCTCTGTACCGCTCATCGTTAAATCCGAATCCGGGCTTCTCCCCCCTTATATTGGTCGCATGGAGCACTGCCGGGATTATTTTCTCCTGTCCTATCCTGTCAATTCCGTCACTGAACACCAGGCACTCAGAAAAATCCCTGTCCACGCCTCTTACTATCTGCGTATCATAAATCATCCTGTCCACAGATATCTTTAGCAGCGTCTCTCCCGAATACAGGTATAAAGCTCCGCCTGTGAGTTCGGCCTTTGTGAGTTTGTACTTATAATATGTAGTTGAACCCGACTTATTTCCCGAACCTGCTTCTGTCCCGGTTTTATCTGCGCTGTCTGCACTGTCCCCTAACCTGGTCACAACAACTACCGTAGGTCCATCAGGTCCCGTGCTGACGATCCGGCTCATTCCGTTATCCGTATCTGAGTCATCACCGCTTAGTATTGCCTCTGCTTGATCATCCGGCATTTTGTCAGATACCGGATTACCTGCCTCTTCAGCCACAGTGCTAGAAGCATGTTCCTCTCTATATCTCGACGAATACGTCGGCAGCACCCCCGACAGCACTATCATAAGCACTCCGGTCACAACAGATATCCCCACATTTGTAATGCATCGTCTTACCAAATCTTTCCGGACGCCATCGGCCGTCACATTTTTCCCTGTACTGCCGGTCGCCGCAGTCTCACTCTGCGCCTGCTTTCTTTTCCCTGTACTGCCGGTTGCCGCATTTTTCCGTGTATCTTCAGACGTCCCGTCCTCACCTTTACCAAGCTTGTTCTTCTTTATACCCGCTACGCTCATCACCATAAACGCCGGCACAGTCAATATTACCGCCACCAGTGCCACCCTGGAGTTTGACCACCATGTATCCATGATGAGCAGCCCGGCCGCAACTGAGCATGCAATGCTTCGTATCTTCTTCCCTTCCATGGAAAGCGCGATGCACACCGGTGTGATAAGTGCACAGAATCCTCCCAAAAATCCGGGATTGTGGAACATCAGGCATATCTGCCCGATGAAATTTTCGTTCCTGATACTGCGTGCGATCGTCCTGTTTTCCTCGGAAGATATCAGGTCCTGTACAAACGTGAATTCCAATATCGGGCTCACGAATATCTCGATGATACCCAATATCCCTGCGAGCACGCTGACCGCTATTATCCCGTATTTGAATATCAAGGTAAGGGACAGCTTATTATCTCCGTCCGCTTTAGGCTTCAGGAAAAATACTGCCAGCATAAATACCGCTGCGTAGCTGAGTATCGCGAGCAGTCCCTCATACTCAGAATTTACACCGAAAAACGCCGTCTCCTTGTAATCACAAAATACAAATGACAATACAGAAAAAAGGACATAGCCCCCAATAAATATAACCGGGAATCTCAGCTTTTTAAACCTCTCCAAACTAAGCTTTGCCGGCTTATCCGGGAATATCCTCTCTCCCAAAAAATACAAGATGCAGCCGCCCGCAAACACCGCCAGTGCCACTTCCTTGCAGAAAAGCGCCAGATCGATGATCAGTCCTCTAGTATTTGCAAAAAATGTGTCCTCCGGTGCCGGAATCTTTTTCACAAGTACGCGGGCGATAAACGGATAAATCACCCAAAACAGAGTAAACAATATCATAAAGATCTGTCTGTACCCTATTTTACGGCTTTTTTTCTTATTCATTTCCTTCTCCTACTTTAACTCCCTTCGGATGCCGTTCCGGTCTATGTACCCTTGAAATCGCCTCCCGCGTCTCACCGGTAACATAAGTCTGTTCCGCATCTTTTTGAACATTTCCTTTTAACAGGCTCCCCGGCCAAAAACCGGGGAGCTGCATGTTGTCTTAAATGTTACCTTCCAGCTCCGACCTCGCCCTGCATCCATACGACACCCTTAAATCTCATGCCGGGTAACGGCATACCCATCAGGTCGTTCGTGTTGATGGCCACTTCAAACTCGATATCGTTGCAGATGATCCGGAGTATCCAGAGTGTCTCGCCGGTCACCTTGTTGTTCAGCTGCCTCGAGGACACGATATTTCCAAGCACCGTGTACAGATCCGACTCCGAACCGTAAGGGATAAAGCAGGTCTCCACGATGGAAAACAGATCCTCATGCCTGATCCTCTCGCTCAAGGCAGCATTTTTATCCATATCGTTGTAGGTCAGATAATCCAACGCTTCCATGTCGCCGTTTCTCGCATCATCCATGAGCTGGCTTGTGACCGCTTTATCTATCTTTGATGCGATATGCGAATAAATCCTCTTCTGCGTCGGAAGTATGATCTTGCCGGTCTGTGCCAGTGCTACAAGCTTGATCTCCCTATTGGTGAACATCTGTTGGATACCCGTCGTCTCCAGCTTTATAAAATCAGCCACGTTCTGAAGGTAAAATATCAGCGATACACCGAGACGGTTGTCATCACACATCCCGGTATATGCATCCGAATCCACTTTTTTGTGTATGAAAACTTCGTTTTCCACCATGCCCTTTACGGTGCTTTTTAAGTACGGGAAATAATGTCCGACCCTGAAATCTCCGTTCTCATCTTCCTCTCCGCGCACGGTTATCCCAAAATTCTCCCCGAATTCCTTGCTGTATTCCACAAACTTACAGCCGTTTGCTTTTTGTATTACTTTGTTCGAATCAGCACGATCCACCACATCATTTACCAGATTGTCTATGTCAGCCTGGCTCGTTTTCTTGCTGAATCCGATCGCTTTTAAAAATGTATGCATTTAATTCATCCTCACACTTCGTCATCAAGACAGCTCTTTCTATCCTTGGCTCTCTCAAGTGCCTTCTTCTCTTCTGCGCTCAGCACCACATATGACTCGCCGCGGATGATCTCTTTCACGTAAGTATAACATCCGCCTATCTCATTATGCACTGCCGACAGGATAAAACCGTCGTTGTTGTCCGTGAGCACACACAGAGAAAAGCTGAGCTTTCCGCCCATACCCTCAAACGCGTCATACTTGTTGATGGCAAACTTCTGGAAGGCAAACTTGTTGTAATCCTGCAGCTCCTTTATTATTCCGGAGCTTTCATCTACAGCAGCCTTTGCCCTGTCTATCTCTTTAAACTTTGAAAGTATGCTTTTTTCCAGGCTCCTTCCGTCATTTCCCTGCAGAAAAATATCCTGTCTCTTCTTATATTTAAGCATAAGATTCCTCATGGAGAGGCAATACAGGAAAAGAACTATCAGGAGTATGAACAAAACTATGATCAGATAGCTCGCGTCTATCCCGATTTTTTCAAATAATCCCATGTTTTTATCCAATCTGTATGTCTTACATTATATCTTCTTATTATAAGGCTATATGCCTATACAGAACATATGTTCCCTTGTCGTAACGTTTTATCTCTTAATAATATCAAAAATCTTCTCAAACTCGTCAGCTGAACTGAATTCAATAACGATTTTACCCTTATTCTGGCCGTTTTGCTTAATCTCGACTCTTGATCCGAGTATGCTTCTTAAGTTTTCTTCATATTGTGAATATACTGCATCACTATCAGCGGATCTCTTGCGTACAATCTTTTCGGTATGGTTGTTGAGCTGCTTAACGAGCTTTTCAGTCTCACGGACGCTGAGCTTTTCATCTATGATACGTGTTGCAGTGTCATACTGAAGGTTTCCGTCAGTGATCCCGAGTAATGCTCTTGCATGTCCACCGGTGATAAGTCCGTTAACTACCAGATTCTGTACTCTGTTGTCAAGCTTTAACAATCTTAAAGAGTTGGTAACTGCTACTCTGCTCTTTGATACTCTTTCAGCCACTTCATCCTGCTTTAAGTTGAACTCCTCGATCAAAGCCTTATATGCATATGCTTCTTCTATATCATTCAGGTCTTCTCTCTGGATATTCTCTATAAGAGCTACTTCATACTGCTCGTTCTCTGAAAGCTCCTTTACTATTACCGGTACTTCCTTCAGCTTAGCAAGTCGGCATGCTCTCCATCTTCTTTCACCCGCTATGATCTGATACATCTTGTCCTTTTTCTGTACCAGTATAGGCTGGATAAGTCCGTGCAGTTTTATAGACTCCGCAAGTTCTCCTAATGCATCCTCATCAAATTTCTTTCTGGGCTGATTAGGATTGGGTTCTATCATATTTATATTGACCATTGTCTCTGCATTAACTATCACCGTTTCTTTTACAGGCTTTTCCTCCTTGGGTGTTGCTACGATAGGCTCAGATGTAGGTATCAATGCACCCATGCCTTTTCCAAGTCCGAATTTGGAGGCTGCCTTCTTTGCCGGTGCAGACTTTACTTCCTTTATTTCCTTTGTTTCCTTTGTCTCCTTTGCTGAAGCCTTTACTGTATCTTTTGTTGCAGGTTTTACTTCTTTGGTTGCTGACTTAGTCACAGTTTTTGTTGTAGCATTCTTATTCGAGGTCTTTGCGGTTGCTGTAGTTGATTTGGTTGTTGTCTTTGTAACTGCTTTCTTAGTAGATTTAGTTGCCATTGTTATATAATCCTGCCTTTCTAAAATATGAACTCTGCTAATAAGTCTACACTCGTATATAGGATTTGTCAACATTAAAATGAATGTTTCATGTGAAACATTCTGAAATACGATTATTAATGTCACATCATCTTCTATGTGCTGTCCTAAATGTTTCACATGAAACATCTTCCTGATCAACAGTCTGAATATTACTTAAATATTTATAACACAGATTTGGATGTTTCACATGAAACATTTGCTGTACTGTTAATCGAATTATTTTCGATAAAAGGAGAAGTTTTATGGGAAACATTCCTGTTGTGTGATTTAGGCACGGGGTTTGTTAAAGCATATGTCTGTCAAATTGATTGTTATCTCGGCATAATGTTGGTCGCGTTTGCAAGCATAAGTATGCGAAATGATTATTGAATATGTAAATCGGATACTTCAAAACAAATTATATTATATCTTATATCTTACTCTATTAAGACAAATGTTTCATGTGAAACATCCTGGTATATGAAGTAAAGCATTATATATAATATTCTTTGTGTGTTCTAAATGTTTCACATGAAACATTTTTATGCGCATATATCATCACATCTTTATTATTGTGTTACGATTAAAGTTTTACTCGAAGCATCAGCAAACAAAAAGTCCGAATGTTTCACTCGAAACATAATAAGTAAACAAAAGTCCGAATGTTTCATGTGAAACATTCGGACGAAGAGTAGTGTTGTCTGCAAGTCATTATTTCTTTTTAAATAATCCTTTAATCCCCGATCCTTTTTTCTTATTGTCTTCTACAGGTTTAGCCTTCTTCTTATCATTTTCAAGGACTTCCAACGCCAGATCGTCATAGGCCTCAGCTCCGGCTGATTTCTTATCATACAGACATATCGGGAGACCATGACTGGGAGCTTCTGCAAGTCGTACATTTCTCGGTATAATAGTGGCGAATATATTCTGCTTAAGATTTTTTCTTACATCTTCAACTACCTGGAGTGAGAGATTAGTTCTTGAATCAAACATTGTGAATACTACACCATCCATAACGAGATCAGGATTAAGTCTGTCACGTACAAGATTGATTGTGTACAACAACTGGGATAATCCTTCTAATGCATAGAACTCACACTGTATAGGAACTATTACCGAGTCAGCAGCGGTCATGGCATTTACTGTAAGTACATTCAGTGAAGGAGGGCAGTCGATGATGATATAATCATAATCATCTGTAACTTCCTTTATCTTTTCCTGCAATATGTGCTCCTTGTCCGGAAGTCCTATGAGTTCTATGTCGGCTCCTGCAAGTTCTACACTTGATGGAACAACTTTTAAGGTATCTATGACGCTGTCCTGTATACAGTCTTTGATATCACATTCACCTATTATCATCTGGTAGGTACTGTTTTTTACCTTACGCTTATCTATTCCGAGTCCGCTTGTACAATTGCCCTGGGGGTCGCAGTCTATAGCCAGGACCTTCATTCCGTGTTGTGCAAGCGCAGCAGATAAGTTGATAGCAGTGGTGGTTTTGCCGACTCCGCCCTTCTGATTTGCAATGATGATTATTTTTCCCATACCTTATACCTTTCGTTCTCCATATTGATGAAATATTTCTGTTGCCTACTATATATTGTATGTTTTTTAGACTTTCTATTCCTCTCAAAACCTTTGAAAACCCTTACTTTTTCTATTGGTTGGCCTTCTTCTCTATATATAGTGGTGTCTTAAAAGGTTTACCCCCACCTCTTGGGTATTTATTATCTGTAGACTTTATCTTACTTATTTTGATCAAAAATCTTCCCGAATTAGTGTCAGCTTCGGTACTATCTTTCTCAAGGTCTGTTTCCGTGGCAGGAAGTGTAAACTCATATGTTCCTGCAAGTTTTCCGCCGAGCACTTTTATGGCCCTGTCTGCACTTTTAAGTTCTATGTCCCCTTTCATCCCTTTATAGGCTATGAAGTATCCGCCTACTTTACAGAATGGAATTGATAACTCACACAAAGGGGTAAGCTCAGCTACAGCCCTTGATACTACTATATCATATTTTTCACGATAATCAAGTTTTCTTCCGAATTCTTCGGCACGGCCGTGCACGGTAACTATTTTCTTTAAACCGAGCTCTCTTATTACAACATCTAAAAAAGCAAGCCTTTTCTGTAACGAGTCAAACAATGTGATATCTAACTCCGGGAACATGATCTTTAACGGTATCCCGGGGAATCCTGCACCGGTCCCGATATCGATGAGAGAGTAGTTCTTGTCTTTTAAGTCGATCACCTTTATTATGGACATACTGTCCACATAATGTTTCATGACGAACTCTTCAAACTCTGTGATGGCGGTCAGGTTCATGACTTTATTTTTCTCTACGGTCATCTCATAGAACTTTATCAGCTGATCCGTCTGAGTATCATCGGGTGCAAAACCAAGAATTTCTGTAAATTTTTCTTTTATATAGGTAGCTTTTTGTTCCATCTGCTTTTTATACTCCATACATGGGTCTGTTTTTAAGAGAAAGCTTTCCAATCAGAGACCCATTCCGGTGATTGATAAGATTTTTCGTTACGGTCTGAATGACACTTTTCACAATTTCATAAATACTACCAGCACATTTATATCGGCAGGTGATACTCCCGATATACGGGAAGCCTGCCCGATGGATACGGGACGGATCTTCTTCAGCTTTTGTCTGGCTTCGATCCTGAGTGAAGGTACCTTATCGTAATCAAAGTCAGCGGGTATCTTTTTCTTTTCAAGCTTCTTGTATTGCTCTACCTGTTTTATCTGCCGGCTGATATATCCTTCATATTTTAATTCGATATTAATCTGATCGGCTATTACTTCATCTATCTCTGGTCTGTTTTTATCTATAGGAGCGATGAGAGCGTAGGAGAGTTCCGGACGGCGGATGAGTTCAGCCAGCGTGATACCTGAGGTGAGCTCAGTGCTGTTAAGCTCTCTAAGTAAGGAGAGTACATTTTCGCTCGTTCCTACGCTGGTGTTTTTGAGCCTCTCTATCTCGGCATCGATTATCCGCTGCTTTTCTACGGTTTTTTCGTAACGTTCTTTACTTAAGAGTCCTACGCGGTATCCGTATTTGGAAAGTCTTAAGTCCGCATTATCCTGACGGAGGAGAAGTCTGTACTCCGCACGGGATGTCATCATCCTGTACGGCTCCTGGGTCTCTTTTGTTACCAGATCATCTATGAGTACTCCGATATATCCGTCCGAACGGTCGAGTACTAAGGGCTCCTCACCTTTAAGCTTCAATGCTGCATTTATGCCTGCTATTATGCCCTGGGCTGCGGCTTCTTCGTAGCCGGAACTTCCGTTGCTCTGTCCGGCGCTGTACAGTCCGCTGATATTTTTAAACTCCAGAGTGGGGTAGAGCTCGGTGGCGTTTATGCAATCATATTCGATGGCGTATGCATTTCTTACTATCTTCGCGTTTTCGAGTCCCGGGACTGAACGGTACATTTTGTACTGTACATCTTCAGGCAGACTGCTCGACATTCCGGATATGTACATCTCATTGGTGTAATTTCCTTCGGGCTCGATAAATACCTGGTGCCTGTCCTTATCTGCAAAACGCATGACCTTGTCTTCTATGGAAGGACAGTACCTGGGGCCGACTCCTTCTATGGCTCCCGAGAAAAGAGGAGAGCGGTCGATATTTTCCCTGATGATCTTGTGTGTATCTTCGTTGGTATATGTAAGCCAGCAGGATACCTGTTCTCTTGCGAGGTCCTCGGAGTTATTTTCAAATGAGAACGGTACTATCTTTTCATCACCGAACTGTTCCTCCATCTTGGAAAAGTCGATGCTTCTCTTATCTATTCTCGCAGGTGTACCTGTTTTAAACCTCCTTACCTCTATGCCGAGGTCGATCAGGGACTGCGTGAGATTGTTTGCAGCGGGAAGCCCGTTGGGTCCGGTGTACTTGCTGACCTCTCCGTAGATGCATCTGGCTTTTAAGTATACGCCGGTACAAATGATGGCTGCCTTGCAGGGATAGATATTGTCGGCAGTGGTCTTTACGCCGGTGACCTTTATCACATATCCGGATTCCTTCTTATTATTATAAGAAGAAACTGCCTCGATTTTCTCGGTCAGTATCTCCGATACTTCGTCCTGACGTACTGTGAGGTTGTCTGTATTCTCTAAGATTTTCCTCATGGATGCAGAGTATTCTTTTTTATCGGCCTGTGCACGAAGTGAGTGAACGGCAGGCCCTTTTGAAGTATTTAACATTTTCGACTGGATGAAAGTCCTATCGATGTTTTTTCCCATTTCTCCGCCTAATGCATCCACTTCGCGGACGAGATGCCCCTTGGACGTGCCGCCTATGTTAGGATTACACGGCATCATGGCGATACTGTCTACACTTACGGTAAATACTATGGTTTTTAATCCCAGCCTGGCACAGGCGAGCGCTGCCTCACATCCGGCATGCCCCGCACCTATGACCGCCACATCATAATCTTCGTACTGCATATCTTGTTCCTTTTTTTGTAATTAATTGTCTAAATCTTATTTCTTTTTATAGTATTGCCATTCTATGCACATTGAAGAATCCTTGTATTACAAAGATCCTTCATCGTTTCACACAACAAAATGACATTTTGTATCTTTTTACAGATTAGCGTTTTACTTTCAAGCGGATCTTCTGCTTTTTTATATGATTGTCTTACTTCCCCATACAAAAATCTTTGAATATCCTGTCAGCTAGATCGTCCTCTACACTTTCACCGATGATACTGCCGAGTGCCTCGTATGCGTCCATCAGATCTATGGTCAGGAAATCCTCGCTTACGTTCTGCTTTATGCCGTTTATGCAATTGTCGACTGATTTTAGTGCCTTTATTAAGAGCTCACGGTGTCTTTCATTTGTGATGATGACATCTTCACTGTTATTTATACTACCGTTGTAGAATAGTGATTTTATCATGTTTTTGAGCTCTTCGATACCTTCACCGGTTTTGGATGAGAGAGTAATATGGGCTATTTCTCCTGCGGATCCTAACCCGTTTTTCCCATTCTCCGTAAAAGCTCCGTTTTCTGCCAAAAGGTCACTTTTATTATATACTACAATTGTCTTTTTGTCTTTTATTTCTTCTAATATCTCTCGGTCCTTTTCGCCGAGGCCTTCTTTTAAGTCCACGACATACAGGATGAGGTCCGCGTTTTCCGCTTCCTTTTTTGCTCTGTCCACACCGATTTTTTCTATCACGTCTCCGGTATCTCTGATGCCGGCTGTATCTATGATGTTCAGCACTACATCACCGAATACCACTGTTTCCTTTAACACATCCCTTGTGGTACCGGCTATATCGGTAACTATGGCTCTTTCTTCATCGAGCAATGCATTAAGAAGAGAAGACTTACCCGCATTCGGAAGTCCCAATATGCATGTGTTTATGCCCTCGTTAATAAGTCTGCCCTCATCGGTTGTATCCACAAGCTTCTTTAGCTTTTTCTCTATATCCTCAAATTCGCCAAGTGCCTCGTCGGTAAATCCATCAAGGCTTATATGCTCCGGGTCATCGAGAGCCGCCTCTATGTATGCGGTCTTTGATATGATTTTTTCACGGATCTCTATGATCTTATCCTTTACGCTTCCTTTAAGCTGCTTTACGGAATTCTTCAATGCGAGATTGCTTTTTGCGTTGATGATATCGATCACTGCTTCAGCCTGTGAGAGGTCTATCCTTCCGTTTAAAAATGCCCTCTTGGTGAACTCCCCGGGCTCAGCGAGTCTCGCCCCGTTTTTAAGCACGATACCCAATATCTTTTTTGTCACCATGATACCGCCGTGGCAGTCTATTTCTATGACATCTTCCTTTGTGTAGGAATGAGGTGCCTGCATTTTTAAGAGAAGTACTTCATCAACTGTTTCTCCAACAGCATACTGCTTTTTTACATCCCCTCCGGCTCCCTGCCCGTTCGCTATGTCCGGTTCCGCATCTTGCGACTTATCCACATTATCAACACTATTATTCTTATCAACAATAAATCCATAATTTACCGAAAAATTGCCCATCTCGGCGATTTTCTTTCCGGACTTACCAACAAAAATATCATCGGCTATCCTAAAAGCTTCATCCCCGCTTATACGGATAATGTTGATACCGGACCCCGTAAGACCCGTACATATGGCAGCTATTGTATCATTACTGTTTAGCATATCTGACCCTTTTTTCTTCTTATAAAGCCGCATATGCGGCTGTCCTATTTTCTACATACACTTCGAGCAGGGCTCGTGACGGGTATGCTCCCGATGCGAAATGCCTTTGGTGGCATTCTTGCTCGGGATGCTGCCCGGACAGAGCCCGACTAAGTCCCTGGCATTCTCTCCCCGATTAGAGCCCGACAATAAGTCTTCGATATATCAACCGCAGAACCGTCCCTCCGGTTGACCTGATTTCTTCTTTTTTCCCCATATTGCCGCATACTGCGACGCCTTGTTTTTACATACGCTTCGAGCAGGGCTCGTGACGGGTATGCTCCCGATGCGAAATGCCTTTGGTGGCATTCTCGCTCGGGATGCTGCCCGGACAGAGCCCGACATCAAAACCCAGTAAAGATAAAGGCCGCCGCATATGCGGCAGCCCCATCAGTTATACATTTTCTCCTCTTTCAGCAGCTGCTTTTGCTGCAGCCTTTGACTCTAAGTATTCTGCATAATCTTTCTTATAATCGGTACTGTAATCCTTTGTATCTGCACCGTATTTTTTATGGAATTCACGGCTGCTGCTGATTTTCTTTTTGTTATTATTTGTACCAAACTGTTTTCTTCCGCGGAACTTCTTGTCCGGGATATATACACCCTTCTTTAAGGTTACGATAACCTTTCTGAAAGGCTCCTCGCCCTCACTGTGTGTCTCAACATAAGCATCGCCCTGGAGACAGGAGTGGATGATCCTTCTCTCGTAAGGATTCATAGGCTCTAAGGAAACATTATGTCTTGTCTTCTTTACCTTGCTTGCGATGTTCTTTGCCAGGTTCTCTAAGGTTTCCTTACGTCTTGCACGGTAGTTCTCGGTATCCATCTTTACCTTGATGTAGCTGTCGCTTTCCTTGTTTACTACCAGGCTTGTAAGATACTGGAGTGAATCAAGTGTAGCTCCTCTTTTTCCGATGAGCACGCCCATCTCGTCGCCTTCAAGGTCTATGTCGATCTCGTCGTTTGACTCTGTAAGTGTTGCCTTTACATCAGCTTTTACACCCATAGCCGAAAGTACTTCGTTGATGAACCCTGTTGCTACGGAACAGATATCCTTTTTCTTTAACTTTACGAGTATCTTTGCGGGCTTGTTGTTGAATAATCCTAAAAATCCGTTGCTTTCTTTTTCTACTACTTCGTATTCTATCTGGTCTTCTGTGACATTTAATTCGGAAAGAGCAGAAGATAACGCTTCTTCTACGTTCTTCCCTGTAAATTCTCTACTCTCTTCCATTATTGTTCATCTTTCCTTTGATTATCGTTTTCTTCTGCTTTTGCGGAATTATCGACTACTGCGGGCACTTCCTTCTTAGGAGCATTGTTCCTTGCAAGGAGGTTAGCATTTGCTGCGATACTTCCGGCACTGTATGATACGTTGCTTCTCTGATAATCCGTACCGGGCTTCTTAGGTCTCTGCTTTGAATTCTTCTTGTACCCGGTATTATCATATGTATCTTTTGTATTGTTTACGTAGTTGGCACCCTTGGTCTTAGCTACCTCTGCCATCTTGTTGTTGTAGGTAACTCCAAGCTTTTCCTGACGCTTGATGTTCTTTTCCTTGTTCTGCTCTACCATGTCGTCGACACTGACTTTTTCAAGATACTTATTGATGAACAGTGTCTGGATGATGGTAAATACTGCAGATGCGATCCAGTATACGCCTACACCGATAGGAAGCATAAGACAGAATACACCTGACATGATGGGCATGATGGTCGACATCATCTTGGTGGTCTGCTGTGCGGGATCGTCACTTGATTTCTTATTGGCATTGATAGCTGTCTGCAATTTGCCCTGAATATACTGTGTAATTACAGCTAAAGCGGGGATTATTACAGATATGCTCTTTAACTCGGGTCTGTCCAAGATGTTAAGACCGAATAATCCGTTAACGGAAATGATCTTATCACGTACCTGGCTGATAGTCATCGATGATCCGTTGACCATCACCTGCATATTTGCAAGGATATTGTCGGGCCCTGCGTTAAAAATATTGTTTACTGTGGTAGTAACGGTTTCCTTGGCATCATTTACTTCATTAATTATAAATTCTTTACTCTCGAGCAGAGCGGACCAGTTATCTTTATTGAACTTTGAGAACAGGTCTATAAGGTGCTCTCTGGAAACCTCTGTAAATACCGAAATATCGATTATTTTGGAACTGCATCCCGAAGGCTGGGTTATGGTAAGATTGTTAGCCTTCATAAATCCTACAAGAGTATCTCTGTAGTTGGCAAATACCAATGAGCCGTTAGCTGTAGTACTCTTGATCGCATCGGCTACGGATCCGTAAAGTTCTCCGACATCCGTAACATATGCGGGTATTGCATAGATAACCCTGTACAGGGCAAACATGATGGGAAGTGAGATAAGCAACGGCAGACATCCGCCCATAGGACTTGCACCGTACTTTGCATATACTTCCTGAGTTTCGGCACGCTGACGGCGGAGTGATTCTTCGTCGTTCTTGCCTTTATACTTCTGCTGGATCTTGGTAAGCTCCGGACTCATCTTTGACTGGAGCTTTGTGAACTTCTGCTGCTTTATGGTCAGCGGAAGCATCAGCATTTTTACTACAAACGTAAAAATAACGATACATAATGCTATATTCTCAATACCGAACAGTGAAATAAAATTATATATAGCGTTAAGTATCTTGCCTAGTACCCAGGCGATAGGACCGAGTATTCCGTCTACCTGGGTTAAAAATACCATCTGCAACTTGTTGTCCTCACATTCTGTCGCTATTTATTATGGAACAGGATCAAATCCTCCCTTGGCCATGGGATGACACCTCAAAATTCTCTTTACAGACAAACGCAGACCTTTAAAAGCTCCGTATTTTTGAAATGCTTCTAACGCATATTGGCTGCATGTAGGTATATATATGCAGCAGGACCTTCTCTTTAACGGAGATATAAACTTTCTATAGAATTTTATCAGGCCTATAAATATATACTTCATATGATGATGTGATGCAGCTTCCCTAAATGTAATATAGCTGCCTCGGCGTCGCTGTATTTAATATCAACTGCTCCTGTTCTCGCTGTTACCACTATGTCCAAACCACTATTGAACAGCTGACCGTTAAGTCTCATGACTTCACGGACCAGACGGGTAATCCTGTGTCTTACGACACTGTTTCCGACCTTTTTGCTTACAGATATGCCTAACCTGTTTTCGGATAATTCATTTTTTATTACATACATCACAAAGCATCTGTTAGCAAAACTTCTGCCGTTTTTGTAAACATTTTGAAATTCGATGTTCTTTTTTAAATGTAAAATATTCATCTAAATATTCATTTTAAAAAAGGTCACATATAAATGCGACCTAAGCTGAAAGTTTATGTCTTCCTTTTGCTCTTCTAGCTGCCAAAACCTTACGGCCGTTTCTGGTGCTCATTCTCTTTCTGAAACCGTGCTCAACGGCTCTCTGTCTCTTCTTGGGCTGGAAAGTCATCTTCATTCCAAATACACCTCCTTTATATAAACTTACAAATATCCGAAATAACAGCCACATTATTATATTATTTTATTCTTCAATAGTCAAGTAATTTTTTCTTTTTTTCTTGAAAAAATAGAAATTTTAATGTATAATATTTATTGGTGGTTTTTTTTCTTAATATTTGAAAGGATGCCTGATAAAGGCTGTAAATGCGTCGTGAAAAACATTGTTCAGGAAAAATGGGAAGAGATTTTGGAATTTATAAAAACTGAATACGGAATATCAAAGGTTTCCTTTATTACCTGGATAAGTAAGCTTTACGTTAAGAGGGTGGAGGACAATATCGTCTACATCACCTCCGATGACAGCAATATCACATCCAATTTTACTCATATCCGTACCAAATACGGGATGTTTATACAGACTGCCATTCAGGAGATTACCGATACCGAGTACGAGATAAAGTTCGAGACAGATAACGAACCGGCGGTTCCCTTCCATCATGAGGTCTCCAGTAAGGCACCTCAGAATCAGGGGCTTCCCCTTAATCCCGACTACACATTTGATAACTTCGTAGTAAGTAAAAATAACCAATTGGCTCATGCCACTGCCTTAAAAGCAGCTGAGGCTCCCGGGGATATCTATAATCCTCTCTATATTTACGGGGATTCGGGACTCGGAAAAACGCATCTTATGCAGTCCATAGGCCATTTTATCCTGGAAAACGATCCGGATAAGAAGGTTATGTATGTTACAAGCGATACCTTTACCAACGAACTTATCGATTCTATCAGGACCGGTAATATGTCTCCCGCTGCTTTTAGGGAAAAGTACAGGAACATAGATGTGCTCCTTATAGATGATATACAATTTATAATAGGAAAGGATAGGACTCAGGAGGAGTTCTTCTACACCTTTAATGCCTTATATGAAGCCAAGAAGCAGATAGTTATCACTTCCGATAAGCCTCCTAAGGATTTTACCACCTTGGATGAGAGATGGAAGTCGAGATTCGGCTGGGGCATCATAGTGGACCTTACTTCACCCGACTACGAGACCAAGGTTGCCATCCTGCAGAAAAAGATCGACTTAAAGCAGAATGAGGGTGCCAACATCACGATAGATGATGAAGTAATATCCTACATGGCTGAAAATATCAATTCCAATATAAGAACACTTGAAGGAGCCCTTACAAAAGTAATCGCTCTTGCAAAAATACAGAGAATGCCCGCCACAAAGGAGCTTGCAGAGTATGCACTCCGTGACGTGGTCACACCCAACCAGAAAAAGTCCATAACACCGGGCTTTATCATCGATGTAGTAGCCGAGCATTATCACATCACATCATCGGATATCCTCTCTCTTAAAAAGGACAAAGCCATAGCCCTTCCGAGACAGATAGCGATGTATCTGACCAGTGAATTTACCGGCTATAACATCTCACGTATCGGCGAAGCATTCAATAAGGATCATTCAACCGTCATCTACAATGTGAAGAAGATAAAAGACCTTCGCAAGACCGATCACGAGCTGGACGAGACCATAAAAGTACTTATCAATAAGATAAATCCGGATATGAGATAACTCATAAAAGGAAAATATAAACCTTATCAACATCATCAAGGTTGATAACCGGTTGATAATGATCATAACTTCATATTTATAATCGTTATCGGATTTTATAACCCCAGATCTATCAATTTTACCTAACATTTTATCATTTTTGAAACTTAAGTATTTTCAGGGGTTTTAACTACTTAACAACAAAATAACACCCCCTACTACTACTAGACATATTTTTAAAATATTATAAGCATTTTTCGGAGGAGACAAAATGAAAATCATCTGTGAACAGAGCAAGTTGATAAACGGAGTGAACATCGTACTTAAAGCAGTTCCTTCCAAGACTACCATGGAGATACTCGACTGTATCAAGATCAAAGTCCATGACGGCAAGATCATCCTTATAGGAAATGATATGTCACTCGGTATCGAGACAGTCGTACAGGGAGATATAGCAGAAGAAGGAGATGTTGTAGTAAGTGCGAAGACCTTCTCCGACATCATCAGGAACCTTCCGGACAATGATGTAGTACTTACCTCTGATGACAGCAATATAAATATCAGATGTGAGAACTGTAATTACGATATACCTGTAAGAAATGCATCGGATTATCCCGATCTTCCAAAGATTGAAAAGGACAATTTTGCAGTAGTATCACAGTTTACTTTAAGAAATATGATAAGACAGACCGTATTCTCCATCGGCAGCGAGACGGAAGCCATGAAGATCATGACCGGTGAGCTTTTGGAGATAAAGGGCAAGAAGATGAGACTGGTAGCTCTTGACGGTCACAGAATCTCACTCAGAAATGTAGAACTTGACGCCGAATACGGCGACCGTAAGGTCATCATCCCCGGAAAAACATTAAATGAGCTGGTAAAGATAGTTACAGGCGATATAAATGACAAGGTAAAGATATATTTCAGCTCCAACCACGTACTCTTCGAGATGGAGGATACCATCGTTCTTTCAAGACTTATCGAAGGCGAGTATTATTTAGTCGACAACATGCTTTCCGGTGATTTTGAGACCAAGATACATATCAACAAGAAGAAACTCAGTGAATGTATCGAAAGAGCATCACTTCTTATAAAGGAAAGTGACAGAAAGCCTCTGATATTTAACTTCGGACAGGAAGTAGTGGATGTAAAGATCAAGACCCAGGCCGGTAACTATGAGGATAAGGTTGATATCGAGAAGGACGGAAATGACATTCTTATCGCATTTAACCCTAAGTTCCTGCTTGATGCATTAAAGGTAATAGATGACGAGGATATCGATATCTACCTAATGAACATCAAATCCCCCTGCATCATCAAGGACAAGGACGAGACTTACATGTACCTGATCCTTCCTCTTAATTTCAATCCGGACTAAAGGTGTAATAATGAAAAAAAGCATAACAATAAAAGACGAATTCATAAAGCTTGGCCAGGCCTTAAAGCTTTCCGGAGAAGCTGACACCGGAGTGGATGCCAAGTTTATCATAGAAGACGGAAAAGTAAAGGTAAACGGCGAGACAGAACTCCGCCGCGGGCGTAAGCTCTATAACGGAGATACTTTTACCGTCAACAATGATGAGATAACAGTCATATCAAAAGCAGGCTTAAATTAATGATTATCAGATCGCTGGAATTAAGCAATTTTAGAAATTACGAAAAACTGAATATTAATTTCAGTCCGAATGTGACTATATTATATGGGGATAATGCCCAGGGAAAGACCAACATATTAGAAGCCCTGTATGTCGCATCCACCACCAAATCCCAAAAAGGCAGCAAGGATAAGGAAATGATAAGATTCGGAGAATCCGAAGCCCATATCAGGATGACTGTGGAAGATGAAGGCATAGAAAGACGTATCGATATGCACCTTAAAAACAGCAAGTCAAAAGGTGTGGCTATCGATGGCATCCCCATCAGAAAAGCATCGGAGCTGTACGGGTTCATGAATATCATTTCTTTTTCGCCGGATGACCTCTGCATCATAAAGGAAGGTCCCTCCGAGCGCAGAAGATTCTGTGATATGGAACTCTGTCAGTTAGATAAGCTTTATCTGCATAACTATACAGGCTACAACAGGGCTTTAGACCAGAGAAATAATCTCTTAAAGCAGATAGCATTTAATCCGGAGCTTAAAAGCACTTTAAGTGTCTGGGATGAGCAGATGATAAATTTCGGAGAGTATCTGATAGAAAAAAGAAGCAGATTCATAGAAGAGATAAGCGGTATAGCATCAAAACTGCACGGAATCCTTACGGAAGGCAGGGAGAGCTTAAAAATCGAATATCTTCCGAGCTCTGATAAGAAAAGCTTTAGGGAAAACCTCCTTTCATCGCATGAAAGGGACATTGCATTAAAAATGACCTGTACGGGACCTCACCGTGACGATATTCTATTCGTAGTGAACGGAGAGGATGCCAAAAAGTTCGGTTCTCAGGGTCAGCAGCGTACCTCAGCACTTACGTTAAAGCTTGCGGAGATAGAGCTTGTAAAGCAGAAAACACATAAAAATCCCGTACTTCTCTTAGACGACGTACTCTCTGAGCTTGACAGGAACAGACAAACCAGGCTCTTAGAGAACATCAGCGGAGTACAGACCATCATCACCTGTACGGGACTTGAAGAATTTATAAAACAGAGGATCAGTTACGACAAGGTATACAAAGTAACTTCCGGAGTCGTATCTGAAGAGTAATAGTAATTGTCATCCTTAAGCTTAAAGCGAAGGATCTTATACATGGAGGAAATAATGGACGATATCTTAAGAGATAATGATAGTCAGGCAAACGGAACAGAATCCGCAGCAACCGGAGAAATCCAAAACTACGGTGCCGATCAGATTCAGATCCTTGAAGGCTTGGAAGCTGTAAGAAAAAGACCCGGTATGTACATCGGAAGCACTTCAGCGCGCGGCCTTCACCATCTGGTATACGAGATCGTGGATAATGCCGTGGATGAGGCTTTGGCAGGAGTATGTAAAGAAATAATTGTTACCATCAATCCGGACAACTCCGTAACGGTAGTGGATGACGGACGTGGTATCCCTGTCGAGATCAATAAGAAAAAAGGTATTTCCTCTGTAGAAGTAGTATTTACCATACTTCATGCCGGCGGAAAATTCGGCGGTGGAGGATACAAGGTATCCGGCGGACTTCACGGTGTCGGTGCGTCCGTAGTAAACGCTCTGTCCAAATGGCTTGAGGTAGTGGTAGAGAAAAACGGCAAGAAGTATTTCCAGAGATATGAATACGGCAAGCCCTTAGAGAGACTTAAAGAGATCGGTGACAGTGACAGACACGGTTCTACCGTAACCTTCCTTCCCGATGATACCATATTTGAAGAGACAGTATTCGATTTTGACGTATTAAAGCAGAGACTCCGTGAAATGGCATTCCTTACCAAAGGCCTTAAGATCATCCTTAAGGATGAAAGAGAAGGCCAGGAGAAGGAAAAGACCTTCCATTACGAGGGCGGTATCTCCGAGTATGTTCAGTATCTTAATAAAAACCAGAACGTGCTTTATCCCGAAATCATCTACTGCGAGGGCCAGAAGGGCGATGTATACGTAGAAGTAGCTATGCAGCACAACGATGCATACAATGAGAACTGCTACAGCTTCGTAAACAACATCACCACTCCCGAAGGCGGTACACATTATACAGGCTTTAAGAACGCGCTTACCAAGACCTTTAACGACTATGCCAGAAATATGAAACTCCTTAAAGAAAACGAGGACAATCTTTCCGGCGAGGACTTGAGAGAAGGCTTAGCAGCCATCATCAGCATCAAGCTTCCCGACCCTCAGTTTGAAGGCCAGACAAAGCAGAAGCTCGGTAATTCCGAGGCACGTGGTGCGGTTGATGCAGTTGTAAGTGAAAAGCTTACTTACTTTTTAGAGCAGAATCCTGCAGTAGCCAAGATTATCATCGAAAAAGCAGTACTTGCTCAAAGAGCAAGGGATGCAGCCAGAAAAGCAAGAGACCTTACCAGAAGAAAGACGGCACTCGAAGGCATGAGCCTTCCCGGAAAGCTTGCCGACTGTTCGGATAAAAATCCCGAGAACTGCGAGATCTTCATAGTCGAGGGAGATTCCGCGGGCGGCTCCGCAAAAACCGCAAGAGACAGGGCTACCCAGGCCATCCTTCCTCTCCGTGGTAAGATACTTAACGTAGAAAAAGCAAGGCTAGACAAAATACTCGGTAACGAGGAGATCAGGTCCATGATCACAGCATTCGGTACCGGTATCTCGGAAGACTTTGATCTAAGCAAGCTCAGATACAACAAGATCATCATCATGACCGATGCCGACGTGGACGGCGCACATATCAGTACCCTGATGCTCACATTCCTGTACAGGTTTATGCCCGAGCTTATAAAACAGGGACATGTGTACCTCGCTCAGCCGCCTCTTTATAAGATCGAGAAAAACAAGAATGTATGGTACGCATACAGCGATGAACAGCTGAACAACATCATGATCCAGATCGGCCGTGACAGCAACAACAAAGTTCAGCGTTATAAAGGTCTTGGTGAGATGGACGCTGACCAATTATGGGAGACCACCATGGATCCTTCTACGAGAGTGCTTAAAAAAGTAGATATGGACGAGGACAACATCGCCGAGCTCAACATCACATTCAACACCCTCATGGGCGACAATGTCGAGCCCAGACGTGAGTTCATCGAGGCAAACGCTAAGTTTGTAACTAACCTTGATATTACATAACAAACACCTTTATAAACATATAACGGAGACATAAAATGGACGAAATCAATTACGATCAGGTCAAAAACGTGGATCTTAAAGATACCATGGAGACCTCCTACATAGACTATGCGATGTCGGTTATCGCAGCGCGTGCACTGCCTGACGTCAGGGACGGATTAAAGCCCGTTCAAAGGCGTATCCTTTTTGCTATGGCAGAGCTTGCCAACTGGCCCGATAAACCTCACAGAAAATGTGCGCGTATCGTCGGCGATACCATGGGTAAGTACCATCCTCACGGAGACAGCTCCATATACGGTGCTTTGGTAAACCTTGCCCAGGATTGGTCCACCAGATACCCGCTCGTTGACGGTCACGGAAACTTCGGTTCCGTAGACGGCGACGGCGCAGCTGCCATGCGATACACCGAGGCCAGACTCAGCAAGATAGCGGTAGAGATGCTGTCCGATATCAACAAGGACACCGTAGACATGATCCCGAACTTTGACGAGACGGAAAAAGAGCCTACGGTTCTGCCTTCACGTGTCCCCAACCTGCTGATAAACGGTACCACGGGTATTGCAGTAGGTATGGCTACCAACATCCCTCCCCACAATGCAGGTGAAGTTATCGATGCGGTAGCAGCCATCATCAACAACAGGATCAACGAAGACCGTGAGACCTCTATCGAGGAGATCATGAAGATCATAAAAGGACCTGATTTCCCTACAGGAGCTCAGATACTGGGTACCAGGGGCATCGAGGAAGCATACCGTACAGGTCGTGGCAAGGTAAGAGTCCGTGCCATCACCGATATAGAGCCCATGGCGAACGGCAAGAACCGTATCGTTGTGACCGAGCTTCCCTACCTTGTAAACAAGGCACGTCTTATCCAGAAAATAGCAGAGCTTGTTAAGGATAAAAAGGTGGACGGTATCACCGAGATCCGTGATGAGTCCAACAGGGATGGTATGAGAGTCTGCATAGAGCTCCGCCGTGACGCAAATCCTACAGTTATCTTAAATCTTTTATATAAACATACACAGCTTCAGGACAGCTTCGGCATCAACATGCTTGCACTTGTGGACGGCGAGCCGAAGGTGCTTTCGATGATCGATATACTTAAGCTTTATATCAAGCATCAGGAAGAAGTTGTATCGAGGCGTACCAGATTCGACCTTGCAAAAGCGGAAGAATCAGCACACATCAAGGAAGGCTTACTTAAGGCACTTGACGTGATCGACGAGATCATCGCCATTATAAGGGCATCTAAGAGTGCGGTAGACGCTAAGGAAAAACTCATGGCTACATTCGGATTTGACGATCCCCAGGCACAGGCCATCGTAGATATGAGACTTAGACAATTAACCGGTTTGGAAAGAGAAAAGCTCGAAGCGGAATATGCCGACCTTATGGAAAAGATCAAGGAATATAAGGCAATCTTAGGTGACGAGAAGATCCTGCTCGGTGTAGTAAGGGACGAGGTTGAGGCCATCGGCTCTAAGTACAGGGATCCGAGACGTACTTCCATCGGCTTTGACGAATACGACATCTCCATGGAGGATATCATCCCCGATGAGGATACCGTTATCGCTATGACCAAGAAGGGCTACATCAAGCGTATGACGCTTGATAATTTTAAGAATCAGCACCGTGGCGGCAAGGGTATCAAGGGCATGCAGACCTTAGAGGATGACTACATCGAGGATCTGTTCATGACCACGAACCATCATTATATCATGTTCTTTACCAACAAGGGACGTGTATTTAGATTAAAGGCTTACGAGATACCTGAGAGCTCCAGGACTTCGAGAGGTACTGCTATCGTCAACCTGCTCCAGATCACCGGAGAAGAGAAGATTACCGCTACCATCACAGTCAGAGGCTACGACTTTGACAGCTTCTTACTCATGGCTACAAAGAACGGTATCATCAAGAAGACCAGACTTTCAGAATATGCAAATATCAGAAAAGGCGGCCTGATTGCCATCTCGCTGCGTGATGATGACGAACTCATCGGTGTTAAATGTACCGATGACAAGAGCAACGTATTCCTTATCTCGAAATACGGCCAGTGTATCAGGTTCTATGAGCATGATGTACGTATCACCGGACGTCAGTCCATCGGTGTTATCGGCATGAACTTAGAGGATACCGACGAGGTTGTAGCTATGCAGCTTGACAACCAGGGCGAGTACCTGCTCACCGTTTCCGAGTTCGGATACGGCAAGCTTACTCCTATATCGGAATTCGGTGCTCAGCATCGTGGCGGAAAGGGTGTCAGATGCTACAAGATAGTGGAAAAGAGCGGTAACCTGGTAGGTGCCAAGGTGCTTAACCGTGAGAGCGGGGAGATCATCATGATGACCAATACAGGTACCACTATCCGCTTAAGCGTGGCTGATATCAGTGTGATCGGCAGAAATACCACAGGTGTCAAACTGATCAGTGTTGATGCCAACAAAGATGTTTTCGTGGCAAGCTTCGCCCGTGTCAAGGAGACCGAGAGTGATGCAGATGTCGATATGGAGCCCATATCTCCTGACGAGATCTTAAAGTCGGAGAATATCGAGATACCTGATACTGAGGATGAGGATCCCGATAAAGATGTGCTTGAAACCGATGCTCCCGAAGAGCCGGAAGATTAAATGAATATTACAGTGCGGAGCAGCCGGAGTGCTGATACAGTCTAAAACGCAACATCGCTTTGCAGGGATATGCTAAACGACTGCATCAGCATTAACGCTGCGAACGCTTGCAATCGTGCGTCCGCTTGATACCGGACGCACTTGTGCTACACTCAAAACCCGATTTGGTTAATCGGGTTTTGTCTTGCTTAAATGCTTCTGCAGCCGAAGCATATCCGCTGCACGCTTATGGTTTTATCCTGTATCAACACTTCGGCTGCTCCTAACAGAAACACTTTTGATCTCTTATGAACCCGAAAATGAAGTTGCAAAAAAGTTATACAGTTCATTTGGATTTGTAGAAGAACCGGAAATGCCGGAAGGCTGAGATGAGATTCCGGCCATTTTGAAATTATAAAAAGGGAATGACATATGGGTTACATTTCAGAATTAAGAAAATTTGTCGGCCATAAGCCGCTCATGGTTACGGCTGCGATGTGCATCATCTATAACGAGGCGGAAAACAAAATACTTCTGGAAAAACGTACCGATAACGGTATGTGGTGCGTTCCGGGAGGAGCTATAGAGCTGGGTGAGACCTTAGAAGAGGCATTAAGAAGAGAGGTTAAGGAAGAGACTTCTCTTGATATTTTTAACCCGAGATTATTTGATGTCAGAGCAAACGTACACATGGTTTACCCCAATCAGGATGAGGTGTATTACACGGATGTGGTGTATCTGATCACCAAATATGAAGGTGAATTGAAGCCGGATGCGGAGAGCAAGGAATTACGGTGGGTACCCTTAGATGAACTGCCAAAGATCATGCCCACGCAGGTTGCATATATCGAGAAATTTTTAAAAGAAAGAGGTTCAATGTGAGAACGGTCAGAACGGAAGATATCACACAGGTAGTGAAAAAAATGTGCATCGAGGCTAATCTGTACTTAGCGGATGATATGAAGAAGGCACTGTACAATGCCTGTGACAATGAAGAAAATGTGCTCGGGAAAAAGATACTCGGACAGTTAAAAGAAAACCTTGATATAGCCGGGAATGAGCAGATCCCGATATGCCAGGATACCGGTATGGCAGTAGTGTTCGTAAAATTAGGACAGGATGTGCATATCGAGGGCGGCAGCTTTGCTGCAGCCATAAATGAGGGTGTCCGTCAGGGATATACTGAAGGATATCTTAGGAAATCCGTAGTAAATAATCCTATCATAAGAAAAAATACCGGGGATAATACTCCTGCCATCATCCATACAGAGATAGTGGATGGAGAGCAGTTAGAGATAACGCTTGCACCTAAGGGCTTCGGAAGCGAAAATATGAGCAGGGTATTCATGCTTAAGCCCGCTGACGGTATAGACGGTATAAAGAATGCAGTTCTCACTGCAGTTAAGGATGCAGGTCCTAACGCCTGCCCGCCCGTAGTAGTGGGTGTAGGTATCGGTGGCGACTTTGAAAAGAGTGCACTTCTTGCCAAAAAAGCTCTTACCAATGAGCTTAACTCGGTACATTCATATTTTGATGAGGTATCAAATGAATATGCCGTTAAGTTACAAAAGGATTTATATGATGAGATCAACAACCTTGACATCGGACCCGGCGGCATGGGTGGCAAGTTCACATGCTTAGGAGTAAATATTGAGATTTATCCCACCCACATTGCAGGTATGCCGCTGGCAGTCAACATGTGCTGCCACGTAAACCGCCATGTGAAAACTGTTTTGTGAGGTAGAAAAATGGACTATAGCATTACACTTCCCTTCAGTGCGGAAGACATAGAAAAAATCAAGAATCAGGATGTTTTATACCTTAACGGTACCATATATTCTGCCAGAGATGCAGCTCACAAGAGAATGTATGACGCTATCAACGAGTATCTCCAAAAATCCGGTAAGACTTTAGATCAGGTTACATCCGCCGAATTATTCGAGAACGGCGTAACTCCCATAGATTTAACAGGAAAAGTGCTGTACTACTTAGGCCCCACACCTGCAAAGCCCGGGCAGGTAATAGGATCTGCAGGTCCCACTACTTCATCCCGTATGGATAAATATACCCCTCTTCTTCTGGACCTGGGGTTAGCCGGTATGGTAGGAAAAGGTAGACGCAGCGATGATGTAAAGGCTGCCATCAAGAGAAACAAAGCTATCTACATGGGGGCCACCGGCGGAGCCGGAGCTCTTCTTTCAAAGTGTATAAAGAGCAGTGAAGTTATAGCGTATGATGACCTTGGTACCGAAGCTATCCGCAAGATGGAGGTAGAAAACTTCCCTGTAACAGTACTTATTGACAGTGAAGGCGGAGCTTTCCGCGTATAACAGTGGTGAAGGTTTAAATTTTCCTTGACAAGCGTCTATTTCTTTGATAGAATAACACTTGCGTTGAAAAACGAAAAGAGAATACTGAACTTATGAGTTCGGAACCTGGAGAAGTACTCAAGAGGCCGAAGAGGCGCCCCTGCTAAGGGTGTAGGTCGTTTGCGCGGCGCGAGGGTTCAAATCCCTCCTTCTCCGTTACGGAAAAAATGCTGAAAAGTCTTGTAAAATCAAGGGTTTCAGCATTTTTATTTTGCCTAAATTATGGCTAATCAGGTGGTTACACATCCCTTAGAAGCCGATAAAATAAGGGTTTCAGGACAATTTGTTTCTCTTTTTTATTGACACAGTGTAAGATATATGATAATATACTATATAGAAAAAGCAGATTTCTGTATAGTTTTTAGAAAGAAGGTGAACCTATGTCAGCATCAGAAGCAGTAATTAATAATAATGGTGAGACTCTTTATGAATATCTTGTAAGAAACTATGTAAAAAAAGGTGAGCCGATATTTGTTTCTGAAGTAAATGAAAAGTTAAGAGCAGATTTAAAACAGAGTTTCAAAAAACTTTCTGATATTGGTAAGTTAAAGAGATTCCAGAAAGGTATCTATTATCTTCCTTATAAAAATATATTAGGTCTTGAAGGCAATCTTGACCGTGAGGAATACCTAAAGAAGAAATATCTTGACAATGGTGATATACAAGGCTACATTACAGGATTTACGCTTGTTAACAGAGCAGGGTTAACCACTCAGGTTCCGGCAGTGTTGGAAATAAGATCTAATGCGGCTACGACGGAACAGAGAAAAGTAGAGATAAATAAAAGGAACATCATAGTATATAAGCCTTATGTACATATTACGAAGGAGAACAAAGATATACTGCAATTCCTTGACTTAATGTGCTGTATTGGTGACTATAACGAATTTTATGACGAGGATAAAGAATATTATATCAATCGTCTATACAGATATATAGAAGATAAGCACATTGACCTGAAGCAATTAGATAAATACATACCTTATTATCCGGATAAGGTACTTCGTAACCTATATTTAGGGGGATTATATGGCATATTGGTATAAGGATAAAAAAGAAGAATGGCGGGAGTTTATCTCTCTTATCTCTCAGGAAACCGGACAGGATATTCTTATGATAGAAAAAGATACCATTCAGTCCATCATTCTTGATAAGTTATTTGCTTCAAACGAAAGTCTTGTTTTTAAGGGCGGAACATCCTTGTCAAAGGGATATGGCATTATTGATAGGTTTTCTGAAGATATAGACATAACCTGTTCAGTAAAGCCTACACAGAAGGAAAAGAAAAGTCTTTATAGGGTCTTACTTGATATAGCCGAAGAATATGGCCTTGAACTCGAAAAGGGTACTGATAATATATGGGAACGTTCTGACTTCTGCCGATATCCCTTTCTGTATGACTCATTATTTGATGAGCAGAAGCAGTCCCTAAAGGTTGAGACTGTATTTAGACAGATATCTTATCCTGTTGATAAGATAACGGTAAGCAGTATAGTATCTAAATTCTGCAAAGAGAAGAATCTTGATATGCCGATAGATTTTCCATCAGCGGACATAATCATAAGTGTTCAGTCCTTAGAAAGAACTTTTATAGATAAAGTATTTGCCATCTGTGATTATTATATAGGAAATAATGTTACAAGGAACTCTCGACACCTATATGACATAGCAAAACTGATAAAAGTTATAGATATGGACAAGGATTATTCGGAGCTTATAGCGGAAGTAAGGGCAGACCGAGACAACCCTAAATATAAGAATTATTCTGCACAGGAACAATATAATATTACAGATCTTCTTAAAGAGATCATTTCAAAGGAAGTTTTCAGGGCAGATTATGAAAATCTGACACTTAAGCTTTTATACTCTCCTATGGGCTATGAAGAAGCCGTTAAGAATGGCATACAGATAGTGGCTGATAAAGATATGTTTTGGAAAAGAGTCGGGAATCGTTACTGAAGAAAGCAAAACATGAATGATACCGGCTGATGCAAGATTTAAGATAACAGGGTTGATTAACATTCCTTATAAAATTACAAAGACTATCTGTAACTTCTTCAACGGGGAAAAGATATTGTCCGATGGCAAGTGGAAAGAAGATATGGATCCCGCCAGGATAAAAGATGTTTTCCATAATATGCGGAGATACGCTAAATGCATTTTCGTTTGCTCTAAAAGCCGGCGATGAAAGTTATATGCTAACGAAAACGCAGATACGGCTTTATGAGGTCAATGCGGATGAAAGGGGAAAACTGGTGTTTAAAAACTATAAAGGAAACATTAATAAAAAGGAGCATAATATATGAATACTCTCTGGGGATTTATTTTTTCATTTGCTGCTATAGCGGGAATAGTCGGAGCCATATATATCATCTGGAGCATATACAGGTTTCCCGGGATCAGAAAGATCACGAATAATAAAAGAATACCGGGACTGTTACTGTCCTTTGGTATTTTTGCGGCATTCTTTGCTTTGTTTTATTTCACCATGTCATTGGTAAACTGCGTGATCATACTGATACATTTGCTGCTTTTTAAGCTTATATTTGACATAGTAGGATTGTTCGTTAAAAAAGCAAGGAAGAAAAAGCATCCCGAAGGCACCGGAAGCGGCTTTTACTGGCAGGGATGGGGTGCGTTCGGATTGTGCTTTATATACCTTGCGATTGGATATTTCCTGTGCAATCATGTGTTTGTGACTACGTATGATATAGAGACCGATAAGGCCGTCGGTGATCTTAAGATCGTCATGTTCGCGGATTCACATATAGGAGCCACCTTCGACGGGGACGGGTTTAAGGAGCAGATAGACAGGATCAATGCGGAAAATCCCGATATAGTGCTTATCCCTGGGGATTTTGTGGACGACGGGACGGACAAAGACAATATGATAAAGGCCTGCGAGGCTTTAGGTACGATAAATGCAAAATACGGTGTATGGTTCTCCTACGGAAATCATGACAAGGGTTATTATGGCGGACGCAGAGGTTTTTCAGCGGAATCCCTGTTTGTTTATCTTAGGGTCAATAACGTACAGATACTTGAAGATAAGGTCCGGGAGGTGGGCGATAATATCGTGATAGTCGGAAGGGCGGATGCTTCAAACCGCGGCAGGATGAGTATAGAAACACTTACCAAAGACATCGATCCCGATAAATACGTGATAGTCCTGGATCACCAGCCGACCGATTACGAAAACGAAGCAAACAGTGTTGCTGATCTGGTACTTTCGGGACATACCCACGGCGGACAGATGCTGCCGTTTACGTTTTTCCAGCAGTCCTTTGGCGGAAATAACAGGGTATACGGATACGAAAGAAGAAACAATACAGATTTTATCGTCACCAGCGGTATAGCCGACTGGGAGCTGAAGTTTAAGACCGGTACCAAGTCGGAGTATGTAGTGATCAATGTTAAAGGAAAGTAAGGAGTATAACTAATTATGGGAATAGAAGATTTCATCAGTAGCGGTATAGACAGACTTGACATGCAGCTAATGTTTACCGCAGAGATAGATAAGATGACCTCGGTACTCCGCCGCACCATGCTTTTGGATAAAAGCAGAAGGGAAAATGACGCAGAGCACTCTTGGCACATAGCTGTTATGGCGCTTTTATTTGAGGAATATGCGAGTGAGCCCGTGGATATCGGACATGCCATAAAGATGTGCGTGGTGCATGACCTGATAGAGATATACGCAGGAGATACTTTCGCATATGATGTGGAAGGAAATAAGAGTAAAGCCGAACGTGAGGCAAAGGCAGCAGACAGGCTGTTTGCATTACTGCCCGAAGAACAGGGAGCATACATAAGAGCCTTGTGGGAAGAGTTTGACGGGATGGAGACAGCGGACTCAAAATACGCAGCATGTCTTGACAGGATACAGCCGTTTTTCCACAATACATTAACCGAAGGCCACACCTGGGTGGAAAGCGGGACTACGGACAGGGCAGCAGTAGAAAAAAGAATGTCGATAGTAAAAGAATTCATGCCTAAAGTCTATCCGTGGGTGGAAAAAAATATAGATAATGCGGTAGCGAAGGGATGGCTGAAACCGTAAGATTCTTTGCTGCGCTCAGAATGACAGAAGGTGCGCAGGATTAAAAACCGGGAAAAGGAAGAAGGTATAAAAAAATGGGGTACGTTGACATTAACGACAAGATCAGGCTGTTTTACGAGGAATACGGCGAAGGAGATAATTATATCCTGTCCGCACAGGTCGGATTTTATCCTAAGGGGATGCAGCAGAAGCTGGCAGAGATGGGCTATCATGTATACTGCATAACACTCCGCGGGTTTGCTCCGTCATCCTATGTGGAGGAAGACTACGGAGAGGACTGGTACAATGTGTTTGCCGATGATGTGGTTAGAGTGGCTGATGCTTTAGGCATCGGGAAGTTCATATACATGGGAGCATCCCACGGTGCCGGTGTCGGCTGGCATCTGATGTTAAGACATCAGGAGAGGGTAGAGTCATTTATAGCTGTAGTGGCAGGACCTCACAGCCTTAAGGAAGGTACCATGTCTTACAGACAGATGCTTGAGCAGGGCATCATTAAAACCCCGCCGCCCTTTGATCCCGAGATCGATAACGATCCCGCGAGAGCCTTAAGGCGTAAGATCAGGGCCGATCACATCAGTAAAAACACCACTCCGCCCGACCCGAGGGAGAAAGCTATAGATTACGGAAGACCTCTTATGGGGCTCAAAACCGAGGAGAGACTTTGCGGGGAACTAAAAAAGATCACGGTTCCCACTCTTCTTATCGGCGGGACGGAGGATCCCATCAGCAAGATGGAGCTTATGATGCGTACCGCGGAATGCCTACCCCACTGTAAGCTGGTGATATATTCCAACTGCGGTCACAATATCGATACCGACATCATCGAGGAGGTCACTGACGAGGCCGACCGCTTCATCAGGAACTCAAGAGCTAATGAAGGCCGCTGGTACATGAAAGTGGAGGAAAAATAAAGAAATATTCTTTTTGTGATTTTGGTATAATAATACTATTATATATAGTTGTAAACGGAGGAATGACGGATGAAATGTTTTATGTGCGGTACTGAAATACAGGACGGTATAAGAACATGTCCCGAATGTGGAGCAAAGATAATTGCGGATGGAACACAGGAAAAAGAAAGACCATGGCAGGATTTTGTGGAAACCAGCAGGATGCATGACAGAAATTGTCCATATTGTAATAGGGAAATGGACCGTGGATATATAAATTGCAGGGGAGAACGCGGAGCAGCAAAAGTATGCTGGTGCACCGGAGATCCCGGTTTTTTATCGGATATAATGGGAGAACTGGGGGTTATTACGGCAGCAAGAGCTCAAAATGCAGTTGGCAGTGCCATCGAAATCCCTGCATATTATTGTAATGCATGTAAAAAAATTATCATCGAAACAGATTTAACCCAAAAACTCTAATAATACTATTATAAATATTCCTTGCATTTTCAACAACTCTATGATATAGTAATGCTTACATGAATCTAGACTATTCATGCATTATTGCCCACCATTTTGGTTAAGCCCATACGGACAGGCGGGGCGTTTGCCGCGGGTGGCGAAAGGCCACATTAGGTAACATCGCTTCTGAATAGGTCAATACGTGCAGCCATTGGTTTCCATTGGTTCTGTGGATAGTTTATTGAATTAAGCGTGTAGTTTCAGGACAGATGTTAAGTCTGTCCTTTTATATTTTTAGAAAGGCCTGGAACCTGCTATGAACATAGAAGCACAAAAGCATGCTCCGGTGTATGAAGCACTTGAGAGATTCAGAAAACAGAGAATAGTTCCCTTTGATGTACCGGGACATAAGCGCGGACGCGGAAACCCCGAGCTGAAAGAGCTTCTTGGGGAAAAATGCGTAAGCCTGGATGTTAATTCCATGAAGCCGCTTGACAACCTGTGTCATCCCATGTCCGTCATAAAGGAAGCGGAGGAGTTGGCAGCAGAGGCATTCGGTGCAGATCATTCCTTCTTTATGGTAGGAGGTACTACATCGGCTGTACAGGCCATGGTACTTACTGCATGCCGTGCGGGCGACAAGATCATACTTCCGAGAAATGTTCATAAGAGCGTCATCAATGCATTGGTGCTCTGCGGTGCAGTGCCGGTATATGTTAATCCCGAGGTGGATAAAAAGCTGGGCATCGCGCTCGGTATGGAGTTATCCGAGCTGGAAAAAGCCATCAAGGAAAATCCCGATGCGGTATGTGTATTTGTAAACAATCCCACATACTACGGCATCTGCTCGGACTTAAGAGGTATAGTTAAGCTGGCTCATGAAAACAAGATGCTCTGCCTGGTAGATGAGGCGCACGGAACGCATCTCTACTTTGAAAAGAGTCTGCCGGTATCGGCTATGGAGGCCGGAGCCGATATGGCATCCGTATCCATGCATAAGTCCGGCGGAAGCCTTACGCAGAGTTCGCTGCTTTTGGTAAATAAGACAGTTAACTGGGAATATGTAGCCCAGATCATTAACCTGACCCAGACTACGAGTGCTTCGTATCTTCTGCTTTCAAGCCTTGATATTTCAAGAAGAAATCTGGCATTAAGAGGACAGGAGTCTTTCAGTAAGGTTAAGGATATGGCAGAGTATGCACGTGCAGAGATCAACTCCATCGGCGGCTACTATGCTTATGGTGCCGAGATAGTAAACGGTACCAGCATCTATGATTTTGATGTAACGAAACTTTCGGTATATACAAGAGATATCGGACTTGCGGGCATCGAGGTATATGACCTTCTCCGTGATGAGTACGATATCCAGATAGAATTCGGTGATATAGCCAATATCCTGGCTTACATCTCGATAGGTGACAGGATACAGGATATAGAGAGACTGGTGGGAGCACTTGCCGACATCAAGCGTCTGTATTCCAAGGATCCCGCAAGCCTTATGGCTGCAGAGTATATAGCACCTAAGGTATGTGTATCACCCCAAAAGGCATTTTATTCGGATAAGACAGCGCTTCCGATAGCTGAGACCGCCGGAAGGATCTGTTCCGAATTTGTTATGTGTTATCCTCCCGGAATCCCGATCCTGGCACCCGGAGAGCTTATCACGGATGATATCATCCAGTACATCATGTACGCCAAGGAAAAGGGCTGCTCGATGCAGGGTACCCAGGATCCTTACATGGAGTACCTGCAGGTACTTGAGAAATAAATAAGTTTTAGTAAGAATGGAGATGTTTTATGGAGCTCTGGTTTTCTGAATTCCATACGGAGAAAGTAAAGTTTTCGGTTAAGATTGAAAAGCATCTGTTCGGCGAGCAGACCGATTTTCAGAGGATAGATGTGTTTGAGTCCGAGGAGTTCGGCAAGTTCATAAGCTCGGACGGCAGCATCGTTTTCTCGGAAAAGGATGAGTTCACCTACGACGAGATGATAGTGCATGTGCCCATGGCGGTACATCCCAATGTGGAAAAAGTACTTGTCATCGGTGGTGGTGACGGCGGCGTAGCCAGAGAGCTTTCATATTATGATGAGATAAAACAGATAGATGTAGTAGAGCCGGATGACGTGTTCATCTCGGTATGTAAGGAGTATTTCCCGGATAACGCGAGAGGCTTGGAGGACCCGAGAGTAAAGGTCTATAACCGTGACGGGCTCCGTTTTTTGCGAGATAAACTCGGTGTATATGACCTTATCATCAACGATGCGATAGACCCGTTGGGGCACACTGCAGGACTTTTTACAAAAGAGTTCTACGGCAACTGCTATAGGGCGCTCAGAGATGATGGTATCATGGTATACCAGCACGGCAGCCCCTTCTACGATGAGGACGAGGATACCTGCAGAGCCATGCACCGTAAGGCAAGCCACAGCTTCCCGATAAGCCGTGTATATCAGGCACATATCCCTACATGTGCTTCCGGCTACTGGCTGTTCGGTTTTTTGTCAAAGAAGTACCATCCTTTAACAGATCTTGACGCAAAGAGATGGAACGACAGAAAGATAAAGACATGGTATTACACCACCAATCTTCATCAGGGAGCGTTCATGCTTCCGAAGTATGTTGAAGATATGTTAGAGGAAGAAGAAGATTAAAGTCAGGAGGGTATAAATATGAGCAGATTATTAGTTATCGGTTGCGGCGGTGTGGCACAGGTTGCTATCTCTAAGTGCTGTCAGAATTCGAAAACATTTACGGAGCTCTGCATTGCCAGCCGTACAAAGTCAAAGTGTGACGCATTAAAAGAAAAGCTTCAGCCTAAGACCGACACAGTCATCACTACAGCCAAGGTAAACGCTGATTCCAAGGACGAGCTTGTAGCTCTTATCAAAGAGTACAATCCCGATGCAGTGCTCAACGTGGCACTTCCTTATCAGGACCTTACCATCATGGATGCGTGCTTAGAGTGCAAGGTTGACTATATAGATACAGCAAATTACGAGCCCGAGGATACGGATGATCCCGAGTGGCGTGCAATATATGAGAAGAGATGTAAGGAAAAAGGCTTCACCGCTTACTTCGATTATTCATGGCAGTGGGCATATCAGGACAGGTTCAAAGAGGCAGGAATCACAGGCCTGCTCGGCAGCGGATTCGATCCCGGTGTAACAAGCGTATTCTCAGCATATGCATTAAAGCATTATTTTGATGAGATAGATACCATCGATATCCTTGACTGTAACGGCGGTGACCACGGATATCCTTTCGCTACCAATTTCAATCCCGAGATCAACCTCCGTGAAGTATCTGCCAACGGTTCATACTGGGAGAACGGCCACTGGGTAGAGACCAAGCCCATGGAGATCAAGAGAGAGTACAATTTTGAAGGCGTAGGCATGAAGGACATGTACCTTCTCCATCACGAAGAGATAGAATCACTCGCAAAGAACATCCCCGGTGTTAAGAGGATCCGTTTCTTTATGACCTTCGGACAGAGCTATCTCACACATATGAAATGTTTGGAGAATGTCGGAATGCTTTCTACATCACCCATCAATTTTGAAGGAAAAGAAATAGTTCCCATCCAGTTCTTAAAGGCCCTGCTGCCCGATCCCGCTTCTTTAGGACCGAGGACAGTCGGCAAGACCAACATCGGCTGTATCTTTACCGGACGCAAGGACGGAAAAGAGAAGAAGGTATACATCTACAATGTATGTGATCATCAGGAATGCTACAAGGAAGTCGGCTCTCAGGCTATTTCCTATACCACAGGTGTACCTGCCATGATCGGTACAGCGCTTGTTATCTCGAAGAAATGGAACAAGGATGGCGTATTTACAGTAGAAGAGTTCGATCCCGATCCCTTCATGGATATGCTTAATGAGTACGGACTTCCCTGGAAAGTGGATGAAGATCCGGTACTTGTTGATTAAGTTATTAATTAGCGGAGGGTTATACCTCCGCTTTTTTTAGAGGTATAAAAGATGTTTGAAAACGTTCAGACCCCGTGTTATATCGTGGATGAGGCAAAAATAAAAAAGAATCTTGAGATTCTCCGGAAAGTAGAAAAAGAAAGCGGTGCGCACATACTTCTGGCACAGAAGGCTTTTTCCATGTTTTCGATCTATCCCCTTATAGGAAAATATATCAGCGGCACCACGGCGAGCGGTCTCTTTGAGGCGCGTCTCGGGTATGAAGAGATGGGAAAAGAGAACCATGTCTACGCACCCGCATATAAACCGGAGCACATGGAAGAGCTCGTAAAGATCTGCGATCACATCATCTTCAACAGCTTTGTCCAATACGACAAGCATATAGATACTATAAGGAAAGCAAATGAAAAAGGCGGCCTCCACGTGAGTGCCGGTATCCGCATCAATCCCATGTGTTCCACCCAGGAGGGACATGAGATATACGATCCCTGTGCATACGGCTCGAGGCTCGGAGTTACAAAGGAAAACTTTAAGTTCGATGCCGATTTCGGTGAGGGCGGTATTGAAGGCCTGCATTCCCATACATTATGTGAGCAGAATTCGGATGCGCTCATCACCACATTTAAGGCTATCGAGGAGCAGTTCGGGGACATATTATATAAGGTAAAATGGCTGAACTTAGGCGGCGGCCACCACATCACAAGAGATGATTATGATGTGGAAAGTCTCATAAATCTTGTAAAATACATCCGTGAAAAATATGATGTTGAAGTTTATTTAGAGCCCGGAGAGGCCATAGCTTTAAATGCCGGATATTTGGTTACCGAGGTCATGGACAAGGTGAAAAACGGCATGGAGATCCTGATACTTGACGCATCGGCTGCATGCCATATGCCCGACGTGCTCGAGATGCCTTACCGTCCGCCGTTAAGAGACGGCTACGAGGCAGGAGAAAAGGCATACACCTACCGCCTTTCCTCACTTACCTGTCTTGCAGGCGATGTGATAGGAGATTACAGCTTCGAGAAAGAAATGAATATCGGCGACAGGCTGATATTTGAGGACATGGCCATCTATTCCATGGTAAAAAACAACACCTTTAACGGCATCCCGCTTCCGGACATCCTGCTCTTAAAAGAGGACGGAAGCATAGAGACGGTAAAGACCTTCGGATATGAGGATTTCAAGGGGAGATTATCTTAGTTAAGAAAGACTATCCTGATAAGAGAGACTATCGAAGTAAGATGTAATTCACATATTTTCTTATATAAAACATAGGAGGACAGGGTTACAATGAAAAAAAGAGTAGGCTTCGTTTTTTTGATTATGATCTGTATCGTTGTTTTAAGCGCCTGCAGCGGGGGAACCGTCAACTTTTCGGATCCGCTCGTAGAACGATGTGTAAGGGAAGCATTGGGAAAGAGTGAGGAAGAAAAGATCACGGCTAAGGAATGTGCTTCACTCAAGGAGCTTAAGATTGACTGTGAAAAAGGCCACGTACCTGTATGGTATGCTACAAAAATGCAATATGAACTGGGTAACTATGTCGATCTTTCGGACTTAAAGCTGCTCACAGGGCTTACATCCTTAGAGATATGCAACCATCCCGGCTTTGACTTAGTGGGAAACATGGACGCCATCACCAACTGCAGTAAACTTGAGACGTTAAGGTTAAATGATTCTACCTATTATACTAATTATTTTTGGGACTGGCAATACAGCTATAAGGATTATGCCGGTATCGTACAGCAGTTACCGGAACTGAAAGAGCTCATTCTGGACGGAGCTATTAAGGATAAATTCAAAGACTGGATCAGAGGAGAAAATAAGGATCTTGTTATCTCAAGCAATCCCGATTCCAATATCGATATACTTAGGGCACCCGTACCCTACCCTGACGGGGGGATATACCGCTTAAGAAATTTGGATGAGATTCCGAAGGATATCGAAGACCTGGTACTTTTATGTCAGGGAACCATTGGTGAGGTAGATTTTAAGTATTTTAATGAGTTCACGAATTTAAAGACACTGATGTTATACAGTGACGATTTTGTATTGGGTTCCGACAGTGCCCTTCCCGAGGACACTCTGTACAAGGTTACCAATATAGAAGCTTTAAAGGAAAACAAAAAGCTGTACTCCTTAAGCATCTGCGGAGCCAGCGGCAACTTTGAAGGTATCGGGGAACTGACCGGGTTAAAGGAACTGGCGATCGTTGCATGCCGTGTTAACGATACATCATTTATAACAAAACTTAATGATCTAAGGGAGCTCACCTACCAGATGAACATTTCGAATGATTTTTCCGAAAACCTTAAAAAGGCCGATATGAAAAATCTGAAATTCCTAGGTACCGCCACTTACTATTTTAATGACGGAGAAGTGTTTGGCGGGATGGACGGACTTGAAGTCTTAAAGCTCACATATACGAGTCCCGTAGCCTTTTTCGAAGAATGCTACACTCCCGAAAAGCTTATCGAGGGAGTAAAGGAATGCAAAAATCTTAAATACTTCAGTTATCGTTCGGCGCTTGTTGAAACGGATCTCGATGTTTCATCTCTTGCATCTATGGATAAGCTGCAATATGTTTACCTCGAGCACCACAGTGCGAATCTCGTTGGAGCAAAGGACCTGATAGCTAAAAAAGGTCTAAAGGAGCTGACAATAGATGATGCTTCAGAGTATACCAATGATGATGTGACCGAGTGGTTACAGGCAGGAGTTGAAAATGATAGCCTGTGCAAGCTTATGATCGGTAATTATCAGAAATATCCTGAAGCTTATGAAGCTTATCGCTTAAGAAAAGGGGATGAATGGCTGCGCGGTCTTCTTACTACAAATCGTTCCGTATTCCAAAAGGCTTTCGAAAACCACATGACCTGCGGCGCCTACGATGCACTCGTTTATACATTTGACTCTGTCGAAAGCATAGAGGCATATATAGACGAATGAACATTTGGTTAAGAATTCCGTTTAAGAAATAATCTCAGGTAAGAAATAATTAAGAAATTAAAAAGAAACAGGTTAAGACTTCCGTGTCTCATTGTTGTATATTAAGATCAACAAATGAGGCACGGATTTTTAATTAGAAAGGAAAACATACATGAATAAAGAAATAGTACTTACAGCAAAGGACTTATCCAAGACATTTTCTAACGAATCGGTACAGCAGCATGTACTTAAAAACCTGAATCTTAACATATATAAAGGCGATTTCACCGTAGTCATGGGTAACTCCGGATCCGGAAAAAGCACATTGCTCTATTCACTCTCCGGTATGGACAGACCTTCACTCGGAACTGTTACTTACTTCGTAGACGGAGCGGAGGGTAACAGGACGAAGGAAACCAAAGATAAAAACCATAATAACGCAGCAGGCAAAAGCGGCATCGAGATCTCAAAGTTCTCCAACGACAAGTTAGCCCTTTTCCGCAGGGATCACGCAGGCTTCGTATTCCAGCAGAATTACTTAAACGATTCCCTCTCGGCGTTAGACAACGTAATGATAAGCGGACTTCTTAAAAACAAGGACAGAAGAGCATTGGCAGCCAAGGCTAAGGAGCTCTTAAACAGAGTAGAGATAGGTGAAGGAGATTACAGAAAGTTCCCCACACAGCTCTCCGGCGGACAGCAGCAGAGAGTGGCAGTCGTAAGAGGCGTCATCAACGACCCCGAGGTGCTTTTTGCGGACGAGCCCACAGGAGCCCTCAACTCACAGAATACGACAAACGTACTTGATATTTTGACCGACTTAAATGCCAAGGGCCAGAGCATCGTCATGGTTACACATACCATCAAGGCAGCAGAGCGCGGCAACCGTATAATCTACTTGGCAGACGGCGTGATATCCGATGAATGCGACCTCGGCCCCTACATGGGCGACTACAAGGATGACAAGAATCCTGACCTGGAGAAAGCGATCGCCAGACACAGAAAACTTAAGGACTTCTTACAGGAGATGGGATGGTAATTAAAGGGGAAGGCTATAGCGAGAATAAAGGAGTTCAACTATGTACAAGATATTTTTCATAGCGAAAAACAACATAAAGCGTCAGAAGGGCGACATGATCACTTTCCTTATACTTACATGTCTCTCGGCAATCCTGATCTTTGACTGCCTCTCGGCACTTTTGGGACTGGGAAAAGTTCTTGATGATAAATTCAGTGAAGTAAACGGAGCGGATGTATACATGCAGGTCCGCGATAATGACAAAGCGGTATCATCTGCAGATAAGGCATTTGCAGAAAGCCCCCATATCATAAAATATGAAAAGAACCCGGCAGCAGAATGGACCGCGGATTACAGGAATACAAAGGATGACGAGTACGAGACCTTTGATTATATAGTCCAGGATTTCAGTATCAAACACGAGATAATGGATATAAAACTGCCCGAGGGTCCGTTAGGCGAAAACGATATCGTTATCCCCTTCAATCTTAAAAACGATTTTGAGATCGGTGATACCTTCGAGTTTAAATTTGAGGATAAAACTTTCAGGTTCAACGTAGCAGGATTTTCTGAGGATCCCATTTTCTGTTCGACCATGAACATATCAACCCATGTCATGTACATATCCGGCTCAAAAATGAAGGAGCTGGCAGACGCAGAAGTCGGGTTTGAAATGGGCTTTGTATATAAGGGCGTTACCGACAGTGAAGTACTTAAGCAGGAAAACCTTGACTTAACTGATGTAGAAAAAGAAGTGGCTGACAATTTCAAGCTGGGTCTTGTCGAGTGGGAAGAGAAAAATCCGGAATTAGCAACCAGCCCCGAGGCAACCAGCCTGTACAGTGCACGTTATATGCTGATCAACTGGGATACTATGAAAGGCGGAGATCAGATTGTTCCCAAGATCATTATGGCAGTAGTCCTGTTGTTCGCACTTATGGTACTTGCCGTCGCATTGATCATCATTTCCTTCAGCATCAGGAACTTCATCAGAAGAAATATGAAAAATACGGGCATACTTGAAGCCGGCGGATACACCGTAGGACAGCTTAAAGCAGCTCTCGTGATCCAGATCACCCTGATAGCCTGCCTGGGCTCGGTGGCCGGTCTTGCGATCGCGATCGGAACATTTAATTACTTCGGAGATATATTGAGCTTCGTCATCGGACTTAGCTGGAACCAGCCGATCAACTGGCCGGTAGCCATCGCTACATTCATCGGTTTAAGCCTGCTTGTCTGCTCTGTCACACTCCTCATTAGCAGGCAGTATAACAGGATAACCGTACTTGACGCATTAAGAGGCGGCATCACCTCACATAATTACAAGAAAAACCTGTTTTCATTTGAAAACACCCCCGCTCCCGTACCGGTAGTTCTTTCCTTAAAGGACACCTTAGGGAGCCTTGGGAAAAACATCATACTCTGCTTTATCATTTTTATGTTATCGATATTCACGATAGTAGGCTTCGGATTAAACGAGAATTTCGGAAGAAATCCCGATGGCATGATCGACATGATGGGCTTTGAAGTAGGTAATATTATCGTATACGGGGACAACGGGATACTTGACGATATAAGGGAACTTCCTGAGGTTAAAAGTGCGTTTGGTCTTGCAAGATACGATATGAACGTGATATTTAACGGTAAGACAAAGCAGTACAATATTTACGTACACGACGACCCTGCACAGACCACCAATACCAATATCATAGAAGGCAGGCTGCCCGAAAATACTAATGAGATAATGGTGACCGCAGCTATAGCAGAGGACCTTTCGCTTAAGGTCGGAGATGTCGTAGAGGTAGAAAATGCCGGCAAAAAGGGTGACTACTTAGTGGTCGGTATCAACCAGAGAATGGAGCAGTTCGGACGTACCGGCATCATGACACTCGCCGCTGCCGAAAAGCTTCTGACTGCAGAACCTCATTTTTCAATATATGTAACAGGCAATGACGGTGTGACTTTCGAAACCTTAAAGGCAAAAATAGAGGAGATCGCGAAAACCAAAGGTCTTACACTTCAGTATACGGATTCTCAGAAAACCATGGAAACCACGATAAATTCGCTGGTAGCTACCATGAAGGCTTTATGTCTCGTAATCTGTGTGGTGACATTACTGGTAGTTGTATTCGTAGAGTCTCTGGTGATCCGTGCCAAGATCTCCAGGGAATGGCGCGGAATGGGCATCAGCAAGGCTTTAGGCCAGACTTCCGGCGGCCTTATCTCACAGATCATGCTCTCAAATATGCCGGCTATCCTTGTCGGAGGTATCATCGGAGCAGTGTTCTCGAGTTTAGTAGGAGCCTTCGGAGTAGAAACGGTATTCTCCGGTTTCGGCATCAAGAAAGTTTGTTTTGATATCCCGTTCGTGTACATGCTGGCTACAGTAGCAGGTATCGTGCTCGTAGCAGTCGTAACTTCGGGGCTTGCAGGCCTCAAAGTCAGGAAGCTCAATCCCGTGGAGATGATAACTGAGGAGTAATCCCGCTGTCATTCTGAGCGAAGCGAAGAATATTAGTACACTAATACGGGGAGAGGGGATGGAATATATCTCCGCACGCAGAAAAGCGGATTTCGCGTGGACAGGGGCTGTTATAGTCTGTCACACAAATAGAAGGCCATGGCAATTACGCGAAATCCTTCCAGACGTTTTCGCATCGGGCAAAAGCGGCCCGATAAGATCGCGAAAAGTCTGCGCGGAGCGGACAGCGTGCGGAAATACACTCCATCCCCTCTCCCCTGTGCATTATTAATTGAGAAAGAATAAAGAAGGAATAGAGGAACGGGATTACTGAAAAAAAAAAGAAAAGTTTTGCGTTTAAATATGATATAAGGTATAATTTAGGTATGAAAGCAGCTTTAGCTGACTGATGAGGTGTTTTATGCATTACAACTGCCTGATAGTCGACGATGAGGTCGAGCTTGCAAAGATGACAGCAGAATATTTTGAGATGTTTGATATTAAGACACAGTACGTGGATTCGGCTGTGTCTTGCTTTGATTTCTTAAAAGAGAATGAAACTGACATGATACTGCTCGATATTAATCTACAGGACGGCTCGGGATTTGAGGTGTGCAGGAAGATAAGGGAAGATTACCAACTGCCGATCCTGTTCATCAGTGCGAGACAGAGCGATGATGACGTGCTCGTGGCACTGAGCATCGGCGGGGATGATTATGTGAAAAAGCCGTACAGCCTTTCCGTGCTTTTGGCTAAAGTAAAGGTCAATCTTAAACGAGTAGAACAGATAAAGAAACTGTCAGGAGAGGGAAACGCTGCAGGTGCAAAAGCGGATTTATCTATTGCAAAAACATCTGTGATAGAAGCAGGTGTGGCCGATATGTCAGTAGCAATCGTACAAAACACCGATCAACCGGCATCCGAAGAGATACTTCACCTCGATGCACCCACCATGTCCGTTATCATAAACGGAAAACGTATCTCCTTAAAAGCCAAGGAGTTTGCACTTCTTAAGGCTCTCTATGATCATAAAAATACCATTGTGACCAAGGATCAGCTTTTTGAAGAGGTATGGGGCGACAGCTTCTACGGCGACGGCACACTCAACGTCCACATCAGGAAGCTCAGGGAGAAAATGGAGCAGGATCCCAACAATCCCGAGTATATCAAGACCGTATGGGGCACGGGATACATTTTAGAAGTAAAATAAATTGTCATTCTGAGCGTAGCGAAGAATCTTATATATACAGGTAAAAATATGAAAGCTATCAGGAAGATCATCATTATATATAGTGCTTTTATGCTGGCAGCATTGGGCGTAATGATCCTTTTGTGGAAAAACATGAAGGAAGTTACGAACAGTGTTGCTTCTTATAATGAGGAAGAACTGGCTCTCTATAAAAAAATCTGGAACAATCTGAACGCCAACTTGGAGCAGGGCCGGGACATGATGCTGAAATACGTCATCATATTCTGGGCAGTGCTTCTCGTAATAGGGATAATATTTATTCTGGTCATCCATCATTTTATGATAAAGCCCGTAAAAGAGATGGAAAACTTCGCATCCGAGATAGCAAAGGGTAATCTGGACGTCCCGCTTCCTATCCACCGCAACAACATGTTCGGCTCATTCACAGAGAGCTTTGACATCATGAGGGAGGAGCTGAAAGTTTCCAAGGAGCGTGAGTTTGAGGCGGAAAAAGCGAAACGCGAGATGGTAGCGGAGCTATCCCATGACTTAAAAACTCCCGTAGCCACCATCAGGGCTACCTGTGAGGTACTGGACCTTAAATACAGGAAAGAAATCGAGAAGATGGAAGAACTTCTGAAAGAACACGGTAATTCGAGCAACGACGTACAGAACGGAACCGGAGCAGCACCGGCAACCGGCTTGCAACCGACAGGAGACGAATATAAAGAAATAGAAGACCGCCTCACCAACTTAAAAGGCAACCTCGAAAAGATAGGCTACATATATAAAAAGGCCGACACGATCAACGAGCTGGTCGGAAGCGTATTCCGTGCCACACTCGATGACATGCAGGAGATAAAGATCGAGCCGAAGGAAAACGACTCCCTGATCATCGAAAGCTATTTCGCATCCTTAAAAGAATACGGCAACATCATCCTGGACAACCACATCCCGGAGTGCCTGCTCATATTTGACAAGCTCCGCATGGAGCAGGTAATAGATAACATCGTCGGCAACTCCTACAAGTATGCGGGGACGGACATCCACGTTTCATTTGCCGAGACGGAGATGCTTTCCACAGCTAAAGGATCTAAGAATATTTTCATTAAGATCACCATACGTGATTCAGGTCCCGGAGTACCCGAGGAAGACCTGCCGCTCCTCACGGAGAAATTCCACAGGGGAGGAAACGCCGGCGACAAGCAGGGTTACGGCCTCGGCATGTACCTCGCCAACCACTATATGGAAAAGCAGGGCGGCGGCATGGAATATTACAACGATCACGGCTTTGTAGTCGAGATTTTAGTCCGAAAAGTTTAAATCATAACCAAAAAAATGCAATCCGTGACGAAAGGGTTGCATTTTCTTTTTGTTTCAATATAATCAAATTATCAACGTTGAAACAACGGATTAAAAGTCCGGAGTCGAAAGGAAGTGAAACATTGAAGGTCAGACTTTCAGTAAGTGAAAAAAGATACGAAGAAATAAAATCAGAACTCACCGGTCACGGTATAGACATAGATGACGGGGCGGACCTCGAGCTCATAGAGAGAGCGGGAGGAGACGAGTACCTGAATGTAAAAAACGAAGTGGGAGACAGGCTCCGCATACCGGTAGCGGAGATCATATTTATAGAAAGCTTCGGCAGGAACATGGACGTGCATACGGAAAAGGAAGTATTCAGAGCCACGGAGCGCATGTACGTCTTAGAACAGGAGCTCGCGGGCCGCGGATTTATAAGAGTCAGCAACTCATGCCTTGTAGCCCAAAAGAAGATAAAAAGGATAAAACCCGCCCTCTCAATGAAATACGTTTTGAAAATGGAGGACGGCTCCCTGGTGGACGTAACGAGAGGATATTATTACTCTTTCCGGGAAAGACTCGGGATTTAAAGAGCTAACATCTTAAATTATAGCCTTCCCCTTGAGGGGATATATCGTCATACGAAGTATGATGATGCCCTCCCTGGCGAAGGGAAGGTGGCACGAAGTGCCGGATGAGGTGGAAAACTCCAACAGGCATGACAAATAAGAAAATGAAAGGAAAAACATATGAATACAGCAAGAATAAGTGTATTGGTATTATTACTCGGACTGGTCCTCGCAGTCGCAGTGGGAGTAGTTATCGTTATAATATACAAAAGAAAAGTTAACAACGCATTAAAAGAGGAAAAAAGCAACGCACACATGAGGATACCGGCACCTGCCGATACCATGAACATCGTAGTAAAAGTAATAGTGATCGCACTTCTTATCTGGATCGCATTTTCGCTCCGTACCATCAGTGACTTAAGGCAGGATATCGCGAATATGCAGTCCAGTACCGCAAGTCAGATAATGTCTCTTTCAAACGAGATAAACATCTTAAGGACGGAGCTTGCCCAGGTAAACAACAAGGTAATGCAGTACAACAGTGAAGTAATATCGGTCGATGCAACTCATGACACATGTACGGTAAGGCACACATTACAGCTTAAGAGCTATGCGGATGACACAACAGTGATCTTACGCACTGGCAACGGAGAAGAGATACCACTTACCCATAAAGGTGCAGGTATATTTGAAGCAGATGCAAAGACAGACATGTTTGCACAGATGATGGAGCCCACAACAGTAGCCATCAAAGAAGACGGAATGAACTACGTGGAAGAAGTCTCACGTTACTTTGGTGATGTTGTAAGCTATTACCAGCTGGTAATACCGCTCCTTAATGCAGGCTACAATAACGTAATGTATGATGACGGTACCGTAAGCATAGCTGATATCGTACTTTATCCCGAGTATAAGCAGACATATACCATCACTTCTGCTAAGGTGGTCGTGGAGCAGAACGAAAAAGAGATCGACAGCATTGACGTAACCAAGGATGTAAAGGACTGCCTTGAAACATTCTACGGAGATGTGAGAATCCCGTTAAATAAACTCTATAACGTAGCAGCAAAGGATACCTTTAAGGTAACACTCTGCATCACCACTCCCGACGGCTATACATTAAAGCAGGTTATCACCGAGAAAAACGCTGAAAACAGGCATACCTCCTTCGGCAACACATTCCAGATATTCGATCAGAACGGCTACCTTAAAGTTAACCACTACCTTATATACTGATAGTCATAGGGGTCAGGTACCATTAAAAATCTATAAACATATAAAAAAGGTCTCAAATGAGACCTTTTTGTTACTTTGTATTACCGGACTCCAGCCAGTTCAGTGCTTTAAACAGCTTCTGATCTCTGGTCATATATCAAAATACCATCCTTTTCTATCTGCTTCCACAAAGGGCTCCGTTTTATGGTAGAAATATCTCGTTTGCCACCATATGATAATAAATCAAACTCTGTATTAAACCTGTCGTATAGGGTATATTTAAAATCTTTATATCGTTTATTTTTTCCAAATTTTTCTGTAGTCATTGAAATATCTTTAGGTTCAATATATAAATCGATATCAGATTTTTCTCCGGCCTCTCCTCGGGAGTATGAACCAAATAGAATAACCTTCCCCAAAATATCGGAATATGCACTACATATAAGTTGTAATTGTTTAATTATTTCTGCATTGCTTTTCATAATAATCACATCCTTTATGTAATAATCAAGCCTTTTAGTATCTGTCTAAACTATAACATATCCGAATACATATATCAATATGCTTCTTTCACTCCTTCTCCGGCGGTAAGACCCACTTGCGCTGCAGGAGTGTAAGGCCGAGTCCTATAGGGAATGCGACTGCCATCGATACGAGGAACAGTACAAATCCGTTGCCTGCGTACGCTATGCAAGTCACAAAGCTCGGGAATGCAAATGCCATGCACTGCGAACCCGCAAATCCTGCTATGCCGCCGCCTACGGCTCCCGCGATACATGCGGACAGCATTGCTCTGGGGTTTCTCATGGTGACACCGAACAATGCGGGCTCCGTAACTCCCAGTGCGGATGATAAAGCCGCCTGATATGATACGTTTTTCTTCTCTTTATCCTTGTAAATGATCGCCATGGCGAGTGCCGCTCCACACTGCCCGTATACAGCGCCGCCGAGCAGAGGCAGCAGCAGGTCGTAACCGTTTGCCGCAATACTCGCTATGCTTATGGGTACTATGCTCCAATGTGCTCCGACAAATACCATCGGCTGTATGATAAATCCCATAAATATGCCGGCAGCGATGTGGTTCCATTCATAGAGGATATTGAACAGGTCCGTCAGCGCATTGCCTATCCAGGTCCCTATCGGTCCGAATATAAGGAATGTGAACGGAAGTACTATGAGACAGCAGATTATCGGTTTTACAAAGCCTCTCACCGCCTCCGGGATCACTTTGTCACAGGGCTTTTCCACAAAATGAAGAAGTCCCACCCCCAATATGACCGGGATGACGCTTGAATGGTATATCGCCGGCTGGATCTTAAAAGCCAGAAACGGCAGCGTCCCGCCGTTTTCAAGGACCGCCATAAGGTCAGGATAGAGCATCGCCACAGGGATGAGCAGTGCTATGTACAGGTCTGTTTTCCACTGCTTCGAAGCCGTGATAGCTAAGAATACGGGCAGGAAATAGAAGAATCCGTCCGATACGGCGTAAAAGACCATGTACAGTCCGTTATCTTTCGAGAGCACGCCTGCTCCGGCCAGCAGTATGAGCACGCTCTTGATGATGCTCGCGGCCGTCAGATAGTTTATGATCGGGACGAATATCCCCGATATCTGCTCGACCACGGTTTTATATATGCCGGGTTTCTTTTTGTTTTCCATTTTAATCACCGGGACGGTTCTCTGATTGATTTTTGAGAACCGTCAGTGTTCAATTTTTACCCTAGATACTTCGAAAATGCATCAAAATTCTTGCTTCCTCCGGGAGGGCAGTATACCGCGAATTCTATCTTGTCAAATACCTTGGGGAACTCGGACAGGGCGGTCTTAAAAGCTCTTGCCACCACCTCGGGATCGTTCTGGAATGCACCGCATCCGAATGCTCCGAGCACCAGTATGTCAGCCTTCTCGGCAGCTGCACAGGTAAGCATGTGGATGGCACGTTTTACATGATATCCGAACAGCTCGGCGTTGTGCATGTATGTTCCGTTATTTACCAGAGGAATCTTGGAGTTGGATTTCTGTCTTAAGTCAGGAGCTGCGATGGTTATGATATCCACGGTTATCCAGTCTTCCTTGGGCATCCTCTTAGGTAAGTCTTCATCCGTCTTGCAGACGATGACGCCCTTCGTATAGATGAGGGAATCCGATGACTTCGGAGTGTTCAGGTCATAATGATGCTTATAATATGAATTCCTTAAGGTCATGCGGTCGAGCAGCGGGTAGAGCGTAGATGTACGGCAGAGACACTCCTCCTGGGCACTCATACCGCTTGCCACACCTCCGCCGGGATGGAATGCGTTTGCAAAATTCATTACCGCTATCCGGGCTCCGGGATTTTCCTTCTGCAGGCGCATAGCGGCCTGGAAGCTTCTGTCCCCCGTGACGGTCACGGTCATAGCCTTTTCTTTTGATATGTCAAAATCGGGATAATCATCCTCAAAGTAAACCCTTGTTTCTTTTTTAGCTTTAGGTATGGAGCATGCCAGATCGTCGTCTTCGTTGATCCAGTTCAAGGTGTCCTGAAATACCCATTTTCTCTCTTCATGTGTTGACATTTATGTCACCCCCTTATACGGTAATTGTATCATAATAACAATAATTTGTCACCCAGAAAACGGCCTGCCAAAATCAATCAGAGAACCGTCCCTCTGATTGAAAAAATAACCCTCAGGTAGTGTGAAGATCACATCTCCTGAGGGTTTTTCATTGCTAAAGTTTATAGATTTTTAATGGTACCTGACCCCTATGACTATCAGTATACACTATTTATCAAAGCACCGTCTAAGGTCATCTTGTGTACATCGCCGTCGGTATCGGTATAGTCCCTGTCGATGAGCTCGCCGAGTTCGTCGTAATAATATCCGTATACCATCTTCGTGTTGGCGGTGGAGATCCAGGTCTCTTTTAAAAGGTCACCGCGTTTGTTATACTCGTACTCATAAGTGGTGGACTTCTTGCCGTCGACAGTGGATTCGGTCTTGATCCTTAATCCGTTTGCGTCATAGTAATACACATTCTTAGAGGTGTGGTCGGAGCTTGCACTTACAGAAGAAAGCAGCAAGCCCTTAGAGTCATATGTATTGGTCTCGGAAGCCTTATAACCGCCTGCCTCTTCGAACTCTAAGCCGGTCATACGGCCTTTAGCGTCATAGGTATAGGTGCTTTTGTTGAAAAACTCGTCGTCCTCGGTAGATAACGATGTAAGAGCTCTGCCCTTAGAGTCATAGGTAAAGGTCTCTACGATATAGCCCCTGGCATCTTCACTTGAAGTTTTGATCAGATTGCCGTTTTTGTCATACTTAAATGTAGTATAGCTGCCAAACTCAGGATGAGGATTTTGGGTGCTTATGACACGGCCGTACTTATCAAGCTTGTAGATATAGGTTTCGTCGATCTCGTATCTGTTTTTAAAAGAATGTGTCATGGTTCTCTTTTTAGCGTTATACTCGCTCCACTGGGGTTCCTCGTACTGTGTGTAGAGAAGCTGTAATGACTTTATTTTTGCCCCTTTTCTTAAGGTATAGCCGAGGTTGCCGTCGGGAAGTGGCGGATCGCAGAGGGTAAGCTCTTCCACGGATTTTTTCTTGGCAACGGTAAAATCGATGAACTGTCCCGTGAGGGTGATCAGGTTGCCCGATACAGCCTCGGTGTAGGATGCAGCTTTAAGAATATTGATGTTAAGGAACTTCGCCTTGTTGGTGATCACGCAGTTCGGAGCATCGATGATGAGCTCCTTTCCTGCAGTCTTTTTGCTGTTAGGGATACCGACTGTCAGGTATGCTTTGGTCCTGAATATGATGGTACCTACGCCGGACTTCTTCATCGCGGACTTAAGTTCTTTGACTGTTGATACGCGGACAGTCTTGCCTGTATCTGCTTTTGCGGGGACGGTGCTCACAAAAAGTACCACAAAAAGTACCAGGACAAGTGCGCATGCAGTCATCGCGAGTGACTTAAAATACTTTCTCTTCATTCCAATTCCTCCTGTTAAACGGCTCTATTTTTATTCTTTAGGTTATGTATAAAACCGGACATCTGTATTTTATCATTTACTCCCACACAAGTCAATAAAGGCGGGTTTCCTGATGCGGAAACATGTAAAAAGTTCAAATATTAGTGACAAGAAGTGCGTAGTATGTTACAATTTATAATAAGTATTCTAATGGGAAATATGTAAGAATGTGGATAACTTCCGTACATAACGGGGGAGATGGAAGTGATACTGTTGGATAAGGTTATTTTGGAGGGGGACAAATGAAACACGCAAAACTGAAAGTAATCATGCTGCTATACCTGATAGTGGTCACAGTATGTGCATTTATCCTGGCATTGCTCCAAAGGTCGATATCCATGAATATAGGAGTGTTGCTGCTCATCATATTCATCGCGGCGATACCCGTAGCTGTGGGCATCTTTAAAATTATGATTGCTTTGGAGATGAAAAAGCCGTACGCGAAGCTCCATAAGGAGTTCATGGACGAGATCTGGACCAACGGATACACCGATAAGGTGCGAGAGCTCGGAGAACAGGCCTTAGCGGCAGATGATGCGGGGGAGAAGATAGAGTTTACATACCTTAAGGAATTCTGCTTTTATCTGTCCGATTACTACAACTTAATGAAGCAGCATGACAGAGTTTTTTCCGTAATGAGACATGTGGACGGACAGGAGCTGGTCAGCAGAAGCGTTAAGTTTATGGACGGCGGTATGTCGGTGCTCACATATTTCGGAGTCCTGATGGAGGCTGCCAGAGGTCTTAACAGTAAAGAGACGGCGGCAAATATCATGTCGGACGCGGCCCCTTATCTCGAAAAGAAGTACAATATGGATGTATTGTCGATGATGGCGGACGTGACATATTATAATTATTATGTGACCATGGGCGGATATGATGAGGCAAAAAAATATGCCGATAAGCTCATGTCATATAAGTCACTTGGTGTGGAGAAGTTTTCTTCGAAGTATTACGCAGCAGCAGAGATAGTGATGCTCACCGAGGGTGACAAGGAAAAGGCCCGTGCGATACTCGATCAGGGCTGGAGTATGAGTGACAGAGACAAGGCTGTGGTACGGCAGGCATTTGATGAGTTTTACAGAAGACTGGGCTTGCAATAAAATGAAATAAAATAAAAAACCAATCAGAGAACCGTCCATTTTTAACTAAACAGAAACGGTTTATCATTAAATCCCGAAAACATCCGGAGACAGCATATGGCGAATACGGATTTGAGGCATTCCAGCTCGACGCCGATGACGACAGCTGGAAGGAAAAGGTGATCGAGAGAGCAGAGGAAGTAAAAAGAAAACGCGGCGTATGAGGTATAACCATGGATTTACAAAATATTAAGATAGAGACCTGCATCGCGGGGGACATAAGGATGCAGTATTTTAAGTTCGGGACGGGTGAAAAGACATTTGTCATCATCCCGGGCTTAAGCGTACAGAGCGTGATGGGCTCGGCGGCAGCAGTGGCGGAAGAGTACAGCATATTTACGGATGAGTACACCACCTATGTATTCGACCGCCGTGAAAATATACCGGCATCCTACTACATACACGATATGGCGGAGGATACCGTAAAAGTGATGGAGTGTCTGGGGTTAAACGATATCAACCTGTTCGGGGCATCCCAGGGCGGCATGATAGCTATGGACATCGCCATCAATCATCAGAGACTGGTCAGCAAGCTGGTACTTGGTTCGACCTCGTCCCGCATCTCAAAAGGGCAGGAAGAAAAAGTGGAGCACTGGATAGAGCTGGCAAAAGAAGGAGATGCGGTAGGTCTCATGTTGGACTTCGGTAAGAATCTGTACCCCGAGGCAGTATATGAGCAGTATAAGGACTACTTCGCCGAGACCGGCAAAAAGATAACGGATGAGGAGCTCAAAAGATTCATAGTGCTCGCAGGGAGCATAAAAGACTTCAATGTAACGGATAAGCTCTCCGGGATAGATTGCCCGGTCCTTATCACGGGAGCATTTGAAGATGCGGTGCTGGACTCCGACGCCACCATGGAGATGGCGGAACAGCTCGACCACAGACCTGACTTCAAGCTGTTCATGTATAACGGATACGGACATGCGGCATTCGACACCGCCCCAGACTATCAGGAACGGGTATATAACTTTTTGGCTTCCCCTTGAGGGGACATATCGATACACGAAGTGTGTCGATGCCCTCCCTGGCGAAGGGAAGCTGTCTGCGAAGCAGACTGATGAGGTGTAAAACTATAACAGCTTAGGAGTAAAACCATGACCGAGATAGAAAGACTAAAAGACATAGTCCAGACCCTCCGCAGCGATCACGGCTGCCCCTGGGACAGGGAACAGACACATGCGAGCCTTAAACCCGAGTGCATAGAGGAAGCGGCTGAGGTAGTATGCGGCATCAATATCCTTGAAAAGACCGGTAATGCCGAGAACTTAAAGGAAGAGCTCGGAGACCTGCTGCTGCAGGTCATGTTCCATGCGGTCATGGCGGAAGAGGAAGGACTATTTACCTTCGAGGATGTCGCAGGTACCGTAGCCGATAAGATGGTGCGCAGGCATCCGCATGTATTCAGCGGTGTGACATTCGCCTCTGAAGAGGAGCGCAAGGCCTCCTGGGAGAAGATAAAGCAGGAAGAAAAAAAGGGGAAGGAAGACTCTAACAGGTATCTCTCCGAAGCCTTCGAAGAAGCAAGGACACTCATAGACAAAGCGGAAGAGCGTAAAGGATATAAGAAGTAAGATATAACACATAACTTATAACGGAGAAGATAAATGAGATTAATATTAGTACGGCACGGGGACCCCGATTATGAGAATGACTGCCTGACAGAGCTCGGACACTATCAGGCGGAGCTGGTGGCAAAGCGCCTCATGGATGAGGGTATACAGGAGATATACTCTTCTCCCCAGGGAAGAGCGAGAGAGACTGCAGAGCATTTTGCGGCACTCTCAGGGGTGGGACCCATCAAGATACTTGATTTCATGCATGAGATCAGATACGGCTGGGAAGGCGCACTGTATCAGGCAGGTAACCCCTGGCTGGAAGCGAAGAACCTCATAAGCAAGGGTGCGGACCTGCAGACACCTGACTGGAGAAAATACCCCTGTTATGACGGGAACACAGCCACCATAGATGCGGACAAGGTGGCAGCAGGCACGGACGAATGGCTTAAAACCTTGGGATACGAGCGTGAAGGCCTGTACTACCGCTGCAAGACCGAGGACGACAGGAAGAGGACATTCGCATTGTTCTGTCATGGCGGCTCCATGACCTCATTCTTATCAAGAGTCTTCAATATCCCGTTCCCGCATCTGTGCATGGTACTGGGCTTTATCCAGTGTACATCCATCACAGTACTCAGATTTGACCGCACTCCGGGTGAATCATATATGCCATTTTTAGAGGTGGCAGCAGATGCCAGCCACTTGCATGTAAAAACAGCGGACATAGAACAGAAGGCACCGATCAAGTAATTATATGTGAGACTGTTCGGAAAGAAGCAGGCAGGATACTAATATGCGAAAAAGCAGACTTATATTTGGGATAATAACCGCCGCTCTTCTTATTACAGAGGTTTTGATCGGAATGTATGCCGGCGGTTGGATACGCAGTTATCTGGGCGATGTGCTTGTGGTCATTTTGTTATATACATTGTTCAGAACGATAATTCCCGACAAACCTGAAAAATGGTACATACTCCCGACCGTGATCCTGATATTTGCTTTTATAGTGGAATTCCTGCAATTATGGGGTTTTTGCGACAGATTTGGGATAACCAACCGCTTTCTTCGTATTATCATCGGTACAGGATTTTCGGTTGTAGATCTTATCTGTTACGTTGTCGGGATAATACCGTGTTATATAACAGAATGTGTTTTGCAGAAAGGGGTACGCCATGATAAAAAGAGAATACTATAAAGATGTTGATTACAAACCGTTTCTGTTCTACGTGATATTCGGGGTCAGGGGTGACCAGCTGCAGGTTTCTGCAAGTAAGCATCATGTGGATGGTTTTCCTGAAGGATTGGAAATGCACGGACTTAACCGGTTAGAGCACGGTGACTATATAGACGGATTTTTCAGTGGAAGCATGGGGGATATCCTTCACAGCCAGGACGCGGATCTGTATGAAAAGTGCAGGAGTGCTTCCGATTGCGTCGTCATCAGGGGAGATGTGATGAAGGATGATACCCTTGATTATATGCAGAATGTCATAGGTATCGGGAAAGCGTTTTTTGACCAGGGTGCGGTAGGGATACTCGATGTACTGACCTTTTCTATGTTCTCTGAAGAGAAATGGACAGAAAAGTTTTTCGAGCAGGAGATCAATGCCCAAAAGCATGTGACTATACTTGTGTCTGAGGAGGATGGCGGGTATTGGCTTCATACAAGGGGTTTGATCGAATTCGGACGTCCCGACCTGAGCATGCACGCAAAGGATGATGCCGGGATAGAAGAGTGCAGACAGATATTCAACCAGATGATCTTCTACAGCGGACAGGGCGTGTTCTTTAATGGAGAAGTGAATCTGCATACCCACAGTGGTAACACATATACCGTAAAAGCCACATTTGTTAACGATTTTGATAATGATGACTTCAATAATGCATATTGTAATGTGGAGATAGTATCGTAAGGATGGATAACCGGTGAAAAGAATTAAGATAGTGCTATTCGCTATGATCATCTGCTGCAGTATGGTACTTGGTACTGCTTGTGAAAAGAATCGGAATTCGGATATCGACGAAAGCCATGAGGAAGATCTTGTCATATCCGATACAGCAACACGCTATGAATTTCCCTCGGACAATATCCTGCAGTACAAGGGCGTGATCATAGATAAAGAATTCATAATATATGTATTCGGCTGGGGCTCGAGTATGGCCAGGGATCTGTTTAACAAGCGTGATGATAAAATGAAAGTATGGCTAAAAAAACTTGATGATTCCTATAGAAAAGTCATGGGTGACTGGAAGGTTGTACAGAATCCGGAAGGATATTATCTTGTGATATATTGTGATCCGCAGACCATAGACCTTGAAGTAGGATTAGCGGTAAGCAATTTCTTGCAGGAAGAAGGAAAATGGGACTTTGGAGTGGTGGATAATATAGCATATTATGTAACAACGAGGGCCGGGATACTGAGATTGGAAATATGGAAGCCGGGATTTAATACGGATGAACTATGGCAGTCTTACATAGACGGGGCATGGTCAGAAATTTATGAGCATTACTCTTACTCGCTTGATTAGCAGTAGCGCAAATGTGGTAAGTAAAAAAGCAATTAAGAGAATGAAAATGCCAGACAGCAAGAATTTAATATAGGATTATGGAGTTGAGCAAATGTATTATATGGTAAAATAGATGCAAATGAGTTTAAGATTAGTTTAGTAGATCGTATTATCTATAAATCTTTTGATGTAATGTTTGAAACGGATATTTACTTAAAGAAAATTTATAAACAGTAAAAAGAAATATTTGTATTGAACAATCAGATATTACCTTGATATTACAAAAATAATATCGTGCGCATAATAGGAAAAAAATATTAAATATATGTTGACATGCATAATTATGTATGATATACTATTAGTGAGGGAAAAAAGATGGCAAATAATAAGCTGACAATCGATTTAACTAACGAAAACAAAGAAGCACTTGAACAAATTAAGCAAGAATATCGGATACCATACGGGAATACGGTTAACCAATTAATCAAAACGTTTGCGGCTATATCTGAAGAAACAAAGGACGAGCTACTTAAATTTCTTCAGTATAACATCAAAAAAATATATAATGATATTGATAATGTAGATAGTTATATGTTCAGAGTACTATCTGCAAAACTGGAAGATTATTTAAATATGGCAAAGTTTTTTAATGGAGGAAAAAGTATTTATGATACAAAATCATTTACTCAGAAAACATTAAAAACAATTCGAATAAAAGACGGAATATTAATATATCCTAGTGATTATATAGTTCTTAATCCTGAAATAGCCAGCTCTTCAATGTATGCTGGTGTGGTTGAGTGTCGTAATTCAGTTAAATATGGAGAAGAACACTTTGGAAAACCAATTCCACATTTCATGTTTTTTTGTAATAAAAAATATAGTTCCGAATATGATGCTTACTTTTGCCAGAATATTAATAGATTATGTGTTGATGTGTGGCCGGAGTTTCAGGTAATAATTGATAATCAAGTTGAACCAATCGATGACCCTGATAAACCGTACTTGATAAAAAATGTTGAAGAGTGGGAAGCGGCTCCTACTATTGGCTATTTTGCGATTTATGTTCAGGGTGATAGTAAATATCCCCCTGATTATGTTCCAGTCGATGGAGCAAAAATAATCAGATAAAAAGGAATAATAATATGTTTAAAAAAATGAAGAAAACGGATATCCCTTCAACGATTGAAGAGGGAGATCTTTTCCCTGGCAAGGAACTTGAAAAAAATAGATTTAATGCCGCTGATTTAAAAGATTATTTCGACGAGGGAGTACCAATTTGGGTATGGTATTCACTTGAAAACAAAAGTCGTAATGAGGACGGTAAGGTTAATTACCATGTACTGCTTGCATATGAGCGAGGTGTTCGTGAGGATTTCAATGTTTTCTATAAAAAAAATGATTATATCTTACGGTGCGTGATGAGTGGCAGTGTGGATAATCCGTACCTTTTAATTATTGATATATGGAAATATAGTAATAGGACAGCACTAGATATATATCATGAGGAATTCCCGGATGCATATAAAGTTTTCGCAGACATCAAAAAAAACACATATAAAATGAAATCTGTTCCTTGTTTGTTAGCAGAGGAAGAAATTGCGAAAAAGTTAATGAAACATACAAAGATTCATTTTATGATAGATGATTATAAAAATATAGAAGTATAAAAAAGACGATAGATGTTGCAGCATCTACCGTCTCACAGATGATTAACAGATTATGTTATAATCACCTAGCAATGATAATATAACATAAATTCTGCTTTATAGCAATCTGTTTTTCTATATATCTAATTATCTATATATTCCCCGTATATTATTAGAAGTTTGCAATAACAAACAATTGGTTATTGTTTTATTGGTGTGCAAAAAATAGGAGGAAGATAATATGCAAATTGTATCTATAGTAAACCCTAAGGGGGGTACGGCCAAAACAGAAACAGCCAAGTTTTTGGCGTATGGATTAGCCGAACGTGGGAAAAGAGTATTGGCACTTGATTTTAATCCATTGACGCATATGTTTAACCATATGGGCAATTCTGACTCGGAACAAGACGACTCTCAAGATGAATATGTAGTACAGGGGATTGAAATAAATGATGATAGTTACGAAATGGAAAACGCTATTTATCACTTGAAAGATAATTTGGATATTACTTATATAACTTATAATACGCATTATGATATGTTAGCTAGAAAGAATCCACTAAAGAAAATAGAAATCTTCCGAGAAATGTTTAAGTCTCTTGATGACAAGTATGATTATTGTGTCATCGATTCTAAACCCGGTTCGGATGCAATTCTAGGTTGTCTATTGGCGATTACGCAGGATATAATTATACCTACGGATTTAGATGAGGATAGTGTTGATAGTATAGATCATTTATATAGTTGGGTTCAGATTGTTAAATCAGAAAAAAATATAAATCCCGAACTGGTTGTTTCAGGTATATTAATAACGCGATGGATTGAAAATATTGATTATGATAACGAGACTATAAATCGAATTAAAGAGTTTGCAACATCACTGGAAACAAAAATATACAGAACTCCAATCAGAAACAGTTTATTTATTCAAAAGGCAAAACGGGAAGAAAAATTCCTGAAAGAGGTTGCTCCAGAAGCTCCAGTAACAAGAGATTATCTTGATTTTGTGGACGAATTTATAGAACAATCTGAAGGTAATACAAATGTCATGCAGGGAGAAGAAAAAGAGGATAAAGAAACCAAATGTTCAAACGAAAAACCGGAATTTTTGTACATAAATTTAACCTTAAAACAACAGATGGCTGTAGAAGCATTAGCGAAAAAGAATAATAGATCAAAGGCATACATAATTAATAAATTATTAGAAAAAGCTTTAAAAATCAATGCATCGGATGGTATAGACTTTCAATTTGCATTGAATGGTAACGTTAGCTGGTCAGGGAACAAAAAGGTTCCGAAAGATATTAAACGACAAATTCTAGTTATAAGTGAAGAGCACAAAAGATCAATGACATTTATTGTGATGCGGTTGATTGAGGCCGCACTAGATTACATAAATCTATGAGTTTTTTGTTTGATTATTTAAAGACGAGGAGGTCCTATGAACAAAAAAATGCAACCGGAAGACTATGAATATTATCAGGAAGATTATGATATGATGGAATATTCGCCGAAAGATACTATGCAGATTTCGAGTGAGCGATTCAATGAAATAATTAAAATAGCGGCAGAAGATATTGAAGTTAAAAGAGAAAAACGGAAAAAAGAAGAATTTAACAGTGACTCAGAATATAACTTTTATTTACTCGTATTATACTTAAGAGCCATATATCTAGAAAGAAAATTTGAGTTGAAAGAATAGCAAGTTTTTTATTATAAAAATTGGATAGGAGAAGGACTTTATGAATCAATTGATTCATAACTTACAAGATTTTACTTTTTTCAAGAATCGTGTTCAAAGAGATGGCATTAGTAATGAAAATTTCCCACAAGAGTTTTTCCCGCTTGTTGCTCTTTATACAAGAGATTGCTGTTATAATTTAACGCAATGTTATACCGATTATCATAGACTATTTATATACGGAAGATACAGGGAAGAGAATTGTGAGCTTATGTTGCGGATTAATCCTGAATCTCCTGTTGGGCTGGTAATTGCAAGGGTTAGGTTTATTAACCAGCGGAAAGGTAATCTGACGAAACTAATCGAACTCCTGGAAGAAATTAGACAGATAAATAGCTTAGGTGAAATTATAATCGAAAGTGTTACGTCGCCAGAAATGAGAAATTGGGTTAATAAGCATGGATGGGTGGAAATAAAGGAGCTACCTAGTTGTTTTCTTTCTCCAGAAGGCATGGAAAGATACCAATACGCAGTGGATATTACAAGAAAAAAATTCCAGAGTAAGAGAAAACATTGAATAATATTATACAATAGGAGTCGGGACATAAGTATGAATAAGCGTATTGAAAAATTACAGGATTATTCTGTTTACTTTGATTTTTTTGATAGAAACGGTATTAATAGTAAAATATTCCCTCAGGAGTTTTTTCCAATTATTGCGTTATTCGCAGAAGATTGTCGGTACAAATTAAAAGAATGTTATTTGCATATGAGTAGATTATTTATTTCGGGGGGATATAAAGGAAAGACGTGTTCGCTGATGTTGCGTATTAATCCAGGTGAAGAGTATGGGCTTGTAATAGCATCAGTTCAGTTTGTTCATCAAAGGAAAGGATATTTTACGCGATTAGTAGCGATTCTTGAAGATATCCGTAAAGCAAACAGTTTAGGGGCGGTTATGATTGAAAGTGTGATATCTCCTAAAATGAAAAATTGGGTAAAAAAGTATGGCTGGATTGAAATGATTCCAAAATCCGGAAATTATATTTCAAAGGAAACTATAAAACGAGCATACAAAAAAATAGGAATTACATGGAAGGAATCAATGTTAAAGCTACACATGTAAAAAGTAAGCAGTCCACAGCAAGAACATACATACGAATAATTGGCAATTAACACAAACAAATATTCTTGACTATGTAATGAATATATGATATTATATCTATGGTACCGCAAAACCCAAAACAGATGGTAATGGACGGCTTAACCTTAGATGTCACTGTTGACTATGCACACTTCCCCTGAAAGGAGGTATGCGTATGGGGATAGTATATCGAAAGGATCCGAGTATTATGTTACAAATAATACAAGTTACGGCGCAAGTGACACTAGCTATTACGGCTATTGGCCAGCTTGTGATAAAACTTGTAGAATATTTTGAGCATAAGAAAAGCAGCCGGTCCGACCAAGGCTAAGGCTGCTTTCTTACGCTTTATCTAAGGCAAACCGTCTGTAAAGTTTGTTTTACTGCGGTACCTTCTTTATACGATTATACTAACACGTACATATGTTTTTGTCAATGGCTTTTTGTTACTCTGATTCACAGATGGAAATAGTGTGACTGCTATATATTTAACGGGGGTGATGCTTATATGGACATCATTAGTGAAAAAGCTCTATATAAAGATGCACTTCTTTATGAGTTCTCATTCTCTCCGGACGATTGTGTCCTTTGGGGCGAGGATTTGTATAATGCAGCAATCATCGTATTTCCAAAGAAGATACGGGATGTTCCTTGGTATGACGGAGAATTAAAAAGAAGACTGGTTACGGCATCGCTGGTATATCATGATCTTAATGATTACAATGCACTAAGATTGATGAATGTCAGATGGGATCCGGTAGATAAGTTTGTTTATATTTCTGAACCTGATTTCCCTCTTTTTTGGCGTCGTATGAAAAACAGCATTAGGACTGGTTTGCTTCTTAACAAGAATGAAAATGAATCTGTCAGGAAAGCGGAGGAGATAGTAGATCTGTCTCTTCTAAAGAAAACCGGATGTACTGCGGTTCTTAAGCATGGGAAAATAGCATATGAACAAAGGATACTAACGGATGCTGAGAAAAAGATAATCGGTAAGAAGCAAAGCGCACTTGATAATCCTAAGAACAGATATTTCTGGTCAGACCTGGATTCGTTTTATCATGATAAAGAATGTCCAATCATTAAGTCTCTTCCACCGGAACACTTTTGTGCTTCGGGTACCAGACCTGTAGATATGAATATGTGCGGGGTATGTCTTAGACAGATGTGCTTCTGGGAGGCGTGTACACCAAGATTAAAACAGATGCCTTTTGTATCAGCGATTCTTTCTAAGGACAGATTGTCTGACAAGAAGCTGGTAAAGTATGTATTTGATAATAAGCTTGTTTTTTCAGCCGAAACTAGAGAAGAACTGACCGTGAAGTGCGGTGAAGACACTTGGATTATCAAAGGCTTTGATGAAGAAAAACTGTCATTATGGCATAATAATTATGTTAAAACAGCTTCAAGGGAGAGATACATAACTTCCGGTTTTCATGAACAAAAGATAGAGAAGCATAGTTTGTTATTTATCTTAGATTATATATCCGGATATACCTTCGATAAGCATTTGGCTGCGGAAGACAAAATGGGGGGACTTAAACAGGTGGATATGGATAAGATGGAAGGCATGGAAATTGCCCAAAAGGAATCTGTTAATAATAAGACTAGCAAAAATAAGGACAAGATAGCGTGGAAGAAAAAGAGTATACCAGAATTAGGAACTGAAAAAAACAAAGAGAAACAAGGGTTGTTCAAATGGTTTATAAAGTGTATAAAGAGGATGTTGATAAAAGAATAAAAAAAATAATACATAATATAAACAATGCATTAAGCGATCAGAGATGGTCGCTTTTTGATTGCTATGGATTAAAGATATGATTAACAGTTATATTACAAGAAAAGATTTGACAATATTTTTCTGGATTAAGAAAAAAGTTATTGTACAAAAAAATAAAATAGTTTATAATTATTTGGATGAAAATTATGATTTTTACTATGGTAAAATGTTAATTCTTTAGGAGGAAAATAGTGTGGGAGAGACACAACTAATGGAAAGAGACGAAGATATTTATAATAATATCAGAATCGATAGGTTATTGAAGTGTTTTGATAATTCGACTCGAAAAGAATTGCTAGACTTTTGTAGAAGAGTATCTTCCGCTAAAGCGGATGTTTACTTTTTGATGGCTAGAAAAGCCTCCTGTTTTTTTTATTGCTTGGAAGAATTAGGGTTAATTTCTCTGGACGGCTACGTAACTAGTGAACGTGTACTAGATATGAATACGGAATGGTTACGAGACAAGGATATAATTATAATTGATGATGCCATTGTATCTGGAACTTCAATAAATCAAACAATTGAAAAGTTGAATGCAGCAAAAGTTAAATCGATAAAGGTGTATGTATTATCGGTAAATCAAAAATGGTTTCAAGCGGATATGTTGACAGATGCTAATGGTGGAAGTTATTTATTTCCAAACTGTAACGTCGCAACAAATGAAAATTGCATTAATATATGCTATCAAGTTGTTAAGGCCATTCTGCTTCAACCTAGACCATACGATATAGATTTTCCGTTGTTTAATGAATTTGATGTAAAAAAAAGCAATTTCTCAAGGCTTATAAATATGCCATATTGGAATGTTTATGATGTATCAACTGTAGAACAACAAGAAAACGATATTTTGTCATTAACTTTTGTTCCTACTTCATTAGCAATAGAAAAATTTGAAAAAACGGAAAAATGTTGTATACGGGATTGTTCACTAATCAAAATAAGAACATATATAACACATAAAACAAAAAATAAAGATACATATACAGTGAGAGTTTTACCGATGATTGTTTTCGACAAGATAAAAGTTGAAAATATAAATACAGTTTTTGAAAACATCATCAAAACAACGAAGATAAAAAGTGAAGAGTTCTCGGAAACATCAGCTAAACTTCGTTTGGTACAGTATTTTTATTCATACAAATTAGCGGTATTTTGGAATTCATTTTTACCTAAAGAACTAGAGATTAATTTAGGTGATTTGATGATAGAACAAAAAAATATAAGATTTATATTTACTCCTAAAACAGAATCTGAGATAAGACTATTATGTAAAAAATCGCATAGCATTTGTCTACCACTTGTTCAGTTTGAAAGAATTAAAACAGCCAATAGCAGTTTTAAGAGCAATATTGACGGAGTGGATTATGTTTCTATAGAAGCTAGACTGATGGAGCCATTTTTAAACCTGTACCATAATAAGGAAATTGCTTGCAGAAAACTGGTTTTAGAAAAAGGAAAAGAGGCATTTAAAGATAATAAATATAATGAATTACTTCAGAGATTAAATAAAGGAATATCTATTGGAGATTTATTAAATATTATTGAGTATGCCAACGATTATTATGACTGCTTAACAAAAGTATCTTTGTTTATAGATAAATCTGTAGATATGGGAATAATAGTACCTATAACGCAGGAAAAAGATGGATACATTTTTAGAGCCTTTCGACATGGAGAAGATGTTGTATTTGGAGAAAAAGAGGAAACACTATATACTTCATTTTTATATGAATTCCAAAAAGAAAATAATAAAGAAAACGCCATATCTATAGAAGGGATTACGCATATAAGTGCTGAAAAGTTAATAGTTTTGTTTTCACAAATTGGAATTAGACTGGGTCTTTTAACAGAATACACATTAAATTTTCCGCTAAATCCTAATGATGACAATATTAGGATTTTAAGAATTAAAACTCATCTAAAAGGTCCTGTTGGAGTACTTGGAAATGTAACTCAGCATGCTAAAACAAAGAACTACCCATATATTACCACAGAGCAAAAAAGTCAATGGTTAACTAATGTATTAAATAAAAAAAATAAAATAACTAATTCTCCTGAAGGGGGGTATAAGATTAAAGAACCTGACGTATCAGCTTTGTTAACATGGGAAAAAGCAGATGTAGAAACTATGGGTATACTGTTTGGAAAACTGTGCAATGATAATGAGGATACCGGAGTTACATTCGGGGATGCAGAATTAACAAAAATTTCAACATGTTTAAGCAGAGAAGATTGCATTAAGGCTGTTGCTGCAGAACTGAATATATTTGATGGATATTATTATCAATTATCTGAAGATGAAGATATTTTTGATAATAAGACGGCATATGAAGCATTAAATAGTGCTCTCATGAAATTAAAGGCATTTGAAACGGGTGAAGCGGCAGATTTAGTAAAAAAAGTACACTTTTCAAATCGTACAGATCAAAACATTTGGATTAAATGGTTTAGTTCAGTTTTTGATGGGTCTACCAATGATACAGAAGATGATAAGTTAAAAGAAGATATTCTTGAGTTATATTATGATTGTAAGTATATTACTATTTTTATTCTTCGCTTATGTTTATGGTTGTCAAAAATAAATTTTTTAAACAATAAAAAAAAGACAAAAAGTAAAGCTTATGCAAAACTTGATCAATGGAATAGCTTAGATGAAGAATGTAAAAGTTTTTGCGATGAAAAAGAAGCTCACATTAAGAAGTATCAAATATACATTGATGCCATTGAAACAATAGAAAAAGAAGTAGAGAAATGTTGTCAAGGTAAGGGTGTCAGTTTGGTTGTTCATGAGTATATACCTACATCCATTAACGATAATATATATTCATTAATTTCACGTCTTGATAAAACTACTAAAGCAACTCTTGAAGTTGTGTGCTGTATGTTAAGTAAAAGAGGGAAACTTACAAGAAGCATATCATATGGTCAAGCACTATATTTCTCCTACCAGGCAAAAGATATTAATACTGATGACAATGTAATTAACATAGTTAATTTGTGTATTTCTAAAATACAAGAAAGTCGAAGAGATATAAAATTAGCGATTCTGCAGGAAAAATATTGTCCTGATATCATATTGGAAGAGTCTTGGAAGGCTTTGTGGTTTGTGTCATCTGGAAATACAGGGGCAGATGCGTTGGCTGCATTAACGTTAAATTTGTCATATATGTTAAAAAACATTCCAATGAAATTTACTTATCTTGGAGATATAACACATGAAAATTCTATAAAAAGATCAGAAGATGAAGCCGGCGAATTTTTATGTAATAATTTTAACACGTATGTTATGGACTTACCTTTCAATATTTTTTCGTACGCTTCTGACAAAAAGCAACTAACGACTGTGGTTGAAAAAACGCAATCAAGAACAAATAGATTTTTTCAATATATTGAAGATGTTAAAATTCAAAAAACAGATAAATTTAGATATAAAAAGTGTAAAGAAAATACTATCAAGATAGATGATAAAGCGTTTGTGGTTAGAAATTATGAAGAAAGATTTGTTTTTGCAAAAGTCATCGAAAAGGACAAAACATCTTCAACCCCAAAAGATAATTTTGGTAGTATTAATGAAGGTATATTATTAGAGACTACTAAATCTAAAGAAAAAGAAAGGAATGAGAAACAAATGAATATTTTTATTGGAAGTTCATCAGAAGCAAAAGAATATATGCATGAAATTGCAGGTAAAATAGAAGAATTAGGACATAAGCCGATATTATGGGATGATCAAAGCGCCGATATTTTTTGTCCGGGAACTAATACAATAGACGCAATAATAGATATTTCAAAGAAAGTAAATGCAGCGGTATTTATTTTTAATGCTGATGATAAGGTTTGGAATGAAAGATCAAAACTTTCTTCTAAGGGATACGATTCTGTAAGAGATAATGTTTTGTTTGAATATGGTTTATTTGTTGGAGCATTAGGTAAAGAAAAAGTTTGTTTCGTTTGTAAGAATAATCCTAAATTAGCATCCGATTTAGTAGGAATAACTTACATTGATGGAAATAAGGGGAATGAAGCAGTAAGGTCCAAATTAAAGACTTGGATTGGAAGATGTAACAATTAACTTGAACATTAAAGGTTTTACAAAGTGGATCTCCAAAGTTTAGTGGGGGCAGTCCGTAGAGGCTGCCCTATTTTTAAATTGTATTTGTTTAATTTTTTTAGGTATTGTATAATTAACATAAATATTGTTAAGAAGTAAGCGGTACATAGTGAGTACCTCGATTTTAGAGTGTGTGAAAGTTTTTCTGTAAATTAGATTCCCTAAGATAATTATTGAGTCAAACAATAGCATTATTGCTACTGTTTGGCTCTTTTTTAAAATACATAAATTATTGGTCCTTGTCAAGAATTTTTATACTGAATTTT